>NC_017243.1:0-660957 GCF_000223215.1 Brachyspira intermedia PWS/A
TATTATGTTAATTATTTTTTAATGTAATAGTATACAAATATGATATTCAAGGAAATATAATTATGAAAAAAATATTTTTACTTATGTCAGTAGTTATCCTAGCAGCTGCATGTAAAAGTGCCCCTGTTGCTACTGGTCCAGAAGATAATAGCGGATTCAAAACAACTGAAGCAAATAATCAAAATGCTAAAGGCCTTAACCTTCCTGATGGAGCTAGCGTAAGAGAAACTCCAAGAGGAAAAGTATTAGTACTTCATGATCCTAAATCTAAAGCTGATGTTGGTAAGCCTGGTTCTACTTATGATGTAAAATTTGGTTTTGATAACACTATAGAAATAGGAACTTATAAAGAGGCTTATAATTTAGTTTATCAAATAATAAATAATAATCCTGGTGTAAGAATAATGGTAGAAGGAAATTCTAGTAAAGAAGGTCCTGCTCCTTATAATTATACTCTATCTCAAAGAAGATCTGATAAAAGCTTCAACTATATAATAAAATTAGGTGTAGAAAACAGCAAATTATTAAAAAATGCTTTCGGAGAGGCTTTGCCTGAATATCCTACTCTAAAAGAAAATAGAAGAAGCGAATTTATAATAATAATGACTGAAGATGATTTGAAAAAGTATAACGATTTTGCTAAAACTGTCGACATTAATAAAGAAACAAATTAATGTCGAGGTTTAAGCAAATAATGAAAAAAGTTTTATTGATTTTTAGTTTATTGATCTTTGTCATAGCATGTAAAAGTACGCCTACAAATACAACACCTGAAGATGTAGTAATAGCAGATGAGCCTCAAGCTGTAGAAGAAGAAAAACCTAAGCCTGAAGAAGTAGTAGCTGACACAAATACACAATCAGACACAGAAACATTGGCATCTGGTTCTGAAGAGCTTTATCTTCCTATGGATACTTCTATAAGAGATACTGAAAGAGGAAGAATATTAGAAACTACTCCAAAGGTAATATTCAAATTCGTAGAAACTAATATGCCTCCATATGTTGAAATGTCATTCAATCAGGTTGTAGAGTTTTTAGAAAAGAACCCTAATGTGAATATAGTTTTGGAAGCTCATACTAGCAACAGAGGAAAGGCTTATCCTTATAATTATAATCTTTCTGTTGTAAGAGCTAAAAACGGTAAGGCATACTTATTGGCTAAAGGAATACCTTCTGAAAGAGTTATAGAAAGTCCCCTTGGTGAAGCTCTTCCTGAATATCCTACTCAAAATGAACTTAGAAGATATGAGTTTGTTATAATAGCCAATGATCAAGACTTAGTAAAATATAATACTTACATTTCTAATTTGGATGTAAGAAGCGAAAGTACATATCAGGGAAATTGATTGTATTATAAAATAGCAAAAAACAAACCTCCTTTATTATTTATATTTTAAGGGAGGTTTTATTATAAACTTTAAGGAAAATTTTTATTTTATGAGAAATATTATTGTTTGCACTTTATTATTAACTATTCTAATTAATTTTAAAGCCTTTCCAGAAAGTCCTACTAATGAAGCTCCTACAGCTCCTACTGTTTCAACAAATACTTCAACTACAGAATCATCCGGACTTATCAATGCTGAATATGAAAAGGCTTTTAAATTTGGAACTCCTACTCAAAAAATAGCCACTATTGCCAAAATAAAAAGAACAAAAAATGAAGCTGATATTGCAATGCTTGCAAGTCATTATCCTGAAGAAAAAAATAACAGAGTAAAAAGCGAGATTATCAATTTCTTTAAACAAAATAAAAATGATAATGCAAAATCTATAATAGAATATGCCATTAAAGATGAAAATGACAGTGTAAGAAAAGATGCTTATTATCTATGTTCTATTTATCCTGACATTCAATATGAAGTTCCTATAATGTCAGAAATTACAAATGCTTCAGGGCTTGTATTAGACAGTATGGTAAATGCTTTGGGTGCTATAAAATCAGAGATGGCGGCAGATTATTTATTAGAGATATATACAAATAATACTGTTGGATCAAGTACTAAAGTTGAGATATTAAGATATTTCAGTATAACTAAAAACACTAAAGGTGAAAAGATTTGTCAGAATGCGGCTCAAAATGCTGGAGAACCTGCTTTAGTTAGATATATGGGTGTTGTTGCATTGGGTGCTTATCCTAGTGCTGAAAACTATGAGATACTTCAAAAACTTCTTGCTGAAGATTTACCTGAAATTACAGCAAGGGTTATTTATGTACTCCCAGAGTATAGTGCTTATGGAGATGTAAAAAAGGATGTAATAGAGGCTGCTAAAAATGATAGTGATTCTGTACGTATTTATGCTATTAAGGCTTTATCAAATTATAAATCTGAACCTGAAATAGAAGAGCTTCTAATTTACAGACTTAAAAATGATAATTCAGAAGCGATCACTATGGAAATACTTAATTTATATAAAGAATCAGCACCTACAGGAAATATGTATGAAGCTATAAAAACATTAGCCACTTCATCTGCCAGCGATAAAATAAAGAATCTTGCAAAATCTGTTATAGGAGAAGAAGGAACATCTTCAGATACAACCATAGAAGAATCTCTAACAGGTATAAAAAACGATTCTGCTGCTAATTAAAAGTTATATATATTTTTATTAGGCTTGCTGTTATATTATAATAGTAAGCCTTTTTTATTTTAAAAATTTACTCTGCCCGCCCACCCTCCCCTAACTTCATTTAAAATATTTATACTATACCCCGCACGCAGAACAAAATTTATAATATAGTTTAATTTACAATTATGATTTAAATTTATTATATAAGAGGCATTCACCGTGCGTAAATTAAAACAAAAAATTTAATGATGACTATTTAGATTCAAAGCAGTATTGATGAGGTTTATAAGAAAATTGATAGTTAAATATCATCATCTGTAAATTCATAATTATTTAACAATAAATGTTCTGTCAATTTAAAAACATTCTCCGCTGTTTCTTTTGTAATAGATTCTATTTGGTGATTGGCTTCATTTCCAACAATACGAATTTTATCTATTAGTGATTTTTGCTTTTTATGTATAAGATTTTCGTTATATAAAAAATTAATATAATATTTAAAAGTTTCTCCATTTTCAGCTCCATTATCCACAGATATATTCATTAAAATTTTTCTTAAAAGCATAACAGCACCTGTATATGCTTCTACTTGCATGCTTTTTCTAGCTTCATCATAAATATTTTTTATACCTGCTGGTAATTTTTTTATATCTCTACCATAAAGCGGTTTTACTAAATTATATCCATTAGGAAGTATTATATTTGGAGCATTACAATATGGACATATTAAAACAGAAGAATGTCCGTTATCAGATGAAATCCCCCTTTCAGAAGCAACATTATTTTCACAATTCCAACATACAAATCCTTTAGATACTATTTTATATGTTGAATGCCAAAAATCAAAATTTCTCATAATATTTATTTCCATTTATATTTTATTAAATTATGATATAACATATTTTATTATTTTCAACTATCGTTATTAGATTAAAATAAATATTGATGTGGTTTATAAGAAAATTGATAATTAAAAAATGCTAGACTTAATTTATATATATTGAATCATATATCCAAATGAACAGAGCCCTGACGAAGTACTTTATTTTCTAAGCAGTCATAAAGTGTGGAAGGCATTTTATTTTCTAATACTCCGGCATTAACTATTAAATCGGCTTTGTCTTTGTAAAGCTCTGCTAATTCATTGCCATCAAGTATAACACCGTAACCGCTCGGATTAGCTGAAGGAGCTACCAAAGGATTAGTGCCTTTTAATATAAGCTGCATATATTTATCATTCGGTATTCTTAAGGCTACAGTGTCTTTTAAATATGTGAATCTATTTTTTAACTCTTCTAAAAGAGGAACAATGAAAGTTAATTCTCCAGGTATATTCTTTTTTATTATATCAGGAACTTCTTTATTAGAAAATTTTTTTACGCTTTCTAAATCTTTTGATAATATTAAAAGAGGCTTATTCTTCTCTCTATCTTTTATAGTATATATTCTATTTATAGCATCAGTATTGAAAGCATCGGCAAGCATTCCATAAACCGTATCTGTTGGGGATACAACTATTCCGCCACCATTAATAACTTTTATAACCTCATTAGCTGCATACTCTATACTTTCAGAATTATTTTTATCGAGATTGATTATCATATAATGCCTTTAAATATTATTTCTTTATCAAAGTAGGATGTACAAATAAACTAGCAAATCCACGTCTTTTAGCATTATGAAGAGCTAATAATACAGGTGCTATTTCTTTCTCCATACCTTCTATATGATAATTCTTTTTATATGCTGTATACGATATTCCGGCTGATATTGTATACTTAATTATAATACCGTTATATTCAAGTTCATTCTTATCAACAAAGCTTCTTATCTCTTCTAACTTTTTATCATATAATCTTATATTCATTCTATTGAAGGCAACCATAAACTCATTATTATCAAATCTAGCTAAAATGTCTTCCCTTCTAGTTGTCCTTCTAAGAACCTCTGTGAATTTAAGCATTATTTCTTCGGCTGCAATTATTCCATACTCGCTTATAATACTATCAAGTCCGTCTATAGAAAAGCATGCAAGCACTATGGTTTCTTCATGCCTTACTGTTTCATAAAGAAGCCTTGAAAACTGTTCATAAAACTCTTTTTTATTCCAAAGACCTGTTTCCAAATCTACATTCAATATATCATCATATTTTTTCTGTGCATCTTTATACGACTGATAATTTCTATTAGAAACTTCTGTCATATCAGCTAAAGAATTCTGAAGATAATCTGCCTGTTTAATTAGCTTCTGATGTTCTACATATAATTTTCTATACTTTAAACAGCTATTAACCCTTACAACAAGCTCCATCTCATCAAAAGGTATAAATATAAGCCCATCAATTCCCAAATTTATAGCTTCCTCTATAAATTCCATTTTTCTATAAGGAGTACTTAAAAGAATTACAGGAGTTCCTTTGGTTGATTCCTGATTTTTGAAAGTATCAAGAAGCTGTAAACCTTGAGAGTCCCCAATATCAGCATCCAAAAGTATCAAATCTAATGTACTTTCATTGGAAATATTAACTGCCTGTGCTCTGGATTTAGTTGCTATAGGATTATAATGTCTTTCTCTTAATATATCGACAAACCTATCCAAAAGGTCTGCTCTATGCTCTACTACTAAAATATTCTCATTCATAATTAATTACGTCTTCAAAGTATATGATTCTTATATTAGAGTATCGTAAATTTACAAAATTTATTAAATAAAAAATAGAGTCATATTAATAATATAAATTAGAGTTATTAAAAGAATAAATACTGTTATTTTATATAGTTTTATGCCAATTTCAAATTAATACAACGCACGGTAAGCAGAATTTATATTATTAACTACACTATTATTTTTTAATTTTTATATAATCAAAAATACAACTATGCGTGCGGTAAGTTAATCAAAAAATAAATAAATCTTGGGCGGGTGCTATAAATTCTAATTAAGTAATAAAAAATTAAAAATTAAAATTGCAGATTGATGTTTAAAAGTATTGGGGGCGGGCATATGTAATTAAATTTTAAAATCTTATTCAACTACCCTACCCTTTTATATTTAATTTAGCTTTGAAAAAAAAATCTCATAAAACTACTGATATATAATCATTGATTTTTAGACTATTTTAATATAATATTAAATGCTATGATTAACGATTCAAATAATAATATAAAATTAGGTTCTTTATTTATAATATTTTCTGCACTTTCATTTAGTATAATGGAAATAGCGGTAAAAATTTCAGGCTCTAATATACCAGTAATGGAACAGGTTTTTGCCCGTAACTTTATAACATTATTTATAAGTGCCTTTGTTATGATTAAAGATAAAGAAAGACCTTTTCCAAATAAAAGCAATATTTTATCAATAGTATGCAGAAGTGTTTCAGGATATTTAGGTATTATATGCTATTTTTATGCTACTAATAATATGGTGCTTGCTGATGCTTCAGTACTTCAAAAAACCTCCCCTTTCTGGTCTAGTTTTTTTGCTTTTATTTTGATCAAAGAAAAGGTTTTAAAAATGCAATGGCTTGGAATGATTATTGCTGCAATAGGATCTATATTTATAATAAAGCCTACTATGAACTCAAATGTTTTTCCAGCTGTTATCGCTTTATCTGCTGCTATGTTTGCAGGTATTTCTTATGCTATAATAGGCTCTCTAAAAGGAAAAGAAAGCAACTCATTAATAATATTTTATTTTTCTTTATTTTCATGTATATTCTCATTATTCTTTGTGAAAAGTTTTGTAGTACCTAATTTGTTTGAAGTGTTATTACTTTTGCTTATAGGAATATTTGCAGGATTTGGACAATTCTTTTTAACTATAGCATATAAAAAAGCCCCTGTTTCTGCTGTAAGCATATATAATTATACTGGTGTAATATTCTCATATATTTTCAGTGTATTTTTATTTAAAGAAAGAGTAGATATTTATTCTGTAATAGGAATGCTGCTTACAATATTCGCTGCATTATTAGTTTACTTTTATAAAAATAAGATTTATATTAAAAATTAATTTATTACTATATACTATATTTTTATTATATATTATAATATAATAATAAAATATTTTATTGGAAATGAAAATGGATAATAATATTTCTAAAAGCACTATGAAACTTTTATTAGAAATGCAGCAAAATGAGGTTACTGAACATGCTGTTTATTTAAATCTTGTTAAGTTTGTAAAAAAAGAAGATGATAGAAAAGTATTGGAAAACATTGCAAAAGAAGAATATGCTCATTCAAAAATATTAGAAAAATACACAAATAAAAAATTAAAGCCTCAAAGATTAAAAGTATTAAAATATTTTATATTGAGTTTTATATTAGGATATACATTTGTAATAAAGATAATGGAAGGAGGGGAGAAGAACGCAGAGAATATATACTCAAAAATAGTGTCCGAAGTTCCTGATGCCAAAAAGATAGCTTTTGATGAAGATGAGCATGAAAACAAACTTATATCCATATTGGATGAAGACAGGCTTAAATATGCAGGTTCTATGGTTTTGGGATTGAGTGATGCTTTAGTTGAGATAAGCGGTACATTGGCAGGTTTAAGTTTCGCATTACAAAATAATAAATTAGTTGCATTATCAGGAATCATAACAGGAATATCAGCTACATTATCTATGGCTTCTTCTGAATATTTATCTGCTAAAGCCGAAGGTGATAAAAATGCTTTTAAATCATGTTCATACACAGGGATAATGTATTTAATAACTGTAACACTCTTAATATTGCCTTATCTTATTTTTCCAAGCAATCATTATCTATATGCTTTAATTACTATGCTTTGTATAGTTGTATTAATAATATTTTTCTTCACTTATTATATATCTGTTGCTAAGAGTTTACCTTTCAAAAAAAGATTTATTGAGATGGCTGGAATTAGTTTAACAGTTGCAGGAATAAGTTTTTTAATAGGGCTTTTAGTTAAGCAGTTTTTAGGTATAGATATTTAATCAGCTTACTATACTTTCTAGTTCATCTATAATATTTGATATTATTTCATTATATTCTTTGAACCAGCCGCTATTGGTAAGAGTATCCCAAGTGCTGAATTTTAAATCTTTAGTATCTCCGGTACTATTATTTATAAGTTTAGTATTAGAAAAGTTAACGATAAATTTATCATATTCCAAATGAAAATTTATATCAAAGCATAATGAATTATTATTTATTACATTATTAGATACAAAGAATAAATAAACAAGTCCATTATCATAGCTGCTGAATTTATTATTTCTGGCTTCATTTTTTACCCATTTAAGAATCTCTTTTCTTAAATCATTACCTTTTAATTTGGTAGATACAAATATTTTCTGTTCGGCTACAGCTATTGTATAAATACTTAGGAAAAAAATTAATATTATCTTTTTCATTTAAAGTTTATATTATAACTCTCTTATTGTAGATAAAATATTATTAATCTGTTTAAATTGTTTTTTATTATCATTTTTTATTAAAGCAACCATAACTTGATGATAATAATTCTCTGTTTCCAATGTATATAAAAGATAATGAACTAATGTATTTTCATAATATGAATCAAATTCTGTTATATACATTTCTTTGTTATTAACTTTAATTTTATTAGAATATATAATATTTTCTCCATTTATGCTATGCAGAATATTTGTATTATATTCTTCTAAACTAATATTATTTAAGTCTTCTTTAGATTTAGAGAACATTATAAAACATACACCGTTTTTATTATTTATAGCTTCTAAATTAGAATTCTCATTCAGCTCATTTTTTACTTTAGATAATTTCCATTCATTATTAAATATCAAAGCAAATTTTCCGTCATAACTTTTGATAAAAAATTCGCCTTTGCCGTTTCTTCTTTTTAATACTATTAAAGCTGCTGATACTGTGATTATTGTACTGCTTAAAATGATTAGAGGAAGTTTTTTACCCATAGCGATCACCCCTATATTTTATTCATAATAATAGGCTATAATATTTTAGTTAAAAAATCAAGGAATTGTATAAAATTATTTACTTTTATTTATTAAAAAATATTATAATAAACGCACGGTGTAAAGACTGTAACATTTAATTTTACTTTAATCATAAATCAAATAACAATTATAATAGCATTAATCGTGCGGTATATAAACAATAAATTTAAATAAAACTTGGGTGGGTGTTATAATGACTGAAAAAGTTTTTAAAGAAAAATATCATAAAAATAACTTAAAAAATTAAAAAGCATAAAGGGTGGGGTAGTGATAATAAAGTTTTAAAACTTAATTACATTTGCCCGCCCTTTATACTTATAGTTCTATTATTAATATTAACTTTAATTTATCTTAATAATCTAATTAGAATTTATTAGCTGCCCACCCAGGTATTTTTTATATTTAAAGCGAATATACACGCACGTAGAATAAAATTTAGAATTATAATTTAAACTATAAATAATAGTTTTACTAACCGTGCGTTAGGAAAAATAATTTTAAATTAAAATTATTCTTCAGACCACATTCTCTCTACTTTAGATATTCCTATTATGTCGAAGCATAAACCAAGTATTTTTTTAACCGCTTTAATAAGAGTTAGTCTTTCCTGCCTTATCTCTGCATTTTCTTCTAGTACAATATTATCATAATAGAATCTATGCAATGCACCAGCTATCTCATAAGTATAATTAATTAGAGTATAAACTTCTAAAGATTTAGCAGCCTCATATATTTCATCAGGGAATCTTAATATTATTTTAGCTAGTTTTAAAGAACTTTCATTAGCAATTTTTGAAATATCAAAAGCCTTATTATCATCATAAGACATATTTTTTTCTTCCAGCTTGAAGAATATATTACAAATTCTAGCATAAGCATATTGAACATAATAAACAGGATTATCATTGTCTTTTTTCTTAGCAAGCTCTAAATCAAAATCTAATGAACTAGAATATGAACGCATAAGTAAGAAGTATCTTGTAGGATCAACGCCTATTTCATCAATAACATCTTCAAGACTAATCATATCCCCAGTTCTTTTGCTCATTCTTACAAGTTCATTTCCCCTATAAAGACGAACTAACTGACCAAGTATAACCTTCAAAGAAGCTGTATCTTTACTAACAGCCCTAACAGCAGCAGTGATTCTAGGTACATAACCATGATGATCAGCACCTAATATATCTATTAAATAATGATATCCCCTGTCGATTTTATTTTTATGATATGTAATGTCCGGAGCGAAGTAGGTATATGTACCATTGCTTTTTTTGACAACTCTGTCTTTATCATCGCCGTATTTAGTACTTTTAAACCAAACAGCATTATCCTCTTCAAATAAAAGTCCTTCCTTATCAAGAAAGTCCATAGTTTTTTCTAACTCTCCGCCCTCACGTATCTTTAATTCGGAAGCATAATTGTCCATATGAGTGCCGAATCTTTCTAATAGTTTTTTCTGACTTTCTAGTATAATATCTTTAGGTACTCCGTCTTGTTTGGCAACATCTTTTATATATTCGCCATGATAACCATCTTCAGGAATCTCTCTGCCTTCTTTAACAGCCTTAACGCTTTCGTTTAATTTAGTTATCTGTTCTCCTGCATCATTAACATAAAACTCTTGATAAACTTCATGCCCTGCATATTTAAGTATATTAGATAATGCACTTCCAATAGCAGCCCATCTTCCATGCCCTATATGAAGAGGTCCTGTAGGATTCGCACTAACATATTCTACTAATATTTTCTTTTTATCTTCAACTGTGTTTTTACCATAATCATCATTGCTTATAAGATCATTTATACATTCATTTATATAATTATATGATAATGTTAAATTGATGAATCCGGGTTTTGCAACTTCTATCTTGTCAAAATATTTTTTATCTATTTTCTCTGTTATAGAGTTTGCTATTTCAAGCGGGTTTTTCTTTAAAACTTTAGCAAGCCTCATAGCAACAGGACAAGCATAATCGCCGAACTTATCATCTACTGCATATCCTATTTCTATATAAGATTCTATATCTTTTACATCAGTATCTTTTAAATATTCTTTTAAAGCTTCTTTTAGGATATTTGAGATAATTTTTTTAAGCATATGCTCTCCGTAAAAATTAAAAATATTTTTTAGATATAAAGTATATCAAAGATTATAACTTCTGCAAGTACAATTTCAAAGGTATTTACAAATTATTTTGATCACCATTATTAACGGCATAAACATTATGTTTTAAAGCATTGTTTTTAAAATAATTCTATATGATAAAAATTATAACTTATAAATAATATAAAGCTATATACTTGTACAATAATAAGTAATCAGCCGCATATATAGTTGGCTATCCATAATGATTTGCAATATCGTACGGAAAGGCTATATTTGAACTTAAATGTAATAAATTATTTTACTTGTAAGACAATTTTAGTATTATTTAGTAATAATTTTATACTTGCACTTTTTGCAACTTTTTGCGGCGGGAAAAAGTTGACTAAAAAATGACAAACTTAAAAATTTTTAGTATAAACTAAATTGATCTATAGTATAAGCATATATATTTAATAGTCTTTTGGAAAAATTTTACTATCATACAGAAGAGTAGGGGAGTTAAAATAAAATTAGTTGATAAGATGTTAATAAATGATGAAAAAATATTAACATTGCAAACAAATTCATATTTTATGAAAAATTTGAATTTCAAAGTAAAATTTATTATTTTTGAATATTTCTATATTCGTTAATATCAACATAGTTATCAACATCATATTTATACCATTTTTTTAATTTCTTCTTATATGCAAAAAGTTATCAACATATCAACAGCTTAATAATAATAAAAAATTTATTTAAAAATTTAAATATATAATATTATTATATAATACAAATTTAAAAGATACTTCAAAATTTGAATTTTAATATATAAAATATAATGAATTCAATTATTTTAGTAATGTTAATAACTTGTTGATAATGTTGATAAATTTGAATAAAAAATACTGTATAAATTTCAATATAAAATTTAGTATATGAATTTTGATTATGAATTCAAATTTTGAATTCATATTCTATAATTAGCATTTTTAATAATTATATGTTATAATAATCTAAAATATTATGTTTATTCTGGATAGTACTATGAAACAGAATTTTTATATTAATAGTAAGTTAAAAGATTTAATTTCAAACATAATTTATGATGTACAAAATTACAATAGTATAATAACTAAATATATAGACTTAGAAAGATGTGCCAATAATTACTGCAGTGAATCAAGAGCCACAATAGTAAGACAATCTTTTCTAATAAATAGAACTATGGAATCTTTAAGCGACTTTAATGATATAAATTCTGACTCTTTTAAACTTAATATGAATTTTGAAAATATATCAGTTATTATAAATGAAGCTTTAGACAGCGTATTTGATTTATTTAAATCTAAAAGGACTAAAATAAAGCTGGATGATAAAATACTAACAGAATGCATAGTTTTAATGGACAGGGATAAAATAAAGAGAAGTATTCTTAATATATTTTCTTTTATATATAGTTTAATAAAAGTAAATACATCTATGAATATATCTTATAGTTTGATAAATTATGGTGAAGATAAAGAGTTTTTATTAATGAACGGCGTTGATAATATAAGTGAGAAAGATGAGAAGATACTTGATTTAAATGAGGAATGTATAGATATATCTATAACTTTTGAATGCGATAATATACCTGATGATATAAAAAGAATGCTATTTAAAACGCCTTTAATATCTTATGATAATTTCAATTTTAACAATCTATATTTATATACAGCCTATAGGATAATAAGAGAACATTATGGTAATATATGGCTTGAATCTTTAAAAAACGAACAAAGGATTAATATAATATTTCCAGCTAAGAATAAGTTATGAATTATGTATTAGGATATATTCTTTTAATTGCCTATTTATTTGCTTTTATAATAGGTTTTTCTACAATACTTTTTTCTATTATCTATTATATAATAGAGAGAGTTGCATGGCTTAAATATTATATAATATTTTTATTTACATTTGCTTTTCTTCTTTTAATAAGGGCTATAAAACTTTTAAGTTTCTTAACAGTCCCGTATTTTATGTCCAATAATATTTTTAATACTTTATATTTCTTTAGCTTCTCTATAGCAATGTCATTGATGCTTTATTTTATACCAGCATTTTTATATAGATTTCTTAATATAAAGTGGACTTTTAAACAAAATATAGCCTATATTACAATATCTATAATTCATTTTATTTTAGGCATATTGGGAATATTGATAAAATTTGATATGTATATAATAAGCAGTATTATTTTCTATATTTCTATAATAGTAATATTTATAATAGGGGCTGTGAACTATAAAAATATAGAAGATAAAACTATGAAGTTGATAGTGAAGATATTAGGACTTATAACTATAATAATATATCCGGTTCTTATATATCAGCTTATAATTTATAGAGTAGAAGCAGCTGATATAGGTTCTATGGATATAACATTGGTATTATTTTATATATGGTGGAATTTAGTTATGCTTGGTTATTTATCATGGTATTTCATTAATATAGTTAATAATAAAATGGCTAATTCCAATAATATGAAAAATGAAAAGACTATAAAAGATGATATTAAAACAGAAAATGAATCCTCAAAAGAAATAGAAATAAATTTAACTAGAAGAGAAAAAGAAATATTATCATATCTTCTTGACGGTAAAACTAATAAGGAAGTATCATTAATATTAAGTATATCGCTTAATACGGTAAATAATCATGTGGCTAATATATATGAAAAGTCCGGCGTGAAAAATAGGGTAGAATTGGTTAATAAGTTTTCTAAGAATTGATTATGTATATAATTACTTGCTTATGATAACTAGTTTTTAAAAATAGTAAGTTTTTTATTCTTACTATTTTTAAGATTAGAATTTTGAAATAATTAAATTATAAAAGAGTCTTATTATTCTATAGGCATAGAATCTATTATAGAGTTAGCCAAAGAGTTTAGAACCTCTTCTCTTAGGGCACCATCTTGCATATATAATTCTAATCTTTTTTTAGCTTCGGCTATCTTTTCTTCTCTTACATCAGGAGCTTCTTTGATAATGTTTACTAATTTTTCATTTTGCAAAGCTAATCTTGATTCATTAGAAATTTCTATTCTATCTGAACCCATTTTAGAAACTTTTTCATTATATTTAATGTTAGATTTCTGTTGTATATTTGATGTGCCGCCTATTTTATCAATTGTCATAGTCTGACTCCTTACATGAATTATTTTCGGCATTAGCCCCGCATACTTTAGATTTTCTATTATCAATTATAATACAAAATTCACCTTTAGTTAGTATACTACCATCTGTAAAAAAATCAAGGATATTTTTAGCCTCTGATCTTATTATTTGCTCGAACTGTTTAGTTATTTCTCTTCCGATAACAATATCCGTTTTTTCTCCAAATATGTTAACAATATCTTCTATGCATTCTTTTACTCTGTATACAGATTCATATATTACTATTATTGTTTTTTGATTATTATACAAGTCTTTTAATTGATTTCTTCTCTTACCAGATTTATTAGAAAGAAATCCCACGAACAAAGTATTTCCTGAAATTCCAGAAACAGAGAGTAGTGAAGTAAATGCAGATATTCCGCCTACAGGTACTATTTTTATATTTTTCTCTATTGCTAATTTTATAATGCTTACACCGGGGTCGCTTATACAAGGTGTGCCTGCATCACTTACTATAGCAGCGGAGTTTCCATCTAATATTTCATTTATATATTCATTGATTCTATATTCAGATGAATGGCTATGATAAGAAAATAGTTTATTTTTAATATTATAAAAGTTTAGAAGTTTCAAAGCCACTCTAGTATCTTCAGCCAATATAAAATCTACATTTCTAAGAATTTTCAAAGCTCTTATAGTTATATCTTCCATATTTCCTATAGGAGTAGCAACTACATATATAACGCCATTTTCAACAGCATTTTTATTATTATCATTACTTGTTATTTCTTCTATAAATTCTTCATCGGTTTTAAAATCATTATTATTGATGATTTCTTTATTATTCTTTTTAATAGTGATTCTCCAGTATTAGATTTATTTTTATTATATATTAAACTTTTCATTAATACAATAATCATGGATCAAAAATGTTTCACATGAAACATTTTTAAACTAGTATATTCAATGGCTATTAAATGTATACAATATATATTTGTAAAGTTATGAGTTTTGATAAATACTAAAATTATTTAATATTTTTCTACTATCTTAAATAAGTCATTAAAATACTAATGTTTTCACGTGAAACTTAAAAATATTAGACTTGTTTCAAAACTAATATATTCAAATATAACTTTATTAGTTTTTATTAAAATCATTACAAAACTTTTGTTCTTTTTCCCGCCAAAAAAATGTACTATTATAACAATCAGCTATAATTAGCCAATTTTTGAATAGTATATTTTGTTTATTAGATATTTCCTCATTATTATATTAATTTTTTAAATGGCTATATTATTATAGAATAAAAAGCTTCATGTAAAATATTTTATCGCACGGTTAGTAAGTTAATAATATATTGAATCTGCTTTTTATATATTTGCCTTAAATTTAAATTAAATAAATCGTGCGTTATATTTGGGGTGGGAGGGCGGGCTTAATAAAATTTATTTAATTAATAAAATTATATCTAAAAGCTAAATAGTCTATATTAATAATTAATACTTCAATAAATAAAATGTTTCATGTGAAACATTTTTTAAATTTAAATAAATTCTTATCAATTACGATATTTAGCATCTAATAATTTTAAAAATAATATTTTATTTTAAAGCTTTTAATATGTTTTAAAACTTGTAAAATATATTAATTAAATATAAAATTAATCTTATGGATATAAAAGAAAAGATTTCTAATATAAAAAAGAAATTAATAAAAAGAAAAGATATACTATTTTCTGTTATAGTATCTTTTATACTACATATATTTTTATTCAGCTTTATAAATACTTCTATAATGCAGGAAGTTTTTGCTTATGAGAAAGCTAAAAAAGAAGCAGAAGAAAGATATAAAAAAGATAATTATATGTTTTTGGTGGAAACTCCTGAAGTAGAGGAGGAAGAAAGTAAAGAAGATACTCCTTTTGCATCTGATAAAACATTGAGATCGAAAGGTCAAACAGATGTTAAGCCTTCAAAAGTATTTTCTGATACTTCTGTTTTTTCTTTCTTAGGAGATGGAGCGAATAGTCCCATAATAGAAAGAAGACCTACTGAAAATATAAAGCCTAATAATAATCAAATTCAGCCTAAAGAAAAAAAAGAATTAGGGAACGAAATATCAAGAGATAAAGTAGAAACTTATAAACCTAAAAATCCGGGAATAAAAGGTGATACTAAAATACCAGCCTCATTTGAGGAAGGTGCTGACAGAGCAGTTGTTTTTTCAAGTGAAACAGGAAGCATGCAGCTTGGTACTAAGGCTCAGGAATATTTTTGGTATTTCTATGCATTAGTTGGCTCTATAAGAGATTCTTGGTATCTTACTATTCCTAATCAGGCTCATTATTTAGGGCTTATAAGGACAGATGAAGTTGAGGTACTGCTTTCTATAGATGAGGAAGGAAATATAGAGTTTGAAAAATTCTTGAAAACATCTATAAATGGTCAAACTAGTTTGGATAATTCATGCTCAAAGGCTATTGAGTATGCTAAGAAATTAAAACCACCTCCACAGGGTTTATGGGATGATTATGCTGAGAATGGTAAGATTTATATACCATTCAAATTTATATATCAGAATTTTAGCAGAGAATAATATATAAAATTATTTTATATTTAATATATCTATATAGCATTCTATTACTTCATGAAAAGCATATATTTTATCTTCTGTACATTTTTTATAATTCTTTATAATGTATTATTTAAATTTTTAAAATCATAATTTTTATCATTTGTCTTTTCTATATAATTATTATTTTACGATAAATTTATTACTTGTTAATACTACTTTAAATATAATTCAGTTGCAGTAATTTTGTTGTTATGACTTACAATATATGTACTAATGAAATGTTATAAATATATGCTTGTTTCTAAATACTTAGATTTAAATTAATGTTAATGTATTATATAAATATATAGTTTGAAATATTTATATATTCTTTAATTATGTATAGTTGTTATAATAGTTTTATAGAATAGAAAAAATGCAATAATTTTACTATAAAAAATACTGGATAGATTTATTATAAATGTTGTAATATTAATATATTAGTCTGTGAATATGCTTACAAATAAAAATTCATTTATATTATTCTTTTTGTAATGCAGTGAGAGATTTAGTTAGAAACTTCATATAAATCAAATTTATTAATAATAGTAAAGTAAGCCTATATACTTTATTCATTCTTATAACACAGTTGAAATATTTTAAAAATAATAAAACTAAAAACTATTATATATATCATGTTTGATAATAGCTTATGTGATTCAACTTCTAGTATTCAGTTTATAATTGTGGTATTATGACATTAATTGCAATTTAGAAAACATATTAGTGATTATACTTTGTATCTTCAGTTATACATGAACTTAAAAACTATGATGCTTAATAAAATGATTATATCTTTATTGTTCGTATATATACAGAAAATAAGTAGAAAAGTGAATGTAAATATAAGTTATGAGATAGAATAATCTTTTATTATACTTTTTTATCATAAAATTTAAATAATTTATGATAATATAATTGACAAAAATTCTATAAATGTTATAATAAAGAACAATAAAGAGATATTGCAGGAGATTAAATAATGTCAAGATTTACAATTCCAAGAGATTTATACTACGGCGATAATGCTATGGAGGAATTAAAGAACTTAAAAGGTTACAAAAAAGCTATAATTGTTACAGGTGGTTCTTCTATGAAAAGAGGAGGCTTCCTTGATAAATGCGAAAAAATATTAAAAGATACTGGTTTGGAAGTTAAAATATTTGACGGAGTTGAACCAGATCCTTCTATAGAAACAGTTTACAGAGGTGCTGAAGCTATGAGAGAATTTAATCCTGATGTAATAGTTGCATTGGGCGGAGGTTCTGCTCTTGATGCTGCTAAGGCTATGTGGGTGTTCTATGAATATCCTGAGAAAAAATTCGATGATATTAAAACTCCTTTCACTATGCCTAAACTTAGAAAGAAAGCAATATTTGCAGCTATACCTTCTACAAGCGGTACAGCTTCAGAGGTTACTGCTTTCTCAGTTATAACTGATTACTCTACTAACATCAAATATCCATTAGCAGATTTTGAGATTACTCCGGACATTGCTATACTTGATTATTCAATACCTATGACAATGCCTGAAACAGTTTCTGCTGATACTGGTATGGATGCACTTACTCACTCTATAGAGGCTTATGTTGCAGGACTTAGAACTGATATAACAGATGCTTTAGCTATGAAAGCAATTGATATGATTGTTCATAATATAGAAAAAGCAGTGAAAGGTGATAAAGAAGGCAGAGCAAAACTTCATGTTGCTCAATGTTTAGCTGGTATGGCTTTCTCAAATGCTTTACTTGGTATAGTACATAGTTTGGCTCATAAAACAGGTGCTGAATTCCATATTACTCATGGAAGATGCAATGCTATACTTCTTCCTTATGTTATTCAATATAATTCAAAAGTTTGTGCTGACAGATTTGCTGATATAGCTAGAATGCTTAAACTTTCTGGAAATACTAATGAAGAGCTTACAGCTTCTTTAGTAAATAAAGTTAAAGAATTGAATAGTAAATTAGGAATTAAACAAACTTATAAAGATAACGGCGTAACTGAAGATCACTTCAAAGAAAAATGTGATGATATAGCTAAAAATGCCGTTGCTGATCCTTGTACAGGCTCTAACCCAAGAGAGACTGACGTTTCTAATATGAAAAAAGTATTAGAAGCAGCTTACTATGGAAATGATGTCAACTTTTAATTAATATATTCTAATCATAGTTTTTCCCCAAGCGTTATTATATAATGCTTGGGGTTTTTATTGTTTATACTTTAATTAATACTTTTTTGCATAAAAGTACTCTTTTAGTTCCTTGACAATTTTATCAATATATATATACTATAACTTATATGTACTTATATTTTTTATATTTGTATATATTGTTTTGCCGATTATCACTATTATAGGGTATCTTTTTATGAAAAGAAGAGGCGAAGTAAATATAGTTGTGGCTGATTATTTAGATAATAAATTTATTCCAGATACAGTTGATATTAATATAACTTCTTATGATTTAAGACATATAATAATATCAAGATGGTATTATGGAGTTTATCTAATAGCCAAAAATTATTTAATAAACAATTTAATATGTACTGATGATAAAAAAAATTTTCATCATAAAACAAATGAGGACAAACATATATTTAGTATTTGGCATAGGATAGCAAATACTAATAATGGAAATTTTCATAGCGATTTAATACAAGGCGAAAAACTTGCTGAATTAAGAGAATATTATGAATATTCTGGTAATTTATGCAATGACACAGATTTTGATAACGCTAGAAGAATATTTAATGAAATTTACGAAATTTTAAATACATTTTAAATATGGAGATATTATGATGTTTATACAAGATGAATACGATGCTATAAATCATTATGTAAATAAATTAAAAGAGAATGGTTTAGGTGAATTGAAAATAGTTGATAAAGAAGACTACTATGTAATTTATATTTTTATAAAAAGAGATTTAAATATAAGAAAAATTATAAATAAAATTTCTTATGAAGTACATAATAAATTTAAAATATATAAAACAATACAATGTCAGTATTTTTATGATTGGTATAAGGATATAAAAGATTTTGAAGATCTTTTAAAGAAAGAAAATATAAGAGATATTACAGATTCGTTTATATTTAATGAAATTAATTATAATTATAAAAAGATAGAAATTGTTAAATATAAATTATTAGAAACTAATAAATTTGATAATTATATACCAAATTTTGATATTTATAATGATATAGAGAATTCTAATATTATGTATATTAATGAATTAGGAGAAATAAATGGAGCTACAGCAGCCTAAAAAATCCTCAGTGTCTGTTAAATCTGTAAAACTCACTCAATTAAATTTTATACAAAAAGATAATCCAATTAACATGGAAACTATAGGTATTGGTTTGGGATTCAATGCCTCTTATAGTATATTAGATGATAATAATACAATACAGTTTAATTTAGGTATTCAATTAAAACTTTTTCAGGAAGATGACAACAAAAATAAAATAGATTTAGGAATTATGCAGTTTCGTTTAGCTGGTATTTTTTCTTTTAAAAATGGAATAGATAAAAATTATTTATAAATTTAATATCTATACTTTATTCTTATTTAAGACCTATAGCTGCTCAAATTTCAGTTATGGCTAAACTTCCTCCTATAGATTTGCCTATTTTAAATTTTAGTGATATTGATCCTAATAGTATAGAGGAAGAGTAATATTATTGATATACTAGTTTCAGAAGTGTTATTATATAATACTTTTTATTATTTAAGTTTTGATAAAATAAAGGGCTTCACTTTTAATCAAGTGTAAGCCCTTGTCATTTTTATTAGATTAATTTTGTTTAATTGTTTTTATCATCCCATTGAGTGATAGCATCATCTGTTTTTAATTCTTCTATAAGGTTTTTATGGAATGTAGGCTCTTTATGTTCTTTTAATTGACTTACATAATGTTTAGTAAGCAAGTACACAGGCTTATTAAGTATTACCATAACTATGATGTTTAATAAAGCCATAAATCCCATAAACATATCGCCTGCTCCCCATATAGTTTTGAACTCAGCCAATGATCCGGCAAACACCATTACTATAGTCATAAGTCCTACTATTATATAGGCTATAAAATTATCTTTTACAGCAGCAGCACCAGTTTTTATATAGAAGAAATTTCCTAATATAGAACTGTAAGAGAAGAATAGTATACATACTGTAATAAATATAGAACCAAAACTTCCCAAATGTGATTCCATAGCATATTGGAATAAATTAATACCTTCCATATTTTTAACTTCATTCATAGCTTCTGGAGATAATAGAAGTATGAATCCAGAAATAGAACATATTAATATAGTATCAGTAAATACTGAGAACATCTGTATTAAACCCTGTTTGCAAGGGTGAGAAGTATGAGCAGCAGCAGCAGCATGAGGAGCACCTCCCATACCAGCCTCATTTGAGAATAAGCCTCTTTTTAATCCGTTTGAAATTGTAATTCCTACAGCACCGCCAAAAACTGCACTAGGTTTGAATGCCTGCACAAATATATTTTGAAATGCCAAAGGTACTGAAGGCAAATTGCTGAAAAATATAAAAAGTCCTATCAATATATAAGGTATTGCCATAACAGGTACTATAAATACACATGCATGAGTTATAGTATCTCTCTTTTTACTGAATAATATTATTCCTGTGATGATTGTTAAAATTATGGCTGTGATATAAACAGATACATTATATTTTGATAAAGCATTTGATATTGTATTGGCCTGAACTCCATTAAAAGTTGTATATGTGAATATCATACATAAAGCAAATAATATTGCTAGTATTGGTTTTTTTAATCTGCTTTTTATATAGAAGGAAGCTCCTCCTATAAACTTTCCTTGAGAATCTTTTTCTTTATAAAGCTGTGCTAATGTACTTTCTGAAAAAGCTAAACTTCCGCCTAAAAGAGCCATTATCCACATCCAAAATAAAGCACCAGGTCCGCCTGCTGAAACAGCCCCCATAACTCCTGTAATGTTTCCTGTACCAACTCTTGAAGCTGTACTTATACAAAAACTTACAAATCCTGAAACGCCATCTCCTTTTTCATGTTTAGAAAATAGAAGTTTTAATGCATGTATAGAATGCGAAATTTGTATTCCCTTCAATCTTATAGTAAAGAAAACAGAAATAACAAAGAATACCGCCAATAATAAATAACCATACATTACATTATTGGTATTTGTTATTATACTATTAATAATTTTCATTTTTTATTCCTTTATAGTATTTTCTCGATTATACAATAAATATGTTTTTTGTATACATAATAATTATATTTTCAATTTATCAAGTTTTTTTGTTATATCATTTCGTTTTTTTATGTATTTATCGTACAGTACTGGATTAGGCTTTTCATTATTGATTATATAAAGATTATAATTAATAGCCTCAAGAAGTTTATTGTAATAGATTTGTGCATTATATTTATCACCAAGATTTTCGTATATACCTGCTAATTCTTCTAAAGCCTCATCATCATTTTTATTTATATCAATAATCTTCTTTAAATATTCTATTACTAAATTTCCATTTTTATTCATATCTCTTTTAAGTAAATAAACAGCATCTTTTATTAAAGCAGTGTCTTTATCATAAATTTTTATAGCTTCATTATAAGACTTTGAAGCATTATCATAATCATTTTTGAGTATATAAGCATTAGCAAGTTTTTTATAATATATGTAATTATAATTTTTAGCATTTACTGCTTTTGTATAATTTTCTATGGCTGTTTCTATATCTTCATTTTCAACATTGATTTTATATTTACTGTAGTATAAATCTCCTAAAGCAGATAAATAATAATGATTATTTTTATCCAAAGATTTTTCCATGTTTTCTACTATTATATTCATATCATTAAAAGAATTTCTATTTCCTTTTTCTGTGAGGTATTCTAAATAATCCATATTAAAATAAATATTGTCTTTGTAGAAATTAAAAAACATTTCATAAATTTTTTTCTCATCATTATTATTTTCATTACTATTGACTATTTGAGTATAATACCCTATAAGAGGAATATATTCATTTTCTGTTATAAGATTATTATTTTTTTGGGAATAGGAACATATATCTTCTAATACTTTATTAATAGATTCAAAGAAATTTTCTTCTTTGGAATATATATTTTTTTCTTTCCATTCATTAGGTTTTTCTCTGTTAAATATTACATAGTTAAGTACAAGTCCGTTTTTATATTTAAATAGATCATAGGTTATTGATAAATCTGCATTATTATTTAATGTGAGTTCTTTAATTTTAGATTTTATTTCTTTATAATTATTTTTTTTATAAGGCATATAAGGTATTATACGAAAATCAGAATTAACGAATAAGTTTTTTATTATAATATCTTTAACAGCATAAGAGTTATAATTATTACTATAGTCTGTTTCAAATATTATTATTTTTTTCTGAGCAAATGACATGCTGCTTATAGTTATGGCAGTAAAAAAGATAATGAATATTTTTTTTATCATAGTTAAATAATATACAATATAAATATTAAAAAATCTATACTTGTATTTTATTTTACGGCATTATATTATTATAAAAAGCAACAATATAATTTTATTAGGAGTTTATATGTCTGATATTTTAGATGGAAGAGAATTAGCAAAAGAGATAAAAGAGAGAATAAGGAAGGAAACAGAACTTTTTGAAAAGAAACCAAGAATAGATTTTCTATATTTTGAAGATGATAAATCTACAGAGGTTTATTTTACAAGAGCAAAGAAGCAGGCTGAAAGTGTGGGAATGATAGGTTCTTTGCATAATCTTCCTGTAACTACAACAGAGAAAGATTTTTTAACATTGATAGAATATTTAAATAAAGAAAAAGAAACAAGCGGAATAATGATTCAAATGCCGCTTCCTAAACATATATGCAAGAAAAAAGTTTATGAAACTATTTCAATAGAAAAGGATGCGGATGCAATATCTCATGTTAATTTGGGAAGGATATTTATAGGGGATAGCAATTTAGCTCCATGTACTGCAAAGAGTGCTATGGCTTTAATAGAGAAGTCTGGAATAAATATAGAAGGTGCTAATGCTGTTGTTATAGGAAGGAGTGAGATAGTTGGTAAGCCTTTAGCTCATTTACTTTTACAAAAGTCAGCTACTGTAACAATAGCACATTCAAAGACTAAGAATTTAAAAGAGCTTTGTAAGAATGCTGATATATTATGCGTATCTATAGGAAAGGCAGAATTCATCACAGGAGAATATATAAAGGAAGGAGCTGTTGTTATAGATATAGGTATAAATGTATTAGAGGACGGTTCTTTAAAAGGAGATGTTAATTTTGAGGAGGCTTCAAAGTTAGCTTCTTATATTACTCCTGTGCCTAATGGTGTTGGAAGCGTTACTGTTTCTATGCTTTTAGATAATGTGCTTTATCTTCATAAAAATATTATGAACAAAAAATAATTCATTATCAAAAACATAATACTAAAAACACTATATTAAAAATTAAAGGCTTTTCTATGGATATTATTTTTGCATTATTATCATCAATATTTGCATCTCTCACTGCTATACTTATAAAGATAGGTTTAGCTGGAATTAATTCAAATTTAGCAACTGCCATAAGAACTATTATAATATTAATAATGTCTTGGGTTATAGTTTTTTATACAAATTCTGTGAACTCTATAAACACAATAGAGACTATAAAAAATCTCAATACAAAGACTATTATATTTATAGTATTATCAGGCATAGCGACAGGTTTATCATGGCTTTTTTATTTCAAGGCTTTACAGATTGGAAATGTTAACAAGGTAATAGTTATAGATAAACTTTCTATAGTTTTTACCATAATATTAGCAGCAATATTTTTAAAAGAGGCTTTGAATATAAAAATCATTATAGGTGTGCTTTTTATAGTGGCAGGTACATTGATAATAAGTCTTCAGTCATGAAAAAATTCTACAGTATAAATAAAACTTGGGCGGGCGTTATAATTTCAGTATTGGCATATAAGAATAATTAAGCAGAAATTTCTAAATTGTATTTTATAGAAAAAAGGGCGGGGTATATAATTAAGTTTTAAAGCTTTATTTTCACTCCCCACCCTTTATATTTATAATTTAAATCTGAATTCAAACTTTTAATTTTCTTAATGACTCAATTAGAATTCATTAGCATCCCACCCAAGATTTTTTTAAATTTGTTACTTTCTCACCGCCGGTTTAATACGCTTAAAATATATGCTGTTTTTTAATTATAATTTAATCAATAAATTATAGTCTTACTAAACGGCGTTGAAAAGACTATAAATTTGAATAAAGTTTGGGCGGGCGTTATAATTTCAGTATTGGCATATAAGAATGATTAAGCAGAAATTTCTAAATTGTATTTTATAGAAAAAAGGGCGGGAATTAGAATAAAGTCTTATATATTATAATTATGCTTGAAAAAAATATAAGTTATACTAAAATAATAATATATTTAATGAGAGAGTGGGATTTATGAAAAAATTTAATAATATATTGATAATGCTTTTTTTGGGCATTTTTATTTTTTCTAATTATTTATATTCTAAAGATGGTAAAGTTTATGTTATAAAAAAACAGGAATTTCAAGAGATAAATAGATGGTATGCCGGATATTTAAAGAAAGCCATAGATGAAGCAAATGATAAAAAAGCAGATTTGATTATATTAGAACTTGATACACCGGGAGGACTTCTTTCTTCAGCTTTATCTATAAAAAATTATATTATGGAAAGCAATGTACCTGTAGTGGTTTATATTAATAAGAATGCATTATCTGCTGGGGCTTTGATATCATTGAGTGCAAAAGAAATTTATATGTCTGATGGAAGTGTTATAGGTGCGGCAACTCCTGTATATTTAAATGGCAATGAACCTAAAAAGGCAGGAGAAAAAGAGGTTAGTGCCATGCGTGCTGCAATGAGATCATCTGCAGAAACTACAAAAAAGAATGCTAAAGCTGCTGAATCTATGGTTGATGAAACTATAGTTTTAACTAAGAAAAGTGATGGTATAGATTTAGATGATAAAACTTTACTTACATTAAGTGCTGATGAGGCAGTCTCCATAAATATAGCTGATAAAAAAGCTAATTCTATAAATGAGATACTAGAATTAAAAAATATGAGTAATGCTGAAATAGTGAATATAGAAGAAGAAGGTTATGATTCAGTATTGAAATTTCTTTTGAATCCTTTAGTTTTAAGTATATTAATGGCTATAGGAGTAGCTGGTATATATATTGAAATAAAAACTCCTGGGTTTGGTGTCGGAGGTGTGACAGCTATAATAGCTTTTGCTGTATTTTTCTTTATTCAATTTTTTTCAGGAAGCAGCACATTTTTGGCACCTGCTATATTTGTACTTGGTGCTATTCTTCTTTGTGTTGAGCTATTTCTTATACCGGGTTTTGGAATTACAGGAATACTTGGAATAATTGGAATTGTAGCCGGAGTGTTTATTTCTTTCGGAATACATAATATAGCTGTAGCTTCTTTTGTGATATTTATTTCTTTATTAATAGATATCATACTTATAATATTGATTGCAAGGTTTATGACTAAATCAAAAGATTTTAAAGATAAAATTACATTAGATAGTGATACTTCTGGATATCATTCAAGTGTTTCTTATGATGATTTAATTGGCAAAGAGGGAGTGGCCGATACTTTTTTCAGACCTTCAGGATATATAGTCATAGATGGAAAGAAGTATGATGCTGTTAGTGAAGGCGAATTCATAAATAAAGGCAGCAGTTTAAAAGTTATTCTTGTAGAAGGCAACAGAATAGTAGTAAAGAAATCTAGTTAAATAAAATATTATTAAGCTGGAAGTTTAAATTCCAGCTTTTATATACTAATATTCAACATAGAACTATCCTTACAAAAAATATTTCTAATGTATAAATGTTTACATAATATAAAAATAATACAAAAAATATATTTTAAGCTAATGAACTAAAAGCTCTTACAGAAGATATATCTATTCTAAGCTGTAAAACGTATCTTTTACCATCGCGTCCTATTGCATAAGTGTATCTGCTTGAAAGAGGAGACATACCGCTTCCTTGCTGGCTTATCTTTTGTATATTAGTAGGATTTTGAGCTGCAATATTTTCTTTAGGAGCAGGCATTTGAACTTGTGCTGTTTGCTGTACATTGTTATTTATTCTATTTATAGTCATACTAATAACTCCTTTTTTAGTAATTAACTGCTCATATTAACGGTAATATAAAAAAACCTTAAGGAATTTATTTAATGCATTTAAAGTTATTTATTTTGTAATTTTTTATAAAAGTGACAATTTTTGTCATTAATATATGTTATAATTAAAAATTTTATTTACATACCCCACCCTTTATGCTTTTAGGTATTTGTTTTGAAATCGCACTTTTTCTTTCTTTTATGTTTATTAAGAAATGTTAACACCCACCCGAGTGGTTTTTAAAATTATAGCTTAAACAACGCACGCTAAGTTAAGCAAAAAATATAAATCAATTAATAATTCAAATATTATTTATATTTGAGAATTTGTTTACCGTGCGTGAAGCTAGTTGTAAATCTAATTAATACTAGGGTGGGCATGCTTTTATAATTGAATCATTAAATATAAATAGATTTTTAATTTTAAATTGATATAGAAAATATAAAGGGTGGGAATTAGAATAAGGTTTTGAAATATTTAATTATATGTTATAATACTATGGCTATAATGAATATATGAGGATATTTATAATGAAAAGAATTATTGTAACAGGCGGAGCCGGTTTTTTGGGCTCTCATTTATGTGAAAGATTATTAAAAGAAGGAAATTATGTAATATCCATAGATAATTTCTTCACAGGCAGTAGAGAAAATATAGAACATTTATTGGATAATAAAAATTTTGAAAGTATAAGACATGATATAACAGAGCCAATACATATAGAATGCGATGAAATTTATAATTTTGCTTGTCCTGCTTCTCCTATACATTATCAAAGAAATCCAGTTCATACTTTTAAAACAAGCGTTTTCGGTATACTTAATATGCTTAATTTAGCAAGGGATTGTAATGCTAGAATACTTCAGGCTTCAACTAGTGAGGTATATGGAGATCCTTTAGAACACCCTCAAAATGAAAGCTATTGGGGACATGTTAATCCTAATGGCATAAGAAGCTGTTATGATGAGGGTAAAAGAAGTGCTGAAACTCTGATGATGGATTATTACAGGGAGTATAAAACGGATATAAAGATAATTAGAATATTTAATACCTATGGACCTAGAATGAATGAACATGATGGTAGGGTAGTTTCAAATTTTGTTATACAGGCGCTTCAAAATATTCCTATTACAGTTTATGGAGATGGAAGCCAAACTAGAAGTTTTTGTTACTGCGATGATTTGATAGATGGTGCTGTAAAAATGATGAATGCAGATAACTTTATAGGCCCTGTAAATTTGGGAAATCCAGCTGAAATGACAGTGTTAGAATTTGCTCAGAAAATAATAGAAATGACTAATTCAAAATCAGAAATAGTTTTCAAAGATCTTCCTAAAGATGATCCTATAAAAAGACAGCCTAATATCACATTGGCTAAAGAAAAACTTAATTGGAAGCCAGAATATAAATTGGAAGATGGTTTGAAAAAGACTATAGAATATTTTGATAATTATTTAAAAAATAAATGATTTAATATAAAAGTATAATTTGTATTATAAATTATTTGATTAGTATAAATAATTTCGTTTTTTATTTTTCTTTATATTTTATGTATTTTTACAGTGATATATATAATTTTATCATTTAGTAAAAATACATTACTATTATATGATAATTTTCAACAAAATTCTTAAATTTATTAGTTTTATCCTTATTAATGTAAATTTAGTTTGATATTTTATAATAAATATATTATGAAATAAATTTTTACTTTTTATATATAAATATTATATTTAGTATATAGAAAATATAAGGAAATAAAAAATGAAATCAAAAATATTTTTAATTATAATGATAATTTTATTTGCTGTATCATGTGCAAAGAATAACCCTGCAAATCCTGTTCAAAACACTAATAATGTAACAAAAAATACAGAAGATAACTCTAATTCAGGAAGTACAGACAATAATTTAGATAATACTTCTTCTGATAATAATGGTAATAGCGGTGAAAATGAGTCTACTGAACCAAATAATCATGGTAATAGCAATGATAATGAAACTGTAGGAGGAGATAATAATATAGATTCTAAACCTAATGAGCCGCCTATTGGAATATTAGATGGTATTGTAGAATACGGCGGAAAAGCTCAATTAACTACTAAAGGTTTAGATGGAGTTCCTCTTACAGGTCCTGAAGATATACAGATATATGTTGATATTTATCAAGAAGAAAAAATAGCTTCAGTACATATTAGAAATATTTTCCATTTTGATAATATTCAGTTGGATAATGAGAAACATACATATTATACAATTGATGATAGAGGTGATTATACATTGACAATGAAAGTTGGAGATGATTCTATAACAGACTTTAATATTATAATATTATTTAAAGGTGAGAATTACAGATATTACATCACAGCTGAAAAATTGGAAAAAATTAGAAGAAATTAATTATATTATGAAATAAGTTAAAAATAGGCTTTATATTGATATATAGCCTATTTTTTATTTATTTTTTATATATACCCATACACCCTACTTGAATTTTATTAAAAATTTATTATAATTATATTGTTAGATTGTTGTAACATTTTGTGAAAAATAGTAAAATGAAATATGTTTTTATACAGGGGTTTATATATGAAAATGACTTTAAAAATAGGAGGCATGCATTGTGCTGCATGTTCAAGGGCAGTAGAAAGAGCTTTGAAAAAAACAGAAGGTATTGAAGATGCCAATGTTAATATAGCTACTGAAAAAGCTGTATTCAATTACGATGAAAAAAAGCTTAAGTATGATGATATAGTGAATGTTGTAGTAAAGGCAGGATATCAGGTTTTAGCTAAAGAAGAAGATCCGGCAATCGTAAAAGCAAGAGAGATAAAAGAGCAGAAAATAAGACTTATAGTATCAGCAATATTTTCCATACCTTTATTTTATATATCAATGGCACCTATGGTAAGTTTCGTTAAATTTCCAATACCTAGTTTTTTGGTGCATCATATTAATCCTCAAGTTTTTTCTATAGTAGCAATATTTTTATGCGTACCTGTTATGATATCAGGATATAAATTTTATACATTAGGTTTTCCTGCGCTTTTCAGAGGTTCACCTAATATGGACTCGCTTGTGGCAATAGGAACAACTGCGGCATTCAGTTATAGTATTTATTCTACTGTTTTGGCATTTATGGGACTCAATCCTCATGGTGAAAATCTTTATTATGAGTCAGCTGCTGTTATAATAACATTAGTACAGTTTGGAAAATATTTAGAGGCTAGAAGCAAAGGAAAGACAGGCGAGGCAATAAAAAAACTTATGGGACTTCAGCCTAAAACTGCTACTATAATAAAAGACGGAGAAGAAAAAGAGATAAAGATTGCAGACGTAAAAGTTGATGATATAGTATTAGTTCGTCCGGGAGAGAAGATTCCTGTTGATGGGGAAATAATAGAAGGATACAGCAGTGTTGATGAATCCATGCTTACAGGGGAGAGCATACCAGTTGAAAAGAGTGTAGGGGATAAAGTAGTTGGTGCTTCTATAAATAAAACAGGAAGTTTCAAATTCAAAGCTCAAAAAGTAGGAGCTGACACAGCATTAGCACAGATTATAAAACTTGTAGAAGATGCACAAGGTTCAAAAGCTCCAATAGCACATATTGCTGATGTTGTTTCTTCATACTTTGTTCCTGCTGTAATAACTATAGCTTTGATATCTGGTATAATTTGGTTTATAGCTCTTCATAATTTTGTATTTTCTTTAACAGTATTTGTATCTGTACTTGTTATAGCTTGTCCTTGTGCTTTAGGACTTGCTACACCTACAGCTATAATGGTTGGTACTGGAAAAGGTGCTGAACTAGGAATACTTTTTAAAAATGCTGAAGCCTTAGAAGTTTCTGAAAAAATAAATGCTGTTATGTTCGATAAGACAGGTACTCTTACAGAGGGAAAGCCTTATGTTACAGATATTATTTCTGATGATAAAGATAAACTTCTTTTAATAGCGGCAAGTGCTGAAAATGGGAGTGAACACCCTTTAGGCGAGGCAATAGTAAGAGAGGCCAAAGAAAAAAATATTAAACTTCTTAATATAGAAAATTTTAAAGCCATAGCTGGTTTTGGTATAGAAGTATTTATTGATAACAAAAAAGTTTTAATGGGCAATGACAAACTCATGAATAAAGAAAATATCAACACAGAAAATTATAATTCATATATGGATAAACTTTCAAAAGAAGGTAAGACTCCTATGTATGTTGCCTACGACAATAAACTTTTAGGAATAATAGCAGTTGCTGATAAATTAAAAAAAGAAAGCATTGAGGCAATAAACAGACTTCACAAACTTGGAATAAAAACCGCAATGATTACAGGAGATAACAAAAACACAGCTAATTCAGTTGCTAAAGAAGCTGGTATTGATATTGTATTTGCAGAAGTATTACCTGAAGAAAAATCTAATGAAGTAAAAAAACTTCAGGATCAAGGTTTAACTGTTGCTATGGTAGGCGATGGTATAAATGATGCACCTGCTTTGACTCAGGCTAATGTTGGTATTGCCATTGGAAGCGGCACTGATGTTGCTATTGAAAGTGCTGATATAGTATTAGTAAAATCAAATACAAATGATGTTGTAACTGCCATAGAATTAAGCAAGGCAACTATGAGAGATATAAAACAAAATTTATTCTGGGCTTTTTGCTACAATGTTATAGGCATACCAATAGCGGCAGGAGTTTTGCATGTATTCAGAGAGCCTTTAATAGCTTCTTCCATAGGAGGTTTTTTAACTGCTATTATGGGTAAGGATTTACTTTTGAATCCTATATTTGCTGCTCTTGCTATGAGTTTAAGTTCTGTTTCTGTTGTTACTAATGCTTTGAGATTAAACTTTTTCAAACCAAGCAAATAATTTTCATTTTTATTTATATACTAAGTTTTTTCAATCATATTTACTCTAGAGTCCATAGAAATTATATTCCTAATTTCTATGGATTTCTTATTATTGCTAGCAATGACTTTATTATATATAAAAAATCTCGCTTTAAAAAATTATATCATAACAATAATAAATAATAAAAAAATATATAAATTTTTTTACAAAAAATAAATTATAGGAAACTTTTAACAAATTAATTCGTCTAATAAAGTAAATAGCATGCTATATTATTTTAATAATTGAGATGATTGACTAATTTTGTAAATAGGGGGAAAATTATAGATGAGAAATAGGATTAAAATAATTATAGATATAATAATGACAGTTCTTTATTTCGTTTTGATGGGATATCATTTTACAGGACGAACTATACATGAATATTTAGGCTTTTTAATTTTTGTATTTTTTATACTTCATAATGTAATGAATATTAATTGGTATAAAAATCTGCCTAAAGGAAAATATAATTTAAATAGATCGCTTAATACATTTATAAATGTTATGCTTTTTATATGTATGTTTGGATTAGTTATAAGCGGTATATTATTTAATAGAGATTTAGTAGAGTTTCTTAATCTTAGCAGTATCAAAGTATTTAATAAAAAAATGCATATAGTTTGCAGTTATTGGGGATTTATATTGATGTCTGTACATTTGGGAATGCATTGGGGAATATTTATAAACATGAGCAAAAAAATTATAAATATAAAAAAACAAATATATATATTGATAGGTTTGATAATAGCAGTATATGGAGTAATTTCTTTTATAAAAAGAGGTTTTTATATTAATATGTTTGTAATTGCCAAAGTTCCTAAAGCTGAAGAAGCTGCAATATTTTTCTTTATGGATCATGTTGCTGTAATGGGGGTTTTTATATTCATTACTTATTACTTACATAGATTAAGCAATAAATTAAATAAGATGAGTATACAACAACAATAATCAGTTTATAATTTTCAAAGTGCGGGCATAGATGTAATTAAGTTTTAAAACTTATTTACATACCCCGCCCTTTATTCTTTATTATTTAATATGTAATTTTTACTTTAATTTATCTTTCTGTTTTTATTATAAATTACAGCACCCGCCCAAGTTTTTATTATATTAGCAATTTATTTAACCGCATTTAATCTTATAATTATTTATTAATAAGTATTTTTTAATTAAACATTTTATCAGTATTGACAGATATATTTAAAAATATATAATTGAAAAAATGGGTTTTATTTTCAATAAATTTTATAATCTAATTTTCAGGATAATAGATGATAGTTTTAGAAAATGTCAGTAAAGTATTTAAAACTGCTAAGAATAAACAGCTCAATGCAGTTAATAATGTATCTTTAAAAATAAACAAAGGCGAGATATACGGCATAATAGGTTTTTCTGGGGCGGGAAAATCAACTTTAGTAAGATGTATAAACTTATTAGAAAGACCTACATCAGGAAAAGTTTATGTAGGCGGAGAGGAATTAACATCTTTAAAACCTAGAGAGCTTAGAGAAAAAAGAAAAAAAATAGGCATGATATTTCAGCAGTTTAACTTATTCGGTTCAAGAACAGTATTTAAAAATGTTGCATACCCATTAAGATACAGAGGACTTTCAAAAGAAGAAATAGAAAAAAAAGTTATGTCTTTACTTGAACTTGTAGATATAAAAGAAAAGGCATATGTTTATCCTTCGCAATTAAGCGGCGGACAAAAACAAAGAGTTGCAATAGCTAGAGCTTTAGCTAATGATCCGCAAATACTTTTATGCGATGAAGCTACCAGTGCTTTAGACCCGCAAACAACATCATCTATATTGAAGTTATTAAAAAAATTAAATGAAGAACTTGGAATAACTATAGTTGTAATAACTCATGAGATGGGTGTTGTAAAAGAATTATGTCATAGAGTGGCAGTTATGAATAAAGGCTGTTTAATAGAAGAAGGTAATATATTTGAAGTATTCTCTCATCCTCAAAATCAAATCACTCAGGATTTTATAGATACTACTTCAAATGTATCTAAGATATACACACTTATAGAAGAAAAACATAATATAACAGAATTAAAACAAGGTGAATGTATAGTAAGATTAAAATATAAAAAAGATTCTGTAGGAGAGGCTTTAATATCTCATATTTCAAGAAAGTTTAATGTTGATGTCAATATAATATTTGGAAATGTTGAGCTTATAGATGAAAGCCTTTTAGGGGGACTTGTTGTTATACTTCATGAAAAAGAAAAACATGGTATAACAAAAAGCATAGAGTTTCTTAATGAACAAAATGTAGATGTAGAGGTAATAAAAGATGCTAGATATGATGAATAATTTAATGCCTAATGTTATGGCTGATTTACCTAGACTTTATCAAAGTATAATACAAACTTTTGTAATGCTTTTTTATTCTGGAATAATATCATTTTTCATAGGCGGATTTTTAGGAGTACTTTTAATAGTTACTAAAAAATTTGGAATAATGGAAAATATATTGTTATATGAAGTGCTAAGTAAAGTAATTAACTTTTTCAGAGCAATACCATTTATAATACTTCTTGCTATGTTAGTACCTCTTACAAGATTTATAATGGGTACTGCAATAGGGGTAAAAGGAGCTATTATACCATTAATATTCGGAACTGTTCCTTTCTTTGCAAGACAGATAGAAAGTGCATTATCCGAAGTTAATCCGGGATTGGTAGAGGCTGCACAGTCTATGGGATCATCTCCTATAGCTATTATTTTTAGAGTATATTTAAAAGAAAGTATTGCTCCTATAGCAAGAGGAACTACTATAACAATAATTAGTTTAATAGGACTCACTGCTATGGCTGGAGCTGTAGGTGCAGGCGGACTTGGAACTTATGCTATACAATCAGGATATTATAGAAATAAATTAGATATTATATATGTATCTGTAATACTTCTTGTAATACTTGTTGGAATTATACAGGCTATTGGAAATTTTATAGTAAAAAAATCTACGCATTGATAAAAAATAATATATAGGAATTGAATTGTTCATGGAAACTTTATTAAAAAGAAGAAAAGCTGTATTGATAGGGGCAGGACATGTAGGTTCGCATGTTGGGTATGCATTGGCGGCTCAAGGTTTAGTTGAAGAAATAATTTATATAGATATAGACGAGAAGAAGGCATTCGCTCAGGCTTTAGATATATTTGACTCTACAGTTTATTTACCTCATAGAGTGGAAGTAAAAGCTGGAAGTTATAAAGATATAGATGATGCTGATATAATGGTGGTATGTGCCGGACCTTTGCCTAATATGAATCAAACTAGAATGGATACTTTAGGTGCTACAATAGAGGTTATGAAAGATATAACATCTAAAATAAAAAATACAAAGTTTTCAGGAATCATAATTAATATTTCTAATCCTGCTGATGTTATAACTCATTATTTACAAAACAAATTGAATTATGATCCTAAGAGAATAATATCCACAAGCACCACATTAGATTCTGCAAGATTAAGAAGAGCCATATCAGAGGCAATTAATGTTGATCAGAAATCAATATATGCTTATGCTTTAGGCGAACATGGAGAAAGTCAGATGGTGGCATGGTCAGCAGTTACTATAGCAGGAAAGCCTTTATTTGAGCTTATGAAAGAAAAAGATAAATACTCAAAACTCGATTTAAATGAATTGGCTTATAAAGGAAGAAGAGGAGGATGGGATATTTTAGAAGGTAAAGGCTCTACAGAGTTCGGAATAGGTACTGCTTTAGCTGAAGTTGCACGTGCTATACTTTGTGATGAGCATAGGGTTCTTCCTGTTTCAGTGTATCTAAATGGAGAATACGGACAAAATGATGTTTATGCTTCTGTTCCTGCTGTGCTTGGAAGAAATGGAGTTGAAGAGATAATTGAATTAAATATGAATGATGAAGAGAAAAAATTATTTAATGAATCTTGCAGTGTGATGAAAAAGAATTATGAATTAGCTTTGAATATGTAATAATATTTTTATAGTATTATATGTATTCATAAATATTATATACTTAATATATTAAAACAAATTCTCAATTATAAAATTTATTAAAGAGAATTGTATTATATAAAAATGATAATGCTATGAGAAGAATAATTTTATTTTTTATTTTTATATTTTCTGTTTCATGCTCTAATGCAGATAAAAATGTTCATATAGTGAGAGTGGGATATATAGGAGAATCGGATAAAATTATTTGGCAAGAGGTGATGAAAAAAGTTTCTAATGATAATATAGAAATAGAATTGGTATCATACATTAATTATTCTTCTCCTAATAAGGCTCTTAATGATGGGGAGATAGATTTAAATAATTTTCAGCATTATGCATTTTTTAATAAGGAGTTGGAAGATAAAGGATATGAATTAACTGCTATAGCAGATACATGTTTAGCAGCTATGAATATATATTCTGATAATATAACAAATATTAATCAGATTAAAGAGAATGATAAAGTTGCTATACCTAATGATGATTCTAATAGAGGCAGAGCTTTAAAAGTATTAGCAGCTGCTGGGTTGATAAAATTAAAAAATATATATAAACAAAATCCTACTATTAATGATATAAAAGAAAATAAATTAAATTTAGATATAATTGAAGTTGATGCTGGAACTATATATGGTTTGCTTCCAAATATAGCATGTGCAGTTATTAATAGTAATTTTGCTTTAAACTTTGGACTTGATCCTTATAGAGATTCTATATTTAAGGATAATCCAAGTAATTATACTGATAAAAATTATATAAATATTATAGCAGTTAGAACAGAAGAAAAAGATAATGAAATATATAAAAAAATAATAAAAGCATACCAATCTGATGAAGTTAAGGATATATATGATAAAAATTTTAAAGGAGTATATATAGCAGTTTGGTAATTTTATAGTTTTTAGTTGGGGGGAAACTATGAAATATTTATTAAAATTTTTTTATTAATCAATATTATTTCTTGTGAAACTCCTGAGCCTGAAGTTGTAACTGTAGGGCATATAGGAGAATTTGATTATGATATATGGAGGCAGATAGACGAGGAGCTTAGAATCGAAAATACTAAGTTAGAACTTGTGTATTTTCAGGATTATGAGCTTTTAAATAAGGCATTAGATGATGGAGAGATAGATTTGAATTCTTTTCAAAACTATATTTACTTTGTGAATGAAACTAATAAGTATAATTATGATCTTCATATTCTAGGCAAAACTTTTGTTGCACCTATGAATATATATTCAAAATTTATTACGAATATAAATCAGATATCGTCAAATGCTAAAATAGCTATTCCAGATGATGAAGTAAATTTATCAAGGGCATTGCAAGTATTAGAAGTGGCTAATATTATAAAGCTTGAAAGGTTTGATAATAATTTTTATAGTATAACTAATATTATAGAAAATAATTTGAATATTCAGTTTATACCTATGGATGCAAGTATAATTTACTTTAATATGGATAAGGTTGATGCGGCAGTTATAAATTATGGATTTATTTCAGACTATATAAATTATAAGATTATATTTTATGATGATATATCAAAATATTCGCATGCTGGTTTGATGTCCTATGCTAATTTGATTGTATGCCGAGAAAAAGATAGAAATTCTAATCTTTATAAGTTTATAACAGAAAGCTATAGACAGAAGATGAAGAAAAATATAGATAAAAATATATTAGATGGTCTTATTGCGATTGACTAATAATTATATATAGGGATTCATATAATGAAAAAATTATTATTTATTTTATTTTTATTACTATTTATTATTTCTTGTAATTGTAAAAAAGAGGAAGTGGTAAAAATAGGATATATAGGCGAACTTGATATGAGTATATGGGAATATGTGTCTAATGAAATGAAAGAGCAGAATATTTTATTAGAATTGATACAGTTTTCAGACTATTCTATAATAAACAAAGCTTTAAATAGTGGTCATATAGATTTGAATCATTTTCAGCATTACGCTTATTTTGTTAATGCTACAAATAAAAATGATTATTATTTGAGTATTATAGATAAAACTTTTATAGCGGCTATGAATATGTATTCAGAAAATTTAACTAATTTATCTCAGTTAAAATTACATTCAAAGATAGCAGTACCAAAAGATGAAGTAAATTTATCAAGATCATTAAAAATATTGGAATCTATAGGATTATTAAGATTAACTAAGAAGAATAATGTTAATTACAATTTTACTACAAATGATGTAAGAGAAAATTATTTACAATTAGAGTTTGTAGCTGTAGAGGCTGATGATGTTTATTCTGTTATGTCTTTTGTTGATGGGGCTTTTGTTAATCTCAATCTTAATTTTGATTTTAAAGATTCAAATATTTTATATTATGATGATCCTAGTAAATATGAATCAGATATGTATATTAATCTTATAGTGGCAAGATTGGAAGATGAGGATAATGGTGTTTATAAAAAAATAGCAGAAGCTTATAAAAAAAGAATAAAAGAGGTTGTTGAATCAGGAAAATTAAAGGGAATTATCATCAATTATTAATAGTTTTTATTGAAATTATTCAAAAAATAATATAATCTAGATAAACTAATTTAATTAAAATTTTATAAAGGAGCGACAATGAGAAAAATTTTATTATTGATATCATCAGCTATATTATCATTGATGATATTATCATGCGGAAATACTTCTTCTGGTGATCAAAAAATAGTTAAAGTTGGTTTTGCAGGAGAGTCTGATTATCAAATTTGGAATCCTATAGTAGAAAAATTAGCTGAGGAAGGAATAAAAGTAGAGTTAGTATCTTTCTCTGATTATACTATACCTAATCAGGCTTTAAATGATGGAGAGATTGATTTGAACGCTTTCCAACACTATGCATACTTTAATGATGAAGTATCAAATAAAGGATATGATTTAACTGCTATCGCTGATACTTATATATCTGCTATGAATATTTATTCTACTAATATTACAGATGTAAAACAATTAAAAAACGGCGATAAAATAGCTATACCTAATGACCCTTCTAATGGTGGAAGAGCTTTAAAAGTTCTTCAGGCTGCTGGAATCATTAAAGTAAAACCTGAGGCAGGAGATACTCCTAGCGTAAGCGATATAATAGAAAATCCTTTAAATGTTGAAATAGTAGAAATGGATGCTGGTGCTATTTATGGTGTTTTACCTGATGTTGCTTGTGCTGTTATCAATGGAAACTATGCTATAGACTTCGGTTTGAATCCTGGTTCTGATTATATATTCAAAGATGACCCTTCTATTTACAGCGGAAAATCTTTTGTTAATTTAATAGCTGCAAGAACTAAAGATAAAGATAATGAATTATACAAAAAAGTTGTAGCAACTTATCAATCTGAAATAGTAGAAAAAGTTTATAATGAGAATTTCTTAGGTTCTTATCTTCCTACTTGGAAATAATAATTGAATAATATTTGAATTATAAAAATAAAAGCATGAGATAATAAAAAAATCTCATGCTTTTTTATCTTATACTAAGTTAATCAATCTAAATCTATATCATCATCTTCTTCACTTAATGAAGGCTCTAATATAGCATCTTTACCTGTGCTGATTATATCATTAACTAATTCATTAATATCTTCTTTATCAGATGAAAAATATTCTAATATCATAGCGAAATTCATTCCAGCTATTAATCTTATATTGAATTTATTTTTTTCTTTTTTTGAAAATATATTTCCTATATTAAAAGGAGTTCCGCCATATAAATCAGCCAATATTATAATATCTTTTGCATCTTCAATTTCATTAAGACAGCTTTGTAATTTTCTAGAAGTTCCTTCAAATCCGTCTTCAGCAGCCATACATACAGTATGATATCCTGCAACTTCTCCTAATATCATTTTAGCGGATTCCATTATTTCATGTGCAAAATTTCCATGACTCATAAGTATTAAACTAGGTTTCATTTATTCCTCCATAAATATTTTATTTAATTCTTCTCTTAATTCTAAATATGCATTATTATTTCTGTTTGGGTGAATTCTGTTTGTGAGAATTATCATAGCTTCTTTAGAGTTTAAATTTATCAATATAGAAGTTCCTGTAAAACCGGTATGATATAAAGTATATTTTCCGTATCTCTTATCCCAGCCTAAAGTTCTTTCTCCGATATTAATGTCTATTAGTTTTTTTATTGATTTATGAGATAAGACTTTTTCATCATCATTTAATATAGAGCGGGCAAAAATATTTAAATCTTCAAGTGTAGAAAATAATCCAGCACTTCCTATCTCTCCCAAAGCATGAGCTTTAGAGTCATGAGCTTCTGAGCAAATTATTCCTCTTTTATCTGTAATTTCAGTTGGAATGCAGTAGTCTTTATTAGAAGGGTAGTATGAAGTATTATTCATATTGGCTGAATTAAAAATATAATCTTTAAATGCTTTATCCAAATTGAGATTTGTAATATTTTCTATTATAAAGCCTAATATAATAAAGCCTATATCAGAGTATATTGTTTTATGATAGTTTTCTTTATTTATAATAGTGTTTTCAAATATTTTATTTCTATCTATATTGGTTTTATCATCTAAATCTGCTTTAAGTCCGGAATTATGAAGCAGCAATTCTTCTATAGTGGTATTATTATCTTTGAAATTACTGCAGAATTTGACAGCTTTATCATCTAAATTTATTTTGCCCAAATCTAATAATTTAAGCATCATTGAGGCAGTACCTATAACTTTTGTAAGAGAAGCCAAATCATAAATGCAATTATGATCAACTTTATTAGAATTATTAGTTCCGTATATACCTATATAATTATTTTTAATATCATCATTTTTTATAAAACTATATGAGACATTATATATTATATTTTTTTCTAAAGCCTCATTTAACATAGATGATATAGTGTCAAATTTATTCACAGTAATTTCCTTTTATAAACTAAAAATATTTTTAAGCATTTTTAGCTTTTTCTATAGCTATTCTCACCATGTTATTAGATTCTTTTAAAAGTTTCTGAGCTTTATCTTTATCTATAGAAGCCTTATTCATTATTATTGAAACGGCAACAGATTTTCCTGATTCTTCAAATAATTTAGAAGACTTTTCTATATCAAGACCTGTTATTGAAGATATCATTCTTATAGCTCTAGTTTCCAACTTTTTATTTGTAGGAAGCACATTAACCATGTAGTTTCCATAAACCATTCCTGATTTTATCATTACACCAGTTGAAATACTATTTACAACCATTTTAGCGGCAGTTCCTGATTTCATTCTAGTAGAACCGGATATTACTTCAGCACCCACTATAGGAGTAATAACTATATCTGCAGATTTCTCAACATTTTCATTTCTGTTTGATGATATCATCACAGTTAATGCTCCTACTTCTTTGGCATAATCCAATCCACCTAATACATAAGGAGTTCTTCCGCTTGCTGCTATTCCCACAACGCAATCTAAATTAGTAAGTTTGCAATTTACTAAATCTTCTTTTCCTAATTCTCTGGAATCTTCAGCTCCTTCAACGGCTCTGTACATAGCTTCCTTTCCGCCTGCTATGAGTCCGAAAGCTCTTTCAGGTGAAACATTGTATGTAGGAGTAAGCTCTACAGCATCTAAAGTACCCATTCTTCCAGATGAACCAGCACCTATATATATTAATCTCCCACCTTTTATATATCTTTTTGCTATTTCATCTATAGCTTTTGCAATATTTTCACTTTCTTTTCCTACTGCTTCAGCAACTTTAACATCTTCAGAATTTATTATTTTAACCATTTCTATAGTACTTAAAGCATCTATATTTTTAGAATTTTCATTTACAGATTCTGTTACAAGATTATCCAAATTTTCCATATTTTATAACTCCATATACTTATTCTTCATCATCTAATTTTAATTCTCTAGTTAGAATGCTTGTATTTATGAGATTATCTTTTATATTTTCAAAGTCTTTCTGTATAGCACCAAAGTATAAAAGATCGCTCACAATAAGAGATGAATATTTTGAAGTAATAGCACCCATTCTAGTAAGCTCTTCATTGTTAGGAACAGTGATCAAAACATCAGCCATTTTAGAAAGATTATTTGTCTTCTTCCTTGTTACGGCTATTATAGATGCTTTTTTTGCAGAAGCTATTTTCACAGGATAAATAACTTCATTAGTTCTGCCGCTATATGAAAAGGCTATAACTACATCTTCTTCTGTAAGATAATTAAAAAACTCAGCATTCAAATGTGCATCTTCATAGAAGAAAGCATTGAAATTTGCTCTTTTAAGTTTATGAAATAAATCATAAGCCGATAGAGATGAAGCTCCTATACCAAGCATATATATATTTCTTGCATTTCTTATAAGTTTAAAAGCTTTCTCCAATGCATTTTTATCTAATTGATAGAAAAAATCTTCATTAGATGATTTTATTAAGAGCATAATTTTATCGCATAATTCTTCTACATTATCATCAGCTGATATTATAGTATTGATATTGTATTTATTATCATCATCACCATTTTTACTTGCTATAGATATTTTAAGTTCATCTAATCCCTTGAATCCAAGATCTTTAGCAAATCTCACCACAGAAGCAGATGAAACCCCGCAGTTTTTTGAAATATCCAAAGCTGTTAATTTAATAACTTCTTTAGGATTTGACAAAATATAATTAGATATTTTCTTGTATGCTTTACTAAAATCTTCGTATTTATCTCTTATTATTAAATATGCATTCATTTTATTTTACCACTCTTATTTTAAATATGCTTCTATAGATTGATCGGATTCATTTGGAAGCATTTGAGCAGTTACATTTATACCATCAGCTATCATACTTTTTATTAAAGCTATATCATCTTCTGTGAGATTTACAGATTTTTTTATTTGTACAGAGCCTTCTTTTTTGGCTACATTACCAATATTAACAGTTTTTATAGGTACGCCGTTTTTTATTATTTCATTCATATCCTCTATATTTTTTGTTATTAGGAATATTTTATCTTCGTCATATACTCCTTCTTTAAATTTTTCTGCAGCTTTTGCTTTTGATAATATTGATAATTTAACTCCGGCAGGTTTTGATATTTTTAAAGCGGCTATTATAGTTTCATCTTTTACAGCCTGATCATTAACTACAGCTATTCTTGTAGCTCCTACAGTATTTGTCCATACCATAGCAACTTGTCCATGTATCAATCTTTCATCTACTCTAGCATTTACTATACTCATAATTATTTCTCCTTTTTATATATTAAAAAAATTATTTACTGAATAAACCAATAACAAAATCAAGCATTCCTTGAGAATTACCCAATACCATTCCTATTGCTATTATTACAACAATCAAATGAGTAGAATTAAATTTCTTCTTACCCAAAAGCCAATAAGAGAATAATACTACAAGAAGCGGTATTAAAGAAGGCATTATCTTATCAAGCATTGACTGTATATCCAAAGAAACTTCACCTAAAGTGAATGTAAGATTAAGTTTATAAGTTATAACAGATGCTATTAATCCGCCTACAACTGTTAATCCTAAAATTGCAGCTCCTTCTGTTATAGGTGCTATAGAATTGGCAAAACCTACAGCTAATTTTTTACTTTGATTATAACCTATATAAGTAAATTTATATCTTAAAAAAAGTACAGCTAAACATGCAAATACAGGAACTATTAATCCTATAGCATTACCGTCTAAAGCTATATAAGAAGCAATGGAGAATACTATTGCTCTGTATATAGCAAGGAATAAAGTATCTCCAACACCCGCGAAAGGCCCCATTAATCCTGTTTTTAAACTAGATACAGCCTCTTCAGATTTTTCTCCTAAACTCTCTTCCAAAGCCATATCAGCACCTATGATAAGGTGAGACATTGCAGGAGTAGTATTGAAATAACCTAATTGCATTTTTAAAGCTTTTTTCATTCCTTCAGGATTATTTTTATATATTCTTTTTAAGGCAGGCATTATTACCCAAGCATATCCTAATCCTTGCATTTTCTCATAATTCCAACCCCATTGAAATCCGAATAAATTTCTAACATATACTTTATTAATATCACTTTTAGTTAATTTATTATTTTCCATTTATTAACTCCTATATAATTAATATAAATTCTTATCCGTCTATTTCTATTTCATCATCATCAGAAGCCGCTCCAGCAGTTTCTTTTATAGCTCCTTTTTCCATTGTTCTGTGATAATTAAGAGCAGCAAAAGCAAATCCTAATAAAGCCACAGCCAATACACTCATGTTTCCTCCGCTGAATGCTATTGCTACAAAACCTATTATGAAATAATAGAAATATTTTTTAAGAGGCAAATATCTCATAAGTATCGCAATACCCATTGCAGGAAGTAAAGCTCCGGCAGCCTTTAATCCGTTCATAAACCAGCCCGGTATGAAATTATTTATAGTTTGTATTACTGTTTCTCCGAAAAATAATCCTATAAATACAGGTATTACTCTTGATAATACCCATGGTAAAATACCCAATACATTACACATCTCAACGCCTCTGTAATTGCCTTCATCAGCGTATCTATCTGCTTTATGTTGAAATATTAAGTTAGTCATTCTTCCTAAAATATCCAACTGAGTCAATAAAAGTCCTATAGGAACCGCTATAGCTATTCCATATTCAGCACCTTTTTGCGAAATTATAGCATAAGAAGTGCCTATTATAGCTCCGGATAAATAATCAGGAACAGTGGCTCCTCCATAAGTTGCTACACCTAATGTGGCTAATTGCAAAGTAGCACCTATAAATAGACCAGACTTTAAATCCCCCAATAAAAAACCTGTGAAAGCAGCAGCAAATAATGGTGTATATACGCCTATTTGTATAGAAATTTGATCTAATACGCCTATGACAGTATATATACATAGTATTAGAATTACTATAGCAGATAATTCTTGCATAAAACATACTCCTATAAATATTCTTGTAATTATATTACATTTATTAACATTTTATCAAATTAAAATGTAATTTCATTACATTTTAATAGTATATATAAAAAAATATCTATTGCAAGTTATTTATTCAAAAAAACTAGAAATTATCATAATTTTTTATGAAAAATCAGATGAATTTTAATATAATAAAGTAAATTTTATAGTATGAAATTATATATAGAATTATATTGTTAATTGGTATTGAACGCACAATAAATAAAACTAAAATATAGATTAATTTATAATTCAAATTTTATTATATTCTTAATTTTGTTCACCATGCGTTAAATATATTTTTAACCTAATAACCGTTTGGGTGGGTGCTATAATTTCTAAATTAAACAATAGAAAAAAGAAAAATTAAAATTGCAAGATAAATTAAAAAGCCTATAGGGTGGGCAAATGTAATTAAATTTTAAAACTTAATTTACATACCCCGCCCTTTAAAATTTATTGCTATACTTTAAATATAAACATCAATTATATTTAAAGCCTCATTAGAAATAAAGCACCCGCCCAAGCATTTTTTAAATTTAAAGTCTACTCAACGCACGGTTAGAAAAACTTAAATAATATAATTAAATTATAATTAAAAAATGAATATATATTTTTGACTTTGCTCTCCGTGCGGTATTTAAAATTCAAAGTAAAAAATAAATTATATATTACTCTGCATACTTTTTAAATGCTTTATTTCTATAGTTACCATTATAATAGTAACTATTAAAGCAGCTCCGTCAGCAATAGGACCGGCATACATTACGCCATCTATACCGAATATTCTAGGAAGTATTATTATAAGAGGAAGAAGAAATAAAGTCTGCCTAGTTACAGCAAGAAATGCCCCCTTAAATGCTTTACCTAAAGAACTAAAGAATGTTCCAGTTACAGGCTGAGCAGCATTGATTATCATAAGCATCATAAATATTCGCATGTACTTTTCAGAGAATTGAAAATAAAGCTCGCTTCCGTCCCCGAATATAGAAACAATTTGTCTAGGGAAGAATTGAAATAATAAAAATGCAATGAATGTTATGATGCTTGTTATTATGATAGTATATTTATATGTTTCAATAACTCTTCCGTAATTTTTTGCCCCATAATTAAAACCTATTATAGGCTGACTTCCTTGAGAAGCTCCTATTACAAAAGACATTACTAGCATATTAACTTTTGCTACTATTCCGGAAACTGCTAAAGGTATATTACCTCCATATATAGAGTTGCTTCCATAGTAGCTAAGTACATTATTCATAACAATTTGAAGAATCATCATAGATAAGTTGCTGAATCCTGCAGAAGCACCTAATGCAAATATTTTTAATATTGATTTGAATTCAGGTATAAAGCTTTGTTTTTCAAATTGAATATTTTTGAATTTAAATATGTATGCGAAAGCTATAAAGAAAGATACATACTGTCCTATAACTGTGGCAAGTGCAGCACCGGCAATACCCATTTTAAATACGAATATAAATAAAGGATCTAAAATAGTATTAACAATAGCACCGCTTAAAACTGAAGCCATAGAATATTTGGGACTACCGTCTGCCCTTATAGTATAACTCATAACCATAGAAAATATATAAGCTGTAAATCCAAAAGAAGTTATATCGGTGTATATTACTGCATAATCTAAAACTTCTTTTGTTGATCCGAATGCTATCATTAATTTTGTATTAAATATCTTTACAACTATTGATAATATAATACCAAATACAAAAGATAAAGTAATGCTGTTTCCTATGATAATAGATGCATGTTTATTTTCGCCTTTTCCTAATAGTATGCTGTAAAGCGAAGCTCCTCCAACACCTAGAAACAATGATATAAATATGCATATTATAGTGAGAGGGAAGGCCACATTAGTTGCGGCATTCCCATTAATTCCCACACCCTGTCCTATAAATATTTGATCTACTATATTATAAAGAGAGCCCACAAGCATTGATATAATACTTGGAGTTCCATATTTAAATAGAAGCCTATGTATCTTTTCATAATACAAAGGGTTTGATGAAACTGACATACATAAATCCAATAAACATATTAAATAAATTCATTATTTATAAAGTATATTTATTTTTCTTACATTTGCAACTTTTTTCAATTACTTTTATTCTTTTCAAGTATTTTTAATTTTTTTATTTCTTTGCTTACCAATATAACAGTAACTATCAAAGCCGCTCCGTCAGCAACAGGTCCGGCATACATTACTCCGTCTATGCCTAATATTCTAGGAAGTATTATTATAAGAGGAAGTAAAAATATGATTTGTCTTGTCATAGATATAAATGCCCCTTTGAATGCTTTTCCTAAAGAAGTGAAGAATGTACCAGTTACAGGCTGAATACCATTTATCACCATTAATGCCATATATATTCTCATGTATTCTTCAGCAAAATGAAAATACAATTCGCTTCCGTCCCCAAATATTCCTACAATCTGTCTTGGGAATAATTGAAATAAAAGAAAAGCTGTAAATGCCATTATAGTTGTTATTGTTATAGTAAGTTTATATGTCTTTATAACTCTGTCATAATTTTGAGCTCCATAATTAAAACCTATTATAGGCTGGCTTCCTTGAGATGTACCTATTATAAAAGCCATTACAAGCATATTGACTTTTGATATGATGCCTGCTACAGCCAAAGGAATATTTCCTCCGTATATGGAATTAGTACCATAATAGCTAAGTACATTATTCATAGTGATTTGAACGGCCATCATTGCTAATTGATTAAAACCTGATGATGAACCTAAAGAAAATATTTTCAATATGTTTTTAGGATCAACTTTAAAATTATCTCTTTCAAAAGTTATATGCTTGAATCTGAATAAATATCTGAAAACTATAGCAAATGAAATGAACTGTCCTATTATTGTTGCAAGTGCTGCACCTGACATACCCATATCAAATTTAAATATAAAAATAGGATCTAATATAGTATTCACAATGGCACCGCTAAGAACTGACATCATAGAATATTTAGGGCTTCCGTCTGCTCTTATTATATGGCTCATCATCGTAGAAAATATAAATGGTATAAATCCAAATGCTGTTATATTTGTATATTCAATTGCATAAGGCAAAACCTCTTTTGTAGAGCCAAACATTGTCATGAAATTTTTATTAAAAAGTTTTACTATCACAGTAAATATAAAACCTAATACAAGTGCAGATACTACGGCATTTCCTATAAATGTAGCAGCTCTTTTATTATTTCCCTGTCCTAACAATATGCTGTACATTGAAGCACTGCCGAATCCATGAAACAATGCTATAGACATACAAATTATTGTAAGAGGAAAAGCAACATTTGTAGCAGCATTGCCATTAATACCTATTCCCTGACCTATAAATATTTGATCTACTATATTGTATAAAGAACCTACAAGCATTGATATGATACTTGGAGTAGCGTATTTAAATAGAAGTTTATATGGTTTTTCATAGTATAAAGGATTAGAAACTACATCATTATTCATAAATAAAATCCGTTATATAAAAAATAATTCTATTAAGTATATTATTTTTTTATCGTTTTTTCAATAAGAAAAGATTACTATAATAATAACTTGAATATTAAATAATATACAATATAATAGGAAATCTATTTTGATTTTAAGGTGCATAATATGAATATACTTGAGAATGTGAGCGAAGTTCAAAGAGAAGGAATACTGCATACAGGAACTCCTTTACTTCTTTTAGCAGGAGCAGGAAGTGGTAAGACTTTAGTTATTACTAGAAAAATAGCTTATCTTATAAATGAGCTTGAAATAGCTCCTGAAAATATAATGGCTGTAACTTTTACAAATAAAGCGGCACATGAGATGAAAGAGAGAGTATGCGATTTACTTCCGGATATTAAGCCAAGCAGATTATTTATTAGAACTTTTCACTCTGCATGTTTAAGGATATTAAAAGAGAATGCACATTTCCTAGGCTATAAATCTAATTTTCTTATTTTAGATGAAGGCGATAAATCATCAGTTATTAAAAGAATAATGAAAGAAGAGGAAGTTCCAAAGAGTATAGGACAGAAAATTATAACTAGATTTATATCCAATGTGAAAAATGGAATAGATGATGGTATAGTTTTCGACAGAGATATTTTTGAAAATGTTTATAAAAAATATACAGAGTATGAGCTTAATGAAAATGTAATGGACTTTGATGATTTAATTTTAAATACTATAAAATTATTTGAACAAGAAAATAAAGTTTTAAATTATTATAGAAACAGATTTAAATATATTTTGGTAGATGAGTTTCAGGACACTAATCCTCAGCAGTATAAATTGATAAAATTATTAACTCAGGAGGCAGATAATGATTTAACAGTTGTAGGCGATGATGATCAGAGTATATATGCATTCAGAGGTGCAGATGTTTTGAATATACTTGATTTTGAAAAAGATTATCCTAATACGAAGATAATTCGTCTTGAAGAGAATTACAGATGTCCTAAAGATATTGTAGAAGCTGCTTTGAGTGTAATAAAAAATAATGCTAATCGTCATGAAAAGAATGTGTTTTCAAATAAGCCTAATGAGTTTAAAATAGAAAATTGGATTTGCTACAGTGATTTAGAAGAGGCTAGAAGTGTAGTTAATGAAATAGAATCTTTATTTGATAACGGATTTGAGGCAAGGGATATTGTGGTATTATTTAGGACAAATAGTCAGTCTAGAGCTTATGAAAAGGAGTTAAGGCTTCATTCTATAAATTATAAAATAGTGGGCGGTGTAGGATTCTTTGAACGTATTGAAATAAAGGATGCAATTTCTTTTTTAAGGCTTATGACTGGTTTCGGTGATAACTTCAGTGTAAGGCGTACTATAAATGTTCCGCCTAGAGGAATAGGTGAGAAGAGCTTCAGTAATTTCGAAACTTTTGCAAATACCAGAAAATTAACTCTTTACAATGCTATTGATTATATTGATGAATCATCACTTACAAAAAAAGTTATTTCAAATATAAAAGCATATAAAAGTATTATAGAAGAATATGCTGTGAAAATAAAAGAAGATATTATAAACGAAGAAGGTATTCATATAGAATTATTATTCTTTGAGTTTTTAAAAGATATAGATTATTTTTCAATATTTAAAGGTGATGGAAATGAGAGGGTGATAACTGCAGAAGAGAATATTAAAGAGCTTTTCAGAGGTTTTTACGATTATAAATCAATGGAGCCTAATGCCACACTTATAACATTTTTAGAAGAAAATACTTTATACAGAGATTTAACTACCAATGATGATAAGGAAGATTATGTAACATTGATGACTATTCATAATGCTAAGGGTTTGGAATTTGATGTTGTATTTATGACTGGAATGGAGCAGGGAGTTTTTCCTCATTATTTTTCGCTTGAAGAAGAGAAAGGCATTGATGAAGAGAGAAGACTTTGTTATGTAGGCATCACAAGGGCAAGGCGTAAACTTTATCTTACATACTCAAAAAAACGAAGGGTAAGCACTGGTATAATGGAGCAGATTCCTTCTTCATTCTTAATGGAGATACCTAAAAAATTAATGCTCATAAAAGAAAAGGCCAATTATTATTCCGGCAGCTATATGGATATAGACGAAGATGCTTTTGATTATTGATTTTTTAATGATTTAAAAATTTAAATTAACGCACGGTGAACGGAACTTTATATATAGTTTAAATTATAATTTATAGTTAATTTATATATTTAGTTTTGCTATACGTGCGGTGTACGATCTTTAAATTTAAAATCCACTTGGGTGGGTTTCTAAAAATTCTAATGATATAATAAAGAATTAAAAAGTTTGTATTCTATATAAAAACTATAAGTCTTGAGGGTGGGGAGTTGATAAGAAATTAAACTTAAAAAATAAATAAAAAAGCGGTAAAGTATATCACTCTGCCGCTTTTACTTTTTAATAATTATATATAATATTAAATTATAATTTTTCTAAGACTTTTTTAGCAAATACAGCTCCAAAACCTATAACAGCAACAACAACTACTAATTGGAAAATACCTTCTATGATATCATCTAAATTATATAACATATAATGCATTCCGAAGAATCTTGAAGAAAATATGAATAATGCTATCAATGCCAATACAGCAATTACAACCATAACTATAAATAGCCTTTTAGAAGATTTACTGTTTTTTTCTTTAACAACTATAACATCTTTTTTATTATCAGATTCACTTTCATTTGATTTTGATTCTTTATTATCTTTAGCATCTATTTTTTTGAATAAAACAATAGCAAACATTATCATTACAGCAAATACTGCTATTTTTAATAATGCCTCTAAAACTTCATCAAAATCATGCATCAAATAAAACATATAATACTGCAAACCTAAAAATCTTATAGCCGCTATGAGTAATGCAGCTGCCACAATCGAAGCAGAAATAATTATAAACTTTTTTGATTTTACTACTGACATTATATTATTTTTCATAATTCCTCCTTTATCAAAAATAAATTATCTTATTCTTTTTTTATCATCTTTTAATTTATACTCAGGTTTTAATTCATAAACTTTTTCGTATCTCGGATCATTTTCCCTGCTGTCTATATTACTTTTTACATTATTTGGAAGTCTTCTCTCTCTTCTGTCATAATCTCTCATATCATATTCATATCGCATATCTTCTTCTTTGATTCTTTCTCTTCTATTATTTCTTTCATTTCTATAATCGTCTTCATAATAGTCATAATCTCTATTACTTCTCATCCTATTATCATAATCATCTTCATAGTCATCATCATAATAATAATCATCTCTTCTTCTCATTTTTCTTCTTCTGCTTGGCTTTCTGTAATCATCATCTCTGTTACTCTTTCTTATCTTTCCTGAAGTATTGTCATCTTTCAAAACTTTTTTTATAAAGTATATCACAGCCAGTATTACAACAACCATGAGTATTAGCTTTATTATATCTTCAATAAAATCATCTACATCATCTATTAAATCAAAACAGTATAGATTTGCAGCCATAATCAAATTGAAAATAAAAGCCTTTAATCCTAATTTTTTCATTACTTACTTTCTCCCATTAATTTTTCTTTTTTATTATCTTTTATTATCTGTCATCAGAATTATTATCTTTTTTACATACTTTTTGAATATATATACACATGCTGCTATTATTACTACGATACCAATTATTTTTGCCAAATCATCAAAAATAAAGTCAAAAGTATCTTCTATTAAATCAAAAGAGTATAAATTGGCAGTCATAATAAAGGCAGATACTAAAGCCATTAAACTTAACTTTTTCATATTATTACCTCCTTATTAATCCCTTATAATTAAAGTATAGCACATTAAATAAGTTTTGTAAAGGTAAATTTAAATAAATTTTACAAAAAATATAGTATTGTAAATTAAATGTAAATTAATGTATGATACAAATAATACATTTAAATACCATTTAAAATAATTTTTTATATATAAAGAATAGAATTTATTTGTATATTAATTATTTTATATAAATATGTACAAATGTAAAAAAAATCATTGATTAATAGTTAATATAAAATATAATAGTTTTAAATAAAAAATATATAGGATAACAGCTATGAAAAAGATTGTAATTATGATTTTATCCATAAGCATGATGTTATTATTTATAGCATGCGGAGGAAAGAAAAATGAGGAAGGAGCTATATATATTAATGTAGGACCTGAACCTAAAACTATAGACCCTGCTTTAAATTCTACTGTAGATGCTAATATATATATTCAGCATGTTTTTGAGGGGCTAGCTACTAGAGATAAGGATAATAAAATAGTACCGGGTGTTGCTGAAAGTTGGGATATAAGCGAAGACGGTTTAACTTATACATTTCATATAAGAGATAATGCTAAATGGTCTGACGGTAAAAAGATTACAGCAGATGATTTTGTTTATGCTTGGCAGAGAGTAGTTGATCCTGTTACTGCAAGCGAATATGCCTATCAATTTGAACCTGTATTAAATGCTATGGATATTAATTCTGGTAAGAAGCCGGTTTCTGAATTGGGTATTAAAGCTATAGATGAAAAAACTTTGGAAGTAAAATTGAATGCTCCTACAGCTTATTTTTTAGAGTTAGTAGCTTTTTATACTTTTTATCCTGTTAGAAAAGATATGATAGAAGAAAATGGAGATAATTGGACACTTTCTCCAGAAACATATATAGGAAATGGACCTTTTATAATGACAGAAAGAAGAACAGATGACAGAATTGTAGTTGAAAAAAATACTAATTATTGGAATGTTAATAATATAGTACCTGAAAAGCTAGTATTTATACTTATGCAAAACGGTACTGCTGCAGTTGCTGGAATAAAAGAAGGTTCTTTACATTTTGCTAATAATCCTCCGCTTCAGGATATTGAAAATTTAAAAAGCGAAGGTTTAATGCATATTTCTCCTTATTTGGGTACATATTATTATTGTTTGAATATTACTAATGATATATTAAAAGATGCTAGAGTTCGCAAGGCTTTAACTTTGGCTATAGATAGAAATTATTTAGTAGAACAAGTAACAAGAGCCGGACAGCTTCCTGCAAGTGCTTGGGTTCCTAGCGGAGTAAATGATGTTGAAGGAGCTGATGGAGATTTCAGAAAGGTAGGTGGTGATTATTACAGTATAAAACCTGAAGATTATCAAAAGAATTTGGAAGAGGCAAAACAACTATTAGCAGATGCTGGTTATCCTAATGGAGAAAATTTCCCTGTTATAGAGTTCAAATCAAATTCAGGAGAGCATATACAAATATTTGAAGCAGTTCAGCAGATGTGGAAAGAGGGACTTGGTATAGATTCTACTATAGCACAGGAAGAATGGGCTACTTTCCAAACTACAAGACAAGAGAAAAATTATGTTATAGCTCGTCATGGTTGGATAGCTGATTATAATGATCCTATGAGTTTTTTAGGTGTATTTTTAAGCTATAGCATACAAAATAATGGCGGTTACTCTAATAAAGCCTATGATGATAAATTAAAACTTGCTATGTCTACAATAGATCAGGATATAAGAATGAAAGCTATGCATGAGGCAGAAGATATACTTATGGAAGATATGGGATTAATACCTCTTTATTTCTATACTGATCCTATTATGGTTAGTAAGAAGTTATCTGATGTTATTTATGATCCTCTTGGAGCTCATAAATTCTACTATGCTAAATTGGCTAAATAATAAAATTAATTGATTTTTACAATATTGAAGGCGGATTTTCTTAAATTTTAGAAAAATCCGCTTTATTTATGTAATTTTCAATATTAGACATTTTTATAAATTTGTCTTTTTTCTAAAAAATGTTATTATATTAGTATAAAAGTATTTGGAGTTTTGTTATGTTATTAAAGGATAGAAACGGACTTTATAGAGGTAAAGCAACAATAAAAAATTTTCTTAGTTTTGATATTGACATAGAGGCTTTAGTAGATGAAAAAGGAGATATAAAAGTAACTACAATAGCACCTATAGTAGGTAAGATAAGCCATAGTATATCTCTTGGTTCGGATTATGATAAAGATGATTATGACATGAAATTTGGAGAGGATATTTTTCATATAAAATTTGATTCTAATAATTCTATAGAAATAGAGCTTCCTGAAAAAATTAGCGGAAGTTTAATAGTAACTAGAAATGTTGTTTTAAATAGAGTATAAAATAAAAATCAGTTCTTTAAAATAAGATTAAAAGAACTGATTTTTTATATATTTGTATAGAAAAAAGTTTTATTATAAATAAATAATCTTATTTGCTTTATTTAACAACTGAACAACCGAGGTACAAACTATAGTAAATGATATTTAATTAGGGTATTGGGCCAGCAGGGACTTGAACCCCGGACCCGATGATTATGAGTCATCTGCTCTAACCGACTGAGCTACTGGCCCCTAGTTCTTAAGAAAAATCTTCTTTCGATTTGAGTATTATAAAATAATTATAAAAAAAGTCAATACTTAAACGATAATTTTTTTATTTTTTATATAAATAGTATATTAAATGCTTTTTTGTATATTTACTATTGACTTATAGAAATAAATTTACATAATAAGTTAATATATAGCAAAAATACATGAAGGGAGTATGTTTATTATGAAGGTTGACAAAGTTTATTCAATATATTATAGTGCCACTGGTACTACTCAAAAAATAGTTTCTTATATAGGCGAAAATATAGCAAAGAAACTCAATGTTGAATTTGAAAAGTATAATTTTACCTTACCAAAGAAAAGGGAAGGTGTATTGGAGTTCAAGGAAAATGATTTGGTAATATGCGGAACTCCTACTTATGCTGGAAGAATACCTAATGTTATGCTTCCATACTACAAGAATAACATTAAAGCTAATGGTGCTTTAGCTATACCGGTTGTATTATATGGAAACAGAAATTTCGATGACTCTTTAATAGAACTTAGAAATACTATGCAGGAAAATGGTTTCTATACTATAGCTGGTGCAGGCTTTATTGGTGAGCATGCTTTTTCTTATGTGCTTGGTGCTGGAAGACCTGATGACAAAGATATGGCTATTGCGGCAGAATTTGTTGACAAAGTTGTTGAAAAAATTCAAAATATGACTGACATTCCTAAAGAGCCTATTAAAGTGAGAGGAAATGATCCTATTCGTCCTTATTATATGCCTAAAGATAAAAATGAGCATGCTATAGATATATTAAAAGTTAAGCCTAAAGTAGATACTTCAAAATGCACTAACTGTAAAACTTGTGCTCATGTATGTCCTTTGGCTTCTATTGATTTTAATGATATTACACAATATGTTGGTAAATGTATCAAATGCGGTGCTTGTATAAAAAAATGTCCTGAGCATTGCAGATATTATGATGATGAAGGTTTCTTATACCATCAGCATGACTTAGAAGATGAGTTTAAAAGAAGAGCAGAGCCTGAATTATTCTATTAATTAATTTATAATCATAATAAAAAAATAAGCCCTGAAATAATTTCAGGGCTTTTTATTTATCTTATATAACTTAAAACTTAAAAAATTATTCTTCTTCTGATGAATCTCCGTCATCTTCTTCTGTGTTTCCGGAGGCCTCTCTCAATACTTGTTTTATGGCATCAAATATTTCTCTTGCTTTTACTTTAGTTACATCTGATGTTTTAGTTTTTTTAGTGATAGATGCTTTCTTTAATATCATATCGCCATATACATTACCTATTCCGCTCAATATTAAAGGGTTTTTTATGAGCTTTTCTACTGTAGTATCATTATCTGCTAATAATTGACAGAATAAATTATAATTGAATTGTTTAGTAAGAGGGTCATATCCTATTTGAGGCATTGTTGTAGAATCTTTCCAAATAGGTATTATTTTAGTTATTTCATTTTTATCTTTACTATCATCTACAACAAAGAAATTGCCATGATCGGTTTCCAATTTTAATATGCTGTTTTCATAATCATCATCTTCTGTTAATACGAATGATCCATTAGGGCCTAAGTCTACAAGCATAGCGTCTTGAGAAAACTGAAAATGCATGTATCCGCCGTATCTTAGAACATCTATTATTTTCTGACCTTCTATATCTTCCATTTCTTTGTATTGTTTATCTATGGCTACTATTTTATTTATATAAGAATAGCAAATTTCACCTTTTATTGAGTTTATTAATGTAATTAAATTTGGCAGTTCTTTCATAACTTCTAATCTTCCTAATAGTATTATGTTTACTTTATATTTTAGCATGAAAGAAAAAAAATCAAATTTTATAATATAACTATAGGGGTATATTATGAATTTAGGCGAGTGTTGTAATTTCTAATAATGCAGAAAAATAAAATAAATTTAAAATTTTATAGTAAAATATTGAGTCAAGAAGGACGGGGGTATGTAAATAAGGTTTTAAAACTTTGATTACATTTGCCCACCCTTTAGATTTATTATTAAAATATGAAATTTTTATTTTTTATTTCTATATTATTTAAATTAGATTCTTTTGAATCCCACCCAAGATTTTTTTAAATTTATTGCTGAACCTAGATTATTTGTATATTAAAATGCAATATACCGAAAGTACATTGTACTTTGAATAAAGAAAGTCAATACCGTTTGGGACTAGTACTGGGCGGGTGCTGTAATTTCTAAGAACGCATTAAAGATAAAATAAATTAAAATTTCATAGTAAAATATTGAAGAAAAAGGGTGGGGGAATTAGAATAAATTAAAAAGCCTGCATTTGATTAATACAAACACAGGCTTAGCAATTTTTATATTATAAATTAAAAAATCTTCTTAACTATTATAGTTTCATCTCTTCCAGCACCTACTGAAACAATAGATATATCTGTTTCAATAACTTCGCTTAATCTCTTGAGATATTTTTTAGCATTTTCCGGAAGTTTGTCATATTCTCTTATATCTCTTGTGCTAGTTTTCCAGCCTTCGAACTCTTCGTATACAGGTTCAGCCTTTGAAAGCACTTCTAAATCTGCAGGATATCCTTCCAATATTTCACCATTATATTTATAGGCAACACATATTTTTAATTTATCCAATTCATCTAATATATCAAGTCTAGTTATAGCAATAGAATCAAGTCCATTAACATAGGAAGCATATTTAACAACACAAGCATCAAGCCAACCGCATCTTCTAGCTCTTCCTGTAACAGTACCATATTCTCCGCCTCTATCTCTTATAAGCTGTCCCACATCATCAAAAAGCTCTGAAGGGAAAGGACCTTCTCCAACTCTTGTAGAATAAGCCTTCACTACACCAATAACATTATCAATTTTTCTAGGGCCTACTCCGGAACCTGTACAAGCTCCGCCAGCAGCAGGATAAGATGAAGTTACAAAAGGATAAGTACCATGGTCTAAGTCTAGCATAGTAGCCTGAGCACCTTCAAATAATATATTTTTCTTTTCTTTTATAGCTTTATTTAATATAGTAGTGGTGTCAGCAACAAAAGGTCTTAATCTATCGGCATATTCTAAATACTCTTTTAGTAAGTCATCATAATTAACGCCTTCATGATTATAAAGTTTTTTGAGTAATTTATTTTTTAGCTCAACATTAAACTTTAATTTTTTAGCGAATGTTTCTTTATTCATCAAATCAACTATTCTTATACCCAAACGGCTTGATTTATCCATATAGCAAGGACCTATACCGTTTTTAGTAGTGCCGAGTTTATTTTCTCCGAGGTCCTCTTCCTGAAGCTCATCTAAAATTTTATGATAAGGCATAAGAACATGGGCTCTGTCTGATATTTTAAGATTTGATATATTAACTTTTTTCTCTATTAAAGAATCAATTTCACTTAAAAAAACTTTAGGCTCTATAACTACGCCATTACCAATTACACAAACTTTATCTTTATGAAGTATACCTGAAGGTAATAGTCTTAATTTATATTTAACATTATCCACAACAACGGTATGACCTGCATTACTTCCGCCTTGAGAACGAACAACATATTCGCAATTTTCAGCAAGATAATCAACTATTTTACCTTTACCCTCATCACCCCATTGAGTTCCTACAATAATTACTGAAGCCATTTTTAACTCCTTATTCTATTATTAAAAAATAGATATTTTATGAAAATTTTTGTAATAATAAAAAATTTCTATAAAACACACAAGGGCTATTATATTAATATTTTTTAAGAATTTCAAGCGAATTTGATTAGAAATTTCTATTCATAATAATGCTATGTTGATAATTTTATAGTATGAAACAATCATTTATCATAATGGTATTTACAAGATGTTATAGGGTAGATTTTTTAAGTTTTTTATTGTTCTTTTTATCGCGACTTTACCAAATAATATTATATCATTGATAAATTGGATACACTTTATGAAAGTGTAACTAAAAAACTGATTATTATTGTCTATATTTTTAATTTTATTTTTTATATCAACTTTTTTTGCCAATGCTACAGCAGACTTCGTCAAGTTGCAAAAAGACTAATAGTTTTAATATTAAAAATATTATAAACTATATATTGTTTTAATATTTCTATAATGCTTTATAATAATTAAAAATACAAAAATTAATATAGGAAAAAATGAATAAAACTATTGAGGCATTTAAAGACGATATACATGGCTCTTTAAAACTTAGAGAAAAAATTCTATTAAATATAAAGTTAAAAACAGAAATGATTTTAAATCAAGTTGAGCTATATTTTAATTTTGAAAAAGAGAATATTGAATTGGTTTATTTTGTTTTAGATAGTGATTATCCCAATGTAATTATTAATTTTAACGAATTAAAAGATATTATAAATAGTTTAAGGTAAATATAAAAGTTTTGGATAATAAGATTTAATAAATTTATCCTATATATAAAACAGTTTTAGTATGATTTAGTTCTAATTTTATACTTGCATTTTTTGCAACTTTTTGCGGCGGGAAAAAGTTGAATAAAAAATTGACAAACTTAAAAATTTTTAGTATATACTTTTTATATTTAGGGCGTTGCCCCAACCCCTAGTTCTTTTACCGACGCTCTGCGTGCCGTAGGCAAGGTACCTTTCGGTATTGGTATAAGGCGAAGCCCACCTGCGGCGAGAACCAAAAGCACGGCATTTGATAAGTTCTACTATAGATATGTAAGCTTCATAAAATAATTATCAATTTTTAATGCTAGTAAACTTATTTATTATAATCAATACCATATTAAACATTATACAAAAGTTCAATTTTAAAATACCAAAATTAATTATATATTGTTTTAATATTTTTATAATGTTTTATAATTAAGTATATTTTAATGTAAAAAATATTTCGGATTATTTTATGACTGAAGAATTAAGAACAAGAATAGAAAAACTAATAGAAGAAAAACATTTTGAAGAAGCAATAAAGCTATGCGATGAAGCCATTGAAAAATATGATAAAGATGAAGATGCATACTTTCTAAAAGCAAACTGCTATTTTGAATTAGAAGATTATAATGCTGCAATAGAAAATTTGAATAAAGTAATAGAATTAAATCCAAATAGTGAAAAAGCTTATTTTAATAGAGCTATTTCTAAAGCTAAATCAGAAATGTATGAAGAAGCTATAAAAGATTATGATAAAGCTATAGAATTAAATTCTAATGATGAAGTGTATTATATAAATAGAGGTGTATCCAAATCAAATTTAGAGAGATATGTATCAAATACAAGCAATAGACCATCACACAACAGCGAATAAGCGGGATTTAACGGGATAAAGCGGTATTTAGTGAAATGTAAAAAGAAAAAGAACCAACACATTATGCAATTAATTTAATAATTTTTATATATAAAACGATGAAAAAAACTCATTTTAATATATAATTTAGTCACAAAACACTAGGAAATTACATAATGAAAATAAACTACGAATTAATTAGAAATATACTTGAAGTGATGGAAGAACATAAAAATCATGAAATACTTGGAAAAGAACTATTAGATAAATTAAACATCAAAGTACCAGAAGATGATAATAATGAAGAAGAAATTTTATTATATGATAATTTAGTAGGACATATTAAAATTTTATTTGATAATGAATGTATAGATAATGATTTCAATAATAAGGAAAATAAATATGGATTTACTTATTTGTTATCTACTAACTTTCCATTAATTAATGGAGCTTATAGAATTACAGCAAAAGGATATGATTTTCTAAGCGGTTTAAGAGAAGATAAAGTATTTTCTAAAATAAAAGATTTTTCAATCAATGTAGCCATAGAAACAGCTAAACAATTATTAGTAAAACTAGCTTTAGGAAATTTATAAATAACTATTGTATATTCTTCATTAAATCTTCATTATCATCTATAGTATGAATTATACCTTTGTCATCTATATAATCAATTTTATGTAGTGTATAACGAACATTTTGACCAAACATATTTTTTATTATCTTAATACTATCTATAAAAAATTGATCGCTATTACATTTATTATCAATTAATTTTAATATTTCATTGCCAGTTTTACTAACAGTAAGTATAGGTATTTGTACCATACCCATATTATTATATATTGAAAATATCAAATTATTATTAAGCATAGTTAGATTATTATTTACTATTATACCTGTATTTAAAGAACTATTTATTAATCCTATATCTATTAAGGTAACAATATAATAATGTATAACACCATATCTTTTTAATAAATCATGATCATTAAATATATAACAATTTTTTTGTCCATCAAAAATAAAAAATTTAGCAACTTTAGTAAATAATTCTGCTTCATCAGTAGTCATATTTTTTAATGTTTCTAAAGTTCTATATGAAAAACTGCCAGGCTGTTTTATCTCTCCTGCTAATAATTTAGCCCATAAATTCTGAATATCTTCATTGCTTATATCTTGAACAATATTAAAATATCTAGTAAACCAATCCTTATCCACAGGTTTATCAGAAACATCCTCTTCATCTTTTAATATATCATAAGTTTTAGAAATAACATTTTGAATATTAGAAGTTCTTGATAATTCCTGATTTACTAATCTTGCTTTTGTGTTTTCTAATAATATATTAGCATTACTTATTTCTGTTCCATTATTATTATGATTTATATTAAGATTTGAATTTTTAGTTATAAATTCTGATATTTTTTCTATTTCATATATTTTATCATCTGTTTCTAATTTTCTTTTATAAGATTCAACATCAGCAATTCTTTTTATATGAAGCGGTTCATATATTTTCCAACCAAGACCTCTTAATAAATCAATAAATTTTTCTACAGCTTTACCAATGCCAGCTATATCATTGACATCCATAATAACTCCCTATAAACTATTATAATAAATGATAAATCTTTAATATTTTTTGTCAATATATATGAAAAATCTAAAAATCTTTAGTCTATAAAAGTTCATTAAAAATCTATAATCTGAATATAATTAAATGAAGGCAGGTATATAATGCTTACAAAAGATATTCTTAAAAAATCAGGAATAAATCAAAAATGGTATGAAGTATTAAGTAAAAGTTTTGATGAATATAATATATGCAAATCTGATAACAAAGAAGAAAATATAAATGAATTAGCTATGTTTTTGGCACAATGCGGACATGAAAGCATTAATTTCACAAAATTAGAAGAAAATCTAAATTATTCAGCAAATACATTATTAAAAATATTTCCAAAATATTTTAAGGATATTGATGAAGCCAAAGAAGTTGTAAGTAAGGGTAAAGAAGCTATAGCAAATAGAATATACGGAGGCAGACTAGGAAACAGTAAAAATGAAGGATACAAATATAGAGGCAGAGGCATTATACAGCTTACAGGAAAAAATAATTATAAAAAATACGGAGAAAAATTAGGGATTAATTTGGTTGATAATCCAGATTTAGCATCATCAGAATTAATAGCATCAAATATAGCATGCTGCTATTGGATAGAAAGAGGTTTACAGCCATTTGCAAGAAAAGGCGATGTAAAAACAGTAACAAAAATGATAAATGGAGGCTATAACGGACTAGAGGACAGGGAAAAAAGATTTGATAAAATATTAAAAATATTAAGATAAATGTTTATCAGGAGTGAAAATGCCAAGAACAACTATAAGTGATTTAGATAAAAGAACAGCTAGTATATGTCATAGAATAGGAATAAATGAAGACGGCAGTTCAAACGGCAATGGTTTAATTAATACTATGAAAGAAATTAAAGAACAATTAGATTCTCATGAAAAATATTTAGATAATCTTTCAGAGGATATGGTAAAAATAGATTATAGATTAGAAAAATTAGAAAGTTTAGCTAAAGTAAATAATGAAGAACAGCAAAAAATTATTAATGAAATGAAAGAGATTAAAAAAAATATAGATGATAGTATTACAAGTACAAAAATAAAAAAAGCCGCAAATTTTATATTGCTTTTGGCAGGAGTTACTACAGCATTTGGCACTATATTAGGTACAATATATTTTTTTACTAATCATTTTATAGGAAAATAGTATGAAAAAGTTATTTGGTTTCTTAGATGCTAAAGGCTTGGGCAAAAAAACAAGCTGGTTTACAAGCATAGGAGCTTTTGCTTTTGGAATTATTATGACAAGTTTCATAATGATAACTCAAAAAAGATTTCCTAATTATAATGAATCTATTGCAATAGTTATAATAATGTGGGGTGCTAGCTTGGTAACTGGCACCACTGATTTAAGCATTATTATAAATAATTTCTTTAAGGCAAAATATAATTACAAAGAAAATTATAAAGAAAATGACAGTAATAATCAGCATAATAATTAATTTTTTTAAGACAAAACTATTAAGTTTTTTGAAATCAAAATATTTTATATATTTTTTGATTGCAGGTATTTTACTTGGATATATAAGTTTTTTGAATTGTACAATAAAAATCAAAAATAAGAAAATCAAATCTTTAGAAAAAGAAATATATACAACAAAATTGAAGATTTCAAATATTATACTAGAAAAAGAAATTATTTTTTACAATGAAAGAAAAATAATGCTTGAAAGTTTCAGAAATAGTAATGAAGCTATAGAAAATATAAAAGAAAGTTATCTTAAAAGCGATGAAATAAATGCATTAAATGCAATTATTAATAATTATTATAGAAATATTCAAAAGGAGTAAACAATGATTAAAAAAATAATATCAGAAATATGGGAAAAAATCAAAAAATACAGAGCTGCTATTATTATGTATTTAGTTATGCTTGCAGTAAGCATAGTAAGTGATATTTTCTTTGGAGGCTTTAATATTCTAAAATATATTTCTTATGCAGTATTGCTCACTATCTTTATAATTATAATGATAATATATAAAGATAAGATTAAAGAAACTATAGATAATTTAGAAGATAAAATTGACAGCTGTATTAATAAGCAATATTTATTAGATAAAGGCAATAATAGAGAAGAATTAATTTATAATTTAAGTAATTTACAAGAAGAAATAAAAAAAGATATAGTTAATAATTTAGATAATATAAATAATCCTAAAATAGAAGTAAAAATTACAGATGAAAAGAATTAAATATTTAATACTAATGGTTATATTTTTAGTAAGCTGTACTGCTAAATATATAACCATACCATTATCACAGCCGCCTAGTTTTTATAAACCTAATAATAATATAAATACAAGTAAAGAACTTATTAAAGAATATCAAAAAGTATTATAAAAATATCAGAATGGCAGATTTGGTATAATATACAGATAGGAAGTAATTACTATAAAATAAGAGGCAGTAATAATGGCACCTAAAAGCAACATAGATAAACTTGATAAAAAAACAAAAGAAGAAATTATAGAACTTTTGCAAGACAGTACGGTAAGATATATTGATATTGCTAATATTATCAATGAGAAATTGGGAAAAAAAGCAGTATCAAAATCTGGTATATCAAGATATAAAAAAAGATTTGATAATTTATTGGATAAGAAAAAAGAAATAGAGGCAATAGCTTCAGCTTGGAAAGATAAAACAGGCGATGAATTAGGCAATATTTTAGGCAAGCAGACTATGGAAGAAATAAGAATGCTTATCTATGATTTTGTAGGTTCATTGCAGGAGATACAAAACAGCGAGGTAGCAAATATGGATATAAAAGAAATAGAGAAAATGTCTAACTCTATAGAAAAGGCAACAAAAGGAATAATCAATCTTGAAAATGCTATATCAAAAAATAATCAGCATACAGAAGAAATAAAAAATAAAGCCCTTCAAGAGGCACAAATTAAAGCCATTAATAATGCTAATTCTGCAGGAATATCTCAGGAAACAGTCAATACAATATTTAGAGATGTATTTAATATTAATAATTAAAAATGAATAACAAAGTAAAAAATAAAAAGATACTTTTACCCTATCAGGAAAAATGGATTATTAATCAGGATAAAGTAAAAGTTTGGGAGAAATCAAGAAGAATAGGAGCTTCTTATGTTGAAGCTTTAAATTGTGTATTAAAAGCATCATTATCAAAAAAAGAAAATGGTATGAGCTGTTATTATATATCTTATGCCAAAGATATGACACAGCAATTTATTAAAGATGCTGCTTTTTGGGCTAAATTGCTTAATATAGCATGTGAAGATTTTGGAGAAACAGTTATAAAAGATGAAAACAAAGATATAACAATTTATAAAATAAGATTTGAATCAGGTTTTGAGATATGGGGGCTTCCTTCCGTACCTCGTTCTATAAGAAGTAAACAAGGTCATATAGTTATTGATGAAGCAGCATTCTGCGATGATTTAAAAGAATTATTAAAAGCAGCATTAGCTATGCTTATGTGGGGAGGAAGCGTTTCAATACTTTCTACTCATAACGGAGAAGATAATCAATTTAATTTGCTTGTAAAAGATATTGAATCTGGAAGGAAAGATTATTATTTACAAACAACTGATATTGATGAGGCATTAAGAGACGGTCTTTATAAAAAATATGTGAAATATCTAAAGAAGAATACAGTAAAAGTAAAGAACAAGAATGGCTAAAATATATAATTAAAGATTATGGAGAGGCTTATGAAGAAGAACTTTACTGCATACCTTCAAAAAATGGAGATAAATATTTTAATAGAGCATTATTAGAAACTGTAGCTGATGAAAAAATAGAAGTGTATAGATTCTATGAAAAAGATGATTTTACTTTCAAAACAGAAAATGAAAGATATGCAAAAATGTTGGAATATTTCAATATTGTTAAGCATTTATTTACAAATATAAAAGATGAAGTAGTTTTAGGAGAAGATTTTGCAAGGAGCGGAGATTTAACAGTTTTATGGTTTGAAAAAATAAAACTTAGTAAAAATAAAACAAAAACTCTATGTGTTATAGAATTAAGAAATATTCCATTCAGTAATCAGGAACAATTTATTTTACTATGCATAAATGAGCTTGGAAGAAAGTTTTTAGGAGCTGCTTTCGATGCTAGAGGCAATGGACAAATGATAGCGGAGAATCTTTCATTAGCATATAGAGGTTTAATTTTAGAAGTAATGATAACTAGAAAATGGTATGCAGAAAATATGCCTAAGCTAAAAAGTGCAGTTGAAGATAAAACTACAAATATCCCAAAAGATAATTTTATTATAGATGATTTTTTGCAGGCTGAAGTTTGGCAAGGAATACCTCTTATAAGAGAAAGGACAGGCATAAGAGGAAATAAAAGACATGGCGACAGCTTAATAGCTAAAGTTATGGCAATATATGCTATTAATGAATTAGAGCTAAATATATATCAAAAGATAACTTATGAACCTGTAAAAACTCAAAATTGTTGGAGAACATAAAAGGAGGTGAGCCGAGCCTTCACGGTAAAGAGTGAAACGAATTACCGTGCTATTATTTAGGCGACCAATGTAGGCACCCTTGAGGGTGGGCGAATATAATAATAATGAATATTAAAGAAACAATAAAAAAGATTTTTTTTAATAAAGAAAAAATAAAATACAATCCGCCTTGCTTGTCAGAAATAGCATACTCTGTTCCTTATTCAAACCGTTCAGAATGGAGCGATTTTTCTTTAATACAAAGTTTAAGTCCTTCAGTTTTAGCAAATATTTTTAATGATGTAAAAAGCGGATACAGTAATAAAGAATATTTGGAATTAGCAAGTGATATGGAATTGAAAGACAGTCACTATAGAAGTGTATTAAATACAAGAAAACTATCAATACTTTCTTTAGATATAAAAATCAATGCTGGAAGCGAAGATAAAAAAGATATAGAAATAGCAAAATCAGCTGAAAGAGATATTTTATATAATAAAACTGCAGGTATTTATTCTCTTATATTTAATATGCTTGATGCTGTATCTAAAGGTTTTTCAGTAAATGAAATTATATGGCAAAGTGAAAATAGTATTTGGAAACCATATCAATATAAATATAGAGATGCCAGATTTTTTAAATACGATTATATTAACAGCAGCAAATTAAAATTGATAGATCCTTATAACAGCACTCAATTATATGATTTAATAGAAAATAAGTTTATTATACATGAACCTAAAAATTTCAGCGGACTTCAAGTATTATCAGGTTTAGCTATGCCTGCTCTATTTCTTTTTATGCTTAAATATTATGATATTACTTCTTGGGCTGCCTTTATAGACAGATTTGGTTATCCTATACGAATAGGAAAATACGGACATAAAGCAACTGAAGAAGATATTCTTACATTAAAAAGAGCTGTATCAAGCATAGGTTCTGATTTTGGAGCTGTAATACCAGAATCAGCAATACTTGAAATTATAGAAAGCAAAACTACTCAGTCTACATCAGATACATATCAAAAATTAGCAGAGTTTATTAATAAAGAAATAAGCAAATTAGTTTTAGGTCAGACAATGACTACAGAAGACGGTGCAAGCTATTCTCAAGCTAATGTGCATAATCAAGTAAGAGAAGATATATTAAAAGCAGATATAAAACAAATAGAAGAAACATTAAATCAGCAGTTAATAATACCATACTGCAGATTTAATTTCGGAGAGTTAGAAAATTATCCTAAATTAGAATTATTCAAACCAGATGTAAAAAATATAGAACTTATTATTAATGCTGTAAATAATTTATCATCTAAAGGCTTGAAAGTAAAAGCAAAAGAAATAAGAGAAATGTTAGGACTTTCAGAACCAGAAGAACAAGATGAAATTATAGGAGGTATAGATGAAACAATTAAAGATAATGGAAAAGAAGATTTTGAAAAAAATAATTATGAATTAAACTCTGCTGTATTAAATAATGATATTTCGGAAGATGAATATAAAGATGACTATATAGCAATAGAAGATGATATTATAAATGTTTTAGAAAAAACTTTGAATAAATGTAAAGATTTTGAAGAATTAAAAAAAGAATTAGAAGAATTAACTTTAAATTGGAATCCTAAAAAACAGGCAGAATTAATGGCAGCAGCTTTTTTTATGGCAAGAGCTAAAGGTGATAATGATTTTGATGGCGAAGCCCACAGCGTGAAGGATACTAATTTATAATGATACCTCAAAAAGCATTAGACTATATAAAACAAAAAAATTAAAAATAGGTTTTGATTATCAAGATGTATGGAATGAAGAACATTTAACAGCATTTACAGCTGCTAAAGTAATGCAGTTAGATATTTTACAAGATATGAAAGAGTCTATAGAAAAAGCAATTGAAAACGGAGAAACACTAGAGCAATTTAAAAAAAATCTTCTTCCTATACTCTATCAAAAAGGCTGGATAGGTAAACAATTAATAGAAGACCCTATTACAAAAGAAATAAAAGAAGTTTATATAGATACTCCAAGCAGATTAAAAACTATTTATGAAACTAATTTAAGAAGTGCATATATGAAAGGAAGATTTGACAGAGCCTACAATAGCACACTTCACCCATATTTGATGTATAGAATAGGACCTTCCAAAAATCATAGAAAAGAGCATCTTGAATGGGACGGACTTATTTTGGATAAAAATGATCCTTTTTGGCTTTCACATAATCCCCCTAACGGATGGGGCTGTAAATGCTATACAGTTGCCATTAGTAAAGCAAGAAAAGAAAAATATGAGAAAGAAGGAATACCTACTGCAGACGGAGACGGACAAACAAAAAAAATTAAAGTAAAAACACAAAGACCAAAAATAGAATATACAACATATATAAATAAAAGAAATGGAACTATATCAAAAGTACCTAAAGGAGTAGACCCAGCATTTAATTTTAATCAGGGAAATTATAATAGAGATTTAGTTTTATTTAATGACTTTATGAAAAAGGTTCAGGATAAATTTCCATCACAATATCAAAATATAGCAGAAACTATTTTAAGAAGCGAAATAAAAAAAGAACAGTTTGAAAATTGGATAAAAGGAGCATTTGAATATGATTCTGATAATCCTCAAAATGCCTCTGTCGCCACAGGCGGCACGCAAGGTGGGCAGACGCCACAGTCGTCAAATCCTAAAAGCATAACAGCAATAGGTTTTATAGATTCGGCAGTAAAAAATTATTTGAAAAATCAAAATATAGATATTGGAGAAAGTATAACTATAGGACTTGAAGCCAGACTATTAAGGCGAAGCCCACAGCGTGACAGTATTAAAGCAAAAAGACATGCTAAAAAAAATGAAGCCTTAGAAGCCAAAGATGCAGAGTATATAATAAAATGTATTTTGGAAGGTCAAGTATATTTTCAAACAGATAACAAATATATCATATATTTATACAAAATAGAAGATGATAAATATTTGCAAATAAGCATAGCAACAGAGATAAATTTTTCAGGACGTAATTCAGGAATAACTATTCCAGCAGTAAGAAATATTCAATTTATTAATGAAACTCAAAAGAAAAGCAAATATGATGCTGATACGAAAAAATGGATAAAAATAAGGTAGGATTATAAGCCGCCAGACGTATAACAATTACTCATTATACCGTTTATTCTCTAAACATATATCCTACCTAATTAATATTATATAAAAAAGTTCTAAAAAATCAACAAATAATATCTTATTCGCTGTTGTGTGATGGTCTATTGCTTGTATTTATCATTTATTGCTATGTTCGCCTCGCCTTCGCTTTGCGTGCCTTCGGCAAAGAAGTGAATAAGTAAACTTATTCACACGTCTGTGCCCCTGTGGGGCTGGCTCGGCTCTCTTTCTCCTTTATTGCTATGTTCGCCTACGCATATAATCTGCAAATAAATAAATTTATTTGCTGCTTCGGCTCACTTCTCCTTTATTGCTAACCCTCCAAGTCTCGCATGAATCTCCGATAGTTTTACAACTATCGGCACTCGACTTGTCGCTTTCTCCTTATTTATAGAAATTCATAACTATAAATATTGACATATACACTAATTTTATTATAATTTTTATATTATTATAGCGTATAGGACTAAAATATGAAACTTATAAAAATACTTTTAATATCGCTTATTATAACTTCAAGCATATTTGCTCAAGCTAATACAGTTTATATATCAGATAAAGGAAAAAAATATCATAGAGAAAACTGCAGAACATTAAGAGGCAATAAATACCCTATAAGTATTCAGGAAGCAAAAGAAAGAGGATACACTGCTTGTAAAGTTTGCAAACCTCCAATAAATTAATTATCCATCATTTTTATTAAAGGTTTTTTAGCATCTCCAAACATATATAACTGATTCTTTAATAGTATTAGCGGAAAGCCTTCTGTATGTGCTTTATTATCTTTAACAGTATAAAATATATCATTACTTATATAATATTTAAAGACAGTGTTTACAGGTTTAGAACCTATAAGCATTACAACTGAACCATCATCAAAAAACGAATATCCATAAGATATACTTTCTAGTTCATTAACCCATAATCCAACAACTTCTTTTTCATTTTTTACAATATTATATTTTAATTCTTCCGAATTAACTTTATCATATATAACTTTTCCTTCATCATTTATTAAAGCTAATTTATTTTTATTTTTAGAAATTAACATAGCATTACTATAAAAATCATTATTACTATCTATACCTATTAATGAACTATTAGTAATCATATACTTTAAAATTAAAAATATATCATCATTATTATCTGATATTATTAGAGTTTCATTTTGATAATTGTATACAAAACCTGTATTTTTGTTTTTCCAAATACCTATTATTTCATTTTTAGAATTAACTTTATCTTTAGGATTATTATTATTTGATTTATAAAAAGAAGTTCCTAAATAAGCACCTAAAGCTGCAAATATTATAATGATTATAAATGATTTATTATTTTTCATAATAAAACTCCTAAAAAATATTTTTAATAAAAACATTGGCAACAAATCTTACTTTGCCGCCTATTTTTAATTTATCACTATTAAGAGGTACTTCAAAACTTTCATATAATTTATTATCTGGCGATAATAAATAATTATCAAGTTTTAACGATATTCGCTTTATCATATAAATGTTATTTAGTTTTAACACATACAAGCCAGCACCTTGAAAACCTAAAGTATCGCATAATACAATAGATGAATCTCTGATAATCGGCTCCATATCATCGCCTTTTTGAATAATAGCTATTAATTTACCTTCATATTTTTTTAATTCATTTGGTATTTGAATGGCATCCGCTGAATTCATATCTCCATTTATGACTTTAATTAAATTAAGATTCTTTTGTCCTGTTTCAAGCATAGAACTGCTATCCTCAAGTATGTATTTACTGCTTTTTGCTATCCACTCGCCATTTATATTTTCTAATTCCTTATCAATATCATATTCTGATTTAAATTCATTTACAGTATATTTTTTATTTTCGGAACTATCTATATTATTTTTTATAAACATCTCTCCCTGACCTGTTATAAGCCAATGTAAATTAAAATTGTATACCTCTGCTAATTTTTCTAGTATTTCTGTAGGAGGATATGTCAAATTATTCTCATACCTAGAGTAAGATTTTTGATTAGTTCCCAAAATTTTGGAAATTTCTTCTTGAGATATGTTCAACTTTTTTCTAAATTCTCTTATTCTATCACCTATTTTCAGCATAATATTAGTAAAAACCTTCGTAAAAGTATATTTTATAACTTTTTTTAGTAAAAATATTATAAACATATTGACTTATACTAATATATTTAGTATAATAATAGTATAAGTATTAATTAATACCCGTTATTTATCGAAATATTACTAATAAAGTACAGTGTTTTTAGTAATTTAAGTATAAAACGGGTAAAGATAAGAGGCTATATGAGTAATTATATAAGTAAACAAGTTGGAAAATACATTTCTTACAAATTAAAACTAAAAGGTATAACCCATAATGATATAGCTAAATCAGCCAACTTATCTACTGCAATTATAACACATGTACTAAACGGACGCAAGAGTTCGCAAAAAGCTAAAAAAGCAATAGCAGCTGCATTAGGTTATACAGATTTTAGGATTTTAGAATATGAAGCTGTAAAGGCTGTAAATGATGAATTAAATAAAAAATAGACGACTGTGGCGTCTGCCCACATTGCGTGCCGCCTATGGCGAAGGAGGTGATAAGGTATGAAAAAACTTGAATACGGACTTATAGCAAACAGACATAATATGCCTGTTAATGATTTTATATTTAATAGGATAAAAGACCCTACTAAAATAAGAAATATAGAAGCTGAAGCATACAGAAAAATTAAAACAATAGCAAATGATTGCAAAGAAGAAAAATATATAAAACTGGATTTGTATGTTACAGGTTTATCAGCGGCTTTGATTTCAGTAATAAAGGCTTGTAAAAAAGTACATAGAGAAGATTTTATTAATATCAAACTTGTATTAAAGCATTACAGTTGGAAAAATAAAAATTATCATAACCAAACAATATTTTTTATAAATAAATTAATTAACGGAGGTAAATAATGGATAATAATTTTGATGAAAGCAAATTTATGAAAAATGCACAGGGAGCTTTTATTCCTATAGAGAATGTAAAGCCTGTAGATAAGCTTAGAGATGATTTAGTAAAAAATCTTATGTCTAAAACTAAGAAAGTACAAAAAATAATAGAGGATCATAGAAATATATGCTGGGAGGATATAAAAGCATTTTTAGAAATATCAGCTTCAGAGCATAATGTAAAATACGGAGGAGAAAAAGGAAATATTACACTTTTGAGTTATGACGGAAAATATAAAGTAGTTATAGCTAATCAGGACTATATCAGCTTTAATGAGAAACTTCAGATAGCAAAAGATTTGATTGATGAATGCATAAGGAAATGGGCAAAGGGAGCAGATAAAAATTTATTAGCATTAGTAAACGATGCTTTCAAAGTAGATAAGCAGGGAAAAATAAGCACAGAAAAAATATTAGGTTTGAGAAGACTCGAAATAAATGACTTTACTTGGAATGAAGCTATGAAAGCAATAACAGAATCAATTACAGTAGAGGATAGCAAAAGATATATACGTTTTTATGAAAGAAGAGATAAAGACGGAAAATATGAACATATCTCTTTAAGTCCTCAAAGTTTATAAAAGGAGATAATTATGGAAAGAGAAAAAAGAGAAAAACTTTTATTAAGTATAGCTTTAAAAGAACTTAAAACAAAAAAGAAAAAACTTTGGAAAAAGAAAAAGCTAAAGCTATAAATGCAAGAAATAAGCAAAGAGAAATATTAGATGAAGCAGGTTCAAGAGCAAAAAGAACTACTGCAAATGCTAGGGTAAGCATACTATGGGAAAGCGTACATGAAATAGAGGCTGATATTCAGCTGTTGGAAAATATGATTAAAGAAATTTAAAAAGTAAAGAAGGAAATAACAGAAATGACAGAATATAATTCACAGGAACGTATTTGTGCAATAATAGAATTACTTGCAAAATCATTTCCTAGAGCATTAAAAACAAAAGAGCTTGCTAATATTTTGAAAACTAAAGAAGCTAATATATCAAGAGATATAAAAGTTTTTGAGAAGTTTGATTTTATAAGCAAGAATGAAAATGGAATAAGACTTTCAAGGAAGTTTGCTTCTATTTCAGAAGAGATGAAGCGTGGTTATGATACTGCGATTGCTAAACTTCAGGAAGAGAAAAAAGAATATTTCAATTAGCATAAAAAAGCTAAAAAATAAAACAAAGTATTATGTTGTATAAAGATAAAAACGGCAGCTATACAAGCGATTATCTGCTTGACGGAGAATTTACCAGAGAAATGGATAATAACTTTAAAAAAAGCAAAAAGCCGAGTGCCGATAGTTGTGAAACTATCGGGGATCAATACGAGGCTTGCAGCGATAAATATGAAAAAGTTTTTGACAATTATAATCTTGATAATGAGGATAGAGACTTTTACGCCTGTACGCCTGCGGTGTGGGGAGACAACTGTCAAAATAAAGATGACGACTGTCCGCCTGTGGCGATTGATAATTTTGTTGATAAACTTTTTTCAAACGATCCTTTTGAAGAAAGCAGTTTAGACTTAGAAAATGAAGAGTATGAAGGTTTTGACCCGACGACTGTGGCGTCTGCCCACCTTGCGTGCCGCCTGTGGCGAGAAAAATTGGATAAAGATAATCCGTTTATTCAGTATGAGATGGAAGATAATAAAGTCATAGCTGATTTAAATGAGTTAAGAGAAATAACAAAAAATACTTTTGAAAAATTTAAAAATAAAATTATAAAGTGAGTGTGAGGACATAGCAATTGACAAAGGAAATTGCTATGTGATTAAATCCGAACACGAACATAGCAGTTAAAAGGAGCTATAAATGTCACGTAAAAAAATAACAGAAGAACAATCAAATGATACAAATATAATTGATACAGCCATAGAAATTGAGAATAAAGAAAGAATATCAAAAGAAATCACTATTGAAGAAGTAGAAAAAACATATTTTACAGATACTTATGATTATTCAAGAGTTGTTGAAGAAATAAAGTTTTATCAGGAACAGGCAGGAAATGCATTCATAGAAATGGGTAAAAGACTTTTAAGAATAAAAGCACATGAGGAACATGGTATGTTTATGCTTGCTTTGGAAGAATTAAATATTGCAAGCAGAACGGCAAGTTATGCTATGGTTGCTGCTAGAAGATTTTCAAATTCGCAATCGATTGCGAATTTGGGTACTACAAAAATGATAGCTTTAACAGTATTAGAAGATGAAGAAGTAAAAGAGCTTGAAGATACTAATCAAATATTCGGAATGACTTTTGATGAAATAGATAAAATGTCTGTACGGGAATTAAAGAAAAATTTGAGAGAAGCTAAAGAAAAAAATAAACAGGATAGAGAAGCTCTTGAAAATGTAATAAAACAGAAAGAAGAAAAAAATAATGAGCTTGAAAGACAAATTAGAGGTTTAGATCCGATAAGTGCTGAAAGGTTAGCTCAGGAAAAATGCGAAGAAATATCTAAAGATTTCCTAAAAAAGATAGCAAGTATTGAGATGGATTTTTTCTCATTAAAACAAATGATGAATGCAGTACAATCTATAGAAGGAATAAATCTTGTAATTATTGAAGAGTTTCAGGAAAGATTTTCAAATGCTTTTGCTAATTTAGAAAAAGAAAGACAAAATTTTTATGATATATATGATAACCCTCATGTATATTCAAGAGAAGAACAGCTTGAACTCGGTATTATAAAAAATTACGGTGATAATATGAAAGATGAAAAAAGATATTATATAGATTAAAAATTAAATATTTTATTTTGAAACGTAGTAAGTAGTAATAAGATAGAAAGCTGGAGCATAACAATAAAGGAGAAATGAAAACGAGGCAGCTAATAACTGACAAAGTCTGTTATTAGCTTATTAATAGCCGAGTTTGAATATAGCAATAATCATGAATGAATGGGTATTAAAAATGCAGGAAGCTAAAACTGCAAAAGAACGTAAAAAGATAGTTGAAGAATATTCACGAATTATTGGGCGTTCTGTAAGTTTTTGCTATAAAGAGTTGAAAAAGAATGGATATGATTCTAAAAGAGCTAAAAGAAAAGATATAGGCAAAAAAAATATAGATGATAATACCATAAAAATTGTAGCTTCTTTAGTAAAGACTGGAATAAGAGAAAATGGTAAAAAAACTATGCCTGTAAATGTTGCTTTGGATATGCTAAAAAGAAATGGTTATGATATTAATATAAAAACAAGCAGAATGAGAGAGATATTGAAAGATTCAAAAATAGATGCAGACAGATTAAAAAAAGATAGTCATAATATAAGGCTTAGAAGTGAATATCCTAATCAGGTACATCAAGTAGATCCAAGTGTAGCTTTAATATATTTTGCTCCAGAATCAGAAGACGGTAAAAGTAAAATGAAAATTATTGAAGATAGTGAATATTACAAAAATAAAGATTTCTTCAATGATGCTAAAGATAAAAAAGGAAAAAAGATAAGGAGAAAAAAATGTTTAAGATACGTTTTAACGGATCATTATTCAGGCAGTATATGTTTAAGATATTATGCTGCTTATGGAGAAACAGCAGAATATCTTTATGATTTTTTGCTTTATGCTTGGAGTAAAAAAGAAAGAGAAGATTATGCATTTCATGGAGTACCTGAAATACTTGTATGGGATAAAGGTTCTGCTAATACTTCAAAATCTGTAGCCAATGCTTTAAGAAGTTTGAAAGTAAAAACAATAGCTCATTCTACAGGCAATTCAAGGGCTAAAGGACAGGTAGAGAATGCAAACAATTTGATAGAAACTCATTTTGAATGTCTTTTCAGACTTGAAGCTATATCAAGTATAGAAGAATTAAATGAAGCTGCAGAGCGATTTTGTGTTGAATATAATACAAAAATGAAAATAAAAAGAATGGGACAAATTATAAACAGCAGATATTTGTTATGGCAAAAAATTACATTAGAACAATTAAGAGAACTTCCAGATATAGAAGTATGCAAACAAATATTTTCTGCAGGAGTGTTAAAAAGAAAAGTAAAAAGTGATTTGACTATCAGTATGTATCATGCTAAAGCAAAAAGAACTCTATATTATAGTTTAATCAATTTAGGAGTTGAAAAAGGAGATGAGATAAATGCTCAAGCCGTATTATTTGGAGATAAATATAAAGCAATAATTTGGTTTAATAGAAAAAATGAATATGGAGAATCTGAAGAATTAAGCTATGAGATAGAACCTATAGAAATTGATGAGGCTGGTTTCGACATAAATGCAGCAGTAATTGGTAAAGAATATAAACAGACAAAATTAACTGAAAATGAGAATGATATTAAAGAAATAGAAAATATTTCTGAAGAAATAAAAAGACAGGAAATATTAAAATCTCATTCTCTAATACAGCCAGATATTAAGTTTATTTATCAAAAAGAAGGAGAAAAAATTAATTTAGATAAAAATGATAATGACTCTAGAGAGATTTTATTATCGTATGTTGAAGTGATGGAAAAAGTAAAATCGGGATTAGGATATGTTCCAGATGATTTAGCTGAGGAATTAAAGAAAGATTATCCTAACGGCGTTGAATATGGGTATGTTGACGAGATAATCAGATTTTGGAAAAATAAAGAAGATAAGGAGAATGAAAATATAATTTAACGAGCCAAACTTGTTTGACATCTTCTTTATATGTCGATAGCGAGTATTGCCTACGGCACGCACCGAATAGGTGCCTACTCGGCAAGGCGGCAATAATAAAAAATAAAGAAGCTAAAGAGGATAATCAAGGAGTTGGCTGATGTTAATAGTAATTATATATTCAGTAATAATTGCTGCAGCTTTATTTTTGTTTATAAAATATTAAAAAATTAAAAAGGAGGTGGATGAATGCCGCCGCTTATACATCCATGTAGCGTCGGCATAAAAACATCCGTGTTTTTATGGCAATAAATATAAAAGCATTTAGAAAGTTTGGATTTAAGCATGATCCTTTCTTTGGTGATATAGAAAAAATGGAAGATGTATATTTAAACGGTGATATGCGTTTTATGACAGAGTTTATATGTCAGACAGCAAAGCAAGGAGGAATGGTAGCTTTAATTGGAGAAAGCGGAAGCGGTAAAACTACTTTAAGAAGATATGCTATTGACACTATGGAAAAAGAAAATCAAAGAGTAAAAATAATACAATGTAAGATTATAGATAAAACCAGACTTTCCGTAGGAGCTATATGCGATTCTATAATATTAGATGTTTCTTCAGAATCTCCAAAAAAGAGTTTAGAAGCTAAAGCAAGGCAGGTTGAAAGAATATTAACTAATTCATCAAGAATGGGATTTGCTCATGTACTCATAATAGAAGAAGCACATGATTTAAGTATAGCAACACTCAAATATCTAAAAAGATTTTGGGAGCTTGAGGACGGATTGAAAAAATTACTTTCAATACTTTTAATAGGACAGACAGAACTAGCAGGCAAATTAGATGAAAGTAAAAATTATGAAGCTAGAGAAATTATAAGAAGAATGGAATTATTAAAAATAGAACCTTTATCTGATCCTAAAGATATAAAAACATATTTACAATTAAAGTTTGCCAAAGCTGGAGTGAATATTGATGATATTATTACAGACAAAGGTATAGAGGCAATATCTTCAAAACTTTCAAGTAAATTATTAAAAGGTACAACAATAAGTAAAGCCTATCCTTTAAGTATAAATAATTTAATGAGAAGAGCAATAAATAAGGCTTATGATTTAAAAATAAATAAAATTGATGAACATTTAATAATGAGTTTATAAGTTATTTTAATATAGTTTAAGGAGGAAAAGATGGATAAAAATAAATATAAAACTTTAGCTATAGGTATAGATAAAGAAATTTATGCAGAGTTAGATAAATACTGCAAAGAAAAATCTATTACTAAAAGCCAATTTATGAGAAAAATTGTAAATAATATTTTAAAAAGGATTATAAAAAACATATAAGAGAAAAAGATAATAGAATTGTAAAAGTAGAGGTAGATAATTATTCAGAATTAGAGGAATACGTAAAAGAAAAAAATTCGGTAATATTTCATCTTTTGCAACATACTCTATGGCACAATGGATGTCAAAATATCCATTAAAAAATGATAAAGATAAAAAAGGCTAATTAAAGCGTAGAGCCATTTTAAGGGGCTTTTTATATTTTCAATAGGTTTTTGTATTAGTAATTAAAAAAAGCCTGCCGAAATCAAGAGAAGTTCAATAAAGGGTATTATAAGGGCATTTTATGGAGGCATATTTGAATCAGTCTATAACAAAATATCTAACTAAAAATGACTTATAAAAAAGGATTTTTTATATACGCTATTATTTATACCAAAAACAATAAAAAGACTTTTAGGCTGTACAGCCATACGGCAATAAATGGCTTTTAATAGATGATACCAAACTAAGAAAATAGGAGGATTTTTAAATGTTTAAAGAAAAAAAGAGTGAAAACAAACGAAAGAAAATGATAGCTAAAATACATATAGGTAAAAATATTTAGGACTAAATGAAGATGATTATAAAGTATTTTTAAAAGCCACAGCAGGTAAAGAAAGCACAACAGATATGACTGTTGAAGAATTAAAAGAAGTATTAAATTCAATGAATGTTGCTGGAGCTTTCGCCTGCCAAAGGCACGCTTCGCGAGGCGGCACGCAAGGTGCGTCTAGTAAAAATCAAAAAAATGAAAATGATAAACATTTTTACGTAACCTATCAAGATACAAAATATTTAACAGAAAAACAAGTTAAATTTATAAAAGGATTATGGTGGAAAAAATCAAATAATCCAAGCGAAAATACATTGAAAGTTTTTATAAAAAGAATAACAGGTAAAAACTCTCTATCTGAATGCGGACATAAAGAAGCTAATATATTAATAACAGCGATACAGGAAATTAAAAAATAAATTATAAATGAATAACGATTTTATTAATTCTATAAAAGACAGCTTACTTGAAGCTGGTATAAGCGAAGAGTTGATGATAAAAACTCTTCGTTGTTTTTGCAGAAAATACGGAGGTCAGAAAGTATATTTTTCAAGTTCTGCAGAAAGTAAAAGAAGTAATGAAATATTTAATTTGATTTATGATGAATTAGATGAAGAAAATGGAAAAGTAGAATATGGAACAAGTGAAAAAATTACACGTATATTTTTAGAAAACTTTTATAACATATCAGAATATGTGCCTCTGGAAATAAAATATTTTAGAAAAGAAATAGCAGCAGAAATATTAGATGAATATAATAAATCAAAAGATAAAAATAAAACTCAATTTGAAATATGTTCAAAATATAATATTACTTTTGCAACATTTATAAAATTAAAGAATCAAGCATTAAAAAACATAAAAATCAAATCAAAACCTTCAAAAAATTTATTTTAAATATATCAGACAAAATCCTTATATTGATAGAAAGATATTATTTGAAAAAGTGAGCCGAGCCAGTGAATAAGTTTACTTATTCACTTCTTTAAGGCGAGGCGAACATAACAATAATAGAAAATCTAAAAATCTTTAGTCTATAAAAGTTTAATAAAACTCTATAATCTAGTTATGGATATGAAAGAAACTGTAAATGCTTTTGAACTAGATTATAATAAAACTATTCCCAAAGAAATAGAATTAATACCAAGCGAAGAAATTTTTACTGGGTTTGATGGAAGAGTTTTTAAAGCAAGAGACAAACAAGCTATTATCAGTAAAACTAATTCAAAATTAAAATATGTAGTTATAGATGAAAATCATAGAATAGATTATACAGCAGGTACGGGACAAAGTACAGAAGCTATGGGCTGGATGCATGATTTTTTTGTTAAAGAAGATAATTCAGTTTGGGCTTTGGTTGAATGGACAGAATCAGGATCTGCTAAAATAAAAAGTAAAGAATATAAATATATAAGCCCTGTTTATGAAGTAGATAAAAGCGGAAATATAATATCAATATTAAGGGCAGCAATAACAAATAACCCTAATTTGAGATTAACTGCTTTAAATAATAAACAAAATGAGTTTGCTGAAAGTCAATTACTTGGTGAAAATAGTAATAAAGGAGATAATATGAGTAAAGAAATTAATAATGCATTAGGTATAAATGAAAGTGCTTCAGATTCTGAAGCTGTTAATGCCATAAACAAAACAAAAAATGAGATAGAAAGTTTAAAATTAGAATTAAATAATGAAAGAGAAAATAAAAAATCTTTAATTGAAAAAAATACTAATTTAGAAAAAGCATTAAATGAAGTAAATAAAGAATTTGCGGAATTAAAAAAAGTAAATCTTGAAAAAGATGCTCAAGCCGCTGTAGAAAAAGCTATAAATGATGGAAAGATAGCCCCTTCTACAAAAGATGTATATTTATCTTTATGTATGGAAGATGGAGGAATAGAAAAGTTCAATAAAATTATGGAGAACACTCCAAAAGCAGGACTTTTTGGAGAAACAAATATCCCAAATAAAACAGATAATGTTTCATTGAATGAAGCAGATGAAGAAGTAGCTAGAGCTATGGGATATACTAAAGAAGAAATGTTAGAAATGAAAAAAAATGAAAAATAAAGTGAGAAACTGAGTATAATAATTAAGGAGTAATAAATGCCAGTAACCGTTGATTCAAAACTACAATCATTAAAAACTGTAATAAAACATGAGTTTAATAATGCCTATGGAAAATTATCTCCAGATAGTTTTTGTAACAAGGTATGTACTCAAATAGCTTCAAACTCAGCATCAAATACTTATGATTTGTTGGGAGATTTTCCAGAGTTTAAGGAATGGACATCAGCAAGACAAGTAAAAGATATGAAAGAACACTCATATACAGTAAGCAACAAAAATTATGAAGCTACTTTAGGTGTTAAGCGTATGGATTTAGAAAATGATAATATAGGTACATATAGAATAAAGGCAGCAAGACAGGCAGAAGCCGCTATAGAGTTCTTTAATCAATCCGCTGCTGATCTTTTAAAGAATGGAGAATCTGCTTTGTGTTATGATGGTCAGAACTTTTTTGATTCAGACCACCCTGTTTATGAAAATAGTGATGGTACGGGTTCAAATACTCCGACTTCTAATATTTATGGTGCTGGAAGCTCTGCTGCATGGTATTTGCTTGATTTAAGCAAATCATTAAAGCCTTTTATATTCCAGCAAAGAGAGGCTTTAAAAATGGAAGCTATAACTAATCCAAATAGTGAATATGTATTTACTAATGATGCTTATATGTTCGGAAGCTCTTGGAGAGGTGCTTTTTGCTATGGTTTTTGGCAGCAGGCATTAATAAGTAAAGAAGATTTGACAGCTGAAAATTTTGAAAAGGCTTATGCACAAATGAGAAAAGTTACTAAAGATGGAGGAAGAAAAATGGGTATTAGAGCAACACATATAGTAATACCTCCAGATTTGCAAAGTAAAGCAGAAGGTATTTTCAATGTAGCAAATAATGCTGCAGGTGCTGGAAATATAAACTATAAAAAAGTTGAAATTATAGTTTGTGATTGGCTTTAATTAGTTAAGGAGTTGTATATGCCAAAAACTAAACAAAATGATATTGAAAATAAAGAGGATCAAGGTACAGAAAATACAAATATGAATAATAAAGATGAAATAAATGATTTACAGCAAGATAATACAAAACAAGCAGATTTGCCTGATACTGAAAGCGATAACAAATCAGAAAAAATAAAAGTATTTGTAAAATGCAATACAGGAAATAATAGCTATTATAGAGCTGGAATAAAATTTTTTAATGTGTTTAGAGAGTATCAAATAACAAAAGAAGTATTGAAAATTTTAAAGAAAGATAAACATTTAATAATAACTGATACTTTAGATTAATAAATATGTTTTTGTATAGCAATAAGGAGTAAGTGAGCCAAGCCAGCCAGAGGTGTGAATAAGTTTACTTATTCACACCTTTGACGAAGGCACGCAAAGCGACGGGTGGGCGAACATAAAAATAATGAAGAGTTTAATATCCTATGAAGAATTTGCAAGCAGGTATTCACAAGATGTTTTGCCTGAATTAAAAGATGAAGGAGAACCTAAAGAACATGTTTTGCAGGCTATTAATGATGCTACAGGTATTATAGTATCTCATTTATTTTGGATTATAGATAAAGAGATAAATGATATTACAGAAAATATTCCTATTCAGTTTGAAAGTGTATTAAAAACTATATGCTGTGATATAGCTTTTTTAAGAATAAATGACAAAGTATCAAGTGATGAAGATTCAAGAGAAAAATATAAAAATGCAATGAATATGCTTGAAAAAATAGATAAGGAATATAGAGGACTTTCTGGACCAAATTTGCAAAGCTCTTTTATAGTAGATGAAAAAACTGATAAAGATTTATTTGATAATAGATTTTTCAAGAAAGGTGAATTTATATAAAAATGTCTGCGGAAGTTTTTATAACAGATATTGAAGAAATAAAAAAATTACAAGATAAATTAAAAAGTCTAAAATTATCTTCAAGCGAGGAAAGAGATATTTTAGAGGCTATAGGTACTGAAATAAAAACTCAAATAGAGGAAAGGTTTGAAAATCAAAGAGATGTAAGCGGTAATAAATGGCAAGACATATCTCAAAAAACTAGAGAATATTATAACAAAAAAGGAATAGTAGGGAGTATATTAAGCAGGACTAGACAATTAAGAGATACTATAGAAAGCCAAGTAAATAATAGTCAATTGCTAACAGGAGCTACAAAAGTTTATGCTGCTGTTCACAATTTTGGAGATGATTCAAGAAATATACCTCAAAGGGAATTTTTAGGTTTAAGCAGCGATAATTATGCAGATATTGAAAATATCATAAATGAGTTTTTGGAAAATAGTATAAAGAAAGCTAATAATTAAAAAAGTGAGTATGCACAATAAAATGACATATCTTGATATTAGAAATAATGTTGAAAATCAAATAAAAAAATATTTTGAAGATAGAAAGATAAAAATAAATGTAGAAGCTAGTGCAGGTGCTTTGAATATTGATGAAATTAAAAGGATTTTTATTAAAGCTCCAAGTATATTCGTTTCTATGGCAAATATTAATGTAGAAAAAGAATATATTAGATTTGTAAATTATGTTGTTGTAAGAGCTAATCAAAAAGACAAAATATATGACAGCGGACTTGAAATAACTGGAGCTTTAATAGCATGCATAAAAAATATAGATTCTGGAAGCTGGGGATACGATAGCAAGAATATTTCAGCTGATTGTCTTTATTCTGGTGAGCTTGATAAAATAAATGCATGTCTTTGGGGTATATCTTGGGATTTGAATGTAAGAAGTATAAATATAGATGGTGATATAAACGATGTTTCTGGTTTGGATGATTTTGAAGGATATGATGCTGAACATAAAGTAGAAGATAAAACAGCAGAAGATATAGTAAACATTAAAGATAATTCATAAATAAAATAATAAAAGGAGGAAACAGGAACTAATAACAAATTAAGTTCTTGTAAATGCAAATGTCAACAATTAATTTTAGTCAAATACCTGATTCTTTACTTGTTCCTGGACAATATCAAGAAGTAGATAATTCACTAGCAGGTACAAGAACAGAAATTAAAAGAATACTTTTAGTAGGTCCTTTCTTAGCTACAGGTACTGCAAAAAATGGAGTTATAGAAAGAATAACATCTACTATTAAAGCTGGTGAAAAATTTGGATATGGTTCAATACTTTCTGTAATGTGCGAACAATTTTTATCAGTAAATAAGAATGATGAACTATATGCATTGCCTATTACTGATAATGGAACTGCATATTCAAAAACATATAAAATAGCATTAACAGAAGCTAATCAAACAGGTAATATAAAGATTACAGTAAATACAACTGAAATAAATATTTCAGTTGTAAAAGAAGATACAGCAGAAACTATAGCAGGAAAAATAGCAGCTTCTGTTAATACAATGTTTAACTTCTTTATGAATGCTGTTTCTGGAGAATCAGCAAATGAAGATGCTACTTGGAATATAACTTTTAATGCATTAAATAAAGGTGATTATGGAATTATCTTAAATATAGAAAGCGATAATTCAAAAATTACTTTTGCTGAAGATAGTAAAACAGATGCAGCAGATTCTCCTGTTTCAGATTGGAAAGTATATTTTGATGCTATTGGAGAAACTAGATACAATTATATAATAAATGCTTTTAATGATGAAAATACATTAAAAAAGTTTGCTGAAGAGTTAGAAAGCAGATATTCTGCAACTAGGCAAATAGGCGGAAGAATGTTTGCATATTTGAAAGGAGAAATAGGAAATACAAGCGAAAATGACAGTATAGTAGGCAAAGCCTCAAAAGTAAACAGCCCTCATATATGCTTTATTCCCATAGTACAAACTTCATCATCTATTAATACAAATGAGTTTCCTATAATATTTTTAACTAAAATAGCTGCTGCTGCTATTACTGAACTTATAAATGATCCTTCATCAAATACCTTAGGGTTGGAAGTTGCAGGAATAACTACAAATAAATCTCTTTTATTCGAAGAACGTCAAAACTTACTTACAGGAGGAGTTGCAACTTACAATACAGATGCTCAGGGAAATGTTTTAATAGAAAGACTCGTTACAAGCTATACAACTAACTCAGAAGGTGCAAGAGATACTTCGTATTTAGATATTCAAATTGTAGAAACTATAGATGCTATAAGAACTTATATAAATAATGAAGCTAAAACAAGATTCAAAGGCTGGAAATTATCAAGTACAAATGAAGATTTCGGAGCAGGTGCTAAAGTAATGAATGCTGAAGTATGGACATCATTTTTATGTGAATTATATCAATCTGTATTTATGGAAGAGCGTGCTTGGACACAAGATTTTCAATCATATAAAGAAAGCATAACTGCACAAGTAAAATCAGGTACAAAAACTTGGCTTGAATATGTACATAAGCCAATATTAATAGGTCAGTTCTATATAGGAGCTGGATTGAATCAATTTAAGTAAAAAATAAATAATAAGGAGGCGGATGTAAAACATCCTTGTTTTTATGGAATTATTCAAGGTATATAAAGTTACTTCAAGATTATTGGGAGATTTGCCTTTACAGGCTAATGGTACAACTTTCAGTCCTCAGTCATATTCAAGAGAAACAAAAATAGGAGAAACTCCTAATGCTACTGGATATGTTGAAACCAATACAGTAGCAGAGCTTAAATTAAAATTAAATGCTGTATTAGATCCTGGAGTATTTTCAGGGGTAAAAAATGATACATTGACTATTTATTTTAAAAATGGAATGGTTTATATGATGGCTAATGCTTGGGTAACTGACAAAGTAGAATTAGGTCAAGGAGAATATGAAGTTACTTATAATTCAAAGTTCAGCGAAAAAATAAAATAAATATTTTGGAGTGTATAAAGTGAATAATGAAATAGTAATAAACTTAAAATATCCAATAACACAGGGTGAAAGAACTGTAACAAGTTTAATATTGCCTAAAAATGTATTAGTTAGACATATTATGGCAGGTGATCCATATCCTCAAAATACAGTTTCAAGAGAGGTCGCTATGTTATCTGCTATGACAGGAGAACCTGAAATAATATTACAAAATATGGAAATAACTGATTGGGTAATTTGTCAAGCAAAATTAAATGAACTTATAAATAATTCTATTTCTAATACTGAGGAAAAGGATAATAAAAAAAATGATGAATATGTTGAAGAAGATTATATAGATATTATAAATATATTTAGAACTTTAATACTTGAAGTTATGATAATGTCTAAAGGTTTAAGTTATGATAATTTGATTAATATGACAATAAAAGAATTTTTAAAATGGCATAAAGAAAGTTTAAGAATTTATAAAGTAATAAAAGGAATATTTTAATTTAAGGAAAAGAGAGCCGAGCCAGCCCCACAGGGGCACAGACGTGTGAATAAGTTTACTTATTCACTTCTTTAAGGCGAGGCGAACATTGCCTTCGGCACGCAGGAGCGGCAACAATGAGTAATATAACAGCTGGCGTTTTAATAAAATTAAAAGATCAATTCTCTTCTGGTATTGATAAGGCTTCCAATAAAGTTAATTCTTTTCAGAGTAAAATGCAGGGAGCTTTTTCAGCGATAGGTGCCTACTCGGCAAAAATAGATGGGATATTAAACTCTACAGCAAGTAATTTAGCTACTTTAGGAGTTTCTATAGGTGTAGGTGCTACAATTAATAAAATGATAGCATTTGAAGATAGGATAAATAAAATAGGTACTGTTGCAAAAATGAATGCCAAAGATATAGAAACTGCAAAAAGACAAATGGAGGGTTTAAGTGAAGCTATATATAAAGCAGCTATGCAGTCAGATGTAAAAATAGATGCCAATGAAATTATTGATGCTATGGATCAAATAATGGAAAAAACAGGTGATATGGATTTTGCAAGAGCTAATATAGATAATATAGCAAAATCTATAAGGGCATTTAATGCTACAGGAACAGATATAGGCTCATTACTTTCGGAATTTTCTAAATTAGGATATACATCTGAAGAAACATCAAAGCTGCTTGATGAATTATATTCTCAAGGAAATAAGGGGGCTTTTGTAGCTAAAGATTTCGCATCTTTAGGAGCTTCTATAATTTCGGCTTATTCTGTAATAGGTACTGCTCCAGAAGACATAAAAAATGTTGGGGCTTCAATGCAAGTTTTAAGACAGGCAGTTGGATCATCTGATGAAGCTGTTACAAGGCTTGAAGCAGTAATGTCTGAACTTGCTAATCCAGAAACTCAATATGCTTTAGAACAATTAGGGGCATCATTAGGAAAAGATTTCTCTGTAACAGATTCAAATGGAAAAATGAAGGATTTAAATACTATTATGATGCAGATAGTAAATGCTCAGAAAGAATTAGGTAATGGTTGGGGTGCTTTGAGAGAGAATAAAGTATTTGGTTCAGATATGGTTTATGAAGCTTTAAATGCTTATAAAAATTATGGTTCAAGTTTAGAAAAGTATTTAGATTTAGAAGATGCAAAAGGTATGAGAGATAAAGCAGCAGCAGAGAATGCTAAAAGTTTGGCAGCTAATATTCAAAACTTGCAGACAGCTTTTGATTCTTTTGCAAATAAAAACGTAGCACCATATTTAGAAAAAGTTACAGGAATATTAAATAATTTTGCTAAAAATCCTGAAAGATTTGATGCCGTATTCAAAGTTATAGCAGCTGGATTTGGAATATTTATGACAGCAAAATTGGTATCAGGGGTTGCTAATACAATTAGTTCAATAAACAGTTTGAAAAATATGGCAAAAGGCAATATATCATCTACGCTGCAAGCGGACAGTCGTCATATACAAGGAACAGGAACTCCTATTCCTGTTTTTGTTACAAATATGGGACAGTTTTTTTCAAATGGAAATAATTCTAACACATTCAAAGCAGGTCAGTCATCTTCAAATATACCAAATATCAATAATGGAAAAATGACTTGGAAAAGTTTAGGAAAAACAGCAGGTGCAGGTGCTATGGGTGCTGCTGTTACTGCTATACCAATGGCTATAAGCGGATTTATGGCTGCTAATGATCCTTCACTTTCAAAAAAGAACAAAATAAAATGAAAGGTGAGGCTGTTGGAGGAGCCGTTGGAAGTATTGCGGGTACAGCTATAGGAGCTAGTGCTGGAGCTGCTACTTCCGCTGCTATAGGTGCTGCTATAGGTTCAGTTGTTCCTGGACTCGGCACAGCTATAGGAGCTTTAGTAGGTGCTGGTGTTGGTATTGCTGGAGGATATTTAGGAAGCAAACTTGGCGGAAAAATTGGAGAAAGTTTGACTAAAGAAGATACTTTAGAAAAAACTATTACTGCTAATAATATACAAAATAACAATGCTCAGGTTGAAATGAAAGGGGCTGCTAATATTGGAGTAGATATAAAATTGACAGATGAAAGAACTTATTATAAAGCTACTCCATACAATAATAACATACCAAATATAAATATACAAACAGGAAATATTAATGAAATAAGGAATATGGCTTATTAAATGGAAAATACTAGCAATTTGAAATATCCTAGCTCTTCATCTTGGAGAGAGGCTTATGAAATACAAAGCCTTGTAAAATATGAAGCTCCTAATATAGAAGCTGTTTATTTCTTATATGATAATATAAATATTTCAGGCGGACAGTCTTTAGATAATTCAAGTTATCCTAATTTTGGGTATTGGAGTAATACTTCAATTAATGAATCTGTTAATAAAATAAGAGTATCTGGTTTTTTAAGAGATGAAGAATATTTAAATAAAAAAATAGATTTAATAAATGCTTTTAAGATAAAAACAGATGATGAAAATCCAGCTTTTATTTTTTTACCTCTTTATCCTAGATTAAAAGTAACTTTAGAAAACTGGTCTATAGATGAAAAAGCGAATGAAAATGGTCAATGTAAAATAGAACTTAATTTTAATCTATGTGCTGAGACGAGTGTCCGCCTTTGGCGTAGAAAAAATGATGAAAATTATAATTTTCTTAATATAGAAGATGCTAAAAACAATGTTCAGGAAATAGCTAATAAAAATCTTGAAAAGAAATTAGAGAATAATTTTAATTATGATACTTTTTTATCAGGTATAAATAATGTATCAAGTAAACTCTCAAATGTTATTGGAATGATACAAGGAAAAGCAGATTATATTAATGATATGGCAAGGGCTATAAATACAATATCTTCTACAATCGCCCAAGGAATTAGAACTCCTTCAGTTTTCGCTGATGCTTTACAGAATGTTGTATCTTCAATAGTTAATGGAATAATAGATATAAAACAGTCTGTAAATGAAACTGCTGAAAGCTCAAAATCATTCGCCGCAGGCGGACAGTCGTCAATTAACAGCATACTTCCAATAGAAAATGCAAAAAATAATGAAAAAAAGTTTTACTTCAGTTTCTTAATTTTTATAATTATGATACTACAAAAGATACAATTTCTTTTAATGAAATGAATACTGCAAAAGAAAGTGATAATTTTATTAAAATAATTGCAGTTACTGCTGTTGCTAGTATTATAATTCAAATAGATGATAGTAAAGAAAAAATAAAAAATTATTTAGAACTATATGACAAATTAAATGATTCTATAAATAAAGATGATTATGAACTTAATAATGCTTTAATAGACTTAAAAATATCTGTTATAGAAGAATTGAAAATAAAAGAATTAAAGAAATTAAGAAAAATTAAGTTCAATAAGAATATGACATTATTAAATGCAGAGCATTTTTTGAACTCATACAATTTGAGAGATTTTAATTTTATAGAAGATAGTTTTGTACTTCCTAAAGAAATATTTTATGTTTAAGAAAAAGTGAGCCGAGCCAGCCCCACAGGGGCACAGACGTGTGAATAAGTTTACTTATTCACTTCTTTGCCGAAGGCACGCAAAGCGAAGGCGAGGCAAACATAGCAAATAGGAGTATTATTAAAATGCATATTAAAGTTTATGCTGGAAAAAATAAGAGATTAATTAATTATAATTCAATTATTATAAAAAAGAGTATTGATGAAATATGTAATACTGCTGATATAGTATGTCCTTTAAGCGAATTAAAAAAAGTAGAAAAACATGACAGGATAATAATAAAGGCTCTTATGTGGAATAATGATGAGAGGAATGTAACAACTACTTTAGTTGATGACATTAGTGCTGTATTAAATAATAATCAAAAGCAGATGACTATACATTCACGTTCTTATGCAAGAGATATAATAGATTCTACAGATTCAGGAAGAATTGAAGGCGGTACATTAGTAGAGGTAGTAAGAAAAATAGCACAAAAATATAATTCTAATATAGTAGTATCACATTACCCTACAAACAAAGATAATTCACCTCCTATAGCATCTTTTACATGGGAAAATGAAAGTGTTTGGCAGAAACTTCTTACTATAGCAGAAAATAATGGATATGCAATAGCTTCAAATCAACAGTCTGGTTTGTATGTTTGGGATAAAAAACAATATTTATCAAGTATCCCAAATCATAGTTTAAAAGAAAATTGGAATATAAAATCTGCAGTTTTGGATAAAAAAGGATATGAACAATTTAATTGTTATAAGATAAAAGGAAATTATGGAGTTGGAGAAAAGTTTGATGATAAATGCGATACAAAAAGAGTGTTTACTCTATTTTTTACAGATGAAAATATATCTCAACAAGAACTTTTAAATAGAGCTGAATCAGAATTAAAAAGAAGAAAATCAGATGAACTAAATATCAATGTGTATGGCTGGGGACTTCCTGAAAAAGAAATAGAAAAATTACAAATAAGAAATAAAAGTGAACAGGAAGTATTTTATGAACCTAATCAATTAATAAAAGTAAATATTCCTTCTTTTGGAATAGATAACTATAAAGTAATAAAAAGTGTTGAGCTTATTCTTAATAATGAAGAGTATTCATCTAATATAATTTTAGTAGACAAAGGAGCTAAAAATGAATATTAATAATTTTATTTCTTCTATATCTTCTAAAATAGCAAATATGATAACTATTTCAAAATTTATAAAAAGAAATAATGATGATACTATTCAAGTAAAATCTTCTTATGATAAAACAATAGAAAAAAAAGAATTATTTCCTTATGGATTTATTGCAAAAGCTAAAGAAGGAGAAGTAATTATTTTATCTAAAGGCGGTAATTTTGACAGCTCTCAAATATTGCCTATTTTATCTAGTGATAAAGCTCCTGAAATTAAAGAAGGAGATACATGTATATATAATGAAAAAATATCAATAATTATAAATGAGGATATGATAAAAATAGGAGGAGATGATTTCGGCGGACTTATAAAAATAGAAGAATTAAAAAAAGAATTGGAAAAAAATAATCAAATACTTAAAGCTATATTAAATATATGTCTTGGAGCTCCTATACCAGAAGCTGGAAATGGAGCAAACTCTGCTTTTCAGCTTGCTTTAAGTACTGCTTTAGCTGGAAAAACAATTGCTAATTTTGGTAATATAGAAAATACAAAAATAGTGCATGGAGCCAATAATTGAAATGTTAGAAATAGATCTAAATAAATATAATAATATAGAATATCTTGTTTCTATGAGCATCTATTCCAATAAAAATAAATGGTGGGCAGACAATTATTTTGGAAGCGATTTATTTGCCAAAAAAGATAAATTAAGCAAAGAAACTCAAAATGAAGTAAAAAGAATAATAACTGATTCTATTGAATGGATAGTTGAGGATGGACTTGCAAAAGATATAGAAGTTGATACTGAAATAGAAAATAAAAGCAGATTAAATTATTCTGTTTTAGTCAGAAAGCCTGATAATAATACAGAAATTATAAAAGGAGTATGGAATAATGAATGAATCTTTAGAACAATTAAAAGCAAAAATATTAAATCAATATTACAGTGAATTAAATCCGCTTGAAAATACTCCTAAATATAATTTAGTAAAAGTAATAGCAAATGTAGAAGCTGGTATTCAATATTCTCTTTTGGGTGATATAGAGTTTTTAAAAAAACAAATCTTTCCTGATACAGCAGAAAAGGATTTTTTAAGAGCTCATTGGGCTGATAGAGTACCGCCTCTATATGCTGAGGTGGCAAGCGGAAGTATTTTAATAGAAGGAATACCAGGAGTTTCAATACCAGCAGGATGTGTTTTTTCATCAAATATTGGTAATACTTATTTTAATTCTAAATCATATATAATTGAAAATGATGGAAGTATTGAAATTGAAGTGCAGGCTCAAAATGCAGGAAGCAGCTATAATTTAAAAAAAGACTCAAAATTATCTCTTACTTCTAACTTAATTTCTAATGTAAGCAGTGAAGCGGTGGTAAAAAAAGATATAGAAGGCGGTACAGATGGAGAAACTGATGAAAACTATTTACTTAGGGTATTAAATTATGTAAAAAGCAGTTTAAATGGTAAATCAGGAGATTTTGCGGCTTGGGCTTTAAATGCTTCAAGTGAGGTATCTAAGGCTTGGGAGTTTAAAAACTTTAATATCTTTGGGGCTTTACTTATAGTAGTTCTTGGAGGTAATTCTGAAACAGGTTTCTATAAAATATCAAATATAGAAAGAATACAAACATATATAGAAAATGTGGCTCCTCCAATTATTTTTACAGTAAAAGCACTTGATTTGATTTATATTAATTTAACTATAGATTTATTACCTCTTGAAGATACTATGATAAATAGAAAATATTGTGAGAATACTATAAAAGAATATTTTTTAGAGAAAGCTAAACCTGATATGTTTATCAATACAAGTACATTAAGAGATTTAATTGTAGATGGAGTTAGTATTTCTAATGCTTCAGTAACTATAGAAGATGGTGATAAATATATTAGTCAATTACAATTTCCAGTTTTAGGAAGTATATTATGGGTTTAATAGCATCAAAAGAACAATATTTTGAAGCAGTGAAAAGCCTTTACCCTGAAGGACTATTTTTTGAAAGACAGTTTGAAAATAAAGATTCTGATATATATAAACTTGTTAAAGTACAATCAGAAATGATTTATAATTTAAAAAAAGAGTTGAATAAACTTTGGCTTGAATCAAGACTTGAAACTTGTACAGAAGATACTATAGAAGATTATGAAAGAATATTATCTGGTATATTAAGACCAGATCTAACTTTAGAAGAAAGAAAAACTATTCTATTGATACAGAATAAAAATAAATTAAATATAGATTCATTAAATACAATAATAAATAAATATTATTCAGCTAATATTATAAAAATAGATGAAAAAATTAAGCCTTCTGTTTTTGGTTTTAGCAGATTTGGTAATGATAGGATTTTTAATTATAGGGCTTTCTGTATAATAATGATTTATTTAACCATAGAAGATCCTTCTAAAAAACAAGAATTAGAAAAATTCTTAGACACTATATTTATGGCTAATAAAATTATTATATATAATTATATACTTCCTAGTATAGAAGAAATAACTGTTGATTATATTAATAAAATAATAAAAAATTATATATCTGGATGTACTGTACAGAAAATAGAAAAAGATTTTGAACAAAGTTTATTCGCTCATAGTAAATTTGGAAGAACTAGAATATTTAATTATATGCATTCAAATTCTATTATTATATATGTTACATTAGCAGGAAAAAGAAAACGAGCTTTATTTGAAGATATTTTCTATACAATATTTAGTATAAACACAGATAAAACTATATTTTTTGTATATGTTATTCCAGCTGAAATAGATTTAAATGACTTAAACAAAAATATTGAAAAATATGATGCTCATATATTAAAATCTTTTAATTATTTTGAATCCAGTGAACTTGGAGATTTGAAAACTGGACAAATAAGGATATTAAATTATATAAATCATAGAACTATTATTTTTTATGTACAATTAAATAACCAAAATCAAAAAGATAATTTTGAAAGCTATATTAGATCAATTTATCCAGAAAATATAGTATTTTTTGAATATATAAATTAAGGAGTTAAATTATGTCAGGATTATATCCAGTAGATCAAGATATTAATATTTTTGGTGAAATAATAAAGTTTCCTTCTATGGGAAGCGATGGGAAGTTTACAAATGGAGATTTTACAGACCCCAAAAAACCAGCTTCTTTTATTCCTGCCGAAACTATAAATCTTATAATAGATAATTTAAATAATTTAATAAAGTATTGTGGTTTAGAACCTAATAATACAAGCGAAACACAATTAAAAGAAGCTATTGATAAATTAATTTTAAATAAATCATGTCCAATAGGATCAACATACATACAATTTGCTGAAGATGATGGGACTTTTGATGCAAGCAAATCTCCAGAAAAACTTTTTGGAGGTACTTGGCAATTAAAATATAACACAGAAAGTGTGTTTTTTAGAACAGAAGGTTCATTATCGGAAGAAGGTCGTTCCAATGGTATACAGCAAGATGCTATGCAAAAATTAACAGGTACTATACACACTTATAATACTCAAAATCATAAGATAATTATGGATGGTACTGGATGTTTTAGTATTGAATCAGGAGGAGGATATGGTTCAAATTCAGATACAGGCTTATTGCAAGTTTCGCAAGGTGTAAAATTTGATAATTCTAAACGGGCTAGAACTTCTACTGAAAATAGAACTAAAAATAGGAAAATTAGAATATATAAAAGAATAGCTTAATTTTTATAGGAGTATTATATATGAATATAGTAATTTTTAACAATAATAAGATAAAAGAGATTATTTCTACTGATGAAAACACTGAAATAGCAATAAAGAAGCTAAAAAATCAAGGTTTTATTGGTGATAATGATGAATATAAGGTCTTTGATAATGTTCAAAATATGGGAGTAAAAGATATTAGAGCTATTAAGAATGATGGTTCTGTAATGAGTATAGAAGAACAAATTGAAAATAAAATATTAGTTTTAGAAAAAGATGAAGAAATAAGAAACGGACAAATATATAAACTTGATAAAAATATACAAGAGGATTTAATTAAATTAATAGAATTAGGTATTGAAAAACTAGAGCCTACTCAAAAAATAGAAATATCTGAAGATGGTACAAAGTACATAATAGAAAAATCTATGGAAGAAAAATTAAGAGAAAATCTTATAACTCAGGAAGAATATGATAATTATATAATTCAAATAAGGCAAATGCAATATCAAACTAATTTAGATGGAGCTAGAGCAGAACTTTTAGACAGTGTTTTAAGTAATTTATCAAATCAAGGTCTTTTAACAGAAGAACAAAAAACACAATTAGATATGTTAAATAATAAAAGGATAGAAATAAAAGAATCAAATCCTAAATCTGATATTTTATTAAATGCCTAATTTGGTATAAAAAAGCCCTATAAATTGATAATTTTATAATTTATAGGGCTTTATTTTATGCAATTCTTTTATAAACACGTATTTTCCTATTTTTAGTTCTATTTTCAGATGCAGTTGTAACTACTTTAGAAGCATTAAAATTTATATTTATATGAGTTAATATTCCATTATTTGCACCTGAAGGATTAAATCCAGAAGGAGGAGAAGTAAAATAAGAAAAAGAAAAAGGACTATTTTTCCAATTATTATGATTTCCATTATTATTATGATATGAATCAAAGTTTCCTGTAATATTTCTAATAGCATCACCTTGAATGCCATTGGAACGACTTTCTTCCGATAATGAACCAAATGTTAACAAATATCAATATATTAAAGAACTGCTTCTATACTAGCATAGCTTGATTGCAAGTCAAGGCAAAAACTGTTACTTATATTTTTTTGATTTTATAGTTTCTTCTATCTTAGTGTAAATAAGTACAACTAATGTTACAATTACAAAGTTAATTACTACCAAAGAAAATGATGCTGATATGGAAAATAATAGTTTAATATGACTATTTTCAATCATTTTTGCTAAATCAAAAGTATAAATGGCAAAACTAAAACATACAACACTCAATATAAATGATAATATAGAACCAGTAAAATTTTTAATTGATATAGATTTTTTTCATTTAATTTATTATATTTTTCTATTTTTTGATTATCAATAAAATTGGAATTTAAATTTTCCAAATATTTTACTAATTCTTCAGCATATTCTTCTTTTTTATCACTTGAAACATAAACATTATCAATTATGCCTTTTATTAATTCCTGACAAAAAATATTTATACTATATAAATCATTTTCATTTACTTCGTATTTTCTTGATATTGAAGATATTATAGATAAAATTATTTCTTCTTTAGGCAAACCTTTTTCTGATATATATGGTTTTAATATTTCTATTATTTCATTATTAGCTTTTTTTACAGTTTCTATATATTTTAATTTCTGTCTACGCCTCAATATAATACTTGAACATAAATTTATTAAAATAGTTCCTATAATACTTGTAAAAACTCCAATAAAAATTGTACCTATAATTTCCATAAATACTCCATTTATATAATGTTTGATTATAACTATTATTAGATATTATGCAATTAATTATATGAATATATTCGTTGGTTTTTGGCTCGTTTTTTGTTGGGGTTATCAGATATGAGGAGGCTATAGAAGATTTTAATAGAGCTATAAAATTAGATCCAAATAATAGTGATGCATATCTTAATAGAGGAATTTCAAAATCAGATTTAGGAAATGATAAGGAAGCCATAGAAGATTTTAATAGAGCTATAGAATTAGAACCAGATAATAGTGATGCATATCTTAATAGAGGAATTTCAAAATCAGATTTAGGAAATGATAAGGAAGCCATAGAAGATTATAATAAATCCATAGAATTAAATCCATATAATGAAGAAGGATATATTTATAGAGGTTTGTCTAAATCAAATTTAAAAAGATATAGGGAAGCTATAAAAGATTATAATAAAGCTATAGAATTAGTTCCAAATGATAGTGAGGTGTATCTTAATAGGGGAGCTTCAAAAGGATATTTAAAAGAATATGAAAGTTCTATAAATGATTTTAATAAGGCTATAGAATTAAATCCAAATGATGAACATATATATTTTAATAGAGGTATTTCAAAATTTGATTTAAAAAGATATAGAGAAGCTATAGAAGATTATAATAAAGCTATAAAATTAAATCCAAATTATATAGATGCATATATTAATAGAGGGGCTTCAAAATTTGATTTAAAAAGATATAGAGAAGCTATAGAAGATTTTAATAAGGCTATAGAACTAAATCCAAATGCTAATGATGTATATTTTAATTTAGGACTTTCAAATTTCAATTTGAAAAAATATGCAGATGTTATAGAAAATTTTAATAAAGTAATAGAATTAAATCCAAATTATAAAGATGCATATTTTTTAAGAGGTATTTGCAAAATTTATTTAAATAATGAAAATGCTATAGAAGATTTTAGAAGTTTTTTTAAAATTAATGAAGATAATAATATATATATAATAACAATATTACAATTATTCGAAGAATATGAGAATATTGAAAAATTATTTAAATTTATAGTTGATATAAAAAATAATGAATTATGGGAAAATGAACCAATAACAAATTTAATTTCTCGCTTTGATGAGAGTAAAAATTTTGATGATGAGCTTATAAAAAATATAAAATATCTTTTATTATACGAATATTTTTTACTCAAAATTTTAACTTTTGATACTGAAGAAGAAAATGATATAGAAATATCTCATTATACTTCTTTAGATATTCTGCCATTATTATTGAATGTTAAAGGAAATACAAAAGAAAGCGGAAATATAAGAATAAATAATATAACAACTGCTAATGATCCTAAAGAAGGAAAAATCTTAGAAAGAATTTTAAATAAAAATAATATAGATATAAAAATAGAAAATGATGAAAAAGCTTTAACATTACAAACATCATATTCAAGAAATAAAGATTCTCTCACAATGTTTAGACTTTATGGTAAAAAAGAAAATAAAGAAGCTACAGGTATATGCTTAGTTTTAGATAATAAATATTTTAACAATACATATACTTCACCTTATTCTTATGAATTCAAATTAAAAATAGAAAATAATAAAATTGAAATGAATGAAAAAATTAACAAAGAAAAATTTCAAGAAAATAAAAGAAATTTATACTGGATGCTTTATTATAATGAGAAAGAAAATCAGCTTATTTATAATAAAGAAAAATCTAAATATGCAATCAATATTATTGATTTAAATGATTTGAATAATCCTAATTATAAAGCAGAGTTAAAAGAAGATGATAAAAAAGAAGATATGATTAAATATGCATTTGCAAAAATATTTTATTATACAGAAGAAATTAAAAAACAAATAGAAGGAAATGAAATTTATAAAAATATTAAAAATCAATTATACAGCTACTTGTTTGAAAATATAAAATACATAATAAAGCATGAAGCATTCTTTGAAGAGCAGGAACTTAGAATGCTTGTAACAAATGATTATAAATCAGATGAGATATTAATTGATAATGATAATAAAAAACTATATATTGATTATATAAAACTTTTTGATGAAAAGAGTAATTATATAAAAGAAATAATAATAGGCTCTAAAGTAGAAAACAATGAAGCAGTTGCAGAATATATAAGAAAGGTACTTCACTCAAAAAATACAGAGATGAATAAATTAGATGATATAAAGGTGAGCATATCAGAAGCCCCTCTTAGATAAATAATTATAAAAATATATAAAAAATTATCTTGAATACATTTGACTGTTTCTTGCTTTGTAGCTATTCATAAGCCTGTAAACCTCATCAGGATTTAAAGCCTGTTCTACATTTATAGTAACATTCCAAATATCGCCTTTAGAATAATTTTGTTCCTTAAGCTGAGCATTACTTTGAACTGTGATTCTTCCTGATTTATTACTTACAAGTTCAGCACCCATTTCACCAACTATAGCAGATCCTCCGTCTGGAATAGTGTATCCTGTTGTACCGAATGCAAATTGCGGAGCTTGAGGAGGATTAGATTTTATTGCATCCAATGCATTTGCTGATGACATTATACCTGAAGCGGCAGAAATTGCTGATGATATTGCAGTTGCCGATATTATAAGCCCAGCTGCAAATCCTGCAGGACCTCCTTGTGCAAATGAAGCTGCAACTCCCAAAGCTGATTGAGCTATAGCAAGCGAAGGTATTAAAACTGCATCTGCTATTGCCTTAGATTTTTCCATCTCAGCAAGTTTTACATTATTATCCCACTCAGCATAGGATTTATTGTACTCTGCTTGTGCTAATTCTTTTTCTAATAATTCTCTTTGATTTTGTATTTCTTTTTCTTTTTGTAAATCTTCTTTTTCTTTATCCTGTTTTTTCTTTAACTCTTCTTTTTTATTCTTATAGCTTCAGTACTCATAGCATCTTTATTTTCAATGGCTAATTCTAATTCCTCGTCTAGCCTCGCTAAATAGTTTTCATAATCTTCATCATCTTCTAATTTTTTATTTTCTTTTAATTCTCTTTGATAATCATCGAACTCTTGAAGTTTATTTTTTGCTTCTTCGATTGCATTATCATATGAACTTAAATCATAATGAAAAAAGTCAGAAAAACTTGCACTTAAATCTTTATATATACTTGATATGCTTGAAATAGAATCTTTTACGCCGTCCGTAAAATTTTTTATATTAATACTTTTAATGCTTTCATCAAGAGAGTTTATAGATGATGATGTATTATCTATTGCTTTATTCGCTTCTTCTGCTGAGATTGTAAAGTCATTAAATTTATTTGCCGAATCATTAAAAAATAAAGAAGATTCAAATGATGAATTTATTTTTTTATGCTGTTTTCTATATTTTGTAATTCTTTATTAGTATCAGAAATATTTTTGTTTAGATTGTTATTCATATTTATAAACCTCTTCTTTTAATTAACTACCTATAACTAACTATAATTAAAAACCACTGCTGTTTAATATTCTTTCAAGATTTTTTCTTCGCTCTTCCTGATTATATAAATAATTAGTAAGATTGATATTCATCTTTGCAAGTTCCAAATTTATATTAAGTGCATTCTTTTCAAATTTATAATCTATAGTACGCACATTCATATCAACAACTCTTGAACCAATATCAAAAAAGCAAATGAACTTATCATATAAAATATTTCCTCTCTCTGAAGTTATTATAATATTTCTTTTGTCATAACCTCTAACATCGAATACACCGAAGCCATTAGTAAAATACTTTCTTTGAAAATGTTCTTTGTCTTCAATTTGAAACACCGCTGAAACATTTTTATTTTTTTCTTCATTTTGAATACCATCAGAAAAAAATATTACTATCTTTGTAATGTTATAACTTTGATTGCAAATTTGTTTATAATATCTATCTATATCCGTAAGAGTAACCGATTGCTGCTGTTTATAATTAGGATATTTTCTATATTCTAAACTTGAATCAATATCTATGATATCCGATGAATAAACTTCATTTAATCTGCTTTCTGTTTCTGTGAAATCATTAAAATCTATTATCTGATAAAAGTTATTAGTTGGTTTTAATATGCATTCTATACATTCATTAATATTTAAATCATAATTTTTGCTGTTAAGAGTTTTTATTTTAACAATTTCTTTTTTGGTTTGATTAGTCAAAAATTGATAAGCGAGCTTATAAGCTAAATCATAATTTTCTAATTTATATTCTATTTCAAATATATCAGTTTTTATTCCAATCTCTTTTTCTAATGGTATCTGTGGATATAGTTTATCGGCACCAACTATTTTTGGAAGAGTTCTATATACTTCTTCTTCATTACCTTCATCATCTGTAAGAGTATCTTTCATCTTTATGATATAACGGCTTACTAAATCAGCAGAATCCTCTTCGTATTCGCTATCTGAAAAATCATTATTATGCCAATTCAATTTTTTAGTCGGTATATCAGAAAATTCTTTAAAATAAAAATATCCTTCAAAATCTACTCCCCAGCACCAAGTATCAGATAAATTTTCTTCTACCTCATCGAGTATATCAGAAATATTTTTTCCGCTGAATGACATTGTTATTTGTTTATCATTATTAAGAGTGATATTTTTTTCATCGAATATTATATTCATCTCTTCGATTTTTTCTCTTAAAGATAAAACTATATCCAATGCTCCTTTTGTTGATTCTAATATTAAATCTCCCTGTATATATTGATGAAGAAGTTTTCCCCATATAGGAATAATACTTAAATTAAGTCCGGCATTATCTATACTTTCAACATATCCTGCAAATCTTTTTTTACCATTCAAATAATATTCAACTTTATCATTTATATTAAAATAATTAAGAGGTGTACTAAAACTTACTTTGCTTACATCGCCTCCTCTTTTATTAACTTTAAACTCATAACTTGAATAAGTATTATAAGCATTTTCTGAATATATATTTCCATTAATTTTTATATAAGTACCGAACTCTTCAAAATTAATATAAGGAGCTGGAGGAAGTTTATATATTTTATTTCTCAAAAAATGATAGGGCATTTTTTTCATCATACAGAAATTCCTTTTATATTAATATTCCTCTTTTATAGATTATAGAAGCCTTAACACAAGTTTGATTGCTTTCTAAATAAAATATATTATTACCAACATTTAATTCAGGCTGAAGTCCTTTATAATTATAAGCCACTCCATTTACATTTAATTTCTCACCGTCAAAATCAATATTATAAACTCCGTTTCTTAGCTCTGCATTAAATTGTATTCCAAAGTTCTGTCTATTAGCAAATAAGAATTCCAATGCTCCGCCTACAACTATAAACTCTAAATTAAAATTCACAGGCACAGGTACTAAACTTAATGATTTATAATTTATATCCTGTTTATTTTCTTCTGTAATAGGTAATTCATATTCTTCTTCTTTTTGTCTTAAAAAAACTTTATCCAATGCTTCAAGTGAAATATCTATCACACCCAAATTATTTATATATTTTATATTATATCCGCCAACTGATTTCATAATATATTCTGCTTCATAAATTTCATCTTCAAATATAGTTCTTATAAAATATCTTTTAACATTGCTTGATAAAATCATGCTTGTATATTTAGCATATTGCTCTTCTATTCTTACCCAAGAACCTGATTCATTTTTATATTCATAAATAGGAATTCCTATATTAAAAGCTCTACCGCTTGCAATATTTCCTATACCTGTTTTGATAGAGTATGATCTGCTTCCGTCAGCTACTTTATAATCAGTTTTTATATCATCAGCCTTTATACTTTCTACTGTATTTATAATATCAAAAATCTCTTCTGAATATTTATCTCTTACTATTAGTTTAAAATCAAAAGCCATAATAAAAACTCCTCATATATTTATACTAATAGTAAAAAATATAAGAAATTATAAGTATTATTAATTCTATTATTAGAAAAAATCTTTAACGCATGGTGAATAGATTTTTATTTATTATTTAAATTAGAATTCTAAGTAATCATATATTTTAAATTTTTTTATCGTGCGGTATGTATTTTTTTAATTTAAAAAAATACTTGGGTGGGTGCTATAATTTCTAATGAAGCAATAAAGAAGTTGAAAGTAAAAATAACAAAATAAATTAAAAAGCATAGAGGGTGGGCGAGTGTAATTAAATTTTAAAACTTAATTTACATACCCCGCCCTTTTGTTTTTTCTGCTTAACTTTGAAATTATAATTTTAATTTGTTTTGATGCTGAATTAGAAATGTTAACACCCACCCTAGATTTTATTAGGTTTAAAATTTATTCAACGCACGTTTAATTAAAATTAAAACTCAATGAATAATTTGAAATTAAAATAAATTTATATTTTTGGCTTTATTTTCCGTGCGGTATATGAGAATTTAATAAATAAAAAAGCATCAAGTTTTTTTATTAACTTGATGCTTTGAATTCAATTTTTTATAAAATGATTTTAGAATGAAGCGAAACCATCATCAGTCATACCATTTGAAGTAGAAGAATATGTAACACCGAATTCATCGTTTCTCACTGTAGTATTATCCTGCTTTTGAGATTCCATAGCTCTTGCTCTTTCTACAGAAGGCGGAACTTTTAATTCTTTTTTAGAACTAGATTTATGTACTTCATAAGAATCTTCTTTGTAATCAGTTTTTTTCTCAAAATTCTGTTTTTTTATTTCAGGAGTTTTAGTTTTTTGTTTTTGATTATTTTCTTTAATTTCATTAACTTCTTTTTTAACTTTTGCTGTATTATCTTTTTTCAAGTCATCAGCACTCAATTTAAAGAAACTTACAGTATCTTTAAGAACATGGGCCTGAGCAAGAAGCGATTCAGAAGTGTTTGCACTTTCCTGTACCAAAGAAGCATTATGCTGAGTTACAGTATCCATTTCAGCGACCGCTCTGTTAACCTGATCTACTCCTGTCTGCTGTTCCATAGCAGTAGCACTAATATCCTGCATTATTCTGGCAGTATCTTCTATTTTTTGCTGAATGTCTATAAATATATCTTGAGACTGACGGGCTGTTTCTGTAGCTTTGTTAATTTTTTCATTTGTGTTGTCAACTAAAACAGTAATGTCTTTAACAGATGATTGAGTAGTTTGTGCTAGGTTTCTAACTTCAGAAGCAACAACAGCAAAACCTTTACCTTGATCTCCTGCTCTAGCTGCCTCTACTGCGGCATTCAAAGCAAGTATATTAGTTTGAAATGCTATATCTTCAATGATTTTAGTAATGTTTTTGATTTTTGTACTTGCCTCATATACTTCTTCTATATTTGTTGTAGTTTCAGCAATTATTTTACCAGCATTCTCAACGGCCTCTCTTGAAGCAACCATCATATTATTTCCGGCAACGGCATGATCTGTAGATGATTTTATTGTAGAAGCCATCTCTTCCATAGAGCTTGCAGTTTCTTCAAGACTTGCAGCCTGAGATTCTGTTCTTCTTGATAAATCAGTATTGCCTTGAGATAATTCTTGAGCGGCTTTTACTATATTATTAGAAGCAGTATTAACTTCTGTAATAGTTTCAGCAAGTTTTCTTCTCATACTAACAAAAGATTTTGATAAAACTCCTATCTCATCTTTTCTAGGTTTTATACGCTGCTTAATATTGCTTAAATCACCTCTCTCTATTTCCTGAGCTTCTTCAACCACTATTTCAAGAGGCTTAGTGATAGTGCCAATGAATAAACTTACAAATATTGCAAGTGCCACTATTGATATGATTCCTATTATTATTGTAGCTATTATCAATTTTTTATTCTGAGCAAATATTTCATAATCCATCATAGCAAGAGCTATTATCCAAGGTCTACTTTTCATTTTATAATAAGCAGCTGTTCTTTGCTCTCCATTTACATCATAAGTAATTATTCCACTTCCAGCACCAGTGAATGCTTGTTTATATATAGGATTAATTTTCATATTAGCTATATTTTCATATTTTGAATCCATTATATTATAAAGTTTTTCACTAGTTATGAAGAGTCCTCCTGTAGTTCCTAAATCTATATTAGAAAAATGTGTTTGATGGAGTATAGACCAATCAAATAGAACATATATATATCCTGCATTTTGATTATTACTGTCTTTTACAAGTTTTATAGCAGGCATAGCCCATTTGCCTGTAACTTCAGATTGCATTAAAGTATCTGAAAATATAATTTCTTCTTTATTAGCAGATTCTTGAGACCAAGCATTTGGAATATAATCTTTTAGATTCCTTCCTATAAGTGCAGATGATGCGGAATCAGCAATTATATTTCCGTTCATATCAGCAAGTCCCATATTTATTATATAAAGATTATTGTTTTTGAAATTTTTTATTGTGTTTAATAATAATTCTAATGAAGTATCCTGATAACCTTCTAAATATCTGATAACTACAGGAGTTACAGCATAAGTATTTACTAAGGAGCTTTCAAGTCCGAACCAAGTATCTAAAACAGAAGCATATCCTGCTATGGTACTATTGAAGCCTCCAAGTTTACTGTCGCTTATTCCCTTACTCCCTATTTTTATAGAGGATATAAGCATTGCTATTATTATAACTACAACCATAACACATATAACGAAAGGCATTCTAAATGCTAAACTGTTTATTTTCTTCATAAAATTATTATTCTCCAAAATAAAAATTTATTTATAATAAAATAAATGTTATTATATATATAGTAACAAATAATTATAATTTTTGACAAATAAATTGCCAAATTTAACAATTTTTTTTAAAATACAATATTTTTTATCAAAAATTAATAATAAACAATATGTAAGTTAAAATTAATTATAAACTACTAAGTAAAAACTTCAAAAATAAAGGCTATAGTAAAATATACTATAGCCTTTGTTTTTACAAAAATTAAAATATAAAATTATCTATAAGACTTTTCTAATATGCTTAAAACTTCTTCATCTGTAAAATTATGAGGGTCGCATTCAAATAATCCGCCCATAGCAAATTTAGCATTTTTAGCTATAGCAGGTAAATCCTCTTTTTTCATTCCATAATCTGAAAGTTTCAAATTATCAACACCGCATGCTTTTTGAAGTTCTACTAATGCATCAACAAAATCCATAGCTTTATCAGCATCTTTTTTACCCAAAGCCTTAGCCATGTTTATCATTTTTTCATCACAGTCATGAGAATTAGCAATAACTGTATAATATTCTTTACTGATAATGATAAGTCCTGCACCATGTTCAAGTTTAGGATAATAAGCACTCATAGCATGCTCCATAGAATGTTCAGAAGTGCAGCTTGAGGTACTTTCTACTATACCGGATAAAGTATTAGCCATAGCAACATTCTCTCTAGCTTCCATATTGTTACCATCTTTAACAGCATCAGCTAAACTTTTACCTATAAGCTCTATAGCTTTTAAAGCGAATAAGTCGCTCATTTCACTAGCAATTTTATTTATATAACCTTCAGTGCTGTGGAATAATGCATCGAAACCTTGATAAGCTGTAAGTTTTGGAGGAACTGTTTTCATAAGTTCAGGGTCTACTATAGAAAGATAAGGATAAGTTTTTTCATATCCGAAACCTATTTTTTCATTTCCATTAGTTATAACAGTCCAAGGATCTGCTTCTGTTCCTGTACCTGCAGTTGTAGTTATTGCTACTATTGGTAAAGGATCATTTGGTATAGGCTTTCCTTTACCTGTACCTCCGAATATATAATCCCAATAATCACCCTCATTTGTAGCCATTATAGCAATAGACTTTGATGAGTCCATACTGCTTCCGCCGCCTATTCCTATAACGAAATCACAATTTTCTTTTTTTGCTAAAGCAGCACCTTCCATAACATGGTCTTTAATAGGATTTGGAAGTATTTTATCAAATAAACAATAATTTATATTTGCTTTCTCTAATTGTTCTTCCAATCTTTTTAAATATCCGTATTTTTTTACAGATGTACCGCCTGTAACTATTAATGCTTTTTTACCTGGTAATTTTTGTTTATGAAGTTTTTCTAATGAACCGCATCCAAATATTACTTTACTAGGCATATAAAAATTAAAATTCATATTACTACCCCTTATGAAATTAATACCAATATATTATGTTTACTATTATATACCTATAATTCATTTAAATCAAATTGATTTATTATATGTCTAAACAACTATATTTTGTCAGAAATAATTTTTTTAAATTTTAAATATCTGCAGGGCTTTTCCTCGCACCCCACTTATTTTGCGACCGAAGGAAGTGCCTGCGACTGAAGGGAGTACCTGACGAAGTCCGCCTGTGGCGTGCGGCGGGAAAAAGAACAATAAAAAAATTGACAAACTTAAAAAAATTCAGTATATATAAAATTTATTATTATGAGGAACGAGGAAGTTTTTTGATTATTTGAAGATACTTAATAAATCTTCTTATCTTTACATTTCTTTTATTTATGTTCAATGCTTTTTTGTAATAGTCTAAAGAATTATTGAAATACTCATTTACTTCTCTGTGTTTTTTATATTTAAAGTAATAGCATATTCCTAAATTAAAATAAATTTCATAATTATTTTTGCCGTAATATTTATTTTCTATAGACATATTATAATTATATATTGCTCTGTCTAAATATTCCTCATCTGGTTTTTGTTTTTTATATAAAAGTAAATATATATCTCCCATCAAAGAATAGGCTTCTATATTTCCAAGTTTAACAGAACATACTAGATTATCAAAAGCATTTTCTATAAAATACATTTTTGAAGTCTTTTCAAATAAATGTTTTAATATTAAAGCTCTATTATAATTGCATTTAGGATATTTAGGATTTATATCCAAAACTCTGCTATAGCAATGAAAAGAGTTTACAGCATATTCATAATTTTTAGTTTTTAAAAATATTTTATAATGCAGAATTCCCATATCAAAATAATAGTCTATATTATTTTTTTCTATATTGATTATATATTCCAAATAAAATAATGAGAACAATGCATACTTTATTCTTTTTGTAATATCAAATAAATGTTTAAAAAAATCTATGCATAACCTTATAGAAAATATATCTATATTCAAACTGCTTAAACATTTACCAGCCTTTATAAGATATTTATTATTTTTATGAATATCATACATAACATTATTTAAAATAAATAAATATTTATTTGCAAGTATTCTGTTTTCATGCATAAGATTTATATACTTATCGAAATAATCATTTATGATAATTTTATCATCATATTCACTGAATAATAAAAAATAAATGCTGCTTAATTTTTTATAAAGAGTATCTATGCCTACACCGAGATTTAAAGCCTCATTATAGTATTCTAAACATTTAATTATATATTCATATTTAATTTCTTTATCAAAATCATTATTGTGAATTTTTAAATTGTATATATCTCCCAATCCTTCTAATGATATCAATGATTTTTTATTATTATATAGTACAGTTTCAAAACAGGATAAACTATTATTAAATATTTCTTCAACATTATAATTGCTGTAAAGATTATTATATAAAAAACCTAAATTCTCTTTTGCAATATAATATTCATTGTCAATATCAATAGCTTTAAGATAGTTTTTTTCTGCTGATTGATAATTTTCAAAATTGTTTTCAAGTAATTGTAAATGATTAAGAATGGCTAAATTATAATATAATGTTTTATCATATTCGTTTATTTCTAAAGCATAATTAAAATTTTCTAAAGCGGTATTAAAATATTTTATATCTTTTTCTACTTTGTATGCTTCATAATAAAGTATTGCTTTTTGTGATAAATTTTTGATATCATATCTAAAACTATTAAAATGTTTTTCTATATATGATAGAGATAAGTTAAAATATTTATTGTTATTATGATCTTCAATATATTTAAGTCTGTAAAGATCACTTATAGCAATAAGAGAATTTGAATGGCTGAAAAATAATAATGCTTTATTAAAAAATTCTTCTCTTAAATTATAATTGGAGCATGAGAAATTATCTTCCAAACTATTACCATATAAAAAATGATAAAAACATCCTAAATTATAATTCATATAATAGCTTAATGTATTATCATTATTTAATTGTCCGTCATTTAGTAAAGTTTCATAATCATTAATAACAAATTTAAAATAATTCACATCATCAAAATAGCAAAATGCTAATCTGTATAATTCAAATCTATTTATATATGTGTAAAGATAATCACAATCTATGGCAAGTGCTTTATTATAATAAAATAATGAATTATTAAAATCATCTTTATTTTTAGTTATTGAAAATTTGCATTCATACAGATAGGCAATAGAGTTTAATATATCAATATCATCAGTATCTAAATGATTAAATGCCGATAAAGAAGCATTGAAATATAATTCATCTTTTGTATTTTTATAGCATAATATATAAAGGTATGCCATGAAATAATAGGCATTATTGTCTGATTCTTTGGCTTTATTATAATAATTAATAGCTGAGGAAAAATCTTTATTATTTTTAGTTAAACTGTATCTTATGCTGTAAACATATCCTAAAAGATTATATAATAGATTGTTAGAATTATTAATTTCTTCTATCTTTTTTAAAACGGAAACAGCATCATCAGAAAATTGTATGTACTTACTATATTTAAACATGATGGTATGTAAAAAACCAACATTAAGCAAAATATCAATATCATTAACAGAATAATACAAATCTATATAATAATTTATAGAAAGCAAATAATAGTCAGGGTTTTTAGTATTAAGAAATTCTTCTTTATATAATTTGGCTGCATGCTCTAAAGCAAACATATTGTCATGATCAAAATCTAAAATTTCTAAATACACTTCTGCGACAATATTGAAATGTTTTTCTTTTTCAGCATTTGAATATTTAGATTTATATAATGAGAAAATATTATAGCTTAAATTTATATCACTGCCTATTATATTCAATACTTCTTTATAGTAGTCTAATGCCTTATTAAAATAATTATTATTTTTAGTTCTTACATACTTTAGATGATTTAATATAGCTAAAATAAAATAACTAACTTCATTATTATGATGTATTATTCTTTCTATATGATCAGATACTATATCATAATAAATATCATCATAATCATAAATATATTTAGTATAATATAGAAATGCGGCTTTATTTCTTGCATATATATTACTACTGTTTTTTATAAGTATTGAATTTATACTTCCTATAACATTTTCAAAACTTTCATTATCTCCATTATAAGCACATTCATCTATATATGAATCTATTAATAATTGAAGTATGGCAGTATCATTATATTTAATATTTAATCTTTTATCTTTTTTTAATTTTTCAGTAAAATCATAAAAGAATGAATCATTATTTTCTAATGTTTCAAAATCAAGTTTTTTGAGAAAGGAAAGAGCAGAATCTGCTTTCATATTATGAATAAAATTATAATGATTCATATACTAGTTTTCTGTTTTTATTTTATTATATTCCTTAAAAAATTCATTGGCTATTTTTTTTAATTCTTTATTATATTCTATATTTAATTGTATGCTTTCATCTATAATTTTTTGATTTCTTTTTTCTTTGCACATTTCTATATCTATTTTAATTTTTTCTATATTAATTTTTTGTTTTAATTCATGAAATTTTGGCTGATATTTCTCTTTTAATTTGATTATTTCCTGTAATTGTTTTTCTGTTAGACCTTCTGCATTTATAATGAAATAATCATAATTATCATACGGACAATAGTAAGAAAATAAAAAAGATGAAAAAATAAATAATAATAATGCAGAAATCTTTTTCATAATTTATCCTCAAAAATAATTAACAATTATATTATACATGTAAAAGTAATTTATTGAAATATCAAAAATGATTTTATATGAAAAAAGGAGGGATAATTAATCTCTCCTTTAGTAAAATATGGTTTTTATTTATTATGTGAGTTATTTGTTATTTTTTTATTTCATTATATTCCTGAAGAAAATCACTAGCTATCTTTTTTAATTCTTTGGCATATTCCATATTCAATTTTAGCGAATTATTAACAACAAGTTCATCAGGATTTTTTTTAGACATTTCCAAGTTTATTTTAGTTCTTTCCAAATACATTTTTTTTCTTAGTTCTGAAATTTTAGGCTGATATTTATCTTTTAACTTCATTATTTCATTTAATTGTTTTTCAGTAAGTGAATCTTCACTATAAATAAAGTAAGTGTAAGGTTCATTAGCACAATAATAGTTTTCACTTTCAGCAAATAATGATATAGATAATATAACTGTGATGAAAAGAACCATAATAATGCGTTTCATAGTTTTTCTCCTAATACTAACTTTTAATTGTATAATTAGACGAATTGCATAATTAAAAGTTCCCAAATATTTAAAATATTTTAAATTTAAATACGGCTAGGGTGGGTAGCAAAAAAATCTAATTAGTCAGCATAGAAATAAAAAATATTAATTGCATATTGTAACTGTAAATATAAAGGGTGGGGAGTGTAAATATATTTTAAACCTAATTAAGTAAAACACTATAAAAAATTTTTTTTATTTTTATTTAATACTATTAACTTTACCAAGACATTTGAAGCCCGAAGCCTATATATAAATCATTTAAAGTAGGATAATTTCCTATTACAGTTTTATCTAAGGTTGTAGGAAGTCTTAAAGCCAATAATATATAAGGCTCTCCTGTTACAATATTCTGATATCCTGATATAGGAATGCTTGCATCAAATCCTACTTTTAAAGCAGCTGAATGCATATATTCTTTTGAGTAATAAGCAAATCTGTACGAAAGAGAAGCGAAGAAATTATCAAAATATATATGGCTTAAATTAAAATGAGAACTCAAATAACCTAAAAGCTCAACATCTCCGCCTAAAAAATAATTTGCTTTATATTTTTTATTCTGTACATAAGCATAAAATTCTTCAGGTGCTTTTACTTCGCTTGATCCAAATACTGTAGATGCACCATCGAATGCAGTATTAGTACCAAAAGCATAAGAACCATAAAAACTAGCTCTTATAGGTACATATCTAGTTTGAAACTTTGTACTGAAATCTATAGCAAATTTATTGTATCTAATAGAGTATTTAGGTATAACAGTAAGATTCACTAAATCATCTCTATAAGGCTTATCAGTTTGTACTCTAAATATCATTGAAGCTTTTAAAGAAACATTTAATGTCCAAGAAGAATATTTCCAAGTAAATGCAGTTGAGGTATTAGTTTGAGGATTTACAAACTCAGAAAATAAAGCTCCAGATATTGAAGGCTCAAGCATAAAATATAATTTATCACTTTCTGTGTTAAGTAAGAATTGCATTGCAAGATAAGTATTCAATCTCCAATAATTATAAGTAGAATAAACAACATCACTTTTAAACCCGAAGTATAAAGGATAAAGCATTTTATAAGAAGTAACAGTTAATTCAGTTTGAAGAAAATTAGAAGGTATATCATATCCAAGCCAAATCAATGCTAGATTATCAGAAGAAGGAGAAGCGACCACAGATAATATACCAAGCCCATTAATAAAAAATGGGAAAGTATCATTTAGCTGAGGCAGAGGCACCCACATAGCCCAAGGTTTGAAATATTTAAAACCATTATAATTCTCAAGCTCCATTTGAGGAGTAAATTCATATTTATTTATTGTTTTATCAGCGTAGGCGAAATTTTTTGTTACAGATTCATTATCAGAATATTTCATAAGCCTGTCATACTCTGAAAATCTTCCCTTGTAATAAATATTTTCTCCAGCGTATACTGGCGATAATACCCCTCCTGAATAGTCTTTTGTATAAAGCTTAATTTTATTATTATTTAAATCAATTTCACCAAGTTTATAAAATCTGTCATTATTATTGTATGAGAAAAGAAGTTTATTATTTGAATATCTTAAAGTTCTTACATAATTTAAAGTATTATCTTTTGTATTAATATATCTTAATGATTTATTATTATAATTGAATATTGCTATATGTTTAATTCCGTTTTCAGTAACTATCAAAGCTATATTATTATCATCAATAACCGCAGGTGAACTATATCCAAAATTGTCGTTAGCTTGTAATAAAATTTCTTTTTCATCGTTTTCATTTATATAAACTAAAATAGAGTTATGCAAATCTTTTGATATTCCTATAATTCCGTTTCTGAAATATCTTGCATACTGCATATCAAACCATTTTCTTTTAGTTCTAGTTTTTTTATTTAGATCATATTCTTTAACTATATATTTATAAAGTCCTCCATTAAACATTACAGATACTATCAAAGCATTATTTCCGTCTTTTGATATATCCAAACTTTCTGATCCTCTGTCTATTAAGAATTCTAATTTTAAATCTTTTTTATTGTTTTCATTGTTTCTTTTTTCTTTGTATGAATATAAAGCTCCAATATCACCATCTATATAATAAACAGTATCATTATAAGAATGAAGATCATTAATAAAAGTTTCTTTATCATTTACTATTAATTCTTCGCTAGGATTAACATTTTCCAAAGCTAATGAATTTTGAAAATCTGCCCAAGCTTCAGTAAATTTAATTCCATAAACTTTTTTGAAAGCTCCATAAACTCCAGAATTATAAACTAAAAATGAGAAATGAAGTTTAGTCTGCATTCTATTCCAAAACTCAGCATACTTTTCCATTCCAAATCTATCTTGCAAATATTTAGAAAATAATCCGCCGTATTCATAATATACATTTCCATAAGGGCTTTTAGTCCAAACATAAGAAGCCTGAATAGGAGTTCTAAAGTTTCCTTCAAATATATCCTGTCTTAATCTTTGTTTTACTAAAGGATCATTAGCACGTCCGAAACCTGTTAAACTTTCCATACTGACAGGAGCCCCTTCAATCATAAATGGCATAGCATTAATATGCACAAATGAAGCCCAGTTTCCCATTACTTTGGTGGCAAGTCCTGTATTTTCTGAAGCCATAGAAAGTAAATGTGTAAGTTCATGTATAAATACTGTTTCAAAATTATTGCTGTAGCTTGTGAAATTCTCATCTAAATTTGTATCGTATAATATCAAACTTGAATATGGTATTATCATTGCTGCTGAATTGAATAAATTGAAATCAGGTGTAATTGTTATAGGATTTTTTCCTCTTACAGTGCTATTTAAAATTTTTGAATATTTTTCATATATATCATCAGCAACTTTTGCCAAATTTTCTGCTGTTCTTCTGGACTCTATAGGAAATATTATTTCAAATTTTTTTGTTTGTATGGTGTATAATTTTCTAAATGGTTTGAAAGTCTGCGTATATAGATTAACGCTTAAAATCAATATTAATGCAAAAAATAAAAAAAGCTTTTTCATAAATAAATGATAGTATATTATAGTTTAGCATTTTTGCAATAAATTGTTACATATAACTTAATTATAATTTAAAAAAATTGAATAAATAAGAAATATAAGATTTTAGGCTTAAACCATCATAATCAATATTTATTTTTATTTACAATATAAAGTCCAAAATAAATTATTAGCAATCCTATAACAATGCTTAATATATAAGAAATACTATCAGAAAATGGAAGTTTTATATTTTTGGGTTCATTAGGATCATACCATAAAGGCAATTCATCACCTACTTTTCTAAATGGATAATGACTTCTTAAAGTAGCATATAATGTTCCATGATTATCAGCTTCATATCTTATTACCATTACCTTTTTATATCCAATTTTTCTAGGGTTATATACTATTTTTCTTCTATCTAACTCTTCAACCACTCCTACAGTATGAATATAATTTTTTGTATCAATAAAAGAAAAGAATCCTACTATCCCATCAAAAGTTAAAAATATTCCTACAGAACATATTAATATTTTTTCTATAATTGAAATTTTTTTTCTATTCATTATTAAAACTCCAATATTATTTTTTATTAAAATAACTTCATCTTATGTTTCATTTTCTAGTATTTTTTATAAATAAGATCAATAGCAAGTATATTATAATTTTACTTTTTTGCAAATACGTACGCACGGTAAATATAATATCTGTATAATGTACATTAATTTATTTTTTTATTATTCAATATATTAGATTTATTTTTACGTGCGGTGAATGCATTTTTAATTAAAAAAACTTGGGTGGGTGCTTATAAATTTTATTTTTGTAATAAAGAAGTTAAAGTTTTAATTTCAAATTTAAATTATAAGGATAGAGGGTGGGCAAATGTAATTAAATTTTAAAGCTTAATTTACATACCCCGCCCTTAAAAATTTTTTTGTTTTTATTTGATATTATAACTTTCTTATTCTTTAAAGCTTAAATTGTAAAAGCATACCCGCCCAAGTTTTGATTAGATTTAAAATTTAATTAACGCACGATAAGCAAATTGTTATTTATAGATTAATTTGTAATTATGATTAATTTATATTTGTAGTGTCATTCTGCGTGCGGTAAAAATAAAAATGGGTAAGACTAATAATTAAGTCTTACCCATATTTAAAAGAATTCTAATTTAACTAACTTTCTGATCTTTTTTGAAAATACCTTGAAGTATTAAGGCTAAAGCACCATCTCCTGTAACATTACATGCTGTACCGAAACTATCCTGTAATGCAAATATAGCAAGTATTAAAGCAGTACCATCATCGTTAAAACCTAGGACAGAAATTATTATTCCCAAAGAAGCAACAACAGTTCCGCCAGGCACTCCTGGAGCTCCAACAGCAAATATACCGAGCAATATAACAAATAAAATCATAGTACCAACTGCTGGAAGCTGACCATATAATATTTTAGATATAGTCATAACAAAGAAAGTTTCTGTAAGTACAGATCCGCATAAGTGTATAGTTGCTCCCATAGGTATTGCAAAGTTTACAATATCTTTATCTAATGCATCAGATTTACTTGCACATTTTAAAGCTACAGGTAAAGTTGCAGCAGATGACATAGTACCTACAGCAGTGAAATAAGCAGGACCATAATGTTTAAATACTCTTGCAGGATTTTTCTTTGATACAATACCAGCTATAGAATATAAAACTGTAAGCCATATAAAATGTCCTACTATTGCTATAATTATAATTATTAAAAATACAGGAACACTTTTAATTATAGTACCTTCATAAGATAAAGTAGCAAAAGTAGTTCCTATATAAAATGGTAATATTGGTACTACTACATTATTTACCAAAAATAGTATTATATTATTAAGTTCATCTAATAGATTTTCAAAGTATTTAGATTTAGTTTTTACAACGGCTACTCCTCCGCATATTGCTAAGAATAGGGCAGTTATTACAGGAAATATAGGATTAATATCTAATTTAAATATTATTTCAGGAAGTTCTTTACCTCCTGCAACATTTGAAGCAATATTTAAATTAGGAATTATTATATATCCGGCAATAGTAGCAAATAAAGCAGCCCCTACAGAAGAAAAATATGCTAGAGCGAGAATAACTCCTAACATTTTATTAGCCCTGTTTCCCATTCTAGTAATAGCAGGTGCAATAAAACCTAATACAATTAATGGAACCATAAATGATATTACTTGATTAAGTACATATTTTATAGATTGTATGACATTAATCACAGCTTCATTACATACCATACCTATTACAATACCTAAAGCTATTCCTAATAAAAGCTTTACTAATAAGTAGTCTTTTTTAGATTTTGGTTCTAGCTCTTCCATAAAAATATCCTTAAAATTTATATTATTATAAAATAGTATATTCAAATTATATGCATTTGCAAATAAAATTAAGCTTTTAATAATTTTTTTATTTTAATTAAATTATTGTATTTGAAAATTATACTAAAAAACTTGATAAAAAATTGTTTTTTATATATAATGTAGTTCGATTTTATATAGGGGAATGAAGGTGAGAATCCTTCGCTGGCACGCAACCGTAAAGTTTAGTTTGTTAATATAAATTAACGAAGTCGGATTACCTTATCTTATAATAAATAATCAGTCGAGTGCACTAGATTATATTTTTCTATAATGTACTCCTGTTTTTTATTTATTATTGAATAATCATATAAATTTGATTGATCTCTTATACATAAATAAACCAAATATCTAAAACTAGGCAGGAGTTAAATTTTTTAATTCCTGCCGTATTTTTTAAACATTATAGTTTATACCTTGAATTATATTTTTTTCTTTCATTCTTTTTGTTATCAGATTTATTATTTCGCCTTTTGATTTAGTCCATTTAGGAGCTATTAAACTATCTCCCAAACTATCGCCCATTAATCGTGCTATTATAATATCTGATCTTGTAAAAGAAATTGCATCACTCATCAAATCTATATAAAAATCTTCATCTAAAGTAGGAAAATGATAATCTCTATATATATTTTCAAAATAAGAACCTTTTACTATATCAAGCTGATGGAATTTTACAGCATCAATTTTTAAAGCCGATACATCTTTAACAGTTTTTATCATATCATCTCTGCTTTCCAATTCTATTATTTTTTTGTTATCATCATTAATTTTTTTAGGCAGTCCGAATATTATATGAGTGCATATTATTATATTACTATAATTTGTTTTTATATGATTTACCATTTCAGCAAATGATTTATAATCATGACCTCTATTGATGAATTTTGAAGTTTCATCATTAGAAGATTGAAGTCCCATTTCAAGCCAAATTTCTTTACCAGATGAGTAAGATAAATCACTAAGTTCTTTCAGTACATCATCTTCAAGCATATCGCTTCTAGCACCAAACATTAGTCCAACGCATTCATCAAAATGCACCAATTTATTAGCATATTTCAAAGATTCTTTTGATGCCAATTGGGACAATGGTGTACCTAGCTGAAAATATCCGTAGAATTTTTGATATCTTCCTCTATAATTTTTTAATCCGTTAATCCATTGATTATTTATATCTTCTTCTGCTACATAAGGAGGTTTATAGCTATTTAAATTACAGAATCTGCACCCTCCATCATTAGCTTTATGAGCACATCCGAAATCTGTATCTATAGAAATTTTTCCTACTTTAACTCCGAATTTATTTTTAACATAATCAGAAAATGAATAATAGTTTTTATTGTTTTGTATGTTATTTTTATTTTGCATATTAGTATCAGTATATCATAAAATAAAATTTTTAAAACTATTTGTATTGCTTATAATTTTAATTAACGCACGGTTAGCAATACTTTATTTATAATTTAAATTTTAATTCATATTTAGTTTTATTTTTTAATCAGCTTACCGTGCGGTGAATACGTTTTAAATTTAAAAAAATCTTGGGTGGGCAGCTATAATAACAGTATATATTTTAAAAGAATAATAGTATAGAAATCACATAATAATATTTAAAAGAAATAGGGTGGGCAAGTGTAATTAAATTTTAAAACTTTTATTACATTCCCCGCCCTTTATTCTTTATAACGAACTTTTGAATTTTTAATATTAACTATATTTATAACCTATTAAAAAATTTAAGAACCCTCCCAAGCGTTATTTAAATTTAAAATTTATACACCGCACGCAGAGTAAAGTTAAAAATATATGTTAATTATAAATTGTAATTTAAATGATAAATAAAAATTCATTCAGCGTGCGTTAATGAGATTTTAATTAATAATATATTTAACATTGACAAAATAATATATTAAACATAAAATTAAAACAGATTCTAACAGCAATATATTTAAGCCACAATCTGGATTAAAATGGAATCTAGTTTTTTATTTTGCAATAATATTTTTTAGACACGAACAGCAATTTATTTTCTGGTAGTAAGAAGGTTCAACTCCTTTAGCCATTTTTAATGGTATATATCGTGTCTAGTTTTTTTATTCTATGCTTATTTATTTAATAGGCATAGAATATTTTTTATTATAGAACTTTCATTATAGGAGAATTATTTTATGTCTTTTTTAGATTTGCTTAAAAATTCTTTTAATAAAACTTATACACAGAATTTTGCTGATACTAATATTTCATCATTAAGCGGAGTATTAGATTTATTTGCAACTATGGGAGCAAGCAGATTAAAAAAAGATGATGAATTATTAAAATATTTTATAGATGCATGGAGAGAAAGTCCTGAACTTACAGCTAAGTGCATGATGTATTTAAGAGATATAAGAAAAGGCATTGGAGAGAGAGAAGTTTTTAGAAAATATATTAATATTATGATTAAACAAAATCATACTCTCACTGCAATAGAAATTCTTAAAACTATACCAGAGCTTGGAAGATGGGACGATATTATTTATGTATGGTATGAGAATAGAGAAAATAAAAATATTTCTGACTTTACAAAAAATATAATATTAGATCAATTAGAAAAAGATAAAACAACTGATAATGTTTCGCTTCTTGCTAAATGGCTTCCTAGTGAAAATACTTCATCAAAAAATACAAGAAACATTGCAAGAGAATTAATAAAACTTTTAAATATAAACACTAAAGAATATAGAAAAATTTTATCTGCTTTAAGAAAGAAAATAAAAATAATAGAAAATAATTTAAGAGAAAAAGATTATACATTTAATTATTCTTCAGTTCCTTCGCTTGCTATTAGAAAATACTCAAAAGCATTTATTAGAAATGATGAAGAGAGATACAAACAATTTTTTGAAGATGTAAAGTCAGGAAAAGTAAAATTAAATACAAGCGTATTAACTCCATTTGATGTTATAAGAGAGATTTTAGACTGTGATAAAGAAGATATAAAATCAAGAAGAGAAGAATTTGATTTAACTTGGAAAAATCTTCCAAACATTTTTGGAGATAATAATTTAAATGCAATAGTGGCATGCGATGTATCTGGAAGTATGGGAATGTATTCAAATGGTGAGCCTTTAATATGTTCTGTAGCTTTGGGAATATATATAGCACAATTAAATAAGTCTGCATTTCATAATCATTTTATAGATTTCTGCGGCAATTCTAAAATGCATGACATATCAAATATAAATAATATTGTTGATATAGTTAATTATGTTTTAAGGTCATCTATTGATATGAGTACGAATATAGATTCAGTATTTAAAGCATTACTTGATACTGCTGTAAAAAATCATGTACCGCAGGAAGAACTTCCTAAATATATAATAATAATTTCTGATATGGAATTTAATCAATGTGAAATGCAAAATAAAACTAACTTTGAATATTGGAAAGAAATATTTAATAAAAATAATTATAAACTTCCTACTATAATTTTCTGGAATGTAAACTCATTAAGCATAATAATACCTGCTTTAAAAAATGATGATGTATTATTTGTTTCTGGAAGAAGTCAGAATGTTATAAAAAATATAATCAATATAGACAAATACGATTTAACAAATCAAGATGAAATATCAATGCTTTTAATACTTGATACTTTGAAAGATTATAGTATAGATATAAAGGATTGAGATAATTTTATTTAACGCACGGTTAATAATACTTTATTTTTTAATACTTTATGCGTGCGATGAATATACTATAAAATTAAATAATGTTTGGGTGGGTGTTAATATATTCTAATTGGGTAATAAAGAAATAATAACTTTATATTGCAGATTTAAATTATAAACTTATAGGGTGGGCAAATGTAATTAAGCTTTAAAACTTTTATTACATTCCCCGCCCTTTATTTTTTATAACGAACTTTTGAATTTTTAATATTAACTATATTTATAACTTATTTAGAAATTTCAGCACCCGTACAAGCGTTTATTAAATTTAAAATCTGTTTGAACTAAAATGCATTATCCCGAACGTACATTGTACTTCTGTAAGAAAAAGCATTACCATACGGCTAGTACCACGTCCAAGTTTTTATAAGATTTTAAAATTATTTAACGCACGATGAATAGTTTTATTTTTTATAGATTTGATTGTGTTGAAAATAAATTTGTTTTTTTATTTTTCTTACCGTGCGTATTTCAAATTGAGTCCATTACTAATTAAATAAAAACTTATAATCACTTATATTTTTTATTATTAATATAAATATTAATTTTTAAGGTTTTTATTTATGCAAAATATAGAAAATAAACAGTCTAAAATAGAAAAAATTATTGAAGAATATGATAATAAATTGAAAGATAAAAACAGAGAGATAGAAAAATTAAATGATGAATTAAACAGAGTATCAACTAATAATTATAATTCAGGCATTCCAAATGTTATATCAAATAGGGGAGATGAAAGCGATGATTTTTCATTTCCTCATAAATGGGCATTAACTTGCAAAAGAATGGAGAACTCTATTTATCTTGAGCCTATACTTCAGTTTTATAGAGGAGTTTTCAATTCTTTTAATTATTTTTTGGAAAGGCCAAAAGAATGCGAAGATAATGAAAAAGTAAATAATGCATATAATTTTTTTATAAGCCAATTTGAAAGAGCAGGCGGACTTAAAAACTTAATAGTTAATGTTTCTTATAATGCATTAGTTTACGGCTTTTGTTTTTTTACTCCTAAATTAGAAGTCTTGCCTGCTAGGGCTTATGGATTTAAAGGAAGACTTGACGGTTTAAAAGGATTTAAATATTATGATCCTTCTTCAATATACAGATTTAATTTTGATGAGCATGACAGCGATGAAATAAAAAGTATAAGCATTATAAAAAGACATAAAGAAATTTTTAATGGTTCTTATGATGAAGCTAGTATTATAGATATAGATTTTGATTTAGCTTTAGCAGGTTATGCAAGCTATGGGAGTATTGAAGGTGATATTATAGGAAAGCCATTTTTATACAGTGCATATTCACTTTGGCAGATTTTAGAATCTATGGATAATAGTTTCAACCGTAATTTAAAAAATATAGGAGAGCATAGTTTTAATTTTATAGCAAACACTGAACTTAATGATTCGAAGCGTAAGGAGGCAGAACGTGAGATAAGAAATTTTATAAATAACGGCGGCGGAATTTTTATTTCCAAATATGGTAAAATAGAAAAAATAGAAAGTATTGATGCTAATGAATGGTATAATTTTAGAGACAGCATGCTTTCAGCCTTATTCAAAAATAAAGGTGTAGATATTAAAGCACTTGGTCTGAACAAAGGAGCTACTAAATCATTAGCTGAACTTACTCAAGACAATGCCCTTCTTATGGCAAGCGATATTGTTTCAGGTATAATCAATTATATAAATAATAGTTTTATAAAAAGATATTTTGATTTGAATTTCAAAAGTTTAAGACTGTCAGGACAATGCGATTATTTCAGGATTTCTCATTCATTAGAATAAAAATGATTAATTTATTAAATATATACTTAATTTATAACAAACATTGACTTTTATATTCATATACAGTTGTCAATTATTTCAAGTTGTATATACTATATTTGTAAACAAAATATTTACATTTTTTGTAACATTTTATGGGAGTTAGAAAATTATTTTTTGGAGGTATTTATGGCAGTTAAACTTTTCAGTAAAGAAGAATTGCAAAAATGCACTACAGAAAAAGAAGTAGAGGCATATTTTGATTCTTTGGGTATAGAAAAAAATGATTATGAAACAAAAATAGATGCTCTTACAAAAGCATGTAATTCTAAAGCTATAAAGTATTTTGGTAATATATCATTAGAAAAAAAATATAATGATATATTAGTAATGTTTTTAGATGAAGATGTTAGAATGTACAGAGGGTTTTAATAAAAATGTCAAAATTGGGATTGAAAAATATTGCTGATATATGCGGATATACTAGCATTGCCAAACATCATAAATTATTAGATGATTTAGAATCTAATGTTATGGATAATTTGATTCTTAAATATATAGAAAAATCTTTATTATCACATTGGAAAAGTGCTATTGAAAATATTATATTGCAAAATAGACAATCTGATTTTAGAGAACATTTGAAAGAAAAAGAAAAACAAGGTGATATAATAAACAATAGAGATTTTAGAATATTAAATATAGCTTTATATAAAATTTTTATAAAAGAAAAGGAGATTAGCAGTTATGGTTTTTTATCTCCAGATGAAGAACCTTATGTAGATATAATCATCATAAATAAAAATATGACAATTCCTGAAAAAAGATGTGTTGTAGCACATGAATTAGCTCATATTATAGTTGAAAGAATATTAAAAGAGAAAAATGTAGGTATAAATTGGGATATTGTAAATGAAGAGGAATTGATGGATGCTATAATGTGTTATATATTATATGATAAATCAAATTTCTATAAAGATGATAAATTAAGAAACTTTATAGTCGATGGAGTTTCAGAATTTAAGGAATTAAGAGAATCTATAATCGATAAATATGGTAATTAATTAAAACAATAATAATTAAAATAAAAGGCTTGGTATTAATTTACTGAGCCTTTTTTATTTTGCAAGAACTTATAATCACTTATATTTTTTGATATAGGTATAGAGATAATAAATAATCTATTCTTGATTAGAACATTAAATAAAATAATGATTAGTATTAAACCGCACATATTTTTGGATTTGTATAATAATAACTATTACCGTGCGGGATGCCAGTACGGCGAGTACTTTTTTGCTATAGATATAGAGATAATTAAAAATCATTTCAATATAATTAATATTTTAAGGAGATAAAATGATTAAAAAGAAATACAAAATTTTAGGAGATAGTTTCAAGCAGTATATACCGCTTTCAAAAAATACTTTTGCTGAAACTAAAACTAATAAAATCACAGAGAAAAATATTGATGAGTTAATTAAATCATTTGAAAAAAGCAGAATAGAAATATTTGTCTATAAGGGACATAAAGAAGATGAAGAAAGGGAAGCTATTGGAAAAGTTGTAAGTTTAGAAAAAGATAATGAGTATGTCGGACTTTATGCGGTTATAGAATGGTTTGATGACAGCATAACAGAGAAAAAATCTTTTTATCCTTCTATTGAGATGGTTGGAAAAAAATCTTATGAAGATGAAAATTTTATTTACTGGGAAAATTGCGAAATCAAAGCTGTTGCTGCTGTGGAATATCCTGCTAGCCGTAATGTTGATTTGCTTTGTGCTAGTGCAATTATCAGTAATGAAGAAAATATTAATGGAGAGTATATGCAAAAATTAAAAAATGTATTAGAAAAATTAATTAGCGAAGAAAAAGAAATTCAAAAAGAAGCAAGAGATGAGTTTGTTTATTTGTTTAGAAATGATGAAGAAATTCAAAATATTATTATTGATATGATAGTGAAGAAATTAAAAGAAGATAATTCAAAAGAAAATAATAAAGATAAATCAAACAAAGATTTAAATAATTTAGACAATAGTAATAAAGAATTAAATCTATCAGCTATAACTTACGGAGATTGGTGCAATGAATATGCAGAGAGTCAGAATGCAGTAAGATGTTCTTCAAAATCAGAAAGCTCTACATTTATAAAGGCAAGAAAACTTTTCAAAGCAGGATTAAGCAAAGAAGAAATAATGTCAATAGTAAGAAATGATTTAGTACCTATAGGAGTAGGAGGCGGAGAGAAGATTAACTTATCAGCATTAAGCGAAGAAAACAAATACAGCGAGATAGCAAAACTATTTAAATGATAATTATAAAATTATATTCATTGAAAAACTATTGATATTAACTATACGAATTCATTTTTTGCTTCTTATTTGTAGGCTAGTTTTGTTTACTACAAATGAAATTTAAAAGCTAATTATAAAGTAAATTTATTATAAATAGTATTTGTTCAACTTTTTCCCGCCGCAAAAAGTTGCAAAAAGTGCAAGTATAAAATTGATAGATTATAAAGTTTTTCAAATATAAAAATTATAATAAATTTAACGGAGTTCGAATGGCACAAGGTTCTATAATAAAAGCTGGTATTAATAGTGATGAAGCTAATTTACCAAAAAGAGGATTTCCTGTATCAATAAAAGATGATAATGGGAAAGGAGTTTTTTCACTTTATAGTGAAGGTTCAGTATTTATAGGAGTTGCTTTGGAAGATGCATTCTCTTATAAAGAATTCGGATTAAAGCCAAATGCAATATCAGTTTGCTATGATGGAATAGTAAATGCAGTTGTAGCTGAAAGTGTTATAGCTGGAGATATTGTAACAGCATCAGATAAAGGATTTAAAAAATCATTGGACGGACATGGAGTAGGAATAGTTATAAGAGGCGGAAGCAATTATGCAGAGATACTTTTAAAATCTGTATGATGTGTATTTTAACTAAAGTTTCAAAAATATATCAAACATAAAAATTTTGAATATATTATTTTTGTAATAATCTTAAATATTTTAAGAATAATTTTTATTAGCAACAAAATAAAGTGAGCCGTAGCAGCCGGCAACTTTAGTTGCTGGCTAATATTAGCGAAGGCGAACTTAGTAATAATAGGAGTTAATCAAGATGAGCATACCTAATTTACAAAATATACAAAATAAACTTTTTCCAATAATCAATAAAGAAATGCCTAGATATATGGGGCAGACTAATTTCGTGAGTAAATATATACCAGAAATTTTTGTCGGTGTTTCTCAAGGAGCTATTGGAGGCGATTTAGATAATACAGCTTTCAATCTCAAAAATATGTATGGAGGTACTTCATTGGGAGATTTAAATATTTTCAATGAGTATCCTAAACATGAGGCTAGAGTTTTTAAAATGGAGCCTGAAGAATATTATATTGGAATAGATATTAACAGAATAGAAGAAATCAATGAGCTTTATGCAAGAGATGAGAAAAAAGCAGGAGAAGAAATTTTAAATTATATTGCACAAAAACTTGTTTCAAGACTTGGACTTTTAAGAGAAAGAAATTTAGCAGCAAAAGTTACAGATGCAGAACTTTACGGAAGTACAAACACTGTTGATTTAACTGCTAAGCCAATAAGCACTTGGACAGAGGCAGATATTGATAATTTCTTTTCTTCATTTATAGATTTGGCAAAATATTTGAATTATGCTGTAGGCGGAAATTTATTTAATGATAAAATGGAGCTTCAGGATAATGGACAGAAACTTTATATAGTTATTCCAATAGATGTATATATTAAACTTCAAGGCTTATTCAGATTATTTTCTAATTATATATCAATGATAGGAAATGATGCCAATGGAAAATATAAAGCATTCAGACCGGATATTTTTAATGCAGTAACAAGCGGAATCACTGTTGTAGGAACTGCATTCAGGGTTGCTGATGATCATGAAGTTGATCAAAAGTATCAATTAGAAAATCTTACAGATATATGGACAGGCTCATCAATTTATATGTTTACAACTTCATCTAATGTTTTGGATATGGCTTCAATAAAAGAGGTAGTTTATTTAAATCATGATATAAGAGAGGTTGATATATTAGGCAATAATTTGTGGAGAACAAGAACAAAGAGATGCACAGTAGCTTCTAACCCTTACGGCTTCTGTAAAATAGATTTGAGCTTGTCTTAATTTTAATAATATATAAAAAATTTATATAGTTATTATATTAGTTTTTTGAAAAATTATTAATCTAATTTTAACAACTATTTGATTGATAATATTAAAAATTTTTAAGTTAGTTAATTTTTTTATTGTTCTTTTTCCCGCCGCAAAAAGAACCAAAAAGTGCAAGTATAAAAATTAATATTAAATAATACTAATTATATTTTATATATGTAATATAAATTATAAAATTTAAGTTAAAATACAGCCTTTTTGCTTCTTTGTGGCAACAAAAGAAGTGGGGTGCGGCACGACTGTGTGCTTCGCAGCAAAGCCCTGCAAATATTAATTTATATTAATATTTTAATATAAATTTTTAATATCAAAAAGAGGCTGTATGTCAAAGAAATCTTTATTATTTTTTTAGAGAATAGTATTACAAATAAAGAAATAAAAGCTAATGATTATGTTGTATCAAGAGTGGGTTATTTCTTTAGAGATGTGCATGAGAGAATATGCAAAGTTATAGTGGAAAGCGATTTAAATATATCTTTAAGCGATTCATTTTTGATTATAAGCAAAGAGGAAGCAGAGGAGCTTATAAGAGAAAAGATGAAGCCTAATGATGTAATAAATTATCTTAAAGAAGAAAACAAAAAATTAAAAGAGAAAATAAAAGAGCTTGAGGCTTGATTTATTTTTTATGTGCTGTCTTAAATTATATTTCATTATATTTGAGATAGTACATTAAAACTAAAAAGGAAATTAATATGCAGGAATATATTTATGAGCCTGATATAGATTATTTTAAAAGCATATTTAAAATGTTCAACTATGATGATATTGATATAGAATTTTTAAAAGAGCAGCTAAAAAATTATACCATTCAATTTAGAAGAATGATTTTAAATATGAATTATACAGAACCTACAGAAGAAAACGGACTTCCTTTTATATCTATAAAAAATTATATATGCTATGAGGTAGCGAGACTTTTAACTGTTAATTTTGTTTCAAATAGCGATTTAATAAATTTTATTCGTACAGAAAGTTTGCGTTTAAAAGAGCTTGCTATAAAAGATTTATCAAGCATTGTAGTTGGAGAAAATAGTTATGATAGTGTTCGTTTGTACGGCGATATAAAGAAGCCTTAATAAATATTGATACTATTTAAAACTATTAAGTTTGTCAATTTTATATTTTTAATTTTTTATTGTTTGTGGGGATTAGCCTACAGTTATGCGTACTTTGTAATATCCTAATTAGTATTAACCAATTTTGATGCATATTCTTAAAATATCGAACTGTAGTATATGCGTTTTTTGCAACTTTTTTGTGCGGCAAAAAAGTTGATTATAGATTTATAAAATATAAAAATTGATAAATTATAATTATTTTTTATTTAGTTTTCAATAAGTCTATTATGTACATCTAAAAAATAAAAATTAAAAAGGTTATGATATGATACATTTCAAAAATAGTGTTATATATGTTTTAGATAATTTTATGAACTTTATGGCTGATGAATATATAGATTTTTCAGGTAATAAAGTTCAGGGAGAAAATAATTTAAACAGCCTATTAGATGATAAATTGAAAATAGATTGTTTCAGTTTAGGTGCTGTTAAGTCTATGAGCAAATCATTTCTTTGGGCTACAATATCCGAAGGAGAGAGCAGAGGAGATAAATCATATATAGGAGATTCAGCAGGTTTTGCAGATGATATATCTTTAAAAGCTACGGTATATAAAGAGATAAAAGCAGGAGAATCATTTCTTGCATATACTATGATTCCTTTAGCACTCAATCAGGCTTCGCGTTATTGGATATCAAAACTTAATGATGAAGGAGAACGCATAGCTTTATCTCCTGTTATTAAATGGGAATCTCCTTCTTTTGACAGTGAAAACAATAAAAGACAATTTAATGATTTTTCATCTATTAGAGGCGTGAGTTTTTCTCTTGATATTAATTTTAGAATTATGACTGGGAGTTATTTAAATGAAGTTCTTTACTAATTTAATTAATAAAGCATTTAATAAAAAAATTTATGATTATGTTCAGAACAGAGATAAATTTTATAAAATAAAAATTACTTCTTCTCCTGAAAATGCTGTCATTATAATGAATGAAGAAGAAAAATATTTCGGTGCTTACAAAAACGGAGAAGTTATAAATTATCAAGTTAGTCTTGAAGGCTATCAGACAAAAGAAGGAAGTATAACAGTTGATAATAGAGATATTTTGGAGAATGTAGTTTTAGAAAGTGTGTGATTTAATATATTAATTTTTTAAACACGCGGTGAGTAAAATTTGATATATAGTTTTTATTAGATTATTATTTTATTTATATTTTTGTATGAGTTTAACGCGTGTTAATTATAGTGTTTATTTAATTAAAGTTTGGGGTGGGCGGGCGGGGTTATAATAGTTAAAAATAAAAATAATATTATTATATTATGCAGAGGCAAAATAATGAGCATTTTTGATTTGAAAGGAAATTTAATGAATGATGAGGACGGCTTAACTGTTGTAAGCGGTTCTAGTTATAAAGTTAGAATAGCAAAAACAAACAATAGAAATGAAAAAGTAGATTTTACTTCTGATGATGTTAAAGGAAAATATTTAATATATCCTTCATCAGTTGGGCTTACTCCTACTACAGAATCAATGAGTAAAGAGTATGTTGGTGCTCCTTCTTCAGAAAGTTATGCAGGTGCTACTACTTATGCAGGAGATATTTCTTATGGAGCTTTCCCAAATACAAATGCATATTACGCTAGTTTAATATGGGCTAATGTTCATACAAAAGAAACTACAGGTAATTTACTTTGCATTAACTCTTTTAATAATTTTGCTGTAAGGTTTAATAAATCTTCAGAAGACGAAAGTATTATTAATATGCTTGAAATTATAATCGAAGAATATGACGGATATAATAGTAATTTTATTGACGTATATGATTCAATGAAGCAGAAAGATTTAATTGAATCTATAAATAAAATAAAAGATATGAAAGCGTTTTTAATAACAGGAAGCGAAGAAGATGAAATTGATTTTACTAATATAATAAATGAACTAGAAGAATATAACAGTGAAAATAATCAAACAGAATATTTACTTAGTTTTAAAAGAGTTGGACTTATTGAAAGCGGTGTGTTTGGTGAAGAAGATAAAAAGAAATATCCTAAATATCAAAGCATAATAGCTCCAAGATTCGGAGAGGCACAATATTATAATATAGCTTTGTATGATGGTTCAAAAAATATGGACGGTAATCAATACATAGGCTGCGAAAGTAAATCTATGAATTTCAATTTTGCTAATAAAGCTATGACAGAAATTAGTTCTTCTTTATGGGCTTTAGATGAAATAACAATAGATAAGGATTCTGTTTTATATGAGGAAAGAGCAGAAGAAAGAGATGTTGTAATGGCTCAAACTTCAAAGTATCCTACAAAACTTTTTATAAATGGCACTGAAGCTACTTCTGTAAGCGATGTTGCTTTAGCTTTTGAATGGACTAAGGAAGAAAAGTTTAATATTTCAGCAAAAAGATACGGATTTCCAAATTCTAAATTTACATTGAGTTTTTCAGGAAATGCAGTTTTTAATATTCAGTCAAAAGAACTTTTTTATAATAGAGTTTTAAATGGCAATAGACAGTCATTTATAATATCATCAAAAACAAGATTTAAAAATAAAGATTATCCTTTTATATTTATAAGCACAGATGTAGGAGGAAGCCCTTCTTTTCCTGCAATAGAGCCTAAAGAACTTTCAATATCTTTAAGTAATTTTAAGGCCATTGAACAATCAAATGATATGAACAGTAATTATTTGATTGCATTTACAGACAGAGAAGATTTATTTTAAATTTTTAATAATTAAAAAATAATAAGTTATCAGTAAAAAATTAATAAGCAGTAAAGACTATGTTTGTATTTTGAGTATATACTAAAAATTTTTAAGTTTGTCATTTTTTAGTCAACTTTTTCCCGCCGCTTACGCTCTGCGGGCTTCGCCAAAGTTGCTGCCGTAGGCACGCTTCGCGAAAGTGCAAGGTGTAAAATTAGTACTAAATAATACTAAAATTATTTTACATGTATAAACTATCAATTTAAGATAAAATATAGCCTTTCGCGAAGCGTATCCGAGCTTGTCGAGGATATAGATTCTTTGTGGCACCAAAAGAAGTGTGGTGCTGTGTAAGCACACAACGTGGTGGGCAAATCCCTGCAGATATTTAAAATTTAAAAAAATTATTTTTGACAAAATATAGTTGTTTAGGTATATTCAGTCAGCGAAAAAATTAAGGAGTATATAAACTTGCTCCTTATATTTTTATAGCCTATGACAATGTAATTGTCATAAACTTTTAGTGAAAAAAATTAAGGAGAATTTAAATGGAAAAATTAGAATTTAAATGCGTTGATTTTTTTAATAGATATATTATAGAAGAAATTGTTTATAAAGATGACGGAGAAAATATTGTCCCTGTTAAAGTATTTAGCCGTTCTACTTTGGGAAATAAATTTAAAAGTGATGATATTATAAGTATTAATCGTCCTAGCTTCAATGAAAATATTAAATATGTGAGAGAGAAAGAAGAAAAGATTATTGATGATGATATTTTTAAATGGCTTGATGTAAGAATAAATAATAATCTTGCTGTAAGTCTTCTTGATGAATGGAGTACAAAAGATATTAATGAATTTGCTCAGGTGATAAAAAGTTTTTTGCTGGAGAGAAGAATTATGTAATGAAGTTTTCTGTAATAGAGCAGACTGAAATTGATAATCTAGTAAATTATGCTTTTAATAATAGAGAAGTTAAATATGATGACTTTTGCTATTTTAATAATGGGCTTATAAGTTTGTATACAGCTTCTTTATTTTGGAATAAAATAATATTAGAGGCTTGGTATCAAATAATAAGCGGAAGATTTGTTCACTGTGTTTATGATGAAGATGATTATTTGAGGCTTGGGCTTAATTATGCAGTATTCAGATTTAAAATTTTAATAGATAAATCAATTCATAATAATAAATAATTTTTTATATTAGTTTTCATTTTTTATTAATACAATTCATTAATATATTTTGGGGATATCATGATTTCTAGTACTAAAGGAACAATATTAAATTATTTTGGACTTTCAAATACATATAATCCTTTTAAAGATGAAAATGCATTGCAGGTCGCAGAGAATCTATATTTTGAAATACCTATTGAACCATTTGAAAATTCTAATTATGTTGCAGTATCTACAGGACTTTTAACTAATTCACTTTCTTTTCTTAATGACTGTATTTTTGAAATATATGATAGTGATACAAAAATTGCAGATTTACAGAATGTTATAGGTGAAATTGGAAATGATAAATATATACCAAAAGAAGGACAAATATTTTGGTTCAATAAAGATGGTTTGAGAGGAACTTATTTTTTAAATAGTATTTATGCAGGTAAGAAATTAAAATTAGTAAGTGGAAGATATATAACCACTTCAATAACATCAGGTGTATTAAACGATATGTTTGAAAGAACAGTTGGAGTACCTTCATATATAGAGGAAATTAATAATATGATTGATGATATAAAAAATAATTCTACTTTTATAATAAAAGAAACCATCACAAAATCAGGAAGCGGTAATCAAAATTGGGAATTAAATTGGAGAGATGATTTGGAATATTTGCAAGTATCAGGTTATATAAGCGGTGATATTAAAGCTATGCAATCAATGTCATCTTTTGGTCTATATCAAACTATAAATGATAAAGCTCCTTTTATAGGCTGGTTTGGTAGCAGTTCTGCTGCATATTATTATGGTGGGGAATTTCAAAATAGTTTTGCCAATATTACAGCAGGACTTCCTAATATTAAATGGTTTCCAATACTCAATCCTAAGCCTATTTTAGCTATAAAAAATTCTTCAGAGCAAACTATAATAGCTGAATTATATTTTTTAGTAAGATATAAATAAATTTATTATTTAATTCTCTCTTTCTTTTTTAATTTTTACTTCTTATATTAAAGGGAATATCAAAATGATTCTTAATGAAAATAATATACAATCTCCGTTTCAGTACAAAATAAGTGAAAATACATTTCAATTACTAAAAAGAAATGGAGAATTAGAACTTAATACTGATAATATTCAGGTAAGAGTTTTTGAAGGTCAAAGACTTTTTTGCGCTGATATAGGTTATGCCGTTGATGGTCCATTAGAAAATATGGAGTTCTTAATTGATGATATAAAAGTATATCCGCAGTTATTAGAAAGCTTAAAAGATTTACAAACTGTATATGTTAAAGATAATGAAATATATTTAGTAAATAATGATCTTAATTTCAAGAGTATAATTTTCTTTCCGCCAAGTGATTTAAATAAAAATTTTAAATTTGATATTACAACATATAGTACAACTTTTTCATCATTTATGTTTGATGAGATAGCTAAAAAATTAAATACTCTTGATACAAATTATCCTATAAAAAATTATTATGCGAATATAGATTATAAAGTTAATGATGTTATAAAAAATAATGGCTATTTTTATAGAGTTTTTAAAGATTTTAAAAGTGATAATACAGATTATTATTTAAAAAATAATTGTAATTTAATAACTCCGTTCAAAAAATTAGAATTAGATACTGATTATAAAGCTAATGAATTAATAGAATATGAAAATAATTTTTTAATGGTACAAAAAGATTTCAGATACGAAAATAAAAATGGAGTATTAACTAATTTAAACGGTTTATTAAAGCCATTACAGGACATTATCATTTGGTTTGATGGAATAGCCAAGATATATAAAAATCAAATAATCATAAAAGATAATATTTCTTATATAGTTCTTGAAGATATAGAAAATCCTGTTTGGGGCAATATACAAAAGAAATTAAATAGATTTATAAAAGCAGAAAATACTTTTTATGATGATACTAATTCAGGATTTGGAAATAATACAAACAATGTTCAAAAGGCAATAGAAAAATTAAAATCAGGTAAGCAGGATAGTTTAACAGCCGGAAATAATATCAATTTAAATGGTAATAATATAAGCGTAATAGGCGGAACTAATAAAGAGTATGAATTAGGAAGTTTATATTTTATAAATGATTTGATTATTAAAGATGATAAAATATATCAAGTTAATGAAAACTTTACTGCTTCAAATTGGAATACAGATATAAGTAAATGTACTTTAGTAAGCGGCGGAGAAATCGTAGGACAAGTAAAAGCAGTAGATGTAAGTTTTGACAACAGCAACACACAATTACAGCAATTAGTAGGTTACGATTATCCAAAATATAAAAAGACTATAGCTGATAGTATTAATATGGTGTTTACTAATGGATCTTCTGATTATAACGCTTCAATAGTAAAGCAGTCGGATGGAAGCTATAGATTAAAATGTAATATTAGTAATTATTATATTGGTAGCAGAGATATGGGAGTATTTCTTACCGTAAAAAATATAAATAATATTGATAATATATATGAGAGATTATCGTTTTTATCACAATTTTTTAATATACAAACTAATTATACAAGTATTGAGAGTTTAAACTATGTTAATTTAACTTCTGATGAATATATAATATCTGATTTAAATCTTAATTTAAAATTTGTTTTTATTTATAGCAGTTATAATAAATCTTTAAGTTTAATGATAGTTAAACAGGATTTTACTCCTATTATTGAAGGGACTTATAATATAACTTTAAATATAAGAAACAGAGTATTAAGACAAGAAGATAGAAATATATTTGCTTTCAGCAGCGGTTTTATGACAGAACAGGATATAATGGATAATTATATTTTTAATTTATCTCAAAATAACAGCAGCGTAAAATTAAAAGGTTCATATACTTTAAAAGCAGGTGCTGGACTTCTCATTGCTTTTTATAGCCCTATTATAGAAAACTATTTTAATGTTTCTAATTCAGGAGAATGGACAAATACAAATGGTATAACATCGAGCAGTAAAAAACCTTTAAAATTTAGTTTATATAAAAATAGTGATGCTGGAAATGAAAATCCTTTATATTTATTATTTATAATGCATCAAGATGAAACAGATTTAACTGTAGGAGAAACAATTACTTTCAATCTCACACCGGATAAAAACTCTACACTTAATCCTATTTATTCTACAGTTACTAATGTTCAGCAAATGGGAGATGCTTTAGGTAATAATATTTATGATTACAGCGGGGTTGAAACTATAGTTCCTGGTGCAAAAGTTATAACATTAGATGGTAAAACACATAAAGTTTATAGAAAATATTTTGAAATAGAATATGAATTTTTAAAAGATAATGTTGCACATGCTTTAACTGCATTATCAATAAACGGAAAAGTACTATTATTTGAAACTATACAAGTTAAAACTAGATATTTACCAGAGAATTTAGTATGGAATCAAGAAATATATTCCGGTAAAGTGTCAAATAGTACGCATAGATTTGATGAATTTTTAGTACGTATAACTGAAAGAGGTTTTTCTATAATCTATCAAATTAGTATAGAGTCGTCATATAATTATGAAGGCTATTCTGGTTGGGTTCAATATTATAAATAAGGAGTTAATGAAAAATGAAAGATATGTTTGATAAAAAATACTCTAAATTAGAAAAAGACGGAAAAACTTTAACACCTAAAACTGATAAAGAGCTTTTTGAAGAAAATATTATAACTAAAGAAGAATATAATGAAAGAATAAATCAAAAAAGAGAAACTTTATATGAAAATAAAACTGATAAGCAAGTAATAGAATTATCTAGAAATTTTTTTAATAAGAATAAAGATAATCTATTAGAAGAAGAGAAATTTGTTCTTGATTCAATCAATAAAGAAGTAGAAGAAATAAAAACACAATATCCAAAACAAAATTAAAGGAGGAAAGCGACCAAGTAGGGAGCATAACAATAAAGGAGGAAAGCGAAAACGAGCCAGCTAGTAACTTCAGTTGCTAGCTATTTATAGGCGAGTTTGAGCATAGAAATAGTATGATAACAAAAGAACAAATAATAAAAATAGGAATAGAAGAAAAATGGCTTGAACCTTTGAATAATGCTTTTATAAAATATCATATTACAGATATAAATGAAAAAGCAATGTTTTTGGCTCAAACTACTCATGAAAGCAATAATTATAAAAGGCTTGAAGAGAGTTTTAATTACAGCCCTAAAAGATTATTTGAAGTTTTTAGAAAAAGAGTTGGAAGTTTGGAGAATGCCAAAAAGTTATGTAATGAAGGATCTAAGTCAATAGCAGATTTTGTTTATGGTGGAAGATTAGGAAATGCCAAAGATGAAGGATACAAATACAGAGGCAGAGGAATAATGCATCTTACAGGAAAAAATAATTATGAATACTACGGCAAGAAATTAAATATTGATTTAGTTAATAATCCTCACTTGGCAAAAGAACCTGATGAGGCAATAGAAATAGCTTTACTTTTTTGGAAGGAAAAAGGCTGCGGAATGTTTGCCAAAATGAGAGATGTAAAAACTGTAACTAAATTGATCAATGGCGGTTACAACGGACTTGATGACAGACAGAAAAGATTTAATAGTATTTTAAAAATACTAGAAAGCTGAAAAAGGAATAAAAATATTAAAATGGATTTATACACTTTTGTTTCTATAGTGTTTGGATTTTTAGCTTTTATCTTATTTTTAAGATTTCTTTATTATATATTTGGAAACGTTAAAGATAAAATGAAAGATATTAATATAGAAGCCAAGCATAAAGACGGACATCAATTTAATATCAATTCCAATTTTGATAATAAAATAAAAGAAGTCAAAAAAGAGATTTTAAATAATGATGATATAAACGAAGAAAAACTTCTTAATAATTTAAATATTAAAGTACCTACAGAAAAAGAATTTAATTATCAGGAAGCTATCAAAAAATACAAAACAGAAATATATAACTTAAAAAATAAATATATTACTAAAACTATTTATATAGCTTTTTTATATATAGTTCTTAATTGGGAAAGCTATACTCGTAAAGTTTTTAGGAAAGTAATTTATAAAAATGGTATAAGCAAATATGAAGGACATAAATATTCAGAGTATAAGCAAAAATATATTGACAATATAATTTTAGCTTTCAATCAATTATTACAAAGAAGCGAAATAAAAAGTCTCCAGAACAAAGAAATCAAAATCATACTTAATACTAATATGCTTCTATTTAATATGGAGCTTAATAGAATATTTGATGATATAAAAAACAGACATATAGATGCAGAAAACAGCAGAAAAGAAATTAATCTTTCTACAATAAAAGATAATTATAACAATAGAGAAATTATTGAAAGCGAGCTTGAAAATATTAATGATTTTAATGAGGCTTTAAGAGAGATAGAAGACAGCATATTAAATAAAGATATAAAAGAATTAAAAGAATTTATTTTAGGAAACTTTCTTAATATGCTAAAAAATAATGTTAGGAATAGTAAATGAGTATATTTAATTTTACAGACAAACATAATGCTAACAAAAAACTTTCTATATATACGAGTATAATAAGTTTTTTATTAGGTTGTATTTGGGTATTTGTTAATTTGATTTATAGAGGCAGAATAATAACTAAAGAAGAGTCAATAGCAGTAGTTATAATTCTTTTAGGACTTAATGCTGTGAGTTTTGGAAGTGATTTGAGAGGATTTATAAAACTTTTAAAAAATAAGGATATTAAAAAAGATGATAATGATTAATATGTTTATTAATTTATTTAAATCTAAATTTATTGATTTTTTAAAGTCAAAATATTTTCTATTGTTTATTATAATAGCTTGTATATCTATATATATATTATTTTTAAATATTAATCTGAATAATAAAAATAAAGAAATAGATAAATTAAATAATGATATAATCAATCTTAAAGCTACTAATTCCTTATTATATAAGGATATTAATTTTAAACAAAAGCAATTAATGATATTAGATACTTTTACAAACAGTGATAATGTTATACGAAATATTAAAAATAAAAAATTAAGTGATGATACTATAAATGCTTTAAATATTATTATTAATGATTATAGAAAAACATTAAAATAGGATAATAAAAAATATATGAAATATTTAATTTTTTTATGTTATTTTTTGTGATAAGCTGTTGCTCAACTAAGTACATTACAGTTCCGTTAATAGCATCTCCAGATATATATAACCCGGGTATAGTATATACAGAAAAGGACTTAATTAGAGAATATAAACGCTCTTTAATGAAAATAAGTGAATGGCAAAATTGGTATAATGTTCAAACAAATATAAATTAATTTTACAATTAATGAATAAAAATTTATATTAAAATAATATTTTAGAACAAAATATTGACATATAATTGTTTTTTGTATAGAATACTTGCATCAAAATATATGAGGTAAATTTTTATTATGAAGAAGGTAAAATTGCCAAAAGCAAGTACAGTTTTTAAAATGGGTAAATTTGATAGTATAATGTTTAAAATACCATTAATGGTCATAGTAATGATACTTATATTATCGGTAACAATTATAAGTGTTTCAATTAGTTTAGCAACTAAAGAATTAAATAATGTAACAGCGTCTGGATTTGAGACTTCTGTTAATGGTTTTTCGTCCTTAATAGATAGCATACTATCTTATCAGTCTACACTTATAGAATCTTATGCAAATATTCCTACAATAAAAGAATATGTTTCAAGTCGTAGTGAAGAAGTTCAAAATAGGGCAATAAGAACTATGACAATATTATTTGATAATAATGATTATATAATAGATTTACTTATGCTTGATTTGAATGGAAAAGTAATTGAAAGCTATGATGGCAGCAAAGATTTAACAGGTACAGATATATCCACAAAATACAATAGATTATGGACAGCATTTGTCAATCAAAATTATAAAACTACATTATCATTTAGTATATATAAAGAAGGAAATGATATAATACTTCCAGTTTTGCAGGGCGTTAAAGATAATAATAATACAGTAGTTGGAGCTTTTATAGCTTATGTGAATTGGGGAAAGATAATTGATGAAAGTTTGAAAGATTCAAAAGATCAATTTTCAACAGATAAAACACTTTTTATCATAAACGATTATTCAGAAATAGTTTATCATAATAATAAAAACAGATTATTTTCTAAAGCTACAGATTCTCTTATAATACCTGAAAATGAAACATCAGGACTTCTTAGTTATGTAAGAGAGGGAGTAGGAATATCAGCATTTTTCAAGAAATTATCTACAACTAGATGGACAATGGTTGAAAGAACAACTGATGATTTATTATATGCACCAGGTAAAAAGATGATATTAATCGGTATTATAAGTACTATTAAACCTATCAAATTTATAGTAAAAGAAGCACATGATATGGCTGAGGGTAATTTTGCTTTAAGTGCTACTATAGAAAACAGACATGATGAAATAGGTGAATTATCTCATTCATTTCAGGTTATGAGAGATAAAATAGTAAGTGTTATAACAGATGTATTAGATGCTTCTACAGAAATAGCCAATGCTGCGACTCAATTATATAAAGGCGGAGAGGATTTAGCAGAGAGAACAGAGTATCAGGCATCTAGTTTGGAAGAAACAGCTTCATCTATGGAGGAGATGGCATCTACTATCAAATCTTCTGCTCAGCATTCTATTGATGGAAATAATGTTATGATAGATTCAAGAAATGCGGTTGAAGAAGGTGCTGTTGTTATTGGAAACACTACTCAAATGATAGAAGATGTTTATGAATCCAGTGCTAAAATAAAAAATATAACAAAAGTAATAGAAGATATTGCTTTTCAGACAAATATACTTGCTTTAAATGCTTCAGTAGAGGCAGCAAGAGCAGGTGATCAAGGTAGAGGTTTTGCGGTAGTAGCAAGCGAGGTAAGAAATTTAGCACAAAATTCACAGGCTTCAGCTAAAGATATAACTTTACTTATAGATGATATATATGAGAAAATAAATAAATCAGCAGAAATGGCAAGACATTCTCAGGAAATATTTAACAATATAGAATCAAAAATAGAAGAGACTTCTAAAATAATGAATGATATAAGTCATACAGCAGTAGAACAGGAGGCTGGAGTAGATCAAGTAAATACAGCTGTGGCTAAAATGGATAGTATCACTCAGCAGAATGCTGCTTTAGTAGAAGAAGCAACATCAGCATCTAAATCATTATTAGATCAGGCTAAACATTTAGAGGATCTTATGTCTTTCTTTAGAGTTAAATAAAAATTATTTTTAGGTATTTGCTATTGACTATTTATTTATAAGTATTAATATCTTTGCAGCATAAAATTATTAAAAATATTTTTTATATAGGAACTTTTTGTTTTTTAAAACGTCTAACAATAAATAAATAATTTTATTTATGCTGCAATTATATTAACTAGAGGTGTTTTTATATGAAAAAAATTAATAGTATAGCAGTAAAACTTCCATTAATTGTAAATATTGTAACAATAATGATATGTGTTTTTATAATACTTTCATTATTGAAGGTGGCAGTTGATGAAATTAATGGTTATGTTAATACTAATATAGAAACATCAGCAAATGGATATTGTAATTTTTTGGATAAGACTATAGAAGAACAAACATTACTAATGCAAAGTTATTCTAGCATGCCTGTTATAATAGATTATTTGAAAAATTATATTTGGATGGAAGGTACTGTTTTTATAACTTTGCAGAAAGTATTGAATAATAATGAATTTATAACTAATGCTTATATACTTTCAAGCGACTCTAGTCTAATATCATCTTATGATGGTAAGTTAAAAGATTCAAGTATAAAGATATCATCACAATATCCTGATTTATGGAATAAGTTTGTATCTAAAAATTATGAAATAACTATAGCAGATAACATATATAAATCAGATATTAATAATGGATTTGTTTTACCTATAATTTGTCCTATTTTAGATTATGATAATACTTTTTTAGGAGCTTTTATAGGTTTTATAGATTGGTCTTTAATTATACAAGACAGTTTAAATAGATTTGGAAATGTTTTTAATAAAGATAATTCAATATTTATAATTAATGCTAATAACGAGTGTGTATTCCATAATATTTCTTCAGAATTAAACAAAAAATTAGATATAGGCATACCTCAAAATGGGGCTAGTGGAATTATTAAATATGATTATTTTAATGAATCTAAATTAGCATTTTATAAAAGAATGGAAATTATGCCTTGGGTTTTAGCTAATGGGGTGTCTGAAAAATTAATTTATTCAGCACCTAAAAAAATGTTATTAATAGGAAGTCTTATTGGTTTAATCGGTATAATTATATCTGTTTTATTTTCAGTATTTTATATAAGAAAGACTATTAATCCTATTAAATATATAGTTAAAGAGGCAAAAGAGATATCTTCAGGAAATTTTGCATCAAATTCTAATATAAAAGCAAGTAATGATGAAATAGGAGAATTGCTTGATTCTTTTTCTGAAATGAGATCTAAATTTTCTACTATGATAAAAGAAATATTAATGGCTTCTAAAGAGATAGCTAATTCAGCTTCAGAATTGTATGCTGGAAGCGAGGATTTAGCAAAAAGAACAGAATATCAGGCATCCAGTTTGGAAGAAACAGCTTCATCTATGGAGGAGATGGCTTCTACAATAAAATCATCAGCTCAAAATTCTGTAGATGGTAATGAGGTAATGATGGCTTCAAGAAATGCCGTATTAGAAGGTGGTAGTGTTATAGCCAATACTACTAAAATGATAGAAGATGTTTATGATGCTAGTGCTAAAATAAAAAATATAACTAAGGTAATAGAAGATATTGCTTTTCAGACAAATATACTTGCTTTAAATGCTTCAGTAGAGGCAGCAAGAGCAGGGGATCAAGGAAGAGGTTTTGCAGTAGTGGCAAGCGAGGTAAGAAACTTAGCACAGAACTCACAAACATCAGCTAAAGATATAACAGTATTAATAGAAGACATTTATGAAAAGATAAATAAATCAGCAGAAATGGCAAGACATTCACAAGAAATATTTAGTGATATAGAATCAAAAATAGAAGAGACTTCTAAGATAATGAGTGATATAAGTCATACAGCAGTAGAACAAGAAGCAGGAGTTGATCAAGTTAATAGTGCGGTATCTAAAATGGATAGTATCACACAGCAGAATGCTTCTTTGGTAGAACAATCCACTGCAGCATCTAAATCTTTATTAGATCAAGCTAAACATTTGGAAGAATTAATGTCATTTTTTAGACTTTAAGTTGATTTATAAATGAAAATTAAGTGAATTTTTTTGTTTTTATTCATTAATATATAAAACTTTTTTATAATAATAAATTTATATTATTGTTTTTTTTAATTGACTTTTTTTGTTAACTAAATTATACTGTTAGAAGTGGTGTTGGTAGTTTTCTTATTATAACATAATATCTAGTTTTAAATATTTAGTAATTTATTTATAGAGGTCTTTTATGAAAAGGTTTAATAGTATAACTTTAAAAATTCCTTTAATTGTTAATATAGTTATAGTTGTATTATCATTTACAATTATATTTGCTTCTATTCAAATAGCTAGCAGAGCAATAAATAATGCTACATATTCAGGATTTGAAACTTCTGTTAATGGTTATTCAACATTGCTTGATACAATACTTGAAGATCAGCTTCTTATAATGGATGCATATTCGAGAATACCTACAATAATAGAATATATGGAAACAAGAAGTGAATATATAAAAGATAGAGCTATACAAACTATGATCAATTTATTTGATAATAATGATTATATAGTTACATTAGATTTAATAGACTTAGATGGAAAGGTTATAGAAGCTTATAATGGAGATGAGAAGAATGCTGGTTTAGATATGGCAGCAGCATATCCTCAGTTATGGAAGGAGTATGTTGATTCAGGTTATGATCATGCTACTAGTGATGATATATATAAATCAGATATAAATAAAGGATTTGTACTTCCTATAGTGCATTCTATATATAATTTAGATAATAAACTCATAGGCAGTTTTGTTGCTTTTGTAGATTGGAGTAGAATAATAAATAATACTTTAGAAGATACGAGAAATGAATTATCTGCAGAAAAAACAATATTTGTTGTAAATGAGGCTGATTTACAATGTGTATATCATAATATTGATGCTACAATAGGTACAAAGGCGAATGAGTCTCTTATGCCTCCTGCCGGAAAATCTTCAGGAATATTCACATATACTTTTAATGATGTTAGCAGAACAGCTTTTTTTAAAAGAATGCAAACTCAGCCTTGGTTTATGATGGCAGGTATTACACAAAAATTATTATATGCAGAAAGTAAAAAGATCACTATAATAGGAACATTATTAGGAGTAATAGGTATTATCATATCTTCTATAGTATCAGGATTCTATATAGGTAAATCTATAAAACCTATCAAAAATATAGTTGATGAAGCACATGAAATGGCTAATGGAAATTTTGTTTTTCAGTCTAAATTTACTAACAGACATGATGAAATAGGAGAGTTATCACAATCATTTGATATGATGCGAAATAGATTTGTAGAGGTAATTTCTGAAGTACTTAATGCTTCTAAAGAAATAGCAAGTGCTGCTTCTGAACTTCATAAAGGAAGTGAAGATTTAGCTAGCAGAACAGAATATCAGGCATCTAGTTTGGAAGAAACAGCTTCATCTATGGAAGAGATGGCTTCTACAATAAAATCATCAGCTCAAAATTCCGTAGATGGTAATGAGGTAATGATGGCTTCAAGAAATGCGGTAGTAGAAGGCGGCAGTGTTATAGCCAATACTACTAAAATGATAGAAGATGTTTATGATGCTAGTGCTAAAATAAAAAATATAACTAAGGTAATAGAAGATATTGCTTTTCAGACAAATATACTTGCTTTAAATGCTTCAGTAGAGGCAGCAAGGGCAGGAGATCAAGGAAGAGGTTTTGCGGTAGTAGCAAGTGAAGTAAGAAACTTAGCACAGAACTCACAAACATCAGCTAAAGATATAACAGTATTAATAGAAGACATTTATGAAAAGATAAATAAATCAGCAGAAATGGCAAGACATTCACAAGAAATATTCAGTGATATAGAATTGAAGATAGAAGAGACTTCTAAGATAATGAGTGATATAAGTCATACAGCAGTAGAACAGGAAGCAGGAGTTGATCAAGTTAATAGTGCTGTATCTAAAATGGATAGTATCACACAGCAGAATGCTTCTTTAGTAGAGCAGTCTACAGCAGCGTCTAAGGCTTTATTAGATCAAGCTAATCATTTGGAAGAGCTTATGTCTTTCTTTAAAGTTCAGTAATATTTATTGTATATGATTTTTAAGCCTATAGATAATTTTCTATAGGCTTTTTTATATTTGCATTCTTTTATAAAAAAATATATATTGTTTAATAAATAAATTAAAGTAATAGTAAAATGAAATATAGATTAATACTTTTGATAATTTTATTTATATCTTGTACAAATAGGAATAATGTATCTAGTGAAAATACATTAAAGAGAGATGAGATAGAACCTAATAATTCTTTAGAATATTCTCAATATATAGACTGTAATACTGTAATCAGTGGAAATATTGATGATTATAATGATGTTGATTTTTATCAGATAAATCCTACTAATGGTTTTGTGATGGATTTTTCTATGTCAGTTTATAATCTTGATGCTAATATATCAATGAATATTATTTCTACTAATAATGATACAATATTTAGCATTAATTCTGAAGATATTTCTAATTATAAGGGATTTATAGAGTTAAAAGATATTCTTCTAAATGATGATGCTTATTATTTTAAATTAAATGCAGATAAAGAATGCAAATATAATTTAAAGTTTATATTTAATGATGATTATATTCCTGCAAATGAAGCAGAGCCTAATAATACCATTTATGAGGCTGACACTATTCATTATCCTAATGAAATGGTTTATGGATATTTTATAAAAAATTATTTCAACATAGATGAATATATGAAACCATATATAAAGAAATCAGGATTAATAGATGTAGATTTTTACCAAATAAAAAATGATACAGATATAAATACTTCTATAAATATTAAATTAGAATATTCAAAAGATATAGATATTATTTTATTTGATGAAAATTATAATTATTTAAAACAAGGTATTAATCAATTAAATACATCTTTCGAGCCTAATAAAAAATATTATATAGCATTAGTATGTTATGGGGATAAATATATTGCGGAGAGATACATATTACATTATGAATTTAATTAATATTCTTTAATTGATAAATACTATTGACAAAGTAATATTTTTAATATAAAATGATTCTTACTACAAAAAGTAAGAGTAATTTTGGATATTTTCTATGAATAATTCTTTTTTATATAAAAAGCTAAAAGAAACCTTCTGTTCTTGGGAGTGTTGAATTATTATATTTTTTACAATATATAATAATTTTTTAATATTTAGCCTCCCTAAATAAGGGGGCTTTTTTATATTTTAACAATTATTTTTCAAGAAATGATTCAAGATTATAAAGGTGTATATATTAATTAGGAGTAACTTATGGAACATTATGGTCTGTTGGGTATTATACCGCCTCTTTTAGCCATTATACTTGCTTTAGTAACCAAAGAAGTTATTATTTCGCTTACGCTTGGTATACTATCTGGAACTTTAATAATAGCTCATGGTAATGTATTTACTGCTATTACAATATTTACTGATAAGGTAGCAGATATGAGTGGGGACGCTTGGAATATAAGAATACTTTTATTCTGTGCTTTGCTTGGTGCTTTTGTTAGTATGCTTTCAAAAACTGGTGCTACTAAGGCTTTCGGTTTATGGGCTAGTAAATATTTAAAAACTAAAAAAAGTATACTTATATTTACTTGGTTTTTCGGACTTATCATATTTATAGACGATTATTTTAATAGTTTATCTGTTGGTACTGTTATGCGTCCTGTTTCAGATCAGAATAAAATTTCAAGAGCTAAACTTGCATACATATTAGACTCTACTGCAGCTCCTGTATGTATACTTGCTCCTATATCAACTTGGGTAGTAACAGTTATGAGTTATATAAGAGATTCTGAAGGTTTTGAATCTTTGAATATAAGTGAATTTGTTTTCTTTATAAAGATGATACCTTATTCTGTTTATCCGCTTCTTGCCTTGGCTTTTGTAGTTCTTATTTCTTTAGTATTTAAAGATTTCGGTCCTATGAAAAGAAGTGAAGACAATGCTCAAAATGGAAAACTTTTTGATGAGGAATTATATGGAGCTTGTCCTGGTAATATGGAAACTTCTTCAAACAATCAGGCTAAATGGTATGATATGGTTATAGCTATACTTGTACTTATAATAGTTTGTATAGTGATGTTCCCTGTTACTACATATATGGGATTAGTTGGAAGCGATGGAATAGAAACTTTCTCTCAAGCTATGTCAAGCATATCATTGAATCAAGCATTTTTAGATACTGATGCTTCTAAAGCTTTATTCTATGGTGCTGTTATTTCTCTTATGATAATGTACATCTACTATGTAGCTAGAAGATTATTGAGTGTACGTTCTGCCGGAAACTCTATTATGGAAGGTGTTAAATCTATGGTTCCTGCATTAGTAGTTTTAGCATTAGCCTGGTCTATAGGAAGCGTTATAAAATCATCTCCTGCAGACGGCGGACTTGGACTTGCTGCTTTCTTATCTGAAGCTGTAAAAGGCGGCGGTTTCCCACTTTGGATACTTCCTGCTATAGGTTATTTACTTGGTTGTGTTATAGCTTTTTCTACTGGTACAAGCTGGGGTACTTTTGCTATACTTATTCCTATAGTTATACCTATTGCTAATGGACTTGCTGCTGCTAATGGTTATACTGATAATGCTCTTCTTAATGTTCTTCTTATAAATGTTGGTTCTGTTGTTTCAGGTGCTGTATTCGGCGACCATTGTTCTCCTATATCTGACACTACAATACTTTCATCTACTGGAAGTAACTGTCCTCTATTAGAACATGTTGCAACACAGATTCCTTATGCAGGTTTGGTTGCTATATCTGCTTTCATTGGTGTAATAGTTGGAGGAGTTACTTTAAATCCTATAGCTGCATTATTAACAGGTTTTATAGTAATGTGCGTACTTGCTTTACTTGCTCCTAAGTTTTATGATAAAATTTCAAGTTTTAAGAAAAGTTAATTAAATAAAAAGATAATTAAAAAATAATCCTTTAATATTATTCATTTAATATTAAAGGATTTTTTATTTTTTAATTTTATATAAATTCTATAAATTTAATATACGCTTGGGTGGGTGTTACCATTTCTAATGTGATAAAAAAGAAATTTTGTATTTTTATTACTTATTAATTCAAAAAGGAAAAAGGGCGGGGTATGTAATTAATTTTTTAAAACAAAAATTAATTAGAATTCCCACCCTTTAGATTTATCACTTTTATATGTATTTACAATCTCATCATATTTAATACTTTAATCAGAAATTATAGCTGCCCACCCAAGTATTTTTTTAATTTAAAAAATCACTAAACGCACGTTTAATGACGCTAAATATATAACTATATTATTAATATAAATTAAACTATATTTATAATTCTGCTTACCGTGCGTTAAATAGATACTAAATTTAAATAAATCTTGGGCGGGTGCTTCAATTTCTAATCAAGTTAAAAAAAATAATTAAATCAAAATTTCAAATTGTAGCAATAAATATAAAGGGTGGGCGAATGTAAGTAAAATTTAAAAAATAAATTATTTATTTTTCATTAAATCTAAATGCAATCAAATAAAAAACTATTTCTTATGGCCTTCACAATGTTCTTCTTTATGTTTGATATTATCTCTATATACAGGCTGAAACTCTTCCCTTAAAAGTTTTCTGTTCAAATCTTTGCCTATAAATACTACTTCAAGCTTATCATTTTCATCTGCTCCTGTAACAGCATATCTTTCTCCTACAACATCATATCTAAAATAGTTACTACCGCATTTTATAAAACCTTTAGACCTTGCTATGAATCCAAATCGTCCGTGAATAATATCTTCAAGTAAAGTCATAAATTTATTTTCACTTTCTACACAGCAGGCTTTCATACTTATAGAGTCGGGCATTTCTTCATTTTTTGGTTTTTCCAATTCTTTTATAGCGTATTTATCATCTAAAAAAGAATTTAAAATGTTTTCCCACCATTTTTTATCTTTATTAGAATAATGTTCTTCAAGTATTTCTATATTATCTAATGGCAAATTGTTTTTTATAATCAATGACTTTATTTTTTTTATAAGATCTTCTTTTTCATATTCTTCTTTTGATTCCATTTTAGATATTATTATCTTTGAGCCATTTAAAATTTGATCAGTATAAATATCATCATAGGAATTAATAAAAGAGTCGAATGTATTTCCGTCTATTATAGTTATAGGTTTCAAAAGTACTATTCTTTCATATTCAATTTGTTTTATATTGTTGATAATATTGCTTAATTTAGCAGCTCCTGTAGGTTCCACTATTAAGTATTCAGGATCAAGAGAATTAGCTATTGTGAGTATAGAAGAAGCAAAATCTTGTTTCATAGTGCAGCATACACATCCTTCTGTAAGTTCCCAGATATTCATGCCTTCATCTTTCAATATATTGGAATCTATATCAACATCTCCATATTCATTTTCCATTACAACAAAATCTCTTTTGGTTTTATTAGCCATTTCTTTTATGAGTGTAGTTTTTCCAGCACCTAAAAATCCTGAAACAATCAATATTTTCATATATTACATTTCTCCATTAATCCTGTTATATAATCATTATATAATGCTTTGTATATAAAAGCTAGTAATAATAAATAGAGTACTAATATATAGATTTTTTATATGACGGTATTTTATTACAAAATAAATTATAATAATAAAATTTTATTTTAAATAAGATGTATAGTTTTTTACTTTTAAAATCATATACTGTAATATAAAATAAAAAAGGAGTGTAAATATGAAAGGATATGCGATGTTAAAAATAGGTGAATCAGGTTGGATTGAGAAAGAAAGACCTGCTTGCGGTCCTGCTGATGCTATTGTGAAACCTCTTGCTGTTGCTATATGTACTTCTGATGTACATACATTATGGGAAGGTGCTATAGGTGAAAGACATAATATGATTTTAGGTCATGAAGCTTGCGGTGAGGTTGTAGAAGTTGGAAGTTTAGTAAAAGACTTTAAACCAGGAGATAAAGTTTTAGTTCCTGCTATTACTCCTGATTGGAATAGTGTAGAAGCTCAGGCTGGATATTCTATGCACTCAGGCGGTATGCTTGCCGGATGGAAATTCTCTAATTTTAAAGATGGTGTATTTGGAGAATTCTTCCATGTTAATGATGCTGATGGTAACTTGGCTCTTTTACCTAGCAATATTGATCCTGTAGATGCTTGTATGCTTTCTGATATGGTGCCTACTGGTTTCCATGGTGCTGAGTTAGCTGATGTACAATATGGAGATAGTGTACTTGTTATTGGTATTGGACCTGTTGGTCTTATGGGAGTTGCTGGAGCTGCTTTAAGAGGAGCTTCAAGAATTATTGCTGTTGGTACTAGACCTAATTGTGTTGAAGCTGCTAAAAAATATGGTGCTGAAGAGTTCATTAGCTACAAAAACGGAACTATTGATGAGCAAGTTTTGAAAATGACTAATGGTAAAGGTGTTGATAAAGTTATTATTGCTGGCGGCGGTGTTGAAACTTTTGCTGAAGCAGTTCGTTCTTTAAAACCGGGCGGTAAAATCGGAAATGTTAACTATTTAGGTAAAGGTGATTATATACAAATTCCTAGAGCTGAATGGGGTGTTGGTATGGGGCATAAAGCTATACTTGGCGGACTTATGCCTGGTGGAAGACTCAGAATGGAAAAACTTGGTGCATTAGTAGCTTCTGGAAAATTAAATGTTCATCATTTAGTTTCTCATGTATTTGACGGTTGGGAAAATCTTGAAAAGGCTTTATTTATGATGAGAGATAAACCTGCTGATTTAATTAAACCTGTAGTAAGAATTGAGAAATAAGCGTTTTATATAATAGAAAAGCTGGCGGGTATTAAAAATATCTGCCAGTTTTTATTTTTATTAATTTATTAAGAAAAAACTGTCATTCCATATTTATAGTTTTAAATTTTAATTTTGTTCTATATGTATTTTTGAACTAATTATAAATGAAGGTTCCCGCCCAAAGTTTTATTCACATTTTTAATATATTCAGACGCACGGTGAATGTATTCTTAGATATAATTTAAATTTTAATTAATATGCAATCTTATATTTATTATTCGGCTCAGCGTGCGGAATGGATATTCTAAATTTAAATAAATCTTGGGCGGGTGCTTTAATTTCTAATCAAGTTAAAAAAAAATAATTAAATCCAAAATTTTATTTAATAGCTATAAAGAAAAAGGGCGGGCGTATGTAGTAAAATTAATCAAAAAGCTGTACCCAATATAATTTTCCGTTACTGTCTTTATAAACGCCTATACCTATATAGCTATGACTGGCTATAATATTGTTATAATGTCCTTGAGAATTTATCCATGCTTCCATTACAGCCTGAGGTGTTTTTTGATATCTTGCTATATTCTCAGCTGAAGGTTCTCGGCAGCCTTCTACTTCTTTTGATACTGTATAATAAGCAGTTTTATTTGGTCTAATATGATCAAAAAGAATTGATATTTCTTCTGCTCTTATAGCAGCTGCTCTATTTAATTTTTCATCTAATATCAAAGCATATCTGCCAATATCTGCTCTGGTTTGATTTACTAATTCAAATACTTCCTGTATTTCACTATTATTAGGCTCATATTTACTATTGCAGGATAATATGATAAAAGCAAATAACAATATAAATAAACTTTTTCTAATCATAATAAAATCCTTATTTAAAAAGGTAATTAATTTTATAAATCAAATTTTACTTCGTCTTCGCCTTCATAACAATATCGGCAGACACATTTATATATATCATCTCCTATTACAACTCTGTCAACATCTTTAACTATTCTCTTTGAATATATTCCTTTTCTTCCGCAGTCACATTTACCGAAAACTTTTGTATGTATATCAATCAAATCTTCTTCTATTAATGCCGATACGCTTTCCCAATAATTTCTTTTATAGTCCATATCAAGAGAGGCTATACAAAAATTGGTTTTGCAGTTTCTTTGAGTGCATGTTTTTATAAGTTTTATAAAAATGGAAGTATCATTTAAAAAACAAAATTCATCTATTCCAACAATATCATATCTTGCAATATAATTATAAATATTTTCAACATCTTTTCCAATATTATTTTCAATTTCTTCTTCAGTGATTATATCTATTCTTTTATCTAAATAAACATTTTTATCACGGCAGAAATATCCCCTAAAAGAAATTGCTGGATATATGAATAATATTTTTATATTTTTATTTTCAAGTAAAAGATAATCTAAAGTTTTAATTAGATATTTTGATTTTCCTGCGAACATAGGTCCGGTAATTAAATGATTCATAAAAGTCCAATATTTTTAAGTGAATCGTTATATTATATCATTAAAAAATGTATATATCAAATATAAATGCTGTAAAAAAGTATATTATAATTAGTTTAATTTTATTATAAATATAGTATAATGTATTGATTAAGTTTAGGAGTAAATAATGAAAGCTAGTGAAGCCAAATTGAATGATTTAATAAAGAAAAATGATATACAATTTGTAATTCCTGTGTATCAAAGAAATTATGATTGGACTATAAAAGAATGTAAAGTTTTATTGAATGATATAAAAGATGCAGGTAAATTAAATAGAGAACATTTTATAGGAAGTATAGTATATGTTGATGATCATGCTCCTAAAACAGGTATACAAGAATTAATTATAGTAGATGGACAGCAAAGATTAACCACAATAATATTGATTTATTTAAGATTATATAAATTAGCGGAGGAATTAAAAGATAATAGATTAAGAGATAGAATGTATGAACATTATCTTATAAACAAATATGCTAATACAGAGGAAGAAAAAATAAAATTAAAACCAACAGAAAATAATGATAAAGCATTAAAATCTATTTTTTCGGGTGTAGAGTTTAAAGAAAAATCTAATATAATAGATAATTATAATTTTTTTGAAAAAGAAATAAACAGTTATAATTATGAAAACATTTTAGATGGATTAGAAAAATTAATATTTGTTGATATGTCTTTAGATAGAAAAGAAGATGATCCGCAGCGTATATTTGAAAGTTTAAACTCTACAGGTTTAGCATTATCGCAAGGCGATTTAATCAGAAACTATATTTTAATGAAATTAAATTCAAAAGAACAAAAATATATTTATGAAAATTATTGGCAATATATAGAAAAAAATGCTAGAGATGAAAGTCTTAATAAAGATATGGTATCAGATTTTATAAGAGATTTTATGACATCTGAATATAATAAAATACCGAATAAAAATAGAATTTATGAAGAGTTTAAAGAAAAATATTCTATAAGTGATTTATCTGAAATAGAAAAATATTTAAGTAGTTTAAAAGATTACTCAAATTATTATAACAAACTATTGAATCCAAAAAATGAAAAAGATAAAGATATATCAATAAAACTTGAAAATATAAAAACAATAGAAGTAAATGTATCGTATCCATTCTTTTTGAAAATTTACAAAGATTATAATGATAAAGTTATAGACAATAAAACTTTTTTAAAAATTATTGATTTAATAGAATCTTTTGTATTTAGAAGATTTATATGTGATGTATTCAGCAATGCTATGAATAAAATATTTATGTCATTATATAGCAAAATAGATAAAAATAATTATTATAATTCATTAGAAGAATATTTATGCAAATTAAAAAATGTTCAGAGATTTCCAAATAATGATGAAGTTATTAATAAATTAAAAGAAAAAGATATATATAACGCTATGAATACAAAAAGAAAAATGTATTTATTCAATAGATTAGAAATGGGACTTGGTAAAACAGTTATTGATTTTTCAAAAACTGATTTTGAAATAGAACATATATTTCCTCAAAATCCTGTAAAAGAATGGAAATATAATTTAACAGATGAAGAATATAAAACAATGCAAAGTAAACTACATACAATATCTAATTTAACAATATCTGCAAATAACAAAGAACTTTCAAATAAAACTTTTTTAGATAAAAAAATATGAATGTAGATAATAAAGAACAAGGTTATAAATACAGTCATCTTTGGCTTAATGAATATTTAAAAACTATAGATGAATGGGATACTAAAAGAATAGAAGAGCGTTTTAATATTTTAAGTGAAAGATTTATAAATACATGGAAATATCCTAATATTGTTGTTAATCAAATTAGCAACAATACTAATGAAGAAATAAATATATTTGATGCTGGAGATCCGACAGGTAAGAAATTAGATTATATAATATTTAATGGAGAGAAAATTGATAAAGTCGTAGATGTTTCAAAATTATTTTCTTTTGTATTAAGATATTATTATAATCAGGATAAAGAAGCATTCTTTACAGAAGAAATGCAAAGTTTAATTCAAATTACAAAAAATAAAGATGAACTTAGAACAGAATATCCAATAGATATAGATGATATATATTTTGCCGAAAATAATTACAGCAGTGAAAGAAAATTTTATTTAATTAAATATTTGATAGAAAAATTTGACATGGAAGATGAATTATATATTAAATACAAAGATTAATTTAAAGTGAGCCGAAACCAGCAAATAAATTTATTTATTTGCTTATTATAGGTTGAGGCGAATATAACAATAATAAAAAATGAAATGGGGTACTCCTGATATAGTAGCCGTTACTTTTAAAGATTATATTAATAAATCAGTTTTAAAATTATTTAATCATATAAATTTACCCACTACAGAGCTTTATGCTTATGAATTAAAATTAAAACTTACACTTGGAAGTTTGACAGAATATTATTTTCAGGCATTATCAAATTCTGGTTGGGCTAATGAGGCTTGGCTCGTTGCTATGGAAATAGATGAAAATAATTATGATGAGTTAATGGAAGAAATAAAAAGATTAAATCAATCTTTCGGAGTAGGTGTAATTAAATTAGATTATAACAATCCTGAAGATTCTGAGATATTATTTTCAGCCAAAAAAAGAAATTATTTAGATATAGATACTATGCATAAACTTTGCTATAACAGACAGTTTCAAGATTTTATTAATGATGTTAATGAAATATTAGAAGCTAAAGATAAATCTAAAAATCATATAATATCAAGTTTGATAAATAGCGGAAGATTTAATAATCCTAATTAATAAAATAAAATGTATTGATAATATTATTTTAAATTAGTATTCTAATTGCTTGTATATAATCAGAAAAAATATATAATTGATAAAAAAGAAAAATCAAGATAATAAAAATGTTAGAGGAATAGATAAATTTAAATGAAAAAATGGATTTACATAACATTCTTATTAATAAGTATTTTATTTTTAATATTAAATATTTTGGGTAGAATAACTAGAGTTGGTTATTTATCTGATTTTCAATTAGATATACAAAAAACATTAGAATTAAATAATATTAAAGATGTTGAAGATGTAGAAAGTATATATACAAATAAGAATATCAAAATATATTTTTATAATTATAAGTTAAAATATTATAATAACATATTTAAAAATAATGATATTTATGATGTTTATTTATATACAAATGAAGTTTTAAGTAAAAATAATTTTTTAAAAGAAATAAATACTGAAAATAATGGAAGTACTTTTGGAAGCTTTATTAGTTATGAAATAATTAATTCAAAAAGTATAGATAATATACCATATATTTTAAAGCTTAAGCAAACTATATTATACGTTTTTATATTATTTGTTTTTTTATTATCTTTTATAATATTTGTACATAATCGCAATAGTCTAAAAATAAAAATATTTAATACATTATTATTATTTGTTATTTTTGTAATATTATCTAAATATGTGCTTAAAATATATTTTATCAATTATATAGGTATTATATTTTTTATATTGTTATATTACTTTTTTATATATTATAAAAATTATCATAATTCTTTTTCTATAAGTAATAAAAAACAATATTTAATATTATATATGTCTGCTATTTTATTCAGTATAATAAATATAGTTATTTTAAATTGCAGTTTTCCATTAGTAGGGCATGATTTCACTATGATTATACCTAGAGCATATTCATTATTAATTTATGCTAAAAATAATGGTATATTTAGTACAGAATTTGCTTCACCATTAATAGGTGCAGGAATTATAAGTTATGCTAATCCTCAGTATGATCAATATTCTATATTTTATTTTGTAAGGTATTTTTTATCATTTTGGGATTCGTATTTACTATTAACTTTTCTTTTTTCTTTTATTGGTTTTATTTCTTTTTATTATGCAGTTAAAGATATATTAAAATGTCCTTTCATTATATCATTAATGTCTGCTGCCTTATTTTTATGCACATCATATTATATGCACCATATAGCTGTTGGACATTGGGCTTTTTTATATCATCCTCTTACTGCTTTTATAGTATGGTTATCTTTTACTGATAGATTTAACTATATTACTAGAATTGTATTAAGCGGATTAGCTTTTTCAATGATGATATTTGGAGGAGCTATGCAGACAATATTTTTTTTTACATGCTTTAGTTTATTGGGAATTGCTTCAATTCTTTTTAAACCAAATAAAAAATTTATATATCAATGTATATCTATATTATTATCTGTATCATTAGGAATTATATTATCATTATCCAAATTCATTCAAGCTATCTATTTTGGGTCAAAAATAGATAGAGGCCCATATGGTTTATATATTAATGATGTTAAATTATTATTAAGTAATATTCTTCATATATTTATATACCCATTTTATAATCTAATAAATATAAACTCTTTTTTAACTAATTCAAATATGAGAATAAATATAGATCATCAATATATAGGAGAAGTATGGGAGGCAGATTTAGGATTACCAGCTGTTGTTTTTATATTTGGATTGTTTATGATGATAAATTTGTTAAAAAATTACTTTTCAAAAAAATCATTGATTAATTTTATAAATAAATATAAATTTAATTTGATATTTATATTAATATTCATTTATTTATATTGTGATATTTTTTTTGGAGATGGATTAACAAGATCAGTATTTAATACTCTTAAAGCAGTAAATATTCATTTAAGAATGAGTAGCGTTTTAATAATTCCATTTTTGTTTGTATTTGCCTTACTAATAAAAAATATTAATATAAAAAATACTTATAAGAATATAATAATAATATTTATTATTATATCATCTGTCTTATTATATGTACAAAAATTCATCTATATTAAAGAACATAACAATGCATATATAAATGTTAATATACGTGATGATAAGACAATATTTAAAAATATAAAATTAAATCATAATCAATATAGAGTATTTTATATAAATAATAAAAAAGAATTTCTAAACTTAAAGGATTTTATAACAACTACTAATTTGAATACATCAAGATTACCATATGAGTCTATATATGGTTATAGTTTAGAAACATTTAAACCTAAGGAAGAAGGAAGCCCATATAAAATAATTAATGGAGAATATAACTTCACAGATCCAAGAAGTTTAATATTTTTTAATGATGAATATCCACAATTTAGTGGTTTTGCAACAAATGATAAAAACACACTGGATAATTTTTTAAGTTTTCAAAGTGTGAATTGGAAGATTCCTAAAATGTTTACTATATCAAATTATATAAGTGTTATATCTCATATAATTATATTTTTATTCTTAGTATTTAGTATATTTTATTATTTACTTAAAAGGAAAAAATAGATACAATATAAGTAATTAATTTATTAGGAATATAATTTATATGCTTTTAAGAAAAATAGAACTGCTTGCACCTGTTGGCGATGAAAGAGGATTGAAGGCTGCTGTTAATGCTGGAGCTGATGCTGTATATTTCGGTACCAAAAGTTTTAATGCTAGGGTAGGGGCAGCTGAAAACTTCGATGAAAAGGTACTTGAAGAAAATATAAAATTCGCAAAATTAAGAAATGTTAATGTTTATATAACAGTAAATACTTTGGTTTATAACGATGAAATTGATAAAGTACTTCCATTAATAAAAAGTGTTTCGGATTTGGGAGCTGATGCCATTATCGTTCAGGACTTAGGTGTTATTGATATTGTAAGAAATAATTTAACAATTCCAATGCATGCAAGTACGCAAATGTCTTGTAATAATTTAGAGAGTGTAAAACTACTTAAGAGTATAGGAATTGATAGAGTGGTTCTAGCTCGTGAGATGAGTTTAGAAAATATAAAATATATTAGAGATAATACTGATATAGAACTTGAAACTTTTGTGCATGGAGCTTTATGCGTAAGTTTTTCAGGTCAGTGTGCTTATTCTTATTTGCATGGCGGAAGAAGTGCAAACCGCGGAGCATGTGCCCAGCCTTGCAGAATGGAATATACTGGAGGAAAAACTGATTATCCTTTAAGTACTAAAGATTTAATGACAATTGATATAATTCCAAATTTACTTGAAAGCGGAATAACTTCATTTAAAATTGAAGGACGTGCCAAAAGAAGCGAATACGCTGCAATCACAACTTCAATATATAGACATGCTATTGATTTAGCTTTAGAAAATAAAGATATACCCATTGAAAAATATAGAGAAGATTTGATGAAGATTTTTAATAGAGGCGGATTCTCTCAAGGTTATTATTATAATTCAAAAGATATATTTGAAAATTACAAGCCTAGTCATGACGGTGAGTATATAGGAGAAGTTACAGCGTACAAGAAAAATAAAATATATATAAAAGTAGAAAAAGAATTAAATGTTTATGACGGGTTATCATTTGGTGAAAGCGGAAAAGTTGGAATGCAGATTTCTGATTTATATAAAGATAATGTAAGGGTCAAAAGAGCAAAAGGAAATTTAAGTTTTTCAGCTGTTTTAAAAAATGTAAATATTGGCGATGAAGTTTACAGAACCACTGATAAACTACAAATGGACGAAGCAGACAAAATAATTGAAAGCGATCATTTTAAACATCTTCTTGATTTAAATTGCATTATTGGTTTTAATGATATTGATGATAATGAAAAAATAAAATTAATAGTCAATAGCAAATATGATGATAGATTAAACAATATAGAATATATAAGCGATTATACACTTCAGGAAGCTAAAACTAAAGCAACAACTAAAGAAGATATTTTTAATTCTCTTTCAAAAACTGGAGGCACTGTATTTGAATTTGAAAATATTAACATTGAAGAAAATTTTAAAAATCCTTTTATACCAGTTAAAATTTTAAATGAAGCTAGAAGATGCCTAATTGAAAAACTTGAAAATATTTTAATGCAGTCTAAAAAAATTAATTATAATAAAGATTGTGAAAAAAATATTAATTACCCAAACACTGATATAAAAGTTTTGATTGCAAACAGTGAAGAAAAAATTAATTTATATTCTGATATTCATTATGATAAAAAAATATTATTTCCAAATATTTATGATGAAAATATAATTAAGCTTTTTGAGGCTAAAAAAATAGATGGTATACTTTTACCGCATGTTACATTTGATAAAGACATTGAAGTTATAAAAAGCATAGTAGAAAAAACAAATAATATGATAGTAATATGCAATAATTTAGGACATATTGAAGCATTAAAAGGAAAAGCTATATTATGGGCAGGCATTGGGCTTAATGCAATTAATAATTACAGTGTGAATCTTTTATATAAGTTAGGAATTGATACTGTTATATCTGCTATAGAAGCGGGTAAAAATTTAAAACATACTTTATCTGTAAAAGAAGGTTTTATTCCTGCTATGAACTTTGCTTTCTGTCCGAAAAGTATGTCAGTAGGATGCAGTAAATGTAAAGAAGAAGATATTATTGATCATAGAGGAAATACTGTAATATTTGATTGTGTGAGAATGCATAACAAAACAAGTTTTATATTAGAGAAAATAAAAAATAAAAATGGAAATATTTATTACAGTATATATTAAAATATTGAGAGGTGAAATATATTGAAAAAATTATTTTTTATTTGTTATAATATATGCTAATATATTTGCTTTTAATGATTTTAATTTTAATTCTGCATTTCATAGATCTACGGCCGGAGCTTTTAGAAGTCATAGTGAATCTTTAATAAGGCTAAGAGAGAAAAAGAAAAACAGAAGAGAATTATTTTTAAAAGGTAAAGGATATATAAGCACATTAGGCGGAGATATATACAGAAAAAATTTTTATTCTAATACTTATTTTAATGCTATACATTTTGGATTATGCGGATTTTATTTTTATGATAATGTACAATATAAAAATAAATTAAATATACTTAAATATAATAATACAAATTTTAAATAAAAAATAGAGATATAAAATTAATTACATCTCTATTTTTTATTTTAAGGTAGTTTTTTAATAAGTATTGTTTTTTATATCATTATATTTTGCTAAAAATTCATCTGCTAAATCTTGAAGTTCTTTTGAATACTGAATATTTAAATTCATGGAATTACTTATAATATTAGGATCAGAATTTTTTTTAGACATTTCCAAATCCATTTTAGTTTTTTCTAAATAAATTTTTTCTTTTAAGTCATGGAATCTTGATTGATATTCTGATTTTAGTTTCATAACTTCTGTTAATTGCGCCTGTGTAAGTCCTGCTTCATTATAAATAAAATATTCATAATTGCATTTTCCGTTATAATCTTTCCAGTCATATCTTTTTTCTTTGGCATATACTGATACTGATAATATAACTGTGAATAAAATAATGCTAAAAATACGTTTCATAATAAACCTCTCTTTTAATTAAATGTTGTATTTGCTTTATTAGACGAATTATACAATTGAAAGTTCCTAATGATTTATATTTTTTAATAATTTTTATATAAAAAATTATAATTTTATTTTTAAAATTTCACTTACATACCCCGCCATTTAAAGTTTTCTACTATATTTTAAATTTTAGTTTTAATTATATTTAAAGCCAAATTAGAAATTACAGCACCCGCCCAAGTTTTGATTAGCTTTAAAATTATCATCAACGCACGGTTAGCTAATTTTTATTTATTATTTAAATTACTATTTTTAATTAATCATAAGTTTAAAACTTTGCTCTGCGTGCGGTGTGGAAGCAGCAAATTAAAAAACGCTTGGGTGGGCAGCTAAAATAACAGATTAAGATTAAGAAGAAAAATAATGCTGAAATGACAAATAGAATTAAAAAGCCTAAAGGGTGGGATCAAAATAAAAGGCTTGATAAATATTTATCAAACCCTTTATTTATAATTTTTATTTGTATAAGAATCTTTTTATCTTTTTAGTAGGATTTTTTATAAACTCTTCTTTTTGAATGGTGAATCCTGATATCCTTCCAAATTCAGGAAGTAATTTATTAACTTCTATTCTGTTGTTTTCTATAAGTTTATTAACTTCTTCTTCGCTTAATTTTTCATCTCTGATTCTTTCAGCATCCAAATATAGTAAAGCATGAAGTTTATTATCTCTTTGTAAAACTAAAGACTCTAATATATAAGGCATAGCATTTAACTTACTTTCAATCTCTTCAGGATAAATATTCTGTCCGCTGGCACCAAGCAGCATATTCTTGCTTCTTCCTCTGATAAATATTCTATTGTTTTCACCAAGCACACCTAAATCCCCAGTTCTAAGCCATCCATCTTTAGAAAGTACATCTGCGGTGGCCTTGTAGTTTTTATAATAGCCAAGCATAACATTTTCACCCTTAACCATAATCTCACCTACATCACCTTCTTTTTCAGCATCTATTTTTACTTCTAAAGTGTCTATTATGCATCCGCAGCTTCTAGGTACATGCTTATCCCAAGGGCCATAACTTATTAAAGGTCCGCATTCAGTCATACCATATCCTACTGTGAATTTAAAACCTATATCCATAAGAAATTTTTCTACATCGCTATTTAAAGCACTTCCTCCTATTATAACCTCGTGGAAATTTCCTCCGAAAGATTGTGTAAGTGTGTTTCTTATTTTTGATTTTAGTATAGATGATATAATAGGCAGTTTTAATAAATTAGCAATTAAAGGCTTGCTTATAGTAGGAAGTATTTTTTTAAGGTAAATTTTTTCTATGATAAGAGGAACCATCAATATAAGATTAGGTTTTACCTCATCGAATGCTTTAAGTAATATATTAGGACTAGGTATAGCATTAAGCATATATATGCATGCTCCTCTTGAAAATGGAAATAAAAAGTCGAATAAACATCCGAATACATGGGCAAGAGGAAGGAAAGAAAGTATATGATCATTAGGCTTTATAGGCATATTATTAATAGCAAATCTTATATTAGCAGCTAATGAATTATGATTAAGCATAACACCTTTACTGAATCCTGTAGTTCCTGAAGTATATATTATAGTAGCCAAAGTGTCATTTTCAAATATAGTAAGATTAAAATCTTCTTTTTTTATATCTCCAATTTCTATATCGCTGAATATATTTTCTATTTTTTTATTACTTTCTTTTTTTTCTTCACTTTTTTCTTTTGTATTTTCTTCTTCTATAGTAAATGTATCGAAATTATTTAAATGAAAAGATTTAGTAAGAAGCGATAAACTATTAGAGTCAATTCCTTTTAATATGTTTGAGTCTGCAAATAAAAACTTCACTCCTGAATCTTTTAATATAGACGCTATATCTTCTTTTGAAAAGTCTACGAGTATAGGAACAACCACAGCTCCATAGCTTACTATAGATATATATGTTAAAGCCCAATTAACAGAGTTAGCACCGCATAGGGCTATTTTTTCACCTTTATGTATATCAAGCTTTTTAAAACCTGTATGTATTTTTAGAATATTTTTGGCTATATCAGAATATTTTAGTATATTATTAGTGCCGTAATCAACTAATGCATTAATATCCCAATTTTCTTTTATAGTATTTTGAATATAGTCGCTTAGTCTTTCTTTAATCATATTTTATCTCCTCCAAATCAATATGTATTTTTAACAAAATTAGAAAATGTTAGCAACATATCTAAACATAAAAACTGCATGGCATACATTAGATATTATTAAAAGCGAATAAAATAAAGGTAAAAATAAAGTATATCTTCTATTCGCTTCATACATAGCAAGCCTGTAAAATACCATTGCTATATTTAAAAGAAGAAATCCGGTTAAATATAATATAGCTCCGTATTCACCAACGGCTGCGGCTATTTTTGATATAGCTATGAGCCAAACCCAATTTAATAAAAAATAATATATTGTTTCAGTAGCACCACGCCATCTGTATCCAAATACGCTTCTTAAAGTAATACCTAATGCACAAAGCCCTGTAATAATTCCAAAGAAACTCCAGCCCCATCCGTTTTGTAATGAAATTAAACATGGAGGAATATATATACCCCATATCATCATAATAAAAAAAGCATGTGATAATATATAAAAAACCTTTTTGGCTTTATTGTTAAAAGGGAAAAAATGATATATTGAATTTATTATATAAAATATTGTTAAAAAACTTGAGTATAAAGAAAATGAGGTAATTTCTCTTGCAGTTTTAGAATTAATTATTAAAAGCACTAAGACAGCTATTGCAGAACTAGCACATATTATGCATATAACCGCACTTATCTTAGAAACAGAATTTTTTACTATATTATTATTCAAATCAGCGTTCATAGTGTTCTATATAATAAACCTTATTTATAATAAAGTAAATGGTAATTTATAACTATTTTCATATTAAAATAATTATGAGATTTAAAAATTTCATTATCAAAATATAAATTTATACGATATATTAGAATTAAGATTATTTTTTGATAAATACAATTAAAATATAATAGGTATACAAAATGATATTAAATAGCGAATTAAAACAAAATATTTTAAATAGGTTTAAAAATAAAAAAATAGCAGTTTTGCATGGCGGATTAAGCTCTGAGAGAGAAGTTTCACTTAGAAGCGGACAGAATGTTTATAAGGCATTAACTAGCTTTGATGAAATTAAAGATAATTGTATTTTAATAGATGTTAAAGATTCTTATGAATTAGTAAAAACATTGAAAGAAAATAATATTGAATACTGCTATAATATTTTGCATGGCACATCAGGAGAGGATGGAACTATTCAGGGACTTTTGGAGAGTCTTAATATTAAATATACAGGCGAAAATATTTTAGTTAGTGCCGTTTGTATGAATAAGGTTTATACAAAAAGAATATGGAAGTCATCAAATGTATCTACTGCAGATTTTATGCTTCTTAAAGATGTTAAAGAGATTAATGATAATAATGTGAAAGGAAGCCTACTTTCTTTTAATTTCCCTATAATATTAAAGCCTATATCAGATGGTTCAAGTGTAGGAGTTCATTTGATAAAGACGAAATCAGAATTTGAAAATGTAGTAAAAGATATAAAAGATATTCAAAATTATTTCTTAGAGCCTTATATAAAAGGAAAAGAAATTACAGTTGGATTAGTAAAACAAGATGATGATAATACTTATGTCTTTCCAATACTAGGAATAAATCCTAAAAATGAAATATACGATTATGAGGCAAAATATACACCAGGAAAAACAGAAATGGAAATGCCTGCCAAATTATCAAAAGAAATGGAAAACAAAGTGGTAGAAACATGTAAGAAGGCTTATAGAGTTTTAGGCTGCAGCGGACTTTCAAGAATAGATGCTATAGTTGGCGATGATAATGAAGTTTATCTTATGGAAGTAAACACTCAAGGAGGTATGACAAATACTTCTGACATACCTGCAATGGCCAAGCATATAAATCTTGATTTTAATGATCTTGTTTTATATATATTAGGTCTTTTAAAATAATCTTTGTTATTAATTAAATAAAAAACAGATATGCATGTATTTATTTGCATATCTGTTTTATTATATACTGAAAATTTTAAAGTTTCTTAAATACACAATTTTTAATTTAAGTTATTTGTGGGGACTAGTCCCCACACCCCCAGTTCTTTTATTGATATAAGGCGAAGCCCGCCTCACGAAGTGTGCCTACGGCAGGCGAGAACCAAAAGAACTGCATTTTTAACCTAAATTTTAGGTATTACCATACGTTTAATACATATTGTAATAATATAAGGTTGTAGCACTTGCGTTTTTTGCAACTTTTTTGTGCGTCAAAAAAGTTGATAATAATTATATAATATGCAATAGTCGGCAAAATGAAATCGTTTCAGTATATATTAATTTTTTATATCATAGTCATTAAATTTGAATAATCGTTTTTATATTCCATTTGATCAAGCATTACAGAAATCTCTCCTCTATGATGAGTGGCATGATTTAAGGCATGCATTATCAAATGGTATCTAGGCTTTTTTATTACCGCATTAGGAATAATTACTTTTCCTGATATATTAAAATCTTCTATACTATTAACAATAGCTATTATAACATCATCTAATTTTTTTCTTATATCTATTAAACTGTTTAAATCTTCATCTATATTTATATTGAAAGTAAAATCTTCATTTAGATAGTTTAATATATCTTCATTTTCTATTTTCTTTTTGCTTGAATATTTTCTGTATACATTAAAGAAATATATATCGCATTGAATAATATGTTTAAATGTTCCAAGCACAGATTTGAAATATGCATTAGTTTCTTTTATTAAATCTTCTTCTTTGACTGTAAGAAGAATTTCAATAAGTTTTTTATTGGCATTCTTATTGTATAAAGCCATCATATTCATGATTTTTTTTGCTGTTTTATCTATAGGCTTTTTATTTTGACTGTTTTCTATATCTTTCTTTTTTTCATCTATTTTTTTACTTACTTCTTTTGTGGTATTATCTTTTTTTGCATTTAGAAGATTAGATTTCATTTCTTTTACTTTATCTGTAATATTTTTCTTTTCTTCCTGAAGTTTTTTTAATTGATTTGTTTTTAATTCTTTAACATTCTTTTTTAAATCTTTAGTTATAGATGATTTAATTTTTTCAATATCCTTTATTTTTTATCCAGCTTTTTTGATTCAGTTTCTATTTTTCTTGCAAGCTCTTTAACTTTATTGTCAATCATATAATTAAATCCTACTCAAATGAATATTTTTTATATTATATTATTTTTGTTTTTATAATTCAATATTTAATATTGTTTTTTGAGAGATAAAAAAAGATGCCGTGAGATAACAGCATCTTTTTTATTATATAAGAACAGATAATTATTTATTATTGTATATCTCTGTAAGGTGAAGTACCTGTATATCTAGGTTTGTAATCACTATTTCCTTGAGCAGTAATATAGAAATCATATAAAGTAACAGTACCGTCATCATTAACTACACCTATAGGGTCATACTGCCAGAATTTATGAGCTTCAAAAGTTATATCTGCTCCTCCATTAGGATCTCCAGTTCTTCCTAATTCAGCGGATATCCAACCTGCAGGTGATCCTAAAGCACTCCATTTTTCAGGTACAGCATAAGGGAATACATATCCTGTTTTTGTATCAACAGCCACTAAGAAATTGTCTAAATCAACTTCTAGCATTCCAGCTACGATGACAAGTTTACCTATATACCTATAGAAATAGAATTGTTTTTCTATATCATTTCTTATTACTTTTTCAAAAGGATTAATTCCTCTATATACATATACTTTTAGTCCATTTATTGGGAATGGTTTACTTGGCTGTTCAGAAGGCATTTGGTTTCCGCTTTCTCCGTCTGGGGCATTGTAAATATAGCATGTATTAGTACCATCATTATCTGCTGTCCATTGTCTAGGACCTGTAGCAGCTGTTCCGTCATCTTTGAAGAATGTGAATGTTGGTACAGTCTTATTGTCTGTTTCAAATTTTAAAAATACTTCATCAAAATTAACAGATGTTGTTCTAAGTGGAAGCTTATTATCTGTTGGGTTATTTGGGTTGTTTTTTGAACATGATATAATAATTATCATAGACAAAATTAAAATAGATATTTTTTTAATCATAAATTTTTACTCCCTACATTTTTGAAGAATTGTAGTTTATTTTAAATAAAATTCAACTAATCAAATATATTTAAATATAAAAAATAAACACTTTTTATACAATGTCTTTTTAATAATAAAAAATAATAATACATTTTATACAAAAATGATTTTTATACATATTTTACAAATAAAAAGAAATACATTTTACTAAATTCATATATTTTTTATATTGAGTTTTTATGTATGTTATTTTAATATGTTCTAGTTAAAATAATATTAATAATTGGAGTAAAGCAATATGAAAAAAACAGCTATTTTATTAAGTTTAATTTTGTCAGCATTTATTATATCATCATGTGCTGAAAAAAATCCTAATAATCCAAACGACAACAGTAACAATATTCCTCTTTCAGAAAGAGCAGGAAAATATACAGGCACAATTGCTCAAATAAACAATATGTCATTGGAAATGATTCTTAATAATACAGGAAGTTTAACATCATTGAAAGTTAATAATGAAGAAAGTTTAGATCAAAGTAATCCTATAAATGTAGGAGATTCTACTTCAAAATCAACAACTTTTGGACCTTTTAATGCTACTATTAAACTTGGAGGTAATCCTGCAAGTGCACAAGTACAAATAACATTTAAATCTGGAACAGATAAAACTTTAGGTGCTTCAGTTGATATAGATATAATAGATGATGGTAAGTTTGATCCATCTATTAAAGATGTTATTTTAAACTATCAAGCTAATTAATTAAATTTTTTATATGAAGAACATACTATATCTAGTGATAATTACAGCTTTTTTATGCTCCTGCATGAATCCTTTTAATTCAAGATCAAAGTATTATTATAATGCCAATAAAAATCAGAATTATCCAGATATAGATATGCCTTCATATAGTAAAGATGATACGACAGATCCTTTTAATAGCAAAGAGGATTGGAACAGAATAGATTATAAATTTAATGGAAATGAACTTTATAATTATTTTATGAAGATAAGTTTTGAAGTTACAACTGTTCCTGTATATTCTTTCTTTATTCCAAATGATGGAAGAGAATGGAAAAAAAATACTAAAAGTGATTATGATGAATATACTTTCGATGCTAGCGATGATGGAAATACAACAGAAAGTCCTTTATTTCCTGATCGACCTTTATCAATAAGTCCTATGACAGTATATCGTTATGGTAAAAACCCTTTAGTAAGCTCTGATGGATTTTATAATTCTTCTGAAAGGATAAAGAGATTTTTCTTTATAAGAGCAGAAGGAACAGCAGGGGTTAAACTAGATAATTACCTTATAGCGATAGATACATACAGTAAATTTATATTCGCTTATGCTAAAATAACAAAATATTCTGATATATTAGGTCAGCTTCTTCCTACAGATTTTGAAGCTATAGAGCATTATCATCAAAAAAGAAAATTTTATGAGTATGACCCTATAGGCTTTATTGATAAAAATAAAAATATTATTCTATATCAAGTATATGAAGATGATATGACAGCTAATTCCTCAAAATATGTACCTAGATATACAGGCACAGGAGGAAAAGCAGCCGAGCAGATAGATAAAACTACAACAGGTCATTCTCCTTATGCAATAGAACCAGCAAATCAATAATTACTCTTTATAATTTTCTTTTTTATCTATATATTTTCTCACTAGAGTTTTGATTCTATCGTATTTGAAACCTTTACGCATTAATGTCTTTATAATATAATCTTCTTTTCTTTCTTTATGTTCATATAGTTTATAATATTTTCTTATAGCATCTTTTAAGGCTTTATCATCTATTCTATCGCTTATAGAGTTTTGTGCTTTTTCTATCAAACTTGGTTTTACTTTATTTTTCTTTAAATAATCTATTATATGTCTTTTGCTTTTGCCTTTAAGCTTTAAACTATTAATAGCTATTTTTACGAATCTTTTATCATCTATAAGATCATATTCTTTGCAGTAATTTACGGCATGTCTTATGAATCTTTTTTTATGCCCTTTTTTTGTGAGTTTTTCTCTAAGCATACCCTCGCTTATAAATCCGCGTTTAAGTATAGATACTGCAGATTTTCTTGCGGCAGACTCGAAAGCTCTGAATCTTATATGAGGTATTTCATCGTATTCAAGTTCCATTCCCTCATATAAATCTAGTTCATAGAGTCCGTTTTTTGGTATAGTGAATACATCTCCGCCTGATACTTTGATATGTATCTTATCGCCTTTTAATTTCATTTTTAAAATAACCATAATAGAAATATTATAATAAATACAAATAGTTTTCAAGTATTAAATTTAAAAACTTTATTTACATACCCCGCCCTTTAGTTTTTTTGATTTTTTCTACATTTGATGGATTTATTTATAATATTTAATATGAAGTTCTAGTAATTGCGTTTTTTGCAACTTTTTTGTGCGGCAAAAAAGTTGATAATTTTACATAAAGTCATTGATTGACAAACTTAAAAATTTTCAGTATATACTAGCTTATTGAGTATATATAATATTCTTTTAATTATAAAAAAAGCTATGTGTGTGAGTAAATAATAAAACTTAAAAAATACATGAAACTAAAAAATAAAATCATCTGTATTTTCTGATATCTTCTTTTTTAGTATGTTTCTTTTGATCTTGATTTCTTTTAATATATCCGAAGCTAATTTAACATCTTTAAGAGATTTTCTTATCTGCCAAAATCCAGTGTCCCATAAAGATATTTTGAATTTTTCTTTATTGATTTTTTCTATGTTGGAATAAAAATATTTATAAAGTTCTTCTGCACTATTCATCAATTCAGATGCTTCATCAGATATATAGTCTTTGTTATTTTCTAAATATTCAAAGCAGAATCTTTTTTCATTATCGTATTTGAAGAAAGTACAGCCTGAATATACTTTTTTATAATCAAAAGGGTAAAAATGATTTATGATAGTGTAGTATTTATCTTTATAAAATATATTATCCATAGAGGATGTTTGATTGGAAGTAGAGAATAAAGTCCATACTACACAGTCTAATATAAATTTTCTATTAAGTTCATTTTTAGGTATACAAAATTGATCGCTTCCATTAAGCCAGTCAACTTTAGCAGTTCTTCTAACGGCATGTATTATCATGGCTTTTTCAAAATTTTCTTTTGTGATTGAAAGAGAGCCGGCAGAAGCCTGAGGAGCAGAAAATATTGCTGTAAGATTTTGTTTTTGCAAATCACTTCCGCAGCTCATAAGTGAACCTATAAATCCTTCGCATACTTTATCTCTTATATCTTTTCCTGATGTTTTTACTTTTATTGCTGATGAAAGCGGTACAAATGTTGATGAAGTTTTTATCCTTTTTATCCATTTGTTAAGAAGATTATCACTTTCTATTACATTATAACTTTTTTTATTTATTATATTGCAATTATCATCAAGAACATCGAGAATAATATTTTCAGTTTTTATATTATGATTATTATTTATTTCCCAAATTATAAAGCTTACAGGAAATGGTGTAGTTTTTGATGTGTTGTCAAAATTAGATGAAGAGAAAATAAAGCCATTTAAAAATTTGTAATTGCATACCTTGTTTCTAAACTTTTCATTGTTATTGTATTTTATATAATTAGTTTTAGAAAATATTGCAAGATAAACTTTATCATTGTTTCTAAACTCTTTATGTATTCTAAACATAAACTGAGCATATAATTCTCTTGAGGCATCGCCAAGTTTTTCTTTATGCATCAAATCTCTAATCTTGCTTATGCTTACATTTTTTTTGCTTTTAGAGTTTGTACCTGCTACCTGACTTGTGGCATAAGGAGGATTGATTAATATAATCCATTTTATGTCTTTATTATTTAAATCATATTGAAGATTTTGAGGAAGTTTATTATATTCAAAATCATTATCTTTTATATCATCATTAAGGTAATCATATTGAAATAGGCAGGCATTTTTAAATTTTTCTTTAGAATATTCTATATCATTTTCATCTATTGTAGACATATAAAGATATTTATGATATTTCTCATCAAGATAATATTCTAAATTTCCTGTACCAGAGGACATATCCCATATTCGATAATTGCCGTTTTCTAATTCTTTTTTGTCTATTACATCAAATATATATGATAAAGATTTTTCAGCAAAATTTAAAGGAGTATAGAATTCTCCTAAATATCTCTGTTTAGAATCATGTTCATTCATATAATACTAGAGTAATAGATTTAGTATAAAAATATAAATATTAGAATCTAGCACTCAAATAAGGCATAGGATTCTTATGATCTCCTCCAACTCTAATCTCGAAATGGCAGTGTATTCCTGTAGTTCTTCCAGTATTTCCTATTAAAGCTATTTTTTCGCCTCTTTTTACCTTCTGACCATAATCAACAAGAAGTTTAGAGTTATGTCCGTATGCAGTTTGATAACCATTAGCATGGGTAATTAGAACAAACCAACCATATCCGTTTCTCCATCCTGCAAATGTAACAGTACCATCAGCAACTGCAAGTATAGGAGTACCATAAGGTCCTGCTATATCTACACCATAGTGATAACTTTTTTCCTGATTGAAAGGAGAAAGTCTAGCACCGAATCCGCTTGATATTCTTCCGCCTCCTGCAACAGGCCAGCCTAAAGGAATTTCTTTATGTATTTTTGGAGATACTTCCATAAATGAAAGAATATTCTTCTGATATGAATCTAATTCGCTTAACATTTTGTCGATGTTACCGGATTCATTATTATTGTTAAATGTACCCATATCATTGTAATCTATAATATAAGATATAGATTTAATAACATTATTATATTCAGTTAATGCTTTAGAGAATCTATTAAGAGATTTTTTATAATCTTCTATTAATGTATAAGTTTTAGCTTCTCTTGCTGAGAGAGTATTATAAAATTCTCTAGCTTCTTTCTGTCTAATATATGCATCATAACCAGTATAAATCAAAGCAGAAAATACTAATACAAGAAATAAAATCATAAAATTATTGATAGGAAGTCTAACACCATGTTCTTCATCATCATAGAATATAAGTATGCTTCTTTCATGATTACCTTTTCTTTTAATAGCTCCTACAACTGATTTAAATACATGTCTTATTCCGTAAGTAGAATTATATAATTTATTAAGTATTTTTTTAGTTCTATTAAATTTTATTTTTGCTCTTGGGGCTTTATATCTTGAAGAAGGAGTTAATTTAACATTTTTCTTATAGTTTATATCGAATCTGGAATTTGAATTATCAGCAGATTTATTAGCATCTTTGAAGTTTCCTACAAATTGTTTAGCTAAATTTTTTACATCTTTTGAAGTTTCTTCCAAATAATATTTATCCAACTGAGCATTGGACTTTTTTTCTTTTGTTAAAGTATCGTCTGTAATTAAAATAGTAAGCTCCTTAAAAATCAAATAATCCTCTTTCTTCTTCATAATTATCGTCATACTTTGAAGAAAGATTTAAATAACCATAAGCCTTATTTGTAGCAACTCTTCCTTTTGGAGTTCTTTTTATAAATCCGCATTGTATAAGATAAGGCTCTATTACATCTTCTATAGTTTCTATCTGTTCGGATAAAGATACCGATAAAGTATCAACTCCTACAGGACCTCCGTTATAATGTTTAATAATAGTATTTAAATAAAGTTTGTCAAGTGCTTCAAAGCCGTTTTTATCTATTCCTAATTTTTCAAGAGAATCACAGGCAAACTCTTCGTCTATTTTTAAAACATCATGTACGGTGGCAAAGTCAAAAACTCTTCTTAAAAGCCTATTAACTATCCTTGGTGTTCCTCTAGATCTTGAAGCTATTGAAATGGCAGCCTCATCTGTGATATCTATATTAAGAAATTCTGAACTTCTCTTTACTATATTAGCCAAATCTTCATTGGTATAAAATTCAAGTCTTTCTACTATTCCGAATCTATCATATAAAGGCGTACTTAATAAACCGCTTCTTGTTGTAGCACCTATCAAAGTAAAATGCGGTAATTTCACTCTAAAACTTTTAGCAGATGTTCCTTCTCCCACCTTTATATCTACGAAAAAATCTTCCATAGCTGAATAAAGCACTTCTTCAACTACGGTTCTAAGTCTATGTATTTCATCTATGAATAGTATATCTTTTTCACCCAAAGTAGTGAGTATAGAAGCCAAATCTCCTGGACGCTCTATTATAGGTGCTGATGTGGCTTTTATATTGCTTCCCATTTCATTTGCTATTATTTGGGCTAATGTAGTTTTTCCAAGTCCTGGTGGACCGTAAAATAATATATGATCCAAAGAAACATCTCTTTTCTTAGCACTATCTATAAAGACTTTCAATTTTGATTTTATATTTTTCTGTCCCAAAAAGTCATCAAAACCTTGAGGTCTTATATTATTATTGGGCTTGTCATAAGAGTTTTCTTCAGCATTTGTTATGCTTTCTTTATCCATGGTCTATGAATTATATATTAAAATTCTTTAAATAACAAATTTTATTAACACGCGGTTAGATGATATTATATTTAAAAACAGTTATTATTAAAGTATTATTCTATAATATATAGCCAACTAAACGCGTGCTGAATTGGCTATAAATTTAATAAAATCTTGGGCGGGTGCTATAATTTATAATAAAGCAAAAAGATAAAATAAAGTGAAAATTACATATTAGATAATAAAGAATAAAGGGCGGGGTGTGTAAATAGTTTTTTATTATTGCTATTCTTGGGGTAACAATTTTTATTAGCAATAATAAATTATGAAATATTATAAAGCTGACCATAAAAATTGTGAGCGTCTGCTAAGTTTACTTGGCAGAGCAATAAAAGCGAACAATTTTTATTAGCAATAATAAGAATAATATTATGAAATATTATAAAGTTAACTATAAAAATTGTGAGCGTCTGCTAAGTTTACTTGGCAGAGCAATAAAAGCGAACAATTTTTATTAGCAATAATTGTATATAAATACATATTATTGTATAATAATGTAAATATAATTTATAATATCTTTTGGGAGATACCTTAATGAAGATCTTTAACAGCCTGCAATTTAAAATAAGTATGGTTATAATTGTTCCTTTTATTATCATGCTTGTTATATCAAATTTATTTAACATATTTTCTGTTAATAATGTTACTAAAAAACTTTCATATAAGGTATTGGAGGAAAGTGCCAAAGGAGAGGCAGCTAAAGTACAGTCCATTGTTCAGGAAGCATTCGATAGTTTAAGTACATTTGAATATACAATAGATAATTTATACAGATCAGGAGAGAGAAACAGAGAAGTATATAAAAATACAACTAAAGATTTTTTTAGTACTCTTCCTGATAATACAGGAGCTTTGTTTCTTATATTTAAAAATAATGTAATGGGCAATGATGCTGATTATATAAATGATCCTAACTATTCAGAAGCAGGCGGTATGTTTTCAGATTATGTATATAGAAATAATGGTTCTGCTGCCGACAGAGGTATGACAAGAGAAGAATTAAAAAGTGACTATTATTCAGTGCCTGTAACTACAGGAAATATTAATATTACATCTATATATGATTTTGAAGTAGGCGGCAAGATGGTAAAAATGAACACTTGGTCTATACCTTTAAAAAATAACGGAGAAATTATAGGCGTTGCAGGTGTAGATATATTTATAGAATCATTAGCCCCTATAATGGATAATATTAATCCTTTTGAAAATACTCTCACTTCTTTATTTGATCATAATGGTACACTTCTCTATAATAAAGAAAATGAAACTTATGTTGGTAAAAATGTTTATGAGGCATATCCTTATTACAGGGATAATAATGTATTAGAAAGTATAAAAGCAGGTCAAACTGTGATATTTGAGGATTTCAGTGCAACATTAAATACTAAATCTACATATATATTTGTACCTATAAAACTTGAAACAGGTCAGAATTGGGGTATGAAAATATTAGTTCCTAATTATGTAATACTTGAAGATAGTAATAATATAAGAAATATTATGATTATAATTTTAGCTTTGATATTAGTAATAGTCTTTATTATTACACCTCTAATAATAAATAAAAAAGTTGTATTTATCATTAAATTACTTGCTCAGGATTTGACTAAATTATCTAAAGGAGATATATCTTGGGATACTCCTCCAGGATTTACAGAACTTAAAGATGAGTGGGGAGATATAGCCAGAGCAATAAAAAGTATATTAGATAATTTAAATAATGTTATGAATACGGTTAAAGAATCATCAGAACAAGTTGAAAGTGCTGCCAATGAAGTTCTTTCAGGAAATAATGATTTATCTAATAGAACAGAAATGCAGGCTTCCAGCTTGGAGGAAACAGCATCAACTATGAATGAAATGGCTTCTAATGTGAAATTTGCCGTTTCTGATATATATGATAGTACAAATATGGTTGTTGAAGCAAAGGATTATGTAGGCAAGGCAGGTAAAATAATAGAAGAAAGCGTTAATAAAATGGATGCTGTTTATGAGTCCAGTTCTAAAATAATGGATATAACTAAAATTATAGAATCTATTGCATTTCAAACAAATATACTTGCACTTAATGCTTCAGTAGAGGCGGCAAGAGCTGGAGAGCAGGGAAGAGGTTTTGCTGTTGTAGCCAGCGAAGTTAGAAATTTGGCACAGAATACACAAGAATCCGTAAAAAATATTACTTCTCTTATAGTTGATAGTAATGATAAAATCAATTTAGCTGCTGCTAGCGTTAATGAATCTAAGGATATTTTTAATGATATATCAGACAGAATGGATAAAGTTTCTGATTTGATGCAGAAGGTTAATATAGCTGCTAAAGAACAGGAAAATGGAATAGGGCAGATTAATGTTGCTATAAATGAAATGGATTCTTCTGTTCAGCAAAATGCTGCTTTAGTAGAGGAGGCTAGTTCTTCATCTCAGTTGCTTTTAAATGAGGCTCAAAATTTAAATAAATTAATCGATTTCTTTAAATTAAGATAATGATTACTTACATACTAGTATAAATTAAATACAATATATAATTATAAGTGTTTTATTATTGAACAGATATAATAAAACACTTTTTTATTATTATAATATTATCACCATTTTATTTTATAAAAATCAAAAATTATATACAAATCATCAAATCAATAGTATTATTTTTATATTTATTATTCTATATTATTTATTTTTATCATAAAATATAATAAATACAGTATAAAAAATGTTCTAAATTGTAGAATTGGTATATTTATTGCATAAAATACTTAACAAGATTTTATTTGACTTATAAGTATATTTTATATTATACTATACAATATCATTAGGAGTTTTGTTAATGGCTAAGGATAAAGATAAATTAGATAATAATAAAAATATCGATAATAATAAAAATAAAAAAGAGGATAATACGGTTGCAATCGTGGAAGATAAATTACCTTCAAGATTAATAATCATACCAGTAATGGGAAAACCTTTATTTCCCGGGCTTTATGCACCATTTCCTATACCGGCTCATCATGCAGATGCTGTAAATAAGGCTATAGCCGAAAATGACGGATTTTTAGGACTTAATTTATATATTTCTGATACTCCGTCTGAAAAGAAAACGCCTTCTGTTGATGAAATTTATAAAGTTGGTGTTGTTGTAAAAGTATTCAAAAAATTAAATTTGCCTGACGGCGGACTTAATCTTCTTATAAATTCCATACGAAGATATAAAGTTATAAAATTTGTAACTACAGATCCTGTAATAAGAGCTGAACCTCTTTATATACCTGATATAGATCCTTTCAGAAATGAGAAAGAAGCCAAAGAAATAAAAGCATATACTAGAGCTTTACTTTCAGATATAAAAGCCATAAGTGAGAATAATCCGCTTTTTACTGAAGAAATGCGTCTTACTATGGTGAATGTTGATGATCCCGGAAGATTAGCTGATTTTGTTACATCTATGCTTAATGTAGAGCGTGCAAGTCAGCAGGAAATACTTGAAACTTTTGATATTCAGGAAAGACTTGAAAAGGTTCATCTTCTTCTTCAAAAAGAGAGAGAAATATCAGAAATACAGCAGAAGATTCAAGGTAGCATTAATTCTAAAGTACAAAAACAGCAAAGAGAATATTTCTTAAAAGAACAATTAAAAGAAATAAAAAAAGAATTGGGCTATGATACAGATCCTAAACAAAGAGATATAGAGAAATACAAAAAAACTCTTGAAGAACTTAATGTTATAGATGAAGTTAAAGAGAGAATGGAACAGGAGATAGAAAAGATTTCTACAATAGATACTCATTCTCCGGAATATACTGTTTCTAAAAATTATTTGGATACTTTATTTGCTTTGCCTTGGAATAAGGAAAATAAAGAAAGAGAAGATATTTCAAAAAGTAAAAAGATATTGGACAGAGATCATTACGGACTTGAAGATGTTAAAGAGAGAATATACGAATTTTTAGCAGTGAGAAAATTAAATCCTGAGAAAAAATCTTCTATACTATGTTTTGTAGGTCCTCCGGGGGTTGGTAAAACTTCTATAGGTAAGAGTATTGCTGAGGCATTAGACAGACCTTTCTTCAGATTTTCTTTAGGCGGTATGAGAGATGAAGCTGAAATTAAAGGACATAGAAGAACTTATATAGGTGCTATGCCTGGTAAAATTATTGAAGCTTTGAAGATAGTAAAAGTAAAAAATCCGGTACTTATGCTTGATGAAATTGATAAATTGGGAACTAGTTTTCAGGGCGATCCTTCAAGTGCCTTACTTGAAGTTTTAGATCCGGAACAGAATGCATCATTTAGAGATCATTATTTGGATTTGCCTTTCGATTTATCAAATGTTTTATTTATAACTACTGCAAATACACTTGATACAATTCCTAGACCTTTGCTTGACAGAATGGAAGTTATAAGACTTTCAGGATACATTATGGAGGAGAAATTAAAAATAGCTTCTAAATATATTATACCTAGACAGGTTAAAGCTCATGGACTTGATATAAAAAATATAAAATTTACTAATAAGGCTATAAGTACGATAATAGACGGATATGCTAGAGAGGCTGGGGTTAGAAATTTTGAAAGAAGAATAGAAAGAATATGCAGAAAAATTGCTGCTGATATTGTAGAGCATAATAAAAAAACTTACAGCTATACAGTAGATGAAAAAGATTTAGAGAAGTATCTTAAAAAGCCAATATTTACAGAAGATTTCACAGAGAAGGATTTGAAGCCTGGAAACTCTATAGGATTAGCTTGGACATCTTTAGGCGGGGCAACTCTTACTATAGAATCAATAAAGGTATCAGAGAAAAAAGATTCTGGAAACATACAAGTAACAGGACAGCTTGGCGATGTTATGAGCGAGAGTGTAGAGATAGCTTATAGTTATGTAAAAAGCGTTGCCAAAGATTATGGCGTTGCTGAAAATTATTTTAATGATGCTATGATTCACTTGCATATTCCTGAGGGAGCTACTCCTAAAGACGGCCCTTCAGCAGGTATTACTATGGCTACTGCCTTGCTTTCACTTTCTATGAATAAAGTTATAAGAAATGATACTGCTATGACAGGCGAGCTTTCATTGAATGGAAAAGTTTTGCCTATAGGTGGACTTAAAGAAAAAACTATAGCGGCAAAAAGGCTTGGATTCATTAAGCATATAATAATACCTTATGAGAATATTAGGGATTTAGATGAGATTCCTGAAAATGTTAAAAAGGGTTTAGCTTTCCATCCTGTTAAAGATGTTAAAGAGGTATTTGATTTTATGTTTAAATTGAATAAGCTAAATAAATCAGAAAACAAAAAATCATCTAAAAAAACATACAAAAAAAGTAAATAAAAAAATTATAATATAAAATCATAAAAGGTGCAGGATTAATTATTCTGCATCTTTTTTATTATTAATAAAAATATACAATAATAATATATACTGAAAATTTTTAACTTTGTCAAATATTCGCCATACCCTACGGGTACACTTCGTGTGGGCTTTCCGCACGGTATTGCAAATCATTATGGATAGCCAACTATACGTGCGGCTGATTACTTATTATTGTACAAAAATTATTTAATCAATATTATATAATATTGATTTGATATTATAAAAAATTATAATTTATATTCACAAAAAAGTAGCTGCCACAGGCACGCTTCGCGAAAACGCAATTGCTATAACTTTATATTTTAAGAATATCTATCAAATATGGTGTAATACCCTAATTTTAGGTTAAAAATGCAGTTGTTTTGGTTCTCGCCGCAGGCGGGCTTCGCCTTATACCAATACCGAAAGGTACCTACTCGGTAAAAGAACTGGGGGTTCGTGGGCTAGTCCCCGAAAATAATAACAATATAAAAAATAAAATTGACAAAATATAGTTTTGTAGGTAATGCTAAGAAAAGATAATATTTAAACTATTTTACCAATTTATATTACAAATCATACTATACAATCATTTTTATATATTATTACTATTTTTTATTACCTATTTATGGTATTATGGTTTTTTATATCAAATATAATTTTTTGAAAATAACTTTTTATGAGGAAAATAATGATAAAAAATTTTAATGAGATAACAAAAACTTTAGGTTTTAAAATACTTATAATAGTGATATTAGGTCTTTTGCTTTTGATACCTATGTCTTTTATAAACAGTGTTGTAAGAGATAGAATCAGTTATCAAAGAGAGGCTGTATCTTCTATAATAGAGCCTGTGGGAAGCAGTGCCAATATACAAGGTATAGTTGTTGCAATACCTTATTTAACTAGGGTTATTGACAGTGAGACTAAAGAGATAAGCTATATAAGAAAATATATTTTTTATATGCCTAATGAATATAATGTTACGGGCGATGTTGAAGTTTCAAGTTTAAACAGAGGAATATTTAAAGCCCCTATATTCAATTCTAAATTAAATATTACAGGAAGATTTGATAAATACAATGCTGAAATATATAATTTAGATGAAAATAATGATACTATACTTTATGATGAAGCTATGATTATATTAGGAATAGGAAATAAAAAGAATCTTATGAAGCTTCCTACTATATTAGTTAATGAAAATGAAGAGCTTAAATATTATGAGAAAAATATTAGTATAGCTTTAAATATGTTTAATAATAAATTCTTCTATACCATTTCAAGAGATAGAATATTAAATGGTTTTGATTTTAATATTACAATGGACATTCAAGGAGGAAACTCTCTTATAATAACTCCATTAGCTTCTGAAAACACTTTTAAAATATCTTCAAAATGGAAAGATCCTAGTTTTACAGGCGGATTCTTGCCTACAAAGAGAGAAGTTAATAATGATGGATTCAATGCCGAGTGGAATATAGCCAGTTTTAATACAGCATTTACTAAGTATTGGACTAGCGATGAAAATGCAAATAGAGCAGATAATATTGATGATACTCAATACTTCACTGCAGATCAAAATCTTAATAGATCATCAAACAATGTTTTAATATCTTTTCTACTTCTAAATGATAATTATCAGAAAACATCAAGAAGCGTGAAGTATGCAATATTATTTATATTCATTCCGTTTTTTGTATTATTTTTATGCGAGGTGCTTTCAAAGAAACGCATACACCCTGTTCAATATATATTAATAGGTATAGCTAATGCAATATTCTATCTACTTCTTTTAGCTATATCAGAACATATAAACTTCAATATTAGTTATTTTATAAGTGCATTGATGGTAACGGCTTTAACTTCAATATATATAGGCTACATTATAAAATCGCCGAAGTACACTATTTCAATGGCTATTGTAGAGGCTTTGATATACATATTCTTATTTGGAATACTTCAGCTTACTGATTATGCATTGCTTATGGGAACTTTAGGTTTATTTGCTGTTATTGCTCTTGCTATGTACTTTACTCGCAATGTTGATTGGTATGGTGAGAATAACTAAGTGAATTCCCGCACGGTGAGCTTAGCTTTAAACATAATAAAAATTATAATTATGAATTTGTTATAATATTTAAGTTTAGTTTATCGTGCGTTGTATATGCTATAAATTTAAATATCCGCTTGGGTGGGTGCTAACAAATTCTAATTTGGCAGAAAGAAAATAAAAATTTATATTGCATATTAATATTTAAAATATAGAGGGTGGGGTTTGTAATTAAATTTTAAAACTTAAATTACATACCCCCCCCTTTAGATTTATTATCTATTTTGTAATATGAAATTTTATTTAAATTTTTTGCTTAATTAAGAAAAAAAGATTCCCGCCCAAGATTTTTTTAAATTTATAGCGTTTACTTAACGCATGCTTTATACAATATTGTTTTTTTGCTATAAGTATAATTTTAATCTTGATTATATTTTTTGTTTTGCTTAGCATGCGAGATAATAAAAATTATACTTCTCTTTTTATATTAGGCGTATATATTATTCTTCTAAAATCAGAGTCTTTATCATCCATATTTCCTAAAAACATTCTCTCATGTTTAGGTACTTTTTCATAAGCCTCTTTTAATAATTCTCTGTTATAATCTGAAGGATATACAAGATAATTATGGTAGCATTTTATTGCATAATCAAAAGCATTTTCTTTACCTGAAATCTCTTTTATATTTTCTTCTATCTCTTTTAATTTTTCTTTTTTATTTGTGTACTTTATAGTTGGTTTTAATTTCAGTTTGGCAAGATTTTCTATTATGATAGTATCATCTTCTTTTGGATATAAAAGCAGTTCATTTTTCTCAAACATATTTTTTATATCATCAAAAGAATATATATTGTCATCATTATATATTGATATTGTTTCATCATCATAAATGGCATAGCAAGTTAAAAATATTTCTTTGCTTGATGAATAATTATCAGATTTTCTAAATATAAAATAACTTTTACCATCGGATAAATCATATCCGAATTGCCCTTTCATTTTAAAATCAATAGGATTAGCCATAAATGATACTTTTAATTTTTCCAATTTTTCTATTTCTCTTTTAGTAGTTTTATAAATATTCTGCATTTCAGGATTCATTTCTTTTAATATGCTTTTAATGTATTCATAATAATCATCTTTATGAAGCCACTGTGATTCTAATATTTTAAAATTGCCTATACCATGAATATCCAATTTCTCATTATCTTCTATAAATGATACAACCCATTTTCTCTCCAATGCTTTTTCAAACTGATAAATATCAAATTTCTCCCAAGCACTTACTATACCATCTTCATAAATTGCTAAATTAGAAAGAAAATAAGAACTATTTTTAATAATACCAAAAAAACTTCTGCCTTCTATTTTTGCATTTCTGTATACATTATTTTTGTTCATAAAGATATTCCCTTGTAATTAATAAATATATTGTTTTTTTAATTTATTTTCACTCCCCACCCTTTATATTTATCGTTTTTTGTTGAAAAGTTTGTTTAAAATATTTTTTTTGATTAGTTTAAAAAAGCATGCCCGCCCAAAATTTTTTTAAATTTATAGCGTTTACTTAACGCATGTTTTATGTAAGTTGTTTTTTTATTTTAAGTATAATTTTAATTTTTTTATATTTTTTGCTTTGCTTAGCATGGGTAATAGTATTATATTTTTTATTGTTATTTAAGTAATCTTGACAATTCATTATTTTTTTATAGAATAAAATGAATATAAAATCAAAAAACATTTGCTATTTTAAAATAAGTATTAAGCTGTAATAATTATTGTAGATAACTTGTGTTTACAATATTAATAAAAGGATAGAAAAATGACTAAACATATTAATAAAATTATAATTTTAATTGTATCTGTTTTTATTTTAAGCTGCAGTAATAAAGTAACTAATCCTGGTAATAAGGTAACTATTTCTAAAAGAAAAGGAACATATGAAGGTATTGCAATTCGACCAACTTTCAGAATGAGAATAATGTTTAAACTTGATGATCAAGCAAATATAATTTATTTGGAAAGGTCTAGTGGAAAACCAGTAATAACTGAGGATAAGAAAATAAATATTTCAACAGATGTTTATTCTATAGCTACAGAATTTTCTTTTGTATTAGAAAGTACTACATACACAATACAATTTAATAGTGATAGTGAAATATCAGGCGGAAAATTACTAGAAAATAATTCTAGTACTGGTGAAAATAATAATTATGATTTGACAAAAATAGAATAATAAAAAATTATAATTAATACTGCGAAAAATACAAAACATATATGCAAATAAATGATATTTATGCATATATGTTTTTTTATATTAAATTTAAATTTCTTATTTAATTAATTATAATACTGCTTTTCAAATTTTCAGAATTTCATTTTTTATTTCTTTATTCTTAATTAGGATTTAATCTGTATTTATAAATAAAAAAATATTGCAAAAATTATAATCTCATATATATTATAGCTTTCATAATTAAAAATAGTTATGAAGAAAAAACTGTTATAAGGAATATATTTTATGGACAAATTTTTTAAGCTAAAAGAATATGGTACTAATGTAAAAACAGAGATAATAGCAGGCTTTACTACTTTCATGACAATGGCTTATATACTAGCAGTAAACCCTAGCATACTTAGTGCAACAGGTATGGATAAGGGAGCAGTATTTACAGCTACAGTAGTATCTGCAATAATAGCAACTTTGATAATGTCTTTACTTGCTAATCTTCCTTTTGCTTTAGCACCTGGTATGGGACTTAATGCTTTCTTTGCTTATACTGTAGTATTGGGTATGGGTTATAGCTGGCAAACTGCTTTAACAGCTGTATTTATAGAAGGTATTATATTTGTTGTTCTTACTATTTTTAATGTGAGAGAAGCTATAGTTAATAGTATACCTGTTAATATGAAAAGAGCTATTTCAGTAGGTATAGGATTATTCATAGCTTTTATAGGACTTCAAAACTCTAAAATCATAGTTAATAATGATGCTACTTTACTTGGACTTGGAAACATTACTTCAGGCAGTGCATTACTTGCTATTATAGGACTTCTTATAACAGCAATTTTATTAGCATATAATGTAAAAGGAGCAATTCTTTTAGGTATACTTATTACTACTATAATAGGAATACCTATGGGACTTACAAAAATGTCTCCTGATGCTAGCCTTGTACCTCCTTCATTAGAACCTATAGCTTTTAAACTTGATTTTAGCAATATATTCACTCCTAATATGTTCATAGTATTATTTACTTTCCTTTTTGTTGATATGTTTGATACAGTAGGTACATTAGTTGGAGTATGTACTAAAGCAGATATGCTTACAAAAAATGGAGAAGTTCCTAGATGTAAACAGGCTTTATTTGCTGATGCTGTAGGAACAGTTGTAGGTGCATGCTTAGGTACTTCTACTGTTACTACTTATGTAGAAAGTGCATCAGGTGTTGCTGAAGGCGGTAAAACAGGTTTAACTTCTCTTGTTGTTGCTATATTATTTGCTGTTTCATTATTCTTATCACATATATTTCTAGCTATACCTTCTGCTGCTACTGCACCTGCTTTGATTATAGTTGGATTATTCATGATGACTCCTATATTAGAGATTAATTTCAATGATTATACAGAGGCAATTCCTGCTTTTATATGTATAATATTTATGCCTTTCGCTTATAGTATAGCTGAAGGTATAACTTTCGGAGTATTATCATTCACTATATTAAAGTTCGTTTCTGGTAAAAATAAAGATATATCATTATTAACTTGGATATTATCAGCACTTCTTTTAATTAAAATACTTATGCCTATAATACAAGGATTCTTAGGATAATTGATATTTAATTAATTGATTTGAATATTTAAACAGAGGGATTTTTATATCTCTCTGTTTTTTTATTTAATAATTTCTTAATTTGAATAGTTTGTAATTTTATTGGAATTCAAAATTTGAAAAGTATGTTTATTACAAAATTCAAAATTAAGAAATTGATTTAATGCAATAAAAAAGAGGTTATCTAATAATAGATAACCTCTTATTAATTTTATATTTATTTAAATCATTATTTCTTTGTTGATTTTCTTACACATGGTTTTCTAGCAGGTTTCTTTTCTGCTACTGCTTTCTTTTCTGAAGAATTGTCATCAGATTTTTTTTCTAATTCAGGTAAAAGAAGTTCAGCTATTTGTACAGCATTTGTAGCAGCACCTTTTCTTATTTGGTCTCCTGCACACCAGAATACCAATGAATTTTTAGCACTGATATCCTCTCTTATTCTTCCAACATATATATTATCCTGATTAGAAGTATCTAAAGGCATAGGATATTTAAACTTAGCAGGATCATCAACTACTTTTACACCTTTTGCTTTAGATAATAATTCTTTAGCTTTTTTAGCAGTGATTTTTTTCTCAGTTTCTATTGTGATAGATTCACTATGGCTTCTTATAACAGGAACTCTTACACAAGTACAGCTTATCTGCATATCAGGTGTATGAAGAATTTTTCTTCCTTCATTAGTCATTTTTAATTCTTCTTTAGTGTATCCGTTCTTATCGAAAGAATCAATATGAGGAATTAAATTGTGAAGTATTTGATATTTGAAAGTACTATTTTTAAGTTTTTTTCCTGCAACATAATCTTTTATCTGCTGTTCTAATTCTTCCATACCTTCTTTACCAGCACCGGAAACAGCCTGATAAGTAGAAGCTATGATTCTTTTTATCTTTCCGAATTTATGAAGCGGAGCTAATGCCACTAAAGCTATTATTGTAGAGCAGTTAGGATTAGCTATTATTCCTTTATGAAGCTTAACATCTTCAGGATTAACTTCAGGAACTACTAAAGGAACATTTTTATCCATTCTGAAAGCACTGCTATTATCTACAACTATACTTCCAGCTTTTACAGCTAACGGACTTAATTTCTTACTTAAATCAGCTCCTACAGCAACCAATGTTATGTCCATATCTTTGAATGAATCTTTAGTTGTCTTTTCGATTGTGTATTCTTTTCCGTTAAATTTTACTTTTTTTCCTGCTTCTCTATTTCCAAGAAGTCTTAACTCATTGATTGGGAATTTTCTTTCTTCCAATACTTTAAGCATCTCCTGACCTACAGCACCGGAAGCCCCTAATAAACATAAATTTACTTTTTTCATAATAGTGTACCATTAATTATTTTTTATTTTTTGTTCCTGCAATTATATATTAATAATATATTAAAATCAAGAATTTTTATATATAGAAATATTTCTTTTTTAATTTGATTGAGATGATTTAATTATAATTTTTTATAAAAATGAATTACAAGATTAAATTATAGAATCAATAAATAAATGTCTGTAATTAGACTATTGATTTAAAGCTGTTTTTTAATAGTGATATAAAATGTTTTTTAAAAAATAAAAACTTTGTATATGTTGCAAATTAAATTAATGAATATTTATGTATTTTTATTATTATATAAATTTTGACTTAGTAGTAAGCAATAATTTTTAAGATTACATAAGTCTATATAAGAAAAAAGATTTTGATACATTAAAAATCATTCTTTATAAAATTTATAATGACTCATTTTTATAATTTAATATTAAAATAATTCTGAATATGATTTTTTCAAATATCTTAAAACAAGTCTAACATAAAAAGCTAATATAATTTTAAAAAAATGTAAATTTTTAGTAAAAAACTAGTAAAATTAATTGACATAATTATAAAATTGTACTATAATACTAAATGTAAAGATAATTTACCTGTTACTAAATTGTCTTTACAAAATAAAAAACAGGAGAAATATTATGACTATAAAAAAAGCTTTATTTATACTTTTTGTTTCAGCAATGCTTACAGGTTCATTGTTCGCTCAATATGACGGATATTATGATAATAATCAAGGCGGTGGTCAAGGAGGATATCAAGACCCTTATGGACAGCAAGGCGGCGGTCAAGGAGGTTATCAAGACCCTTATGCTCAGCCTCCTGCTCAGCAAAATTATCAAGATCCTTATGCTCAGCAAGGTGGTCAGCAGCAATATGGATACGGTGTACAATTATCTTCTATACCTCAGAATGCTCAGAACTTTATAAAACAGCATTTCCCTAATATAAAAGTTACTTTCATTGAAAGAGATTGGGAAGATATAGAAGTATATTTAGAAAATGGAACTCAAATAGATTTCTTCCCTAATGGTGATTGGAAAGAAGTTAAATGCTATGGAAATATGCCTGCTACTATATTGCCTGCTAATGTTATGAATACAATAAAAAGAACTTATCCTAATGCTGCTATAGTGAAAATAGAAAAACAGTTCACTATATTTGAAATAAAATTAAACAACATGATGGAATTATATGTTGATAATAATGGTCAGTTATTAGGTCAAAAATGGGACGATTAATTAAATAATTATAATAAAAAAATAAAATATTAATTAAAAGGAGAAAATATGAAAAAAATACTTTGTTTATTAGTAGCTTTGACAGTTTTAAGTACTTCAGCTTTATTTGCTGATTGGTATGTACCTCTTAATCAAGTTCCTCAGGCTGTAATAGCAACAGCTAAAAGAACTTATCCTCAAGCTGAGATTTGGGCAGTAGAGATGGAACATTATAATGTATATAAAGTAAAAATGAATAATATGATGGAATTATACATTGACAAATCAGGTCAGTTATTAGGTCAGGAATGGGACGATTAATATAAATAAACTTTAATATAAAATTCGAACAAGGGATATTAATAAAATCCCTTGTTCTTTTTTTAACTTAATATTTAAATAAAATTATATTGACATTATATCTGTAATTATGTAAACTATAATATGTTTACTAAATTACAGAAGGTATTTGTATAATGGTTATAGTGAAAGTAAATGATTTAATGCAAAAAGTATATGATAAATTCAAAGCAGCAGGCGTATCAAATGAACAGGCTGCTATAGTAACAGATTTATTAATTTACGCTGATCTAAGCGGTATACATTCTCATGGAGTTTTAAGAGTTGAACATTATATAGAAAGAATAAAAGCGGGCGGAATAAATTTAAATTCAAAATTCAATATAGAAGAAAAAAGACCTTCTTTTGCATTAATGGATGCTGACGGCGGATTCGGACATGTTGCAACGCAGTATGCTATGGAATGGGCTTTAGAAACAGTTGAAAAACAGGGTATTGCTTTAATAGGAATAAAAAATAATAGTCATGCGGGTGCTTTAGGTTATTATAATAAAATGGCTATACATCAAAATAAGGTTTCTTTAATAATGGTTAATACTGATCCTTGTGTTATACCTTTTGGCGGAAAGAGACCATTTTTCGGTACTAATCCTATAAGTTATGGATTTCCTGCAAAAAAAGATTTTATACTTGGAGATATGGCAACAAGCGAGGTATCACTCGGACGCATATTTACTGCTCGTGAAAATAATGAAACTGTTCCTATGAATTGGGGTGTTGATGAAAACGGCAATCCAAGTTCAAATCCTAATGAGATAAAATATGTTGTTCCTTTCGGAGGAGTTAAGGGATATTTAATAATGACTATGGTTGAGGCATTTACGGGGCTTTTAATAGGACAGGCATATTGCAATAATTTAGTAAAAATGTATGGCGATATGGACAAAAAAAGAAATCTTTCTACATTTATACTTGTTGTTGATCCTGCTGTTTATAATGATTTGGATACTTATTTAAATACTGTTCAATCATTCATTGATGATATAAGAAAAGAGCCTGCTTTAAAAGAAGGAGAAACTATATCTATACCGGGTGAGAGAAAAGAGGCTTGTTCTGCCGACTACTTAAAAAATGGAATACCTTTATCTGAACATGTTTATAAATATATTTTTGATAAATAAAATTTTGGGCTTTATTAAATGAGTGATTTATATACTACTCTTTCAAAAGAATTTGAGAAATTAAAAAATGAAAAAGAAGCTATTTTCATGGCTAAATACATGAAAAACAATTTTGAGTTTTTAGGTATTCATTCAAAGGAAAGAAAAGAAGCTCAGAAAAAAGTATTCAAAACAATTTCAAAAGATGAAAAAGAGTTTATTGATTTTAGCTTTACAGATAAATGCTATGAGAATAAATACAGGGAATTTCAATATGCTTCTTTAGATTATTTAAATTCAAAAAAGAAATATTTAAATAAAAATCATATAGAAAAATTAAAAGAATATGCACTTACAAAATCTTGGTGGGATAGCATAGATTGTTTAGACAGGATAATTGGCAGCATTGCTTTAAGAGATGAGTCTGTCAATAATATACTTTTAGAATGGTCTTTGTCTGATAATATTTGGCTTAGGAGAATAGCTATAGATCATCAGCTTTTAAGAAAAGATAAAACCAATACTGAATTATTAGAAAAAATAATCATAAATAATCTAAACAACAAAGAATTTTTTATAAACAAAGCAATAGGGTGGTCTTTAAGGGATTACAGTAAAACTAATCCTGATTGGGTGAGAGATTTTATAGAAAGGCACAAGGAAAACATGGCTAATATCAGCATCAAGGAAGCGAGCAAGTATATTTAATTTATTATTGTTGCTAGTGATAAACTCATAATTATAAATTTCAGTACCAGCCCAAGTGTTTATTAGATTTTAAATCTTTTTAACGCACGGTAAACAAAATTAACAATATAATAAAAATTTGAATTGCAAATAAATCTATATATTTAGCTTTACTCTGCGTGCGGTGAATGCACTATAATTTTAAATATAACTTGGGTGGGTTGTTAGAAATTCTGTTTATACTTCAAAGAAATAAAAAATCATAATTGCAAATTAAAGTAATAAGCCTAAAGGGTGGGCAAATGTAATTAAGCTTTAAAACTTTATTTACATACCCCGCCCCTTAAAATTTACTGCTTTATTTTGAATTATAATATTGATTATCTTTATAGCTTAATTATAATTTGTTAGCACCCGCCCAAGTGCTTATTATCTTGAAAATTTGTTTAATGCATTTCAGCAAAAAAATTAATTGTTCTAATATTAAATAATAACAGCTTGAAAATACCAAAAAATGAAATATATTATTTTCATAATAAAAAATTATTTGAGGTAAAATATGTCATCAGAAAAATATTATGAAGAAGGTTTAAATTATTTTAAAGAGAGAAAATACAAAGAAGCTATAGAATCTTTTGATAAAGCAATAGAGTTAGACCCTAATAATAGTAATACTTATTATAACAGAGGAATTACTAAAGTAAATTTAGGACAGTATGAAGAAGCTATAAAAGACTATGATAAAGCTATAGAGTTAAACCCTAATGATAGTGATACTTATAATAACAGAGGAATTGCCAAATATAATCTAGGACAGTATCAAGAAGCTATTAAAGACTATGATAAAGCGATAGAGTTAGACTCTAATGATAGTGATTCTTATAATAATAGAGGAATTGCTAAAAAAAATTTAGGACAATATAAAGAAGCTATTAAAGACTATGACAAAGCAATAGAATTAGACCATAATTATAGTTCTGCTTATAGCAATAGAGGAATTGCTAAAAAAAATTTAGGACTGTATGAAGAAGCTATAAAAGACTATGATAAAGCAATAGAATTAGACACTAATGATAGTAATGCTTATAATAACAGGGGACTTGCTAAAGGAAGTTTAGGACAATATAAAGAAGCTATTAAAGATTTTGATAAATCTATAGAGTTAAACCCTAGTTATAGCGATGTTTATAATAACAGAGGAGTATCTAAAGAAAATTTAGGACAGTATAAAGATGCATTAAAAGATTATAAAAAGGCTTTGGAATTAGATTCTAATAATAACATAGCTAAAAATAATATAAAAAATCTTCAAAATAAATATGGTTTGAAATGACTTTACGCACGGTAAACAAAATTAACAATACGATAAAATTTAAATTTCAAATAAATCTATATATTTAGCTTTATTCTGCGTGCGGTGAATGCATTATAAATTTAAAAAAACTTGGGTTGGTGTTAACAATTATGTTTAAACTTTAAAAAATAAAAAATCATAAATGTAAATTAAAATAATAAGTATAGAGGGTGGGCAAATGTAATTAAGCTTTAAAATTTTATTTACATACCCCGCCCCTTAAAATTTATTGCTTCATTTTGAATTATAACATTAATTATTTTTATAGCTTGATTAGAAATTTTAGTACCCGCCCAAGCAATAATTAAATTTTTTGCTTTACTCAACGCACGATTAACTAAATTAAAATATAATAAGATTTTGAATTATAAATAGTATTTGTGTATTTTTAAAAATATTAGATTATTATAACATAATTTTAAAGTGTAGTTTTAATTATAAAATGTGCTTTTGCAACTTTGACGAAGTCCGGTAAAAGTTGATAAAAAATAACTTTTCAAATTTATTTTAACCCCCACCCTTTAAAGTTTGTTGCTTCATTTTGAATTTTAATATTGATTATCTTTATAGCTTAATTATAATTTGTTAGCACCCGCCCAAGTTTTATTGAAATTTTTTGCTTTACTCAACGCACGATTAATATTTAATTTTTTATTATCAAAATTCGATTATTAATTAATGTATATTTATAATCCTATTCTGCGTGCGTTTAAATATAAAAAAGGTATAATCAATAATGAAATATTTTGAAAAAAAGAAGGCAATATATTTTTTATTCCTTTGTTTTTACCAAATGATATAAAAGATAATATTAAAAACTATTCAAAAACAAATTTTACTTCTGAAGAAAATTACGCTTTTGGAAGACTAATTGAAATTGATAAATCCGGAGGTGATTTAATCGAAATATTTAATTATACAGGTAATATTCCTAATGATAAAGATGATATAATTAAATCAGGACTTATGTTTGATCCACTGCATATATCAATGGCATTCACTAAAAAAAGATGGAGATTCATTTTTGAAGAATTGAATTATGATAGAGAAAGAGATTCCAATTATTCAAAAATAATTTTTTATTAGGTGATGAATATGATCCGAAATTGCGTATAGGCAGTAAAATAAAAACAATAAAAAAATATGATGCAAATAAATATAATGAGTGGATTGTTTATACTCCTACAGAGATAGAGACAATGATAAAAAATATATAATCAGTAATAAATAAAATCAAGTTTGCTGGTGTAACATTGCCGTAATATTACAATCAGTACAGATTTCTATAAACAAAGTACCTTCTGCCATAGATTCAATAGTATGCCAATGAATCTGCATTAAGTATTTCATTTTCTTTCCGCAGCTTGGGCATTTCATATATTCCCAGTCCTGAACCCAATTGGCAAATCCTCCTATTGTATTTAAAGTATCATCAAATGCACCATAAAACAAAGGAACTTCATTTTTTGAAAGTATATAATTATTATTATGCATTGAATTTAATTCTTCTTCCTCTATATAATTTTCTTCAGAAGCATAATAGTTTTCTGACTCTTTATCGAAAGGAAGTATCTCACTTCCTCCTTTTAAGTCATACTTTGAATAAGTTGTATTGTAAATTACGCAATTAGGACAGCATGAAGCTTTTATTATTCCATCAACACCTATAAATTTTAGTCTTTCATCTCTGCCGTCAATAATAGCCATATCCATATTTCTGCATCCGCATTCAGGACAATTTTCATCTCTTAATGAAGCTATTTTAATAGGGCTTTTTTCTTTTTCTTCTTTGATTTGAGCTTTATCTAAATAATAGCATTTATCGAAATTAAGTATTTGTCTTTTTTTATCCTTATCAAAAGTCCAGCCTGCACATTCAGCATAAACTGAAGAATCAACATAAAGTTTCTTTCTCCATTCTCTTGGATTCATTTCAAAATCATATAAACAGTCAAGTGCAACATCATCTCCCTGCATAGCTAAACATGATAATAAATTAGCTCCTTCAGAATAATCTTTAGTTGCTCTTATTCTTTTTATAAGTTCATCTCTTATTTCTTCACTAGCTTTATAATAAAATACTTCAGGATAATAAATTTTTTTCTCTAATGCTTTTTTTGCTATATCTTTTAAATCTATATTTCTATATGCAATCAGATCATAAATGTAAATGCCATTTGATAATTCTTTATCAACATTTTTTTCTTTTAAATCTTTTATATATTTATTGATAATCTCTTTTATTTCATCATCAGTTAAAGCAAGAGTTTTATTTCTTTCTTCTTCTGCCTTACATTTAAAGCATAAACCTTTATAACCTAATTCTGTTTCGCATTTATCACATTTATATTCAAGCATAGTTTTACCTCTTTTAAAATAAAGCTGACTAATTTTATAACAATTCATTTTTATAATAGTTAAACTCTACGCACGGTGAACAAAATTTTTAATATAATAATATTTTAATTGCAAATAAATCTGTATATATAGCTTTACTCTGCGTGCGGTGAATGCACTATAAATTTAAATACAACTTGGGTGGGTTGTTAGAAATTCTGTTTATACTTCAAAGAAATAAAAAGTCATAATTGCAAATTAAAGTAATAAGCCTAAAGGGTGGGCAAATGTAATTAAATTTTTAAACTTAAATATTAAAATTCACTGCTTCATTTTTAATTTTTATAGATAATTAGAAATTTTAGCACTAGATCAAATATTTATTAAATTTAAGAATGATTTATAAAATTTTATATTATAAAAAATTAGCACTTTTGCAACTTTGACGAAGTCCGGGAAAAGTTGATAAAAAATAAGTTTTCAAATTTATTTTAAATCCCACCCTTTAAAATTCATTGCTTCATTTTTAATTTTGATATTGATTGTCTTTATATCTTAATTAGAATTTGTTAGCACCCGCCCAAGCTTTATTTAAATTTTTTGCTTTACTCAACGCACGATTAACTAAATTTGTAATATAATAAAATTTGAAATAAAAATAAAACTATATTTATAACTTTGCTCTGTGTGCGTTTAAAAAATAATAAATTTAATTTTCATATATGATTTTCAAAACTACATAAAGAATAAATTTTTTTTATTTTTCTTCTAAAAAATTTTGTATTTTTTTAATATTTTTGAAAATTTTTTTTATATTTAATCTTGTAAAAATATAATTAAAAGTAAATTGTGGAGAAATTTATGAAAAGAGGATTAATGTTCAAGTTTTTGAGTATTTTTTCTATATTTCTTTTTGCTGCATTTTTAGCTATATTGTTTATATACAAGCCAATATATAAAGCAAAATTCTTAAAGGAAAAATACTTTCAAACTTTAAATTCAAAAAACGAAACAGAAGCATATGTAAAGGAAATAAAAAACACAGTCAATTTGATAGTTAATAATTTAGAAGCTAATCCTGATTTAGAAACATTCGGAAATTTTATAACCAATGTTCAAAAAACAGGATCAGGTTATTTAAACATGTATTTTGGTGATACTGTACCATATTCAGAAGGCGGAGTATATATAAATACTTTAGAAGAATATCCGCGTACATATAATCAAATTTCAAGACCATGGTATAAAGATGCCATAGCTACAAATGATATAGCAATAAGCGATCCATACATAGACTTTGCTGTTAATGAACTCACAGTTACATTTAGTAAGGCTATATACACAAATGGAAAATTAAAAGGAGTATTTGCTATAGACTTTGCTGATATGAATAGCATTATGAAAGATATAAAAGAAAATTTTGATGAAAGTTTTTATATAGTATCGCCTAACGGAATATATATGACTCATGAAAATAGCGATTATGTTTTAGAGGAAAATAAGAATTTATTTACAGATCCGCTTTTTACTTCTTTCAAAGGCAATCTAATATCGCATGTAGGAGAAGTTAAAGTTGTAGGCAATCAATGGTATGCTGTACAAAAAACAGATAATGCTCCATGGATATTAATATTCAAAGGAGATGCCAGCGAATTAAATAATCAATTTATGATTTTAATGCTTGTGATATTTGTTGTTATGGTTATTCTTTTATTCCTTGAAGGATTTCTAGTTTATAAAATAGTAAAGCCATTAAAGAATACAATAAAGATTATAGACTTAATGAAAGAGGGTAATTTTAATAGCGTATTTAATAAAGAAGATTTAGCACTAAAAGATGAGTCAGGACATTTGGTTAATTCGGTTAATGATATGCAAAACAAAATATCATCTATAGTATCAGAAATAAAAATGAATATGGCTTCTATTAATAATTCAAGCGGACAAATATCAAATGGTATAGATAATTTATCGGATAGAACATCTTCGCAGGCAGCAGCTATAGAACAAGTAAGCGGTGCTATAGAAAATTTGTTTTCTTCTATATCGGAAACATCAAAGCATACTAATGATGTAAAAGAGATGAGTAATAAAGTAGCGGATTCTACAAAGCTTGGAGTTGAGGCTGTCACTCAGATTTCAAATAATATGGTTGATATATCAGAGTCTAGTAAAGAGATATCAGATATAATAAAGCTTATACAGTCTATAGCATTTCAGACAAATATACTTGCTTTGAATGCAGCTGTAGAAGCGGCTAGGGCAGGGGATCAGGGAAAAGGTTTTGCAGTTGTTGCTACAGAAATACGTTCGCTTGCTCAAAATGTTAATGATGCTGCCGGAAAAATTACTACCATAATAGAAAATACTGTTGCCAAAATAGAAACAGGAGATGAATCTGTTAAACATTCTTTAGAAATACTTTTAAATATAGAGTCTTCTGCAAATGAAGTTTCAGAAGTTTTAACTAATCTGTATAATGCTGTTTCAGAGGAAGAAGGAAGCGTAAAAGAAATTGCACTTGCTATGAATGAATTAAATAATATCACTCAGGAAAATGCTGATCTAGTACATAACAGTGCTATTTTGGGAAGAGAAGTTTCTAATAATACAGAAAGCGTTTATTCCGAGTTAGAATATTTTAAATTACATAAAATAGGATAAAGCAAAACAAATAATCATATAGTGCATGTAAGAAATGCATTATATGATTATAATATATTAGTGCCGTCATCATCATCCATGTTTCTTCTACGATCTTTATTATCTCTATCGTCCATATTAAGACTTAATATTCTAAGTCCTTCAGTACCGAGTACAGATTTTAATGCTATTAAAAATGCTGTATCCCTGCTTGATGCAATATTGCTTTTGTATAATTTCATAGCATATCTAGCCATATTAATACCATCTCTCACAGAAAAAGAAGCATTATTAATATGAGATTTTTGTAAGAATCCTACAGTAATCTTTAATATTTCATCATCAGCAAAAGGAAGATTCATTTTTAATATATCATACTCTTCTTTGACATCAGGGAATGGAAGTTCTATTGTAGGCTGTAAACGTGAATGAATATATTCAGGAAGCTCAAAAGTGCTGGCATCATCATTCATAGTAACTATTACTCTAAAATCAGGATGAGCTTTTATTTTTATTCCAGCTATTACGCTTTCTACATATCTTCTGTCATCAAGAAGCGGAGCAAGCGAAGCCCAAGTCTTTTCACTCATTCTGTTTCCTTCATCTAATATGGCTACACCGCCTTTGATCATAGCAGTAACCAAACTAGAAGCATGATAGCTTATTTTATTGTTTTCAGATATTACAGGAATAATTATAAGGTCTTCCGGTCTTGTATCTACAGTGCATTGAAAAATATAAACATCTCTATTAAGAAGCTCTTTTCCTACATAATATGAAAGAGTAGTTTTTCCGGCACCTGGTTTTCCTACTATTCTAGGGTTTAGAGGTATATCATCTTCTGAAATTAAATGCCAAGAAGCCATTATCTGTCTTACTAAATCATTCTGTCCTGTCCATTTTATATTCAAATTATCCGGATGTGATAATGTAAGTTCAACATTTTCTATTTGCACTTTTTCCATATTTAAGCCTCTTTTTTAAGAAATTTATAGTTAATCAATGATATTATTAATTTTATAAAAAGTCAATTATTTATAATAATTTTGATGATTTGTATTGATTTATTGGTATTAATTTATATATTAACAATTATAATATTATAGTAAAAATTAAGGGCGAGTATATATGTTTAAGAAGTCTTTGTATGTATTTATTCTTATTATGTTGTTTATTTCATGTAAGAATAATAATCAAAATAGTTCATCAGAAAAAAATAAAAATGGTTCTGAAATACAAGAGTCTAAATTTTATTTGCTTGAAGGCAGCATATCCGGAGAAAAGGCTGATATGTATCTTTACGTAAATGAAAAAGATAAAAAAGTAAGCGGTTATTATTATACAAAAAATAAAAAATCAGTGATTACAGGTACTATTAATAATAAGAAATTGAATTTGCAAGAAGTTGATGAAAATAATAATATGCATGCTTCTATAGTGGGTAATTTAAGTGATGATATAGTATTAAGTGCTGAAATAAAATATGAAGAATCAGAGGAAGTTAAAGATATGGAATTTTCATTAAATAGAAATCTTCCAGTATATTATGCTGATATAATTGATTATTATAAAAATGAAAGCATAAGTAATTCTATATTTTCATATCATAGAACTTTATTTTTATTCAGTAAAAGTAATGATATGAATTCTGTTGATATGGAATCATCTATTAATTATGTTGAAGAGGAATGTGATAATTATTATAATGAATGGAAAGGACTTTTAGATGTTAGCAATACCACTTATGAAATAGATAATACAATTAATGTAGGTTATATAGATAATAAAATAATAGCACTTGATAATTATTCATCTATGTATACAGGTGGAGATTATACTGCAAAAGCTAATATTCAAGAAGTATTTTCACTAGAGAGTTCTAACCTTATTACTATAAGAGATTTAATATCAGACTTCAATAATCCTGATTTAATCTCATTAATGAGAGATAAAATATTAGAAACAGGTTATTCTAAAGAAGATTATTATGAATTTAATTCTATAACATTGGAAAGCTCATCTTTCAGAATACTTCCTAATTCTATAAATTTTGTATGGCAGGCTAATGATATATCTCCATATTCAGTAGGAATCACAGAGATAAGTTTTACATTTGAAGAATTAAAACCTTATGTAAAAGATGTTTCTCCTCTATATTACTTGTTTTTATAATTTTTTATTAAATTTAGGCTTAAATTGATAAAAAAATTTGTTTAACTATTAGCATAAAGACAATAAATTAATAGGAGTTTTAATATGTCAGGAAATGCTAATATTATAGTAATTGAAGGAAGATTAACAAAAGATCCAACTTATATGAAAACTAAAAATGGAAAATCTCTATGCAAATTTTCTATAGCTAATAACAGATTCTATTATACAAACGGAACTTTGCAAAAGGAAGTATATTTCTTTGATTTAGTTACTTGGGGATATAATGCGGATAGGGCAGCAGTTACTTTATTTAAAGGAAGACATGTACTTGTAAGCGGAGAATTAAGACAAAATATTTATACAGCAAAAGACGGTACTAAAAAAAGTGCTATTTATATACTAGCATTAGATATAAAAAATTTGGATAAGAAATCTATAGGAAATACTTCTTATACAAAAACTGCCAATAATCAAATAGTATCAGATTTTATTGAAGAGAATCTAGAGGAAGTATTTTAGATTCTTTTATAGTATTTAAAATTTCATCTTTAATTGATTCTTGAGTTTTTGAAGCATCTATATGATGTATATATGAAGCATTAAAGGAGTAGAATACTTTATCAACTTCTTCTAAATAATGCTTATTTTCAAATCTATCAACGAATCCCCTTTTTTCCATGATTCTGTTTAAAGCAGTTTCTATATTAAGATGGAGTATGAATACTAGATCAGGCTCTAATATAAAATCTTTATGTAGATTGTATATATATTCTTTATCAATTCCTTTAGCACCTTGATATGCTATAGATGAATACATATATCTGTCCAATACTATTACATATCCGTCATTAATGGCAGGTTTTATCATATGTTTTATATGCTCTTTTCTGTCGGCTATAAATAAGGATAACTCCTCTTCAGGTTTTAAATCTTTGGAAAGCATACTTTCTCTCAATTTAGAACCATAATAAGCATGAGTTGGTTCAAAAGTATATATAGATTTTATTCCAAGACTATTCAAAGCATCAGTGAGCATCATGCCAATGCTTGATTTTCCTGAACCGTCAATACCTTCTAATACTATTAATTTTCCTTTCATATTATTTTTTCCTAAATTATATTTACACCCTACCCGTATTATAAATATAACAATTATTAAAAATAAATCAAATTATTTAATAAAAATTGTTATATCATTTTGAAAAATGTTTGTCCGATTTCGGTTAATTTGAAAAACGGTCAAAATTTTTATGTTATTGATAAAAAATATTTATTTGTTATTTAAAATATTTATCCTAGTTTAGAATAATTTTTATTTTATTATTGCTAAAAAATTGTTCGCTTACAATGATGACAAATCAATTTTACATATATCTACAATTTTTTATTATTATACTAATCTCCAATAAATTAGTCAACAAATTGACCAATTTATAGTCTATATTTTAATTATATTTAATTATCTTATTTTAAGCGTAGCTATACCAATAAGAGCCATTATTATTCCTATAATATAGAATCTAAATACCACCTGAGTTTCTTTCCAGCCCGATTTCTCAAAATGGTGATGCAAAGGGGCCATTTTGAATATACGTTTTTTATTAAAGAATTTATAAGAAAATACTTGTAAAACTACACTTAAAGCTTCTGCCACATAAACGGCACCTATTATAACAAGAAGCAATTCATGTTTTATAAATAAGGCTATAATACCCAAAACTCCGCCTAAAGATAAACTTCCAACGTCCCCCATAAATACCTGAGCAGGGTGAGCATTAAACCATAAGAATCCTAAACCTGCACCTATTAAAGCGCCTACAAAAACTGTAACCTCTCCTGCATCTGATATGAAAGGTATTTTTAAATAAGTTGCTATTAATGAGTTTCCTGATACATAAGAGAGAACAGCCAAAGCCATAGACATTATTATTAATAGACCTATAGCAAGTCCGTCAAGTCCGTCAGTTAAATTTACAGCATTACTCATACTCACTACAACAAATGTAGCAAATGGTATATACAAAATTTTTAAGTCTATATATATTGTACTTGCAAATGGTAAAAATATAGTAGAAGAAGGAACTTGAGCCACTTTTACAGCTTCCAATACTCCTATACCTTGATTGAGTTCAAATGTCATTAAAAATGTTGATTTATCAAAATAGTATAAGTAAACACCTATTATTATTCCTACAAAAGTTTGAAAAAATATTTTATATTTTCCCGGAAGTCCTTTTGAATTTTTATATTTTATTTTTAGGAAATCATCTAAGAAACCAGCTATTGAAAGTATTACTAATGATACAGTTAGAAGTATTATTTTTAAATTATCTAATTCAGCCCATAACAGCACACTAATCAATATGCTTCCTACTATAAATATACCTCCCATAGTAGGTGTACCTGTTTTTACTAAATGTGTTTCAGGACCGTCATCTCTTACTACTTGTCCAAAATTTAATTTTCTTAATTTCTCTATGATATTAGGAGCAAATAAAAGTACTAATATCAATGCAGTAGCTACAGCACCTGCAGTTCTGAATGTAATATATCTAAATAGGTTAAAACCAAAAAATGATTCTCTTAATGGATAAAAAATTTGATACAACATAATTATTTACAACCTTTATATAATTGAAAAAGTTAAATGTTTATTGTAAATATACTATTATATATATATTGTTTTGTCAATTAAAAATATTATGTTAATTAATTATTTTTTTAAAATTATAATAAAAATTATAATTGAATGATTTTATGCAAATATAAGGCAGTGCATATTTCTATACACTGCCGTAAAATTGGGGTAAAAATTAGTTTGATTTATTATTATGAGATTTTTTCAAAGTTACTTTTAGGCTCACCGCATATAGGACATTTCCAATCGCTTGGTAAATCCTCGAAAGGTATATCGCCGTTATATATATGATTACAAGTTCTGCATTTATAAACTGCAGATGATTTATTTTTATTAGGCTCTACTTTTACGAAATTCTTTTTAGGTTCACCGCATATAGGGCATACCCAATCTTCTGGTAAATCTTCAAAAGGTGTATCGCCTTTATATTCAAATCCGCAAGTTTTACATTTATAAACAGCTTTATTGCTATTGCTATCTTCTTTCTTATAAGCATTAGCAGTTGAAGCATTAGGAGGTGTTGTGCCTTTAACAACATTATGATAATAAGCATAAGTCATAGATGCTGTTTGATTATCAAATATATCAGCATCTAGAAGCTCTCCTATAAATATAGTATGAGTATATACTTCAAAACTGTTTACTACTTTACATACTAAATATGCATTTGCTGCTTTAATTACAGGTAAACCTTCTTTCATTTCATAAGCAACATTTTCAAATTTATTATTATCTCTTGAACTTCTAAATCCAAACCCTCCTATTAATGTAGAATCGCTTTTTTCTGAAAGTATAGATAAAGCAAATTTACCATGTTTCTTTATACATTCATTAGTATAATTGTTTCTATTAACACTAATCATAATAGTTGTAGGTGTAGCTGTTATTTGAGTAGAAGTATTTATAGTACAGCCTACAGGTTTATCATTATCCATAGTTGTTAAAATATACATTCCATAAGAAAGTTTAGTTAAAGCAAAATCGTTCATATACCCTGTCCTTATTGATAATAATTACTAATTATATAGTTATTTTATAAAAAATCAATACTAAATAATAATTTTTAAACAAAAAATTGAGAAGATTTTAAATCGAGCATCTATCAGCTTTATCTGATAGAGTTTTTAAAGCGATATTTTTTATATATAATAAGAAGTTTATAGCTAGCAATTTTAAAGCTATAAATAAGCAGCTGATAACTTTAGTTGTCAGTTATTAAAAAATAAAAAATCGAGCGTCTATCAGCTTTATCTGATAGAGTTTTTAAAGCGAGATTTTTTATATATAATAAGAAGTTTATAGCTAGTAATTTTAAAGCTATAAATAAGCAGCTGATAACTTTAGTTGTCAGTTATTAAAAAATAAAAAATCGAGCGTCTATCAGCTTTATCTGATAGAGTTTTTAAAGCGAGATTTTTTATATATAAGCAAAAATAAAAAATCGAGCGTCTATCAGCTTTAGCTGATAGAGTTTTTAAAGCGATATTTTTTATATATAATAAGAAGTTTATAGCTAGCAATTTTAAAGCTATAAATGAGCAGCTGATAACTTTAGTTGTCAGCTATTTTTGAGCTCATTTATAGCTAGCAATTTTAAAGCTATAAATGAGCAGCTGATAACTTTAGTTGTCAGCTATTTTTGAGCTCATTTATAGCTAGCAATAATGAAAAAAAAATCAGACTGCCATTTATAATAACAATCTGATTTTATTTTTTATTATCTATATATCTTATTAATCAATTACTTTATCTATATAAAATAATTCGTCTGTTAAATTAGCTCTTTGATATTTAATTGAAGAGTTCAAGTTATCTGCTTTCTTTATAGTAAGATTTACAACATCTTCTTTGTTAGCAAGTCCTGCTGTTGTATTTACAGAATTATTTATCACAACAGAAAGTCCTGTTTGTCCTAATTGTCTTGTTAATAATTTATTACCGCTTATATTATTATTAGCAGTGCTATAAACTACTAATGACTTAGGCAATAAAGGTATGCTTCCATTTTGATTAAAGTTTTTATCAGTTGGATCTATAGGAGCTATATTTAGTCCTTGAACTTCATTTTTACTGACTCCTTCTATCCAATTAAGCAAAACAGTATCCATATCATTTCCAAGACCATATTTTGATGTAATATTTAGAAGCCTTTGTTCACTTGTTAATGAAGGATCAGAATGTGCTATTTCTTTATAAATATTAAAGTTTCCGCCTGTTCTAGCATCAAGCCATTTCATAAACATTGATGAAGAAGCATAACTAAGTAATACATGACCAGGAGTAAATACAAAACTCCAATCAGTGTACATAAAATACCAAGAGTAAAAAGAATAATAAGGATTATTTATGAAAAAATTTATTCTCGAATCAGTAAGAGTTGATGAAAATAGATGAGATGTAGATTCTGAAAGTGATTCATTAAGCCATATATCCATTGCTTTATTTTTGAGCATTGCATTGTTATAATAGTTAATTAAATGCTGTAATTCATGCATCATAAGTCCTATTGTACTTTCACTGGTAGGAACATTAATATGTAAATATTCTCCAGGTACTCCAGACTTACCGTATATTAAATCATTGGCACTAAAATATCCTCCTGTTATTGATGTGGTTATATTTGTATTAAGGTTAGCCATTAAAAATATTACTTTTCCATTTCCGTCAAAATCAGGAATTTCTCCATATATTTCTATTTCTTTAGGTATGTAATTTTCAAACTCTCTTAAAAAAGATAATATATCTCCTTTTGTGATGCCTTTATCAATCTGACTTTCTTCTACATAAATAATTGCATTTGCTGATTCAGCTAGCTTTTTAAATGTCCCTTCAACAGCAATCATAGCATCTGTTTTGCCGTCATTTATTTTATAATAATATGTTTTTCTTATGGCGTTATTAGGTTCATAATATGTTATATCACTTACAGAAGGTGCTGTAACTTTATTACCGCATGAAGCAATAAACATAAAGATAATGAATAAAAATATGTAACTTTTCTTCATAAGTTATTCCTTATAATTTTTGATTTAAGCAAATAATAATATTATTTGCTTAATAGTAAATTTTTTTACTTATTATTACAATATGAAATTATCTAATATCTTATAAAATTAATTTTTTATTAATATTGAATAAATTTAGAATAGATGTTATTGTATTTTTTATAATAAAATTATTAGAGGTAAAAATGAATAAAAAAGTAAAATATATTATTTTTATTATTTCTGTATTAATTTTTATTTCAGGATGTAAAAACAATGCTACAAATCCCAGCACTTTTGAAGAAATAGGAAAATATAGAGGAACTTGGGTTGCAGACAAGTGTGAGGCTATTGATTTTAATACTGATAAATGGATTGAGAAAGAATATCCAATATCTATTGAAATAAATAATGATACTGATGTATTAATTATGAATGTTCCTGTTGATTCCGTTAAATATTTAAAAGATACTATTGATACTTTTGATTTATATGTTTCAGTCGACAAAGCACCGCTATTACCGCCCCCTGAAATAACTGGTACAGTTTCTGAAGTTTATTATAGAATGGCATTCAATAGTTACAATTCAGCTACAATGGTTATGATTATAAAAACTACGGATAATATTAATTCTTCCATTTTTAGCTTGATAAGATGTTCATTAAAAAAATAAGTTAATATTTTATTATATGTAAAAAAACCTGCTCTATATATGAGCAGGTTTTTTATTATTATAAAAATTGTAAAATCAGTCTGACAATTACAATCTTATTTTATTGTTTTTTGATATTTTTTTCATCTTCCTCAGTAATTACTTTATCTATGAAATATTCTCTATCTTGTAAATTGAATCTTTGATATTTAATTGAAGAGTTCAAATTAGCTGCTTTCTTTATAGTAAGCTCTTCAACATTTGCTTTATCAGCAATTACTGCTGCTGCCAAATTTTGTCCTTGATTTTCAGAATTATTTATTACAACAGAAAGTCCAGTTTTTCCTAATGGTCTTGTTTCTAATCTACCGCTGGTTGTTATTTGAGGATTATCAGCAGTACTATAAACTACTAATGACTTAGGCAATAATGGTATTTTTCCATTTATATTAAATTTTGGATCAGTTGGATCTATAGCAGATAGCTTTAGTCCTGGAACAACTCCATTGTTTATATCTGCTATCCAATCAAGCAATACAGTATCCATATCATTTGCAAAACCATGTTTTGATAAAACATTCATAAGTCTTTGTTCGCTTGTTGGTGCAGAAGGAGAATGTGCTATTTCTTTATAAATTTCCTGCTTTCCGCCTGTTTTACTATCAAGCCATTTCATAAATATTGATGAAGAACCGTAACTCATCAATATATTTCCATATCCTCCAACTGGGACTGTTCCTTGAGGAGTACCGTCAGTATATACTAAATTCCAAGTGTAAAAAGAATAATAAGTAGATGTGTTAAAAATATATTCTCTTTCTTTAGCAATAGGTTCTGAAAATATAAGAGAAGTAGATTCTGAAAGTGCTTCATTAAGCCATATATCCATTGATTTGCCTTGCATTAGATTGTTATAAGCGTTAATTAAATGCTGTAATTCATGCATCATAATACCCAATGTTATATCAGAAACAGGAAGATTAACATGTAAATATTCTCCAGGTTCTCCGTTCTTACCATTAATTAAATCAGATGGCTGAAAATATCCTCCCAGTCCTGTTGTAGTTACATTTGTATTAATATCAGCCATTAAAAATATTACTTTTCCATTTCCGTCAATATCAGGAATTTCTCCATATATTTCTATTTCTCTAGGCAGGTAATTTTCAAATTTTCTTAAAAAAGATATTACACCAGCTTTTGTGATGCCTTTATCAATCTGACTTTCTTCTACATAGATAATTGCATTTGCTGATTCAGCTATCTTTTTAAATGCTCCTTCTTTAGCTATCATACTTTGATCTTTGTTATCCTTTATACTATAAGTATATGTTTTTATTATCGTATTATTAGGATCATAATATGTTATATCACTTACAGAAGGTGCTGTAACTTTATTACCGCATGAAATAATAAACATAAAAATAATGAATAAAAATATATGACTTTTCTTCATAAGTTATTCCTTATAATTTTTGATTTAAGTAAATAATAATATTATTTGCTTAATAGTAATTTTTTTTACATATTATTACAATATGAAATTATCTAATATCTTATAAAATTAATTTTTTATTAATATTGAATAAATTTAGAATAGATGTTATTGTATTTTTTATAATAAAATTATTAGAGGTAAAAATGAATAAAAAAGTAAAATATATTATTTTTATTATTTCTGTATTAATTTTTATTTTAGGATGTAAAAACAATGCTACAAATCCCAGCACTTTTGAAGAATTAGGAAAATATAGAGGAACTTGGGTTGCCGATAATGTTTATATGCTGGATCTTTCGAATGATCAATTTTTACAGTCAGGAAATGGAATGACTATTAAAATAAATAGCGATACGGATACAGTAATTGATAATATTGTTCCTATTTCAATTAGGCATTTACCTGATACAGTTGATAGTTATTATTTATATATTTCGACTGATGATGTTCCTCCTCAGTATTTATCAAAGATTACTGCGGAAGGTGGACAAGTTAATGGAGCTTATTATAAACTGGAATTTACTAGTCATAATTCACTCAAAATATATATGATTCTTCAATGTAGAGCAGGATTAAACCCTTTTAATTTAGTAATACAAAAAGCTGACTTAAGAAGTAATTAATAATTTTGATGTATATACAAAATAACCTGCCCTATATATGAGCAGGTTATTTTGTTTATAAACCATTACAATCTTATTTTATTGTTTTTTGATATTTTTTTCATCTTCTTCAGTAATTACTTTATCTATGAAATATCCTCTGTTTTGTAAATTGAATCTTTGATATTTAATTGAAGAGTTCAAGTTAGCTGCTTTCTTTATAGTAAGATTTTCAACATCTGCTGTCTCAGCAATTCCTTCATATGATTCTTGATTTACAGAAGTATTTATTACTGCAGAAAGTCCTGTTTGTCCTAATGGTCTTGTTAATAATTTACCGCCGCTTGTTATTTGAGGATTATCAGCAGTGCTATAAAGTACTATTGACCTAGGCAATAAAGGTATGCTTCCATTTATATTAAATTTTTGATCATCTGGATCTATAGCGGATAGCTTTATGCCTGGAATATCTCCATTGTTTATACCTTCTATCCAATTAAGCAAAACATCATTCATATCATTTCCAAGATTATATTTTGATAAAACACTCATAAGTCTTTCTTCGTCTGTTAATGAAGGATCAGAATGTGCTATTTCTTTATAAATTTCCTGCTTTCCGCCTGTTTTTAAATCAATCCATTTCATAAACATTAATGAAGAAGCGTAACTAATAAATATATTATCGTCTCCTCCAACTGAGACTGTTCCTTCAGGAGTGTTGTCAGTATATAATAACTTCCAAGTGTAAAAAGAATAATAAGTAGATGTGTTAAAAATATCCTCTCTTTCTCCAATTAGAGGTTCTGAAAATATAAGAGAAGTAGATTCTGAAAGTGCTTCATTAAGCCATATATCCATTGCTTTGCCTTGCATTAGATTGTTATAAGCGTTAATTAAATGCTGTAATTCATGCATCATAGTACCTACTGTGTCATTATTAGTAGGAACATTAACATGTAAATATTCTCCGCGTACTCCTTCCTTACCGAAGATTAAATCAGACTGATAAAAATATCCTGCCATTGCTGTTGTAGCTTCATTTGTATTAATGTTAGCCATTAAAAATATTACTTTTCCATTTCCGTCAAAATCAGGAATTTCTCCATATATTTCTATTTCTCTAGGCAGGTATTTTTCAAATTCTCTTAAAAAAGATATTACACCCTCTTTTGTGATGCCTTTATCAACATAACTTTCTTCTACATAAATAATCGCATTTGCTGATTCAGCTATCTTTTTAAATGCTCCTTCAGCACCTACAAAAGTACCAGTTATGCCATCATAAAGATTATAAGGATATGTTTTTATTATCGTGTTATTAGGGTCATAATATGTTATATCACCTATGACTTCTCCTGAATTTGAAGGCTGTGTAATTGTATTGCCACATGAAATAATAAACATAAAATTAATGAATAGAAATATATAACTTTTCTTCATAAGTTATTCCTTGTAATTTTTAATTTAAGTAAAAAATAATATTATTTATTTAATAGTAATTTTTTTTACTTATTATTACAATATGAAATTATCTAATATATTATAAAATAAAATTAATTTTTTATTAATATTGAATAAATTTATAATAGATGTTATTGTATCTTTAATACTAAAATTAGAGGAAAAAAATGAATAAAAAATTGAAATATATTATTTTTATTATTTCTTTATTAATTTTTATTTCAGGCTGTAAAAATAATGCTACAAGTCCTAGTACTATTTATGGTATAGGAAAATATAGAGGAACTTGGTTTGCAGATAATTTTGATATGCTGGATCTTTTTAGGAATCAATGGGTACAGTCAGAAACTGGAATGACTATTAAAATAAATAGCGATACTGATATGGTAATCAATAATATTGTGCCTACTTCAATTAAGCATTTACCTGATACAGTTGATACTTACCATCTATATATTTCGACTGCTGATGTTCCTCCTGAGTATCCATCAAGCCAAATTGTTAAAGCTTATTATAAACTGGAATTTACTAGTTATAATTCAGTCAAAGTAACTATGGTTATTCAATTTATAATGGATGGAAACTCTATTAATATGGCAATACAAAAAGCTGAATTAAAAAAGTAACTAATAATTTTGATGTATATATAAAAAAAACTACTCTTAATATATGAGCAGGTTTTTTATTTGTAATAAAAATTGTAGATTACCAAATTTTTATAATAGCTTTATATTGTTTGATAAAATAAGTTTAATTAATTTATGTAGTTATGCAGTTTGATATATAAAAAATTGATAATATTTAAAGTGATAAACGAGCAGCGTATAACTTTAGTTGTCAGCTATTAAAAAATAAAAAATCTAGCGTCTATCAGCTTTAGCTGATAGAGGTTTTAAAGCGAGATTTTTTATATATAATAAGAAGTTTATAGCTAGCAATAATAAAAAAATCAGACTATTATAATTACTTATAACAGCCTGATTATTTTATGTTTTTAATTAATTATTATTTATTTTATTCTGTAATTACTATGTCAGTAAAATAATCCTTTTTGAACATAGTTAATTCACTTACATTATTATTTCTAACAGCTGTTCTAGTAAGTGAAATAGGTACTATATCGCTTGCAGAAGTAAATCCTGCAGATGCATTTTTTCTAGTATTTAATACAATATAATTACCATTTCCCAAATCTTCTTTTCTAATGTTAGAATCAGTTATCTTATCACTATCTTGCTTACTGCATACTATTAATGCTTTAGGGAGCAGCTGAGTTTGTCCGTTTATTAAGAATTCTTCATAAGATTTACTTGATGCTAAATCTGATATATTAGGAGCATTGGAAATATCTTTAATATCGCCGTTATTTATACCTTTTATCCAATTAATAAGCAAAGTATCCATATCATTGCCTAAACTAGGAGCTAATGTTTTTACAGAATCTAGAAGTATTTGTTCACTGTCAGTTAGGCTAGAAGATGCTATTTTTTTGTATATTTCCTGATTATTTCCTGTTTTAGCATCAACCCATTTCATAAACATTGATACAGGGGCATAACTTGCTGCATACATAGGCTTTGTAAATATATCATTATTTTTAGAATATTGAAAGTACCAAGAGTAGAAAGAATAATAAGGAGTGTCATTAAATGCTTTAGCTCTCATATTAACCATTTCCTTATCAAACATATGAGATGTAGATTCTGAAAGTGCTTCATCAAGCCAAATATCCATTGCTTTATTTTTTTTAATACCATTTACATATTTGTTAATTAAATGCTGTAATTCATGCATCATAATGCCAATTCCATAATCTATATTATTACCGACATCTATATGTAGATATTCTCCAGCTATACCGCCTTTTCCTATAGATAAGTCCAACGGATTAAAATATCCTCCTGTACTAAAGCTTCCTCCTGCTGTATTAGTATTAAGATTAGCCATTAAAAATATTATTTTACCATTTCCATCAAAATCTGAAGGCTGTCCGTATATTTCAACTTCTCTAGGATAATATTCTTCAAATTTTGTTATAAATGATAAAATCTTATCTTTTGTTATAGTATTAATTCCTTGCTCCAAATAAATAATTGCATTTTTAGATACAGCTAGTTTTTTAAATGTATTTTTCACAAATATATTTTGACCTGTTACATTATCTATTCTAAAGAAAGGGTATTCTTTAGTTTCTGCAGTAGCAGGGTCATAATAAGTTATACCATTAATTATTTCTGATATTGGTTCTGAAGGAGATGTAGTAGGTTTATTACAAGAAATAATAAACATAAGAATAGCGAATAAAAATATATAAATATTCTTCATATTTATTCCTTTAATTTTTTTATTAATTTTTATAAAATAATGATAAAATATCTGATGTTAATATACAATATGAAGTTTTCAGATTTATTATAAAAATAAAATTTAATTGATTTTATTTATTAATAAAGTTATAATTAACTAGTTATGATTCAGTAAAAAATTGGAGTTATAAAATGAATAAGAAATTGCTGTCAATAATTATGGTTATTTCATCATTATTTTTTATTTTAAGCTGTAAAAATAATGTTAATAATCCTAATGTATATTTTCAGGATCAGCCTATAACAAGTTATTCTGGAACATGGAAAGGGGATATTTATGATACATTATATAATGAACAGCCTCTTTTTTTAGCAACAATTATTATAAATGATGACGGTTCAATTAATTATGATGGAGATATTGTAGCAAAAGAAGATATAATCTCTAAAGGCAATAATACTTTTGAATTTATTTTATATGATAATTTAACCTTAGGTAATCAAATTGTTGCTTTAAGGTATGTAAATACATTAAAAATTACTGATAATTACACTATGAATTGCTTTGGAACAATTGATATGAAATCAGGAGTCAGTGAAGAAGTTTGGGATACTTTTATGAATACATCAGGAACTTTACAAAAACAGCAATAAATATTAATTGATTTTACAGGTATTTATACAGTATGTTTATATTTAAAAATATAAAAATTAATAAAAACTTCTTTTTATTATTGTTATTTTAGCATTTTCTGATATAGCAAGATATAGGCGGAAAATATGTATGAAATTGGACGTTTAATCTGATCTCTATATAAATTAGAGAGGTTTTTTATAATATAAAGTTTGTAATTATTAAAAAATTTTAATAAAATAAAATTTTTTTTTATTGATAAAAATATAATTAATGTTAATCTTATTATAAAAAATTGTAATTTAATTAATAAGATTCTAGAGATAAATACTTATAGATTAATGATAATAGCAATAAATTTATTTTACAATATTTTTTATATTAATACAGGAGAAAAAAATGAATAAAAAACTATTTTCAACACTTTTTATTATTGTTATTTTAGCATCTTTTTCTGCTATAGGATGTAAAAATCCAAATACAGACCCAACTCCTACAGGTACAGATATAGGAGAAAAGTATGCCGGCACTTGGTATCTTAATGCTACAATGAAAGTGGAGTTTGGCAATCCGGCACCTCAAAATGCTGATCAGATTATTGCAGAATTTGCCCCACAACTTGATGGTACAGCAGTTAAAAATGATCAAATTATTATAAATGACGATGGAAGCATTAAGGATAGTGCAGGGGATATCATACAAAAAACAGATATAGTAAAAGAAGGTGATAAATATATTGTAAAATTAAAAAATGATTACCCTAATTTGCCACAAGATATTTTTCCTGAAGCAGGTATGGAAATTACTTTTAATGCAGACGGAGCAGGTACTGTGGCAACATACCTTGTAATGAACCTCAATAATAATTATTATAATTTTTATTTATTTAAGGATGGAAAATTAACTAAAAATCCTGTTCAGTAATTAGTTAAAATTAATTTAATTACTATAAAATATAACCTGCTTTATAAATATATAAAGCAGGTTTTTTATTTATAATAAATTATTATGTTCAATTACTTTTTTATAATATCTTTTTCTGTAATTACTCTGTCAATAAAATAATTATCTTTGAATATAGTTGATTCAGTTATATTATTGTATCTTGAATTTGGAACTGCTGCTTTAGTAAGTGAAATAGATACTATATCACTTTCAGCAGAATATCCAGCATATTGATTTTGGCTGGTATTTAATACTATATAATTACCGTTTTTTAAATCTTCTTTTATAATTTTAGTATCATTTATTTTATTAGCATCTTCAGCTGTACATATTATTAATGCTTTAGGAAGCAGAAGAGTTTTTCCATTTTTTAAAAATAGATTATAATAATTGTCTGATGTAGATGCAAAATTCTTAATACTAAGTCCAGGAACTTCACCATTATTTATACCTTTTATCCAATCAATAAGCAAAGTATTCATATCAGTGCCTAAACTAGGATTTAATTCTTGTGCACATTGTATAACTCTTTGTTCTCCGTCTTTTATATGAGAAGAATGTGCTATTTTTTTGTATATTTCCTGATTTCCGCCTGTTTTAATATCAAGCCATTTCATAAACATTGATGCAGGGCCATAACTTGCAAAATCCATAGGTGTTCCAAATATATTAGCATCACTGCCATCTATTGGATATTTAAAGTACCAAGAGTAGAAAGAATAATATGGAACTTTATCAAGTGATTTAAGTCTTGAATCACTAATCTCTTTAGAAAATATATGAGATGTAGATTCTGCAAGACCTTCATCAAGCCAAACATCCATTTCTTTTCCAGTATTAAAATAATTTACATTGAAATTAATTAAATGCTGTAATTCATGCATCATAACTCCAAGTATGTAATCTTCATTAGCCACACTAGGATCTACATGCAAATATTCTCCTTTTACACCGCCTTTCCCACGTGTCAAATCAGAACCATAAAAATATCCTCCAATACCAGGTTTTTCTTTTGTTTGGTTAGTATTAAGATTACCCATTAAAAATATTATTTTGCCGTTTAGATCAAGATCTGAAGGATTTCCATATATTTCAACTTCTTTACTATAATATTCTTCAAATTGCTTGACAAAAGACATTATAGTATCTCTTGTCATTTTATTATAGCCTTTTTCTAAATAAATAATTGCATTTTGTGATTCAGCTACTTTATTGAAAGTACTTTTTGCATCTATCCAAGCACCTGTAATGACATCAGATTTTAAAAACGGGTATTCTTTAGTTTCTGCATGAGAAAGGTCATAATATGTTATACCATCTATATTTTCTGAAGGCCCTGTAATTTTATTACCGCATGAAATAATGAACATGAAGATAATGAATAAAAATATATAAGTTTTTTTCATAGATATTCCTTAATAATTTTATTTTAATAAATGATAAATTATAAAGACTGCAATAACAATATGAATTTTTCAAAAAAGAATCATAACAATATAATAAATTATTTCTTTTTATTAGTAAGTGCGAGTATTAGAATATGCACAACTGATTTATCTACTTCAGGTATTCTCAAAGCCTGTGATATATTATAAGGCTTATACTGTTTCAATTTATTAATAGCATCAATTTTTACGCTTTTTAAAGTAGAGTAGTCAAAATCTTCAGGTATAAGCATATTTTCGTATTTTTCTATATCTCTTATTTCATTTAAATATCTTGCAATATAGCCTTCATACTTAATAGCGATTTCTGCATTCTCCAAAACATTTTTATTATAATCGCCGTCTATCAAATGTTTAATCATATCAATACCGCATTCCGGACGCTTTATTATAGAAGCTAAACTCATAGTACGGTACTCTTTAGCTTCTTTTGTGAATCCTAAATCTTCTGTTTCTTTTTGAGTGAGTGTGCGTTTATTTAAATATTCCACAAGTATTTGAGTTTTCTGTTTTTTATCTCTTACCTTTTCAAGTCTTTCTTTGCTTGCAAGCCCTATATTATAAGAAAGCTCTGTTAATCTTTCATCGGCATTGTCTTGTCTTAAAAGCATTCTATGTTCTGCCTGTGAAGTAAACATTCTATGAGGTTCTTTAGTTCCTTTAGTAGTTAAATCATCAATTAAAACTCCGATATATCCGTCACTTCTTTTTAATATGAATGGAGCTTCTTTTTTTATTTTTAAGCTTGCATTTATTCCTGCCATAAGTCCCTGACATGCAGCTTCTTCGTATCCGCTTGTGCCGTTAATTTGTCCTGCCAAAAATAAGCCCTCAATTTTTTTAGTTTCAAGTGTAGGTTTTAATTCTATAGGGTTCACATAATCATATTCTACTGCATAGGCTGGTTTTAATATTCTTACTTCCTCAAGTCCTTTCAATGATCTTATCATTTTTATTTGAACTTCTTCCGGTAAGCTTGAAGAAAATCCGTTTATATAAACTTCATTAGTTCTGTAGCTCTCTCTCTCTAAATGTAATTGATGTCTTGGTTTGTCTGCAAATCTTACAACCTTATCCTCTATGCTTGGGCAGTATCTTGGACCTATGCCTGTTATAACTCCGCTGTACATTGGGGACAAATGTATATTATCCTGAATTATTTTATGAATATTAGCGTCTGTATAAGTTATATAGCAAGGCTCTTGAACTATATCAATTTTTTCATCTAAAAAAGAGAATGGAGTTATTTCATCATCGCCTTTTTGCATTTCCAATATATCAAAGTTAATAGAATAATAATCTACTCTTGCAGGTGTTCCTGTTTTTAATCTTCCAACCTCAAGTCCTAAACTTCTCAAACTATCAGATAATCCTATTGCTGGTAATTCTCCGATTCTTCCGGCTTGTTTTTGATACTTCCCTATATGAATAAGTCCATTTAAAAATGTTCCTGTTGTGAGTATAACTGCTTGGCATTCGTACTCTCTTCCTCTTTCTGTTCTTATTCCTTTAAGTACATTATTTTCTACAATTATTTCCGTTACTATATCCTGATGAAGTGTGAGATTATTCTCGGCATACAATGTTTTAGCAGCTTCTTCTTTATATGCGTATTTATCTGCCTGAGCTCTTGGTGCCCATACAGCTTTGCCTTTACTTCGGTTAAGCATTCTAAACTGCATCATGGTTTTATCTATTAATTTTCCCATCTCGCCGCCTAGTGCATCAATCTCTTTAACTATTGTACCTTTGGCTACTCCTCCTATAGAAGGGTTGCATGACATTTGTCCTATAGTATCCAAGTTAATAGATATGATCAAAGTTTTCATTCCTAGTCTTGCAGATGAAAGTGCTGCTTCTATTCCGGCATGTCCTGCACCTACTACTATAACATCGTATTTATTATTATTCATATATAATATTCTCATTTAAAAATTAAATTTTTATTAAAAAGATAATATATTAAAAACTTTTTATTGTCAAAGGAATATTTTTAAATACTAGTTTAAAAATTTTATTTAATATTGAAATTATATAACCGCACGTAGAGTAAAGTTTTAAATATGAATAATATTTAAATTACAATTATAATAATAAATAAAAAACAGTTAACCGTGCGTTGAGTAGATTTAAAATCTAATAAAATCTAGGGTGGGTTCTAATAAATTCTAATTTAGCAATAAATATAATTAATATTAAAATTCAAAATATAGCTTTAAAACATAAAGGGCGGGGTATGTAATTAAAATTTAGAAAATTAATTACATTTGCCCACCCTTTAGGTTAATAACTTTTATCTGTAATTATAGTTTTATATTTTCTTTTTGCTTATTTAGAATTTATAGCTGCCCATCCAAGTTTTTTTAAATTTATAGTGTTCTCACCGCACGCAAAATAATATTTTAAATATAAGATACTTTTGAATTATAATGTTAATAATAAATTAAAATCAGCTCACCGTGCGTTGAATGAATTTTATAAAAATAAAGGCTTCACCCTTATAAAGTAAAGCCTAATATTTATTAATATTTTATTCTCAATTATTTTATATTTGTATTCTAATAATTATTCATCTTTATTAAATTCCAAATCTTTAAGCTCTCTTAATTTTGGAAGATCATCTAAACTATTTATACCGAAATGCATTAAGAACTTATCAGTAGTGCCGTAAGTTTGTCTTTTGTCTAAATAATCCTTTCTTCCTTTCCAAGCAATGAAGCCGTCTTCCATTAAAGCTCTTAAATGATAACCGCTGTCGCTTTGTCTTATATCATCAATTTCAGCTTTAGTTAAAGGCTGTTTATATGCTATTATAGAAAGAGTTTGAAGCATAGCTTTTGATATTTTTTTCTTTCTCTTTTTGTCATATATTGCCGATAAAGTACCAAATGTAGAAGGTATTATAGTCATAAGTATAGAATCTCCTACTTCAAGTATCTCTATAGCACTTTTAGCATTTCTATATCTATTATTGATATTTTCTATATGAGTTCTTATATCAGAATTTTCGCATTTGAAAAGAGTTCTTAATCTGCTTATTGGAACATTGCCCTCAACATATATGATAGCTTCCATAATTTTTTCAAGCTCTTCTTCATTTGCAAGTATAGAATCGTCTATCTCTAAAGCGTTTTTATTTTCAGTATTTACTGCCTGAGTATCTGCATTATTTTCAGAATTCTTTTCTGAAATTTCATTCTCCAAAAGAGCACCGTTTGTTTCAATCATTTCATCCATAATATTTATATCCCTAAAAAATAACTTCCTTTTTATTTTTTAATATAAGCAGATTATAGCATATTAAAAACTTTTTTCAATCGTTTAGACATAATTTTGTGTATATATTTTTATGGGAATATAAATTTATTTTTTAATTAATTATAGAAGATATGTCTTTTAATATTTCATCATAATTTACATCAGGGAATATATCTTTTAATTCATTTTTATTTATATCTTTTTTATGTATAGGATTATAATTGGAGTTTTTTGAAAATTTTATTATATAATCAGTTTTTGTAATTGATACTATATCATGAGAAGATAGTATAATAATTTTATTTTTTTTATTGGCTTCTAAATAATGAAAAAGTTTTACTTTGTTTTGAAAATCTAAGGAACTATCAGGCTCATCTAAAAGAATGATATTTGTATTTTTGCATAATGTCTTAGCTAAAAATACTAAAGCTCTTTCGCCTCCGGATAAGTTTTCAACATTTCTATTTTGTAAATGCAGTATGTTCAAAGACTCCATCACTTCCAAAGATTTAGTCCTTATTTTTTTCTCATCTGAAAATATGCCATATTCTTTATGTCCCATCATCACTACTTCAATTGCTCTAAAAGGAAAATTCACATTTAAAAACTGAGGCATAAAGGCTATATCATTAAATATTACTTCTTTGGAAAGAGTTTTATTATTGACATTTATAATTCCGCTTCTTTTTACACTGCTGTCCATTATGAGAGATTTTATAAATGTACTTTTTCCGCTTCCATTAGCTCCTAAAAGTATATATATTCCATTTTCATTTATACTAAGCTCATCTAATTGCAGAACTTTTTTGTTTTTATATTCTAAAATCAAATCTTTACAATATATCATATAATAATCTCTTTATAAATTATTAATCATATTTACTTCTTCTAAATAAAAATACAAATAAAAATATTGCTCCGAATAATGAAGTAGCAACAGATATAGGAAGTTCACCGGCAATTCTTCCGCCGAACAGAGGCATCTTTATTATAGACCTTATAACTAAATCACATAATAATAAAAGTATTGCACCGCCGAATGCAGAATTGATTAGCAATTTTGAAGAAGCTGAAGTTTTCCATATTATTCTTGAAAGATGAGGTACACCCAATCCCACCCAGCTTATTATTCCTGTGGCAAGTACAGACATAGACATTAATATTGAAACTACAAAAAGTAATTGAATCCTAAAAACTCTAATATCCTTTACCTTATCATAAGCATGAAGCTCTCCCAATGTTAGAGCATCTATCTTTGATGACTGCATTAAAAAGAAAAATAGTGCTATTATAAATACAGCTAATAATATTAATGTGTATCTTATATTAGTATTTCCTAAACTGCCCATAAGCCAAAAAGTTATTTCTCTAAGTTTACCAATTTCTGCGGCCACTTTTAATATAGAAAGCCCTGAAGAAAATACTGAATTAATTACTATACCCATAAAAAGCAATTTTAATACAGATGAACTTCTGAATGAAAAAAACATAGGTATTAGTACGGCTATAAAAGTAAATAATGGTGCTATTAAAAATATAGGCAATGAGAATACTATAGCGAAAGCAGCCCCGAATGCTGAACCTGATGATATGCCTAAGAAATAAGGATCAACCAATGGATTTTGAAAACATGATTGGCATATAACTCCGCATACTCCAAGTATGGCTCCGCTTGATACCGCTAAAAGTATTCTTGGAAGCCTTACATTGAGTATTGCTATTGCTTTATTAATATCTTCCGTTTTATTAAAAAATATATTGATTATTTCTAAAGGCGAAATATCCCATGAACCTATAAATATAGATAATATAAATAATATTACTAGTATAGATGATAATATTATTAATGATTTATTTTTCATATTTTTAATTCTTTATTTGTTCAAAAAATGGTTCTAATTTATGAAGTACAATAAGTTTATCAGTTTCTTCTATACCGAATATGTCTGACATGTAATTATCATATACTTCTCTAATATTAACATTGTCAGGCATGTAGTATATATAGCTAAATAGAAGAAGCTGTACAGGAAGTAATAATTTAGGATCTGACCACCATAAAATCTGTCCCATACTATATACTCTATTATTTTTTACTGCATTAATATTTTGAAATACTGCATTTTTTGTATATGTTTCTACAGCTTTTGAATATTGAGGAGAATCTATCATTGCTATGATGTCAGGATTCATTTCCAATATTTCTTCAGCACCGAGAATAGGCATTTCTGATTTTTCATAAGCATTGCTGATGCCTAATATTGATGTTGTATATGCTGCTCCGCCATAATCTTTTCCATGAACATATCCTGCTCCTGTTTCTGAATCTGTAAGTCCCAAGAAAAGCATTTTATCTGTATCATTATCTTTTTTGAATGATGAAGCTAAATCAACATATTCTTGAAGTTTTTTTATAAGTTCTTCTGATTTGTCTTCAGCATTAACAACTTTTGATATTATTCTTATATTATCATAGTAAGAGTTTAAATTTGTTGCTATAGTATGATCATTCAATATTATCACTGGTATTTTAAATTCATTTTCTATTCTATTAATTAATTCCTGATGATAACTGTTTTCAGATAAAGAACCATAAGGCACTATTATAATAGCATCGGGAGAAACCTCCAATATTTTTTCAAAATTATAACTGCCGTATCCTGCCCATCCTACATTTGGAATTGATAATATATTTGTTACTATATAAAAGTTATCGGATCTATCTGTATTATATGGTCCTGACTGAGGATATACTCCACCTGTAGCTGCTAATAAATCATCTTTTCCCAATGCTTTTAAAGTTTGAGGTATGAAGCCTCTATCTATTGATATTATTTTTTTTATGTCTTTTTTTAAAGTTACTTTTCTTCCAAAAGCATCTGTAACAGTTATAGTATCTGCTGAATTATTTTTATTATTTGCATCTTTGGTATTATTACATGAAATAAAAGATAAAGCTGTAAATAATATAAGCAATAAGTATTTTTTCATTTTTTATGCTCCTATTTTTTATTATTGCTAATAAAAATTGTTCGCTGCCTATGGCAAAGGTTATGTCAAGTAAACTTACCAGAGGATAACAATTTTTATATTTTTAGCAATGAAAATTATTTAGATTATTTTTTATAAATTATATTTCAATTATCTAATTTGCAAAGTTTAATACTTTCATCATTAATTATTCTTCTTATAATTTCTATATTAGAATCATCAAAGTTTTTAGGGAAGTATATGCTTTTTATTTTTATATTATTGTTATTTAAAATTGCTCTGTAAGCATAATCTTCTGAATTATAGCTGAATATAGAAAGTAAAGTGTCATAATGAATATTATCTTCTTTAGTGATAAACTTAGCAGTTCTTCCGTAAACATTTTCTTCTTTATTATAATTTTTTGTTTTAATTATAATTGAATCTGAAGCTTCATACTCTATACATATGCTATTATCATATAAATTATTAATAGATGAATTAAATGAAGCAAAATAAATATTCATTTTATTATTAAAATGTTCTATAACAGGTTTTATTGCTGTTAATTTTCCTGCTTCCATAGAGTTTTCTAAAATATTGAATATATTTTCAGTTTCTGTTTTTTTATCTAATAATAATTTAAGAGTGTCTGTATTATAGTTAATATTTTTGTATAGAGTGCAAGAAGAATTATTTTTATGTATATTATGGAACTCTATAGTTTTATTTAAAGATTTTTCAAATAAGTCTAAAAAGTCATTATATTTTATTATATTTCCTTTCAATAAAGTATATGATAATAAAAATATATTGTAGCTTGCAAAATTATCTTCTCTTAAATCAAAATTATCTATATATCTATTGTAAGTATCAAGAAGTGAATCATAATCTTTTTTCAAATAATATATAACAGCCAAATTATTATAAAGCTCGAAAGATGATTTTTTACTTTCTATTAATTTATTATAACATATAGAGGCATTATCATAATCTTTTATTCTATAGTATGATTGAGCCAGCATATTATAAATGTCATCATCTCTTCTATCAATTCTTGATGCATATTCTATAACTTTATTATAATCTTTATTATCAAAACATATTGAAAGTAATTTATCATAATGTTTAAATGAATTAGGATTTACTTCTATAATTTTATCTGCAATACTCAAAGCATTATCATATTCTTCTAAATCAAAGTATAGATTAAATAATATTTCATAAGAATTGCTGTATGAAGGATTAAGCTCTAATGCTCTATTTAAATAAATTAATGATTTTTCTTTTTCGCCTAAATAATAGTAGGATAAACCTATACCGTTATATGAATCAGCATTATTATTATTTATATCTATTGCTTTATTGAAATTCTCTATCGCATTATTATAATCTTCTAAATTATAATAAGCTAGTGCCAAATTATTATAAGCCTTATAATATCTGTCATTAATTTCTATAGATTTATTGAAATAGTTTATAGCTTTGTCATATTCTTCATTAGATGAGTAGCATATACCTATAAAGTTATAAGCCTTATAAGCATTTGGATTTTTTTCTATCACTCTTTCAAAACATTCTATAGCTTCATAATAATATTTTTTAGAATAATAGCTTATTCCTAATTTATTATAATCGGTAAAAGTATTAATATCTAATTTTTTAGCCTTATCAAAATAAAGTGCCGCTTTATCGAACATCTTTCTATTGAAATAAACTAAAGCTAAATTATTATAGGCATTGGCATATTTAGGATTAATATCTATAGCTATATTGAAATATTTTATAGCATTATCATAATCTTTTAGGAATGAATATACTGCTCCCAAAGTATTAGCTATTTTGCATGACTTACCATTATACTGAAGGAATTTAGTAAAGCATTCTATTGCCTTTTCATAATTATTAATATTATAATAGCTCATTCCAAGCATATCATAAGCTTTAAAAACTCTTTCATCTAAAGATTTTGAATGTTCAAAAAATTCTATTGCTTCATTATATTTTTTATTTTTATAATAGAATAAAGCTAAATTATTAAAAGCCTTATCATATTTAGGATTAATTTCTATAGCTTTATTAAAATTTTCTATAGCATTAGTATAATCTTTTTTTTCAAAATAACTTATTCCAAGCAGATTATATGCTTTAAAAGAATTAGGGGTGATTTTTAAAGTTTCATTGAAACATTCTATAGCTTTGTCATACTGTTTTATAGCATGATAACTTATACCAAGAAGATTATAAGATTTAAAAGTTTTTATATCTACTTTTTTAGCTTCTTCAAAATATCTTACAGCATCTTCATACTCTTTAAGCTCAACGCATACCTGTCCTTTATATAGATTTGCTCTATAATTTTTAGGAACTTTTTTTAATATAACATCTAATATTTCAAGAGTCTGATGATAATCTTCATTATTAAGTCTGTATGAAACTTCATTTAAAAGATTTTCCATCTTTGTATTGTACATAAAAACCCCGTATACAATTATTGTAATTATTTTACAATGAATATGTATATTATGTCAACATTAAAATGCAATTTTTTATTTATTAAAATACTTTTTTAAATCATCATCATTGATATTAATAGAGATAAGTTTTTTGCTGTTTTTCTCACCCTTTAATATTTCAACATCTCTTTTTTTGATATTAAGCTCATCAGCCAAAAAATCAATTATAGCCTTATTAGCTTTACCGTCTATAGCCTTAGCCATAATGCGAATGGAATAGGCCCCATTCTCAAATTTAAAACTGTTGGATTTAGCTCCAGCTGTTACTTTAACTTCTATGTTCATCATTTTGTATATTTTTCATAATACTCTTTATATAATTCGATAACTTTGTTTAAATGTTCCTTACATGCATTTTCATCCCATTTATTGTTTTTTAATATCAATAATGATTTTAATGACTGTACCTCGCCTTTTTTAAGTTTATCTCTTAATATAGAAAATTTATATGATTTATTATTTAATTCTGAATTTAAACTTCCGCTAATAAGAACTAAATTACCAAAACTATTTAAACATTCTTCTTTTGTTTCATCAGACCATTTATCATCGTTTGATAATTGTGTATCATTTTGCGGATATACATGTTCTATAGAATTTTTGGAAGTAATTCTAAATTTATTTAATATTTCTTTTATTTTTTTATTAATATTATCATCATTTTGATTAAAAATATTAGAATCTATATTATTATAATAATTATACCATAAAATAAATTCTAATTTGTAAAACCAATATCTATTACATCCGTAATAATTTAAATTTTGTAATTCTTCTTTTAATTTCTTTATCATATTTTTGGTTTTGGTATTGTCATGATAATAACCATCTATATCAATAGCGGATATTTCAATAGTTTTTTCACTTAAAGTTTTTGATTTTTTAATTTTATAAAAATATAATAAATTATCTAATTTCATTAAATATTGATATAACTCATTTGCATCATTAATTTTTATACATTGATATAAAAAAGGAGTAAGCCAATACTGCGTTATTGATTCCTGAGTGTAGTATAATATACTTTGAAGCATAGATAAAGCTTTATTATTTTTATCTATCCTTCTTTCTATACTCCTACTATTTTTTCTATAAATAATATTACATATAGATAATACTTCTCCATCTTCATTATCTGACACAAATTTAATAACATATTTATCAAATAGAACTCTTATTTTCCATAAAAGCTTAAAAAAATAGGATGTCTTTTTAGATATATTATCATCATCAAAAATATGTTTGAATATATTGATGAGCTCTTTTTCTTTTACATCTACTGTTTTTGCTATTTTATTTTCTATTAAAAAAATTCTTAAAGTATGTAATAAAAGCATTGGAAAACTTATTATACTTCTTATCTTTGGTGCTTCATAATTACTTTCTGAATCATTATATAAATCATTTTCAAATTGATTATCTAAATCTTCAAAATCAGAATTCCTTTTTAAATTTAAAATGTCATAAAAATCAAGTCCTCTTTTACTTTTTAAATTATCTTGATTTTCTGTTTCCTTTATTATAGATTTCAAATATTCTTCAATATTTTCTGATACGCCTACATCTTTCTCATCAGCCTTTCCTCTGTCATTAGCATTAACTAATTTTCTCAGTGTTTCATTATCTATTTTTAATATATCTTTTAAATTTTTTTCAATATAGTTATCCATTATGGAACATGAATCCCATATTCTAGAATAGATATCCCTATTATTTACTTTTGACAGCAAATAAGATTTTAATATTTCATGCTGTTTTAATTGTCTTCCTCTATTATTAAATGTTTCAAATAATTTATTTATATACATCTGATTTTTATTTGGCATTTTATTAATTACAAAAGTTAAATTTTTAGCAATATATTCTATAAAACTATTTAATGTTATTATGCTTTTATCAGAATTAATCCTATTCAGAAAATGATTTATTTCTTTATTTGCTATATCAAAATCTGAGTTTTGATTTTCTTCATTAAAAAGGTTAGCAAATTTCCTAGCTCTAAAAATTAATCTTTCTTTTTTATTTTTATCTAAAAACTTTAATACAAATTCATTGTTATCAATAATTTTTTTATCTGAATTAAAAGTAAGCATATTGTAGTAAAACGCTGCTGTCCGTCTACCAAGTCATATCTATTGTTATTGTCATCATCTCTATAAAATACAATTAATGAACCTATATAATATTCATTATTATTATTTATAATGGCATTTTCTATATCTTCTAAAAGTTTTCTTATTTGCTCTTCTTTCCATACATAGTTTCTTTGATAATTTGGTATACTAAAATACATTTTTTCATCTATTATTTTATTTAAACTAAATTTACCTGCTTCAACTTTATTACCCATATCATTGTCCTTTGGAAATTATTTTTAATATACTATTTTTTCTATCTTTTAATTTATCCATTTTATAATTTATACGTTTTTTATCTTTCATCCATGTTATGTTTATATCTATACCTTTATCTTTAATAAAATTTGAATAGCTGATAATATATTTAGAAATTACTCCTGATTTTTTTATATCTATATTTTCTTTTATTTTAGGAGTGATTTTATCTATAAATTTTATAATTTCATCTGACTCAAATGACATCTGTATAATATCTAATAAATTATCTGTCTCTTTTTCTTCTATATCAAATTTTAATATTTTAATTATAGTTTCTTTTGATATTCTAGCTTTTAATATACGATAATTTCCTATTAAATAATCGCAATATAAAGCGAATTTAAATAAATCTTTTTCTCCATATTTATCATAATAAACAACACAAAGCAGTTCAAATAAAGATTTTAAATATTTACTTATATTTGTTTTATATATATCTGTATATAATTTATGAAATTTTTTAATTTCATCTTCATCAGCATCTTCATCTGATACTTCATTATTATTATCAAATAAATATTTGTATATCTCATTATATTTATTTGTATATAGAAAAAAGTTAATACCTTCCATAATTGGCTGACGTATCTTAAATGGATAATATTTTTTATCTTTAATTTTTATGTTTTTTCTTTAATATTAAATACTAAGGAATTAATATCTTTAGTAATATTTTTATCAATATACATAATATTTTCAATATTTGTATAATATAAACATTGATCATTATCATTATGTTTAGTATTTTTTTCAAATTCTCTTTTTATTTCTTTTATATTTTCATAATGTATATTGCGTCCTGTCCATCTTCTAGCTTTCCATAGTATTTCGTTAAATAAAATATTTAAATTATTATGTTTTTTCTTTTTGTCATATTTATTATTCTTATCCCAATCTTCTGCAATAATATCTCTATAATTATCATTTTTTATAGCTCTTAAATGATATGATTTCAAATAATCTATTGCATCTAATGTAACGCCTCTCCCATTTTGCGTATCAAAAAATATAAAAGCCTCATCTTCTGAGTCAGTTTCTATTTCTGTAAATATAATATTGTTTAGTAAAGTAATTTTATTATTTTGATTATTATCTAAATATTCTTTTACATATTTATAATTATTTCTTATGTTTTGCATAGTTATTTTATTATTAAATTTTCCTTCAATATTATATTTTTGTTGTTCAAAAACATAATTATATTTTTGTTGTTCAAAAACATATAGTATTATTAATAAAGTTAATATACGCTGCTGACCATCTATAATATTGTATTTTTTATTTGTTTTATCATTATGAAGAATTACTGTTCCTAAATAATATTCTTCATTCTCATTATTTAGGAAAAAATCTTTTAAGTCATTTAAAAGATCATCAACATTTTCTTTATCCCATACATAAAATCTTTGGTATTCAGGAATAACCAATTGTTTTTCTAGTAATTCTTTTAGAGTTAATATGTTTACATTAATACTCATATATAAAAACCTTTAATATAATATGTTAAGTATAGTAATTTTTTTATTTATAGTCAATATTTTTATGCTTTATTTATTAATTTTACATATATTAGTAAACCCAGCAGTAGGCACTCCTAAACCTCTTATAAGCCTAGCCCAATAATTAACCTGAGCCGCAGTGGAAGCTAATATTAATATAGCACGTTCTGAATACTCTTTTTTTACTTCTGTGATTAATTCTTCTGATATTATTACAGGAGTTTTTGTTATGGCTGAAATATATTTTAAAGCTGTTTTTTCTTTATTCGATAGAGTAGGGCAGGCATCTATATCTTTATTTTGTAAATATTTTATTTCTTCATCTGAGACATTTTCTTTATCATATTCAAAGCTGTTCATATCTATACAAAACGGACATGCAACATCTATTGAAATCTGTATCCTTATGAGTTTCAAAAGCCTTTTAGGTACTTCTTTATCATCATGAGTTATTAATGCTTCCATCACACCAGAACTTATTGCAGTTTTAGGATTCCAAGCTAAAATCTTTGGAAGGAGTAAATCTTTTTTAACTTTCTTTTTTGCTATCCATATAGGCAGTTTCAAAAAGAAAGGAATTTTCTTAGGTGGATTGATGTATGCAGTAGTTTCACTTTCAAAATAATTGTCTTTATTGCTTTGTATGTCAAAGTTTATATTGTTCATTTAATTGTCCTTTTTTAGAAAATTTTTTGTATATTATTATTAAGCCATATACGAATGACTAAAACTATAAAATGATTTTTTATATTAATCTATATATAATTATTTACAAGTAGCTTCAAATTTATTAAATATGATTTATAATATAGCACTAATAGTGTAAAAGGATCTTATGGAAAATATTAATAAATATCTGCATGAAGTAGATGAACATATAAAAAATAAGAACTATAGCGAGGCATTTTCCTTATGCAATGATATTTTATTGATAAACCCTAATAATATAGAAGCGATGTTTAAAGCAGGATATTGCTGTTATAGATTAAAAAAATATGATATATCTATGATGCATTTTATAAAAGCTTCTTCATTAGAGAAATTCAGTACTAATAAAGCTATATATAAATACTATATAGGTAGATGCTACTATTCGTTGAGAGTATATAAAGAGGCACTCGAATATTTTAAAGATGCATACAATTTGGATAATAACAATAAATACTATACTCTATGGCTTGGAATAACATATTCTAAAATAGCTGTAAATAATAATAATTATAATACAGCATTAATGTATTTGTCTATGTCTTTGGGTTCAGAAGATTATTTAGTATATGGATATATAGGGTATTGTCATATTCAATTAAAAAATTACGATAAAGCTATTATGTATTTAAATAAATCAGTAAACTTGAAGAATAATGATTATTTAAGCAGATATTATTTAGGCAATACATATTTTATAATGCAGATATATGATAAGGCTTTAGAGCATTTAAGTGAATCTGTGAAATTAAAAGATGATGATTTTGATAATTGGTTTGCTTTGGGGTTGCTGTATAAAGTTATATATGAAAATGATTTATCAGATGAATGTTTTGAAAAGGCTAGAAATATTGCACTGGACAGTAATGATATTGATGAAGAGCTTGACTGCTTTATTAAACTTACGGATTCTCAAAATGATGAATATTTGAATTATTTATATCTTGGTATATGCTATGCAAAACTAGAAAGCTATAAAAATGCTGTATATTATTTGCTTGAATCTATAGCAATAAATGAAAAATATAATAATGAAAATAATTATTTAGCCTATTATTGGATAGGTTATATTAATTATATAGATAGCGAATATGAAGATGCAGTAAAATATTTTGAAAAGTCATTAAATCTTAATGATGATGATGATGAAAATTATTTAGTTTTATTATGGCTTGGTGATTGTTATTTTAGATTGGGTAATTATAAAAAAGCTTTGTTTAATTTAAAAAAATCTATAGAAATTAAAGATGATGAGGCAGAAGCTTATAAATTAATATCTGAATTGTATTTAAAAGTAGGAAAGAAAGAAAAATATAATAATTATATAAGCAAATATAAAAAACTTATAAAGAATGCTAATCTATATGATAATAATACTTCAAAAAAACATAATGATTCTAAAAATATAAGTGCTGTATTTGAATATAATGAAGATTATAACTACTCAGATAATATTTATGAAAAAGAAGAAATAGTAAACAATGATGAAGAAATGCATTCAAAAAAGAGTGATATTTACCATTTTATTAATATTTTATTTCAGAATATAGAAGAGAATGATTTATACAATTTATATTCATCTAATACCGAAAAAAAATCCTATATAGATTTCAATGATTTCAATATAGACAATTATTTATCGTATAGAAATATAGTTAATAATGCTGTAAAAGATAATTTTGATAATACGGCTAAAATAACAACTATAAAAAATATCATAACAAATTTTGATATAAAAAATGGTGTTATAAATGATTCAGAAATAGAGCATTCAAAAAAAGTTATAGATGATATAGAAGAATTATTTAATTACACTTCAGAATGTATATTAAATACTATGCATTACTATTATAGGAAGAAAGATATAGAACTTTATTTAATATTGATGAATATAATAGAAAATAATTTATAAAAAAAGCACATATATGAAAAATATATGTGCTTTTTTTGATTGTATATTATTTATAGTTTGAAAAACTTCATAGCTTGCTGTAATGAATTAGCCTGAGCAACTAAATCTTTTGATGCATTTTCAGCATCATTTACCAAAGCATTATTCATTTGAGTAGCTCCGTCCATTTCGGATACAGCTCTATTAACTTGTTCAACACCTGATTGCTGTTCTACCGCTGCCGAGCTTATTCCTCTCATTATATTAGCAGTTTCATCAATTTTTGCTCTTAAATCTGCAAATATCTCTTGAGAATGATGAGCTGTTTCAGTGGCTTTATTAATTTTATCATAAGCATTTTCAACTAAATCTGTAATATCTTTTACAGATGACTGAGTAGTTTGAGCAAGATTTCTTACTTCACTTGCTACAACAGCAAAGCCTTTTCCTTGATCTCCAGCTCTTGCTGCTTCTACAGATGCATTAAGTGCAAGTATATTAGTTTGAAAAGCAATGTCTTCAATAATTTTTGTGATATTTTTTATTTTTGTACTTGCATCATATACTTCTTCTATATTTTTAGTAGTTTGTATAATAATATCTCCTGCTTCATCTATAGAAGATTTTGAAGATATCATCATATTATTTCCTGTTATAGAGTATTCAGTAGATGATTTTATAGTAGAAGCCATTTGTTCCATAGAAGCTGCTGTCTGCTGCAAACTAGCTGATTGTGCTTCTGTTCTTCTTGATAATTCCATATTTCCTTTAGCCAATTTTTCTGAAGCATTCATTATACATATAGAAGCATCATTAACTTCTTTGATAGTTTCAACTAATTTATGTCTCATATTAGCAAAGCTGTCTGCAAGTATTCCGATTTCATCTTTTCTAGGTTTGATTTTTCCTGTAAATTCTGTCAAATCTCCTCTTTCTATTTTCTGAGCTTCATCTACTACTAAAGATAAAGGTTTTGTTATAGATCTTATAAATATATTAATAAATATTGCTATTGCTACTATAGTAATAATACCAAGTATAATACCGCTTAATATAGCTTTTCTGCTTTCAGCAAATATTTCTTCTGAAGTCATAGTCATAGAAGTTATCCAAGGTACATATTTCATTTTTGTATATGATCCCATCATCTTATGATTATTAGCAGTATACTCAACAACTCCTTTTGATAATTTTTTATCAAATACTTCTTTATAAACTTGAGGAGCATCTGTATTAACTTTATTATAATCAGTATTCATAAGAACTTTCATGTTAGGACCTATTACATCTAGTCCGCCTGTGTCTCCTAATTTTATGCCTTCTATATAATTTTTATAGAATTCTCTCCAGTTAAAAACGGTATATAAATAACCTATTTCTCTATTTTCATATTTTATAGGAGCAGCAAAAATGAATGATAATTCACCATTAACTACTGAAGGAGCAAGACCATTTCCATAGCTTACACTGCCGTAGCCATATTCTTTATTATGAAGTTTATTCCAAACATTGATATTGCTGTCTGTGAATCTAGTTCCTATCCATTTAGGATAATCGCTGTCTGCTATTACAATTCCATTTCTATCAACTATTCCTACATGTATAGCACAGGCATTTTTTTCTCTGAATGTTTTTAAAGTTGAAGTTAATGTTGTTAAACTATTTTCATTAGGATTAGACACCTGTTCTACTATTATTGGAACAGATGCATAAGTTTCAAGTATATAAGATTGTGTTCTAAACCAAGCATCAAATACTGATGCATACCCCATTACTGTTGTTTCAAATCCTTCAAATCTGCTTTTAGATATTCCGTTTTCTGCTATTGTAAGCGAAATGATAAGCATTATTGTTATTAATATAGTGGTAACAATACAAAGAATTACAGGAACTTTTACCGCCAAACTATTAAATTTACTCATCCATATACTCCATATGTTTTCATAAAAAATTATCAACGCTTTGAATATAATAATTATTTTTACATAGTCAATAAATTTTTTATATTTTTACATTTTTTCTAAAAAAAATTTAGATATTTTTAATTTTATTAATAACTAAAAAGTAATCATTAATGATTGATAAAATCCGAATATTACCTATGATATAGAATTTTTAAATATAAATTATGGTGCGAAAATTATGAATATTTTTATTAATGGCAAAGAATTATCAGTAATGCTTGAAAATGAAACTAATGCCTATGAAGTATTAAAACCTATAGAAGAATGGTGCAATTCTAATGACTTTTTAATAAATAAAATCATTATAGATAATAAAGAAATGCAGCCTTATATAGATGAAGAATATGAGACTATACCTGTAGAAAATATACAGAAAATAGAAGTTGAAGCATTAAGTCAGGCAGAATATTCTTTGTATTCTATTATGTCTATTGTTGAGTATATAGAAAAAGTATCAAATACTGTTTCAGTTACTGCTAAAGATATAGAAGATTTAAAAGATGGTATGTATTGGGTATTGGATTCTATACCTAGAACTATATTCCTATTTAATATGAGTTTGGATTCTTATGGGATCATTCATATATTAAAAATGCTTGAAGTGAAGTTAGAAAAATTTAACAATGCATCGGATAATATAGATAAATTTAATGAGTTTTTTAATAATGAGTTTAAGCCTTTCTTAACTGAAAAAATGCTTCCTACTATGTACATAGTAATAGAAGAAGCTAAAATAAATACAATATTCCTTTTTGCGGGAAATATCACTGGAAGTAATGCTTTATATAAAGTAGGAAGTCTTCCTAAATTCCTTCCTCTAATATTGGATATACTTGATTCTATAGTTAATAAACTTCAATCAGGAAATGATAAAGAAGCTTTTATATATGCAGAGAAATTTTCCCGTATAGTAAGTTATGCATTCAGCATACTTTCAAATGTGGCTTCTATTTATTCAATAGATTATTCTCAAATTTCTTTGAATTCTGTAACTCTTACAGATGCTATAAATGATTTTAATGAAATGATGAATAATGTTTTAGATGCTTTTGCAAATGAGGATTATATATCAATAGCCGATTTGCTTGAATATGAAATCAAAGAAAGAATAGAAAATATTATGAATTATATACCGCTTGTAGAGGAACATATTGAAAAACTCAATGTTTGATTTTGAAGAGGACATTAATAATTTCAGACCTATGGCTGAAAGAATGCGTCCTCTCACTATAGAAGAAGTTTTCGGTCAGCATCATATATTAGACAAAAATAAAACTCTAAGGAAAATGATAGATAATGATAAGATTACATCTATGGTTTTCTTTGGGCCTCCCGGAGTAGGAAAGTCGACTGTTGCATCAATTATAGCTAAAAAAACTAAAAGCGAATATATAAAGCTTAATGCTGTACTTTCAAATGTTTCTGAAATAAGAGAAGCTATAAAAAAAGCTGAAAAGAATTTAGAAAACAGAAAAAAAACTATACTATTTATAGATGAGATACATAGATTCAATAAGAGTCAGCAAGATGCTTTACTTCCTGCAGTTGAAAATGGTTCGGTAATTTTAATAGGAAGCACAACATTAAATCCATATTTCTATCTTAATAATGCACTTCTTTCACGTATAATGCTTTTTGAGTTTAGAAATCTTGATGACAATGACATAAGAGAAGCCATATTAAAAGCTATTACAGATAAAAGGGGGCTTGGGGAAGATGATGTGGCTGTTGAAGATGAGGCTATTAATTTAATAGTTCGTTATTCTCATGGCGATGTAAGAAAGGCATTTACATATCTTGAAGCTTCATACTTAGCAACTCAAATAGATGAAACTAAAGAAAAACTCACAATTACAGAAGAAATAGTAAGAGATGTTACAAGCAAGCAGTCTATAACATTTGATGAAGATGAGCATTACAATACTATAAGTGCATTTATAAAGAGTGTAAGAGGAAGCGATCCTAATGCTGCAATTTACTATTTAGCTAGAATGCTTGAATCTGGAGAAGACCCTAGATATATAGCAAGACGTTTATGTATACTAGCTTCTGAAGATATAGGACTTGCAGAACCTAATGCTATGAATATTGCTTCTTCTCTTGTGAGCATTGTTGATTTTATAGGTATGCCTGAAGGAAGAATTCCATTAGCTGAAGTTACTATTTATTTAGCATTATGTCCTAAATCAAACTCCGCTTATAATGCTATTAATAAAGCTATTAGAGATATAAGAAATGGAGAATTATATTCCATTCCTAACTATTTGAGAGATAATCATTCTGCAACATTCGATAAAAAAAGCAATGAAGAATATAAATATCCTCATGATTATCCTTATCATATAGTAAAACAGGACTATTTAGAGCATGGCATAAAAAAAGAGTATTATGAACCTGTGGATATAGGCGAAGAGAGAGAACTCAAAAAACGTTATGAATGGATCATAAAACATATATAATTCATTTTACTTAAATAAAGTAAATCTGTTTTATCTTAGTATTATAATAAAAATAGATGTTCATGCTATTTATTATTATATGTTCCATATTATGTGGCTCGCTTCCTTTAAGTTTAAAGTTCTCTTTATCTTTTTTGGAGGTAAATATGCATGATAATATGATTCTGGAAGATGGGGGATATGGAAGTAAATCTACAGAAGTATGAATATCTAACAATAAATAGCTATACATATATCCCCACTTCCGCCATAATATTTACAAAATTCTATTATTTATTTTGATATATCTTAAAACAAATTCTGTTTTTATAACTTTAATATGAAAAAATCCCATTAACAATATGGACTAATTCTGTAAATTATATATAATTAGAGAATAAATTTGTACATCATATATTGGAAATATTTATGAAAACAAATAAGTTGAAAATAACTTTATACTTCATTACTATATCAATGTTTTTATTCTCATGTTTGAAAAATAAAGAAGAAAAAGATGATATCATAATATTCGCTTCTGCTAGTTTAATGAGTCCGTTAAGTGAAATATGCACTAATTATGAAAAGGAAACAGGTAAGAAAATAGGCTGTACATTTGATTCATCTGGAAGGCTGAGAAAACAGATACAATCCGGAGCTTATTCTGATTTATATTTTTCGGCTTCTACTAGGGAAATGAACGCATTAAAAAGTATAGATTTATTGCACAATGATAGTATAACAAATGTACTTAAAAATGATATAGTATTAGTAGTGCCAAAAAATTCAGATATATATCTTGACTCTTTTTGGGATTTAACTAATGATTATGTAACGAAAATAGCTGTTGGAGAATCAATGACTTCTTCTATAGGACAATATACAGAGGAAATATTAAAAAAATTTGATATATATGATATTATTTCAGATAAAATTATATATGGTAAAGACACAAAAGAAGTAATTGATTTGGTAAAAAATGATAAAATAGACTGCGGAATAGTTTATATAACAGAAGCCATACTCAATAATAATAATGATTTACAAATAGCTGCTGAACCTAAAACTCATACGGATATAGTTTATAGTATTGCTGTACTCAAAAAATCTTTAAAAGAAAAAGAGGCAAGAGATTTTATTAATTATTTATTTTCAGATAAAAGCATTAATATATTAAAAGGTTATGGATTTGGAATTGTTATATAAAAACTTTATTTACATACCCCGCCCTTTAAAATTTACAACTTTATTTTAAAGTTTAGTGTTATTTATATTTAAAGCCAAATTAGAATTTATTAGCACCCGCCCAAGCTTTATTTAAATTTAGAATTTATTTTAATACTCTAATTATCATCTTTAGAAGCAGAGTTCAATGTGAGATTAGCATTTTTTTGCCATTTATTTGAATAATAATAAACTAAATGGAAAACCATATTAAAGAAATTACTCACAGACATAGAAATCCACACTCCCCATAAACCTATTTTTGGAGATAATAAATAAAGAACCGGAATTCTTACTAGGAAATGAGTAAATAAAGTAAACAGCATAATTACAAAAGTTTTTCCGGAAGCATTAATAATACCATTTGCTGAAAATATAATGGCAACTAATATTGTTGAAGGCACACCGGCATATATATAGCTTTTCATATACGGCATTATATTATCATCTTGTACAAATATTTTTATAATATACTCTGGAAACAGCATGCATAATGCAGTCATAATCAATGCTATAGTTAAAGAAATTTTTAATCCTGTATTAAATATTTCTTTGATTCTATACATTTTATCAGCCCCTATATTCTGAGCGGCCATAGTTCCTATACCTGAAAGAATAGCAGAAAGCGGTACAAATGATAAAGCATCTATTCTAGAAGCTACAGCAAAAGATGCGGAAGATAATTCTCCATAGGAGTTAATAACTTTATTTAAAAATATCCAGCTTATAGAAGATATCATCTGCATAAGAGTGAAAGGCAAACCTATTTTTATTATTAATTTTGTTATGCTAAAATCAAATGTAAAATTAAGCGGATTAGCCCTTACAATACTGTTTTTTACTTTTAAGTAAATCATACTTACTATTACAGATATAGCCTGTGCAAATACTGTGGCATAAGCGGCACCCTCTACACCAATAGCTGGTATTGGTCCTATTCCTTTTATTAAAATAGGATCTAATACTATATTTATCACAGAAGATATTATCAAAAATATTAAAGGTCTTACAGTATCTCCTATACCTCTAAGCAAAGCAGAAACAAAAGTATAATAAAATACAAATGGAAAACCAATCATACTTATTCTAAAATAATTAACAGCATCTTCCATTATACTATCAGCAGTATTTAAAAATACCATTAGATTAGGTGCAAATATGTATCCTAATATAGCTAATGTTAAAGCAGTTATTAAACTTACAGTAGTTGAAACTTTAGAAATATATGTTACATATTCTTTATCATTAGCTCCGAAATACTGTCCTATTAAAACATTAACAGCAGTTGCTATTCCTGATGCTATAGCTGTAACAACCATAGTAAGAGGAAAACTTATTGAAACAGCTGCAAGTCCTTTAGAACCTACAATTTGTCCTATCCAAATGGCATCAACTGTAGAGTATGCCACATTTAATAAGTTCCCCAAAACCATAGGGATAACTAATATTAAAAGCCCTTTGGCTACATTACATTCTGTTAAATCTAATAATTTTTCTTCTTTTGCCATTATAAATTTACCTAAATTATTTTTTTATATCAAATAATTCAGTAATTCTATATAGAAGATATATAAAAGTCAATAAGTAATATTTTTAATGTTTATAAATTATGTTCAGCTGCGGAATGAGAGGCAATATTTGCATCTTTTTTCCATTTGTTGGAGAAGTAATATAATAAACTTAAACTCATACTAAAGAAGTTGCTTACAGCCATAGCAGTCCAAATTCCCCATAATTCCATCTTAGGAGATATCATATATGCAAGAGGTACTCTGATTATTATATGAGCACAAAAAGCAAATAGCATAAGCATAAAAGTTTTACCAGCTCCATTAATGACACCATTAGCAGTAAACATTACAGCAAGCATTACTATAGAAGGCATAACAACATAAATATAGCTTTTAGTATATTTCAAAACGCTCATATCTTTAGTAAACATTCTTACTATTATCTCAGGAAACAATACCGAAAAAATAGCCATAAATGCAGATATTCCTACAGAAAGCATCATTCCAGCTTTAAATATTTCCTTTACTCTCTCCATTTTTCCTGCCCCTATATTTTGAGCTGTCATAGTGGCAATACCAGCAGATAATGCTAAAAGCGGAAGAAATGATAAAGAATCTACTCTCATAGATACAGCAACAGATGCAGAAGCAGCTTCTCCATAAGTGTTTATAAGTCTGTTTAAAAATAACCAGCTTACAGATACTATTAATTGCATAGCAGCAAATGGAAGCCCTATCCTAAACATCAGCTTAGTTATATTAAGATCGAAAGCCAAATCAAAAGGATTAGCTTTTACAATACTATTTTTCATTTTTAAATATATCATAGATACAGCAACAGAAACGAATTGAGAAAAAGCTGTGGCATAAGCAGCACCGTCAAGTCCCATAGGTGGAAAAGGTCCTATTCCTTTTATCATAAGAGGATCTAATATTAAATTCAAAACGGATGCAATAGCTAAAAATATCAAAGGTCTTACAGTATCTCCAATTCCTCTAAGCAAAGCAGACACTAGAAAATAATAAAACATAAATGGAAAACCTATCATGCTTATTCTGAAATAGCTAACAGAATATTCCATTATACTATCTGCAGTATTTAAAAATCTCATCATAGCAGGAGCAAATATATATCCTATTATCGCCAAAGCTAAGGCAGTTATCAAACTTATAGTAGTTGAAACTCTAGAAACATATATTACAGAATCTTTATCATTAGCACCGAAATACTGTCCTATTAAAATATTGGATGCTACTGTAACACCTGAAGCTATAGCCATAAGTATCAATATTATTGGAAAACTTACAGCAATAGCACCAAGTCCTTTAGGGCCTATCATTTGACCAATCCAAATAGTATCAACTATATTGTATGCGATATTTAAAAGGTTTCCTAATATCATAGGTATAACTAAGTTTATAAGTCCTCTGCTTACATTACCCTCGGTAAGCTCCAACATCTTATCTTTTTCCATGATTGTCCTCATTCATAAGTTTTTATAATTTATAGTGTTTTTATTTTATCATAATGTTTTCATAAAAATTGGGGCTTGAAACATATTATTTTCAAAACCTATTAATAACTTTTTTATTATTGCATTGTTTATAGAAAAAAGTTTAAAAAGTATAAAATCATTCAAAAAAGATAAACATAATGCAAAAGATTATGTTTATTAGACTTAATCATATTCTCAATAAGAGATAGAAATAAATGACACTTTACTGCAATGATATCAAATACAGATATTTGATAATATGAATCAAATTGCGGTAATTTCATACAATTTCCTATATGATTATAAGTTATAAAAACGGAATATATGTTTTCTATTAAAAACTAATTAGTAATCTTATATTCTTAAAAAATAAAGTCAATATCAAAAATGTATTATTTATAAAAATTTAATATTTTATAGTATAAAATATAATTTATTGATATTATCTTCTTCTCCTAGTAGAAGACCTTCTGAAAGTAGATTTTTTTCTTGTAGAGCTTCCTGAACTAGGTTTGAATAATGTTCTTCTTTTAGTAGTAGAACTATTATTATCTACTGTTGTTTTTTTAGTTGTGGATCTTGAATTATTAAATATGCTTCTTCTTGTTGAAGTTCTAGTATATTTGTCATCATAGTAATCTCTATTAATAGTTCTTCTCTTACCATAATCATCATAATATGTTGGTCTTCTATCGTCCATCATATTCATAAGCATCATATATGTAAAGAAACTGTTTCCATAACCTCTGTTATTTACCACTCTTTGTGCGCTTTCAGGCTCAATTTCATCAATGAAGTTTGTATATTTAGTAAAACTATTTGTAGGAAGAGGAACATTAAATTCATATTTTCCTTTATCAAACATCATAGGACCTATTTGAGACATAGAAGTATTAACTATGACATCATCATCATTTAAAAATTGAGAAACTAAAAATATATTTTCTGATTGTCTGCCTGATTTTTTAGCTTCTACTACCACTTTTATGCTATCATTTTCTTTATTTGCTGATACAACATTAAAATATGATTTTGATGGTGCAAAACAAGAAATAAAAATAAAATTTAAAAATAATAAAATATAAACTTTCTTCATAATCATAAATCTCATAATTAATTTATATATTTTTTATCTAGTCCAAATCAATATAAGCAATTTTTTTATACTGATTTCTAATTCCATAAAGTTATTGGATAATGTTTTTCTTTCGCTTTTTATTAATAATTTTTGATATAAAATTTCATTAAGAAGATAAACCAAAAAATCTTCAACACTTGAATATACTTCTCCGGCACTTTCTGAAGTATAAAAAACTATTTCATTATTATTTCTTAATTCATTTGAAACGGCATTTCTGATTCTTTCTTTTTCATCATCATCTAAATCGTATATATGATTTTCTAATTCTTCTTTATTTTTTAAAACTTCAAATTGAAAATCATCTTCATAAAGAGCTCTTAATTCAGCATACTCTACCATATCAAAGTATTTTTTTACTTCGTCTAATATCATACAACCTCCTAAATAGGATTTTATTATATATGATATTTTTTACCTGTCAATATTTATATACTTTAAAGATTATGAAAAGATGGAATCATTTTATCATAAGTGCAGAATTGCTTAAATCCTATATCTTTTAGAATTTCTTTTGCTTCATTTATATGAAATCCCAAATGACTAGGCTGATGACTGTCGCTTCCTATAGTGATAATATTTCCTCCCAATTTATGATATAGATTTAATATATCTATGGAAGGAGTAGTATCTTTCAAACCGTATCTATGATATGAAGTATTAAATTCTATTCCTTTACCATCTTTTATAACTATTTTTAATATATCTTCTATAATAGGTTTCACTTTTTCAAAAGGGTAAACACCTTTTTTATCATATCGTATAATCAAATCTAAATGACCAAGCACTGAATAATTTTTAAACATTTTTACAACATTGAGCATTTCTTCATAATAGGCTTCATTGTATTCTTTTTGTGTTTTGTTTCTTTGAAAATCCTGAGTCCAGAATTCTTTATCATTTACCTGATGAACTGAAAATATAATAAAATCGAAATCATATTTTTTTAAAAGAGCCTCATATTTATCTATAGTATGAGTTTGTATGCCGCATTCAAGTCCTGTTTTTATATTAATTTGTTTTCCGTATATTTCTTTCATTCTTTTTATATCTTCTATATACTTTGTATAATTGACATTTGATATAGTTTTTTCGTCTTTTATTTCAATTTCGTTCCAATCTTTTTTTATGCCATAATCCACATGATCAGTAATACAAATATCATCTATATTTAGCTTTATAGCGTCTTTTATAACTTTTTCTAATGTATAATTAGAATCGTCACTAAACTCTGTATGTACATGATAATCGGCAGTCATATAATAATCCTTTTTATATTAGTAGTGATCAATAATTTATTTAATTATATCATTTATAATAAAAAGAGACAGCATATTTTTAATGCTGCCTCAAATTTATAAAGAATATTATGAACAAAAATTTTTTTTACTTATTGAAGAGTTTTCATATCAATTACATATCTGAATTTTGCCTGACCTGTTGTAAGTTTTTCATAGGCTTCATCAATTTGATTTGCTGCGATAATTTCTGTTTCAGGGTATATTTTATGCTTTAAAGAGAAGTCCAACATCTCTTGAGTTTCTTTAATACCTCCTATCATAGAACCATAAACTTTTTTTCCGCCTGAGAATATTAATCTTGCCAAGTCTATGCTTTGTTTTAATTCTGCTGGAGGAAGTCCTACTATAGCCATTTCTCCGCCGTATTTCAATAGATCAACATAATTGTTAACATCATAACCGGTAGGAATTGTAGATATGATTAAATCGAAACGTACAGGAACATCTTTTGTAGAAGTAAATAAATCTTTAGCTCCCATTTCTAAAGCTTCTTTTTTCTTCTTATCATTTCTAGCAAATACATAAACTTGAGCACCCATATTAACAGCATATTTTACAGCCATAGAGCCAAGTCCTCCGAAACCTGCAACGCCTACTACATCACCTTCTTTTACTCCTGAAAATTTCAAAGGAGAATAAGTTGTAATACCTGCACATAGTAATGGAGCTACTTTTTCCATTGGGGCATCTTTTGGTACAGTAATAGCAAATTTCTCGCTTACTACTATATTATTAGAGTATCCGCCGTAAGTAGGTTCATCATTATGGAAATGGTCTTTACAGTCATAGGTTAATACAGTTTGACCTCTTTCACAGAATTGTTCATGGCTTCTTTTGCATGCTTCGCATTCTCCGCATGAGTTTACCATACATCCTACGCCTGCATAATCTCCTACTTTAAACTTAGTAACATTTTTTCCTACTGCTACAACCTTTCCGGCAATTTCATGTCCCGGAACCATAGGGTATATTCCTTCATGCCATTCACTTCTTGCTGAGTGTATATCACTATGGCATATTCCGGCATACATTATTTCTATTAATATATCATTATCGCCCATAGAATGTCTTGAAAATTCAAATGGTTTAAAAGTATCTGTTTTGCTATGTACGGCATAACCTTTAGCATTTATTCTCTGACCTGAATTAGCTTCTTCTAAGTTTTTATCAAGTAACATAAATAACTCCTTTTTATAAATATGGCATTATTATAACATTGAAGTGTACTCCAATGTCAATAGGCAATATACATATTTTTGGAATTTTATTACAAATCCCGCCCTTTAGTTTTGTTAACTTTATTTACAATTAATAGCTTTATTCACATTTAAAGCCAATTCAGAAAAAGCATGCCCGCCCAAGTGTTTATTAGATTTAAAGTCTATTAGCCGCACGGTGAATGAATTTTTATATATAATTTAATTTCTATCAATAATTTAATTTATATTCATAGTTTTACTCTGCGTGCGTATGTATAAGCTAAAAAAATTATAAAATATTTATGTTCAGATAAAAGCATTGATATATTTAAAGATTATGTTTTTATACATTGTGTAATAATATATAAAAATATATTTAATTATACTATTTTCTATTGGCCTTTTCTAATTCTCTTTGAATTTTTCTCTCTGCTTTCTCTAATTCTTTTTCATTTTTCCTTTCAGCTTTTTCTATATTTCTTTCAGTTTTTCTTTCTGCTTTATCTATTGTTTTTTCAATTTTGTCATAAGATTTTCTATCATTTGATGTGGTTATTGAAAAAGAAGTACAGGAAACAGTAAAGATTATAGATAATAAAGTAATAAATATAATTTTCTTCATAAGATAAAACCTAATATTAAAATGTATATTTATATATTATCATAAATATATATAAATGCAAAATAAAAAATAATTTTATAAATAGTAATTTTATTCTTTTATTTTATTGAAATTTTAGATATAGTGCAATTTACTATTTTAAAAATAGTTGTATAATTAATACAAATTTTTATTTAAGGATTTTTATTATGATAGATGTAAAATTAATAAGAGAAAATATTGAATTAGTAGAAGAGAACTTGAGAAAGAGAAGAAGCAAAGTATCTTTAGACAAGTTAAAAGCTTTAGAGCATGAAAGATTAAACCTTTTAAAAGAAGTAGAACAGGACAGAGCAAAGAAAAATGAATCTTCAAAAAAAATCGGCGAATGCATGAAAGCCGGAAATAAAGAAGAGGCAGAAAAAATAAAAGAAGAAATGAAAAACTTCACAGAATCCTTAAATAAAAAAGAAGAGAAGTTGTCGCAGTTGGAAGAGGCCGTTAATAATGAAATACTTTATTTGCCTAATATGCTTTCTGAAGATGTACCAGATGGAGATGATGAAAAAGCAAATAAAGAAATCATAAGATGGGGAGAGCCTCGTAAATTTGATTTTGAAGTAAAAGACCATGTTGATATAGCTATGGGTTTAGATATTCTTGATATAGAAAGAGCTGTTAGAATGTCAAGAACTCGTTTCTCACTTATGAAAGGAAAAGGTGCAGCATTAGAAAGAGCTTTAATTAACTTTATGTTAAAGAAACATACAAGCGAACATGGCTATACAGAATATGTACCTCCTATACTTGTTAATGGCAGAACTATGACAGGTACTGGTCAGCTTCCAAAATTTGAGGAGGATTTATTTAAAACTACAGATGATCCTGCTTTATACCTTATACCTACAGCAGAAGTTCCTCTTACAAATATATACAGAGAAGAAATTATTCCTGAAAACATGCTTCCTTTATATTGTACTGCTTATACACCTTGTTTCCGTTCTGAAGCTGGTTCTTACGGACGCGATATGAGAGGATTAATAAGACAGCATCAATTCGACAAAGTAGAGTTAGTAAAAATTTGTGCTGCTGACAAATCTAAAGAAGAGCATGAAAAAATGCTTAAAGATGCAGAAAGTATTTTACAGGCATTAGAACTTCCATACAGAGTAGTTGTTCTTTCTTCCGGAGATATAGGAAATGCTGCTTATAAAACTTTTGATATAGAAGTTTGGCTTCCATCACAAAACATGTACAGAGAGATTTCAAGTGTAAGTAACTGTTGGGATTATCAGGCAAGAAGAATGCAGATGAGAACTAGAAGAAACGGCAAAACAGAATTAGTACATACATTAAACGGTTCAGGTATTGCTGTTGGAAGAACTTGGATAGCTATACTTGAAAATTATCAGCAGGCAGACGGAAGCGTAATAATTCCAGATGCTTTAAGACCATTTACTGGTTTTGATAAGATAGAAAAGGTTAATTAATGCCATCATCTAAAGACTTTCTTAATATAGTATTAAACAAACTAGATTCTTTAGATGATATTGATTATAAACAGATGATGGGAGAATACATAATCTATTATAACAAAAAATAACAGCTTATGTATGCGATAATCATCTTTTTATAAAGCCTACTGATAAGGCAAAAACTTTAATAAAGGATTATATATTAAAGCCGCCTTATGAAAATGCTAAAGATATGATATTTATAGAAGATATCAATAAATATGACAATGATTTCTTTGAGTATTTATTCAAAGAGATTTATGATGAGCTTCCTTCTATAAAGAAAAAAGCTAAAAAGTAAAAAATAAATAAAAACATTAAAGTGCAAATCCTAAACAAGGTTTGCACTTTTTTATTGTAATAAATTTTCTAATACACTAAACGCACGGTTAATGAAAGTTTTTTAATAATTTAAATTAAAATTCAATATTAAAAAAATTTATTCTACATGCGGTTGTAGAAAAGCCGCAACAAATAAAAACTTAAAATATATTTTTAACTTTGTCTATTTTTTATTGTTCTTTTTCCCACGACTTCGTCAAAGAACTTATATCATCGACAGGCTCTGATACGCTACGCAAAAGTGCATTTTAATAATATAGCAACTATAAAATGTTTCATTTTTATTTATATGATATAAAATATATTCATTAGTGTTTAGGAAATAATTATGAATGATAAAGAAAAGCAATTAAAAAAAATTTTCAAAGAAATAGAAAAATATGATGATGGAAAACATGATTATAAAATAATAAATTTATGTGATGATGGTTTAAAAATTGATAATAAAAATCCTAAATTATATTTCTATAAAGCCAGGTCACTTTATCAATTGGCTTTATATAATAAAGATAGTAATAAATATTTAGAAGCAATAAAAAATTTTAATATAGTTTTTGATATTGAACCAGATAATAAAGTTACACATTATAATAGAGGGTTATGTTATTTCTATTTAGCTTTAAATGAAAATATTAATGAAGAATATCTTCATAAAGCTATTGAAGATTTTGACAATATAATAATCATATTACATCAATTTGAAAAAAACATAAAAACTAAAAATGATATAATAGTATTAAATAAAAAATATGATGAAAGTTATAGTATACGGGCTTTATCTTATGTTTATTTAAATAAATATGAAGAAGCCTTAAATGATTTTAATATGGCTATTAAATATAATTCAGAATCTGGAGAATATTATTATAACAGAGGATTATGTTATTATAAATTTGCTATAAAAAATAATAATGATATAAACTATTTAAAATCAGCAATAAAAGATTTTAATAAATCTATTGAATTAAATGAAAAGAATTATTTTGTATACTATTATATAGGAATATGTTATTATGAATTAAAAAATTATAATGAATCTATAAAAAATTATGAATTATCAGAAAAATATTGTAAATATAATTATGATAAATTAAGTATACAAGATAAGAAAATAGAATGCCTGCTAAAATTAAATAATAAAGAAAATGAAATATATAATTTATATAAAAATATAATATTAAATATATATAAAGAATTTGATAACGAAACCATTATTCATACCTGTGATCTTTTTAATATTTCATCATCAATAACAGAAAATGTATTATCATTAAAAAATAAAATATATGTTAATGAAAATGAAATTATAGATAATAATAAAAATATTATCAATAAAGCAATTCAAGATGATTTTTATAATAAAAAATATTATTATGAAATAAGAAATAATAGCTTATATAATTATACAAGAGTTAATAAAGATACTTTAAGAAGCATATTAAATAATACTTTATGGTGCAGTAATACGAAAAACTTTAATGATCCTGTTGATCCTTATATAAGAAATGTTAAAAAAGAAGAACAAAATAAATTTTATGATTATTTACTAGAGAAAATAAAAATAGCTTGTTTAACTACTCATAATGATAATACTTTAATGTGGAGTCATTATGCTGATAAACATCAGGGTATTTGTATTGAATATGATATAAATAAAATTTTAAATGAAAATAATGATAAAATTTTAATTAAGAAAATTAGTTATAACAGAAAAATGATATCTTATGATACATTCATAAATAAACAAAAAAAATCAATAAATAGTATTTTAATAGATGATAAGACATTAAATAATATAACAGATATATTTACAGTAAAATCAAAAGAATGGGAATATGAAGATGAATACAGAATACTTTTTTATGATGAAAAAAATGAAAATTCAAATGGAACACTTATCAATTTATCAATAAAAAGTATTTGTTTCGGAGTACAGACATCAAAAGAAGATAAAGAACTTGTATATGATATAGTAAACTTTATAAATTTAAAGAATGAAAACATTGATAAATATAAAAAAATTGAACTTTATGAGGCTCACTTAGATGATAATGAGCTTTTTAAGATTAATATTAAGCCTTATAAACATAAAAAATAAAGTAATAATTTTAATTCATTTATATTTTTAAATATTAATATTTATAAAAATGAAGTCTTTTTGGTTCTTTGTGCCAACAAAAGAACTGGGGGCTCGGGGGCTAGTCCCCGAAAATAATAACAATATAATAAAATATTTGAAAGATGTTTTATGGACTGATATAATTTTTTATTTTATCAACTTTTTTAGGACTTCATCGGTAAGCACAGCGTCGGGCTAGTCCACACAAATGATTTAATTAACGCAAATATTAGTCTTCTTACCGTACGTTATAAAAAAGGCTCTACCTTTATTAAATAAAAGTAAAGCCCAAATAAATTTTATTATTAAAAAATTATTCCCAGTATTTTTTCATTCTTTCTTTTAGAGAAGATTTGTATTTTTCAAAATCAGTTATAGGTTCTCTTGCAAGCCCTTCATCACAAGCAGCCTTAGCAACAGCAGGCGATACCCATTCAATAACTCTAGGATCAAAAGGTTTTGGTACTATATAATTTTTACCAAACTCAAAAGTCTTGTTTCCATAAGCTTTGAAAACTTCTTCAGGAACTTTTTCTTTAGCAAGAGCAGCCAATGCTAATGAAGCAGCCATTTTCATTTTCTCTGATATAGCTTTTGCCTTCACATCTAAAGCACCTCTGAATATGAAAGGGAAACCTAATACATTATTAATCTGATTAGGATAATCGCTTCTTCCTGTAGCCATGATTAAATCATCTCTTATAGCTATAGCTTTTTCGTATTGTATTTCAGGGTTAGGGTTGGCCATAGCAAATATTATTGGATTCTTAGCCATAGATTTAACCATGTCTTCAGTAACGCAGTCAGCAACAGAAAGCCCAGCAAATACATTAGCTCCTTTCATAGCTTCTTCCAGATTTTTTACTTTTAAATCAGTAGCAAATTCTCTTTTCTCTTCTGTAACAGATTCTATTCTATCTTTAGTGATAACACCTTTACTATCGCACATAATAATATTTTCTCTAGGCACTCCCAATGCTACAAACATTTTTGCACATGAAATACCAGCAGAACCGGCTCCATTAAATACTATCTTTGCATTTTTTCTATCTATATTTGCAATTTCCAAAGCATTAATCAAAGCAGCAGAACATATTATAGCTGTACCATGCTGATCATCATGAAATACTGGTATATTACATTTTTCTATCAAAGTTTTTTCTATTTTGAAACATTCAGGGGCTTTTATATCTTCTAAGTTAATACCTCCGAAAGTAGGCTCTAATGCATGCACTATATCTATAATTTTATCAGGGTCTTTTTCATTTATCTCTATATCAAACACATCAATATCGGCGAAACGTTTAAATAATATTCCCTTTCCTTCCATAACAGGTTTTGAAGCTAAAGCACCTCTATCGCCTAAACCAAGTATTGCAGTTCCATTTGAAATAACAGCAACTAGATTTCCTTTTGAGGTGTATTTGTATGCTTCATTAGGATTTTCAGCTATTTCAAGTACAGGTTTTGCAACTCCCGGAGTATATGCTAAAGATAAATCATCTGCAGTTTTACAAGGTTTGGTGGCCATAACTTCTATTTTTCCAGCTTTTCCTTTAGAATGATATTCTAATGCTTTTGTTTTCAATTCATCTGACATAAATATTTCCTTATATATTTTATATAATTTCTAATAATATATAAACAATATGATTTTGTCAATTTTTTTATTTTTAGAATTATTCTGAAATCCCGCCCTTTATATTTATTGCTTTAATTAGAAATGATTAATTAATACTTTTTTATAATTTTATTTATAAAAACATGCCCGCCCTAAATTTTTTAAATTTGCAAATGTATGTACCGCACGATGAATGAAATTTAATATAATAAATATTTTAGTAATTAAAATTTATTAAATTATAAAGTATAATTCACCGTGCGTTATATGAATTGATATAATTGATTTTATAAACTTATATCATCTATTTTTCTTAATTCATCATCAGTAATAGGCATTTTATTTATAATTTTTAGATTTTCTAATATTTGGCTTGGTTTTGAAGCACCTATTAATACGCTTGTAATTTCTTCGTCTTTTAGTACCCACCTTAAAGCCATTTGAGCTAAACTTTCTCCTCTTTCCTTTGCTAAATTATTTAGCTGTTCAATTTGAGACAATTTTTTTCTAGTTATAGCATCATGTTTCAAATATCTGCCGTCAGCTGCTATTCTGCTGTCTTTTGGAATACCATTTAAATATTTATCTGTCAATAATCCTTGAGCTAATGGGCTGAATGCTATGATTCCTTTTCCTAATTTTTTTGCTTTTAATTTTAATCCGTTATTTTCTATAGTCCTGTCAAATATAGAATATCTGTTTTGATTTATTATAAATGGTACATTAGCCATATAAAGTAATTTAGAAGCTCTTTCCATTGTGTGACCATCATAATTTGAAAGACCTACATATAAAGCTTTTCCGCTTTTTACTATTCTAGTTAATGCTTCCATAGTTTCTTCCAAAGGAGTTTCAGGATCCATTCTATGATGATAGAATATATCAACGTATTCAAGATTGAGTCTTTTTAAACTTTGATTGATGCTTGCTATTAAATATTTCTTGCTTCCAAAATCTCCGTAAGGTCCTGGCCACATATCATAACCCGCTTTAGTGCTGATTATAAGTTCATCTCTATATTTATTAAGTCCGTCATTTAATATTTTACCCATACTAATTTCAGCAGAACCGTAAGGAGGTCCATAATTATTTGCCAAATCAAAGTGAGTGATGCCATTATCAAAAGCGGTTTTTATCATTTCTTTCATATTGTTATAATCGCAGTTTTCACCGAAATTATGCCAAAGCCCTAAAGAAACTATAGGGAGCTTTAATCCGCTTTTACCGCATCTATTATATATAATATTGTCATATCTATTTTCAGAAATTTGCATTTTATGTCCTTATTTAAATTGATTATATACTCTTAAGTATAGATTTATTATTATATTATTCAAGTATTAAATGTAAAAAAAATATTCAATATTACTAAAATAGTTTCCGATAGTTTTAACAGTATTAAATTATTAAATAAAATACTTGCGGAGGCATCATGATTAAGAAAATTTTTATTGCGGTTGTTTTGATGAATATACTTGTTGGATGTGTTACTATGCAGCCTAAAGATAACAATAATACAGCTACAAAAGACAATGCTGTTACAAAAGACGATACAGCTAATAATGAAGATAAAAAAGAAGAAACTATTACCAGAGAAGATACACCAAAAATGAAAGTTACTGTTTATGGAGCAGATAAAGAAATTCAAGCAGTAGAAATAAATGATAAAGTTTATTATGTAATAGGCGGAAAAGATGTTGAAGATATGACAGAAGCAGAGATAAAAAAATCATCTCTAGTAGCACCTTTAAAAATTACAGAAGAAACTATTAATGGCACAAAAGGAATAGTTGTAACTTATTATGATGTAAAAGTATTCTTGGGTAAAAGAACAGGAACAGGAACTACTGTAGGAATATTTGAGCCTCAGAAAAATGATTGGACTACAGGTAATGATATAGACAGAAGTTTATCTATTCAAATAAAACTTTCAAGAAATATAGCTGGTCCTATAGATATAAAAAGAGGAAGTATATCTTTAGCATTTAATTAATATTTTGAATTAGAATTAAGTTATTTATTGATAATAAAAAGCTGGTTTTTTAGCCGGCTTTTTTTATGTATAAAAGAATGTTCTAATATTATTTTATTTAAAAATATTTTCTATTTATTTGTATATAATTTATATAGTTCATTTGCTACTATATCTATAGTGTATGGGGTTTTATTTATTTCAAATGCATATAATTCCCATCTGTATTGATCTGTTATTTGAAACTGTATTATATATTCATTAGTATCATATCTCGCTACTATATCTATGTAACGATTATAATCATCTTCAGATATGAAATCCTGCCATTCTACAGAACTGAAAGGGGATAGAAGTTCATTTATTGTTATATTTGGATATGCTGTAAATGAGCTATTTTTTATCAGGCTTATTCCATCGAAATTTCTGCTTTTTATATTTATAACTTCATTTGTTTCTGATATGTTTAATCTATATTGTTTACTTTCCAGCTTTTTATCATTACAAGATATAATGAATAGCATTATTATTATAAATGCTGAATAAATTTTATACATATCAAAACCTAACAATTAATTTAATTTATTATCGGTCAAATTATTTTATTTATTGAATTATCAAATTTAATTATGAGTATTTTATAAAATTAATCAATATAAATCAATAGTTATGTAATTTTATTTTTTTATAATAAAAAATAAGTATAGTATTGATTTTTATCAAAAATAGAATAAGAATTATATAAAAATAAAAAGTTATAGGTATAGAACAATGAAAAAAATTTTATTAATGATTTTAATAGTTTCAGTATTAGCAATAGGATGTAAGGATAATGTAACAAACCCTATGGAATATATGGTTGAAAGAGGCAGCGATTGGACTAGCAGAGCTAATGTAAGAGCAAATGAAAAAATATATTTCGGACCTATTTATATAGTTAATAACAAACATGTGTATGTAACTTCTGCTAAAATTATTCAGGTTGATAAAACTACTTCTATTACTAATGATATTCCTTCTGTTACTGAGAAAGATGAAAGAGGATATATAACATCAATCACTCCTTTAGAAAGTCAATCATCAGGAAGTATTGCCTATATAGTATTCACATATAAAAATACATTAGTATCAGCATCATTTTTAGAAGAGTATTTATATAAGTATAGCGGAGAAATCTATAGTAATACTTGGTTTGAAATTTATAATGAAAATATGCAAGTTGCTGAAATAGTTATTGTAAAAGAAATAACAGTAACTAGAAAAGTTTATGATGATCAAGGTCAGTATATAGATACTGTAAGCGGTACCTTTTCAGGAGAGAAAACTTTTGAGGTGATTGAATCTCCTTCAACTCCTGGGAAAATATATATTATGCTGAATCCTTCATATTTAAATTTTAAAAATGAAGATGGCCAGTATTATATTGCTCCATATCCCAATTATATCAATTATAAAGATATTGAAATTGAAATTGTGTATACAATAATTCATTAAAAAATATTATAATTTTTTATGTGTTTTTATTACCTTTGAAACATATTTATAGTGTAAGATTACAATTATTTATTACAATATGATAATAATACAGAATATATACTAAAAATAGTTTTATATACTACAAATTTATCATTATATATTTAAAAGCAATAATAATTACATAAAAAAATTATAAACAAATTAAGAAAAAATTACAAAATATTATACATTTTTTATAAATAATATATATAATATTTCATCATTAAAATAATAATTGTTAGGAATAAATAATAATGACTATATTGGTATACTCTATGCCGTTTCTGCTTTATTTATGCTCAAGCATATTCAGTACGGTTTTAGTTATAAATGCTTCTATATCAGGTGCTAGTCCTTTTTTGTATCATTGCTTGGGGTTTCTTATGGTATGGGTATGATGCTCACAGCTGGCACTTTTTCACGTATTAAAATACAAAAGAAATATTATACCAACTTAATATATGTTGAAGCGGTACTTCAGCTTATTATTGCTGTTGCTTGTTTGATATTTCTTCCGCCTGAAATGTCTTTATTTTATTCATTTTTATATGGATGCTGTGCTACTATATTTTTTGTATGCTTTCAATCATCATTAGATGTAGTATCAAAAGATTTGCCTGTTACATTAAGTGGGGCTTTATTTATATTTTCTTGGTCTTTAGGTTTTGCTGTAGGTCCTACTGTTACAGGGCTTATATATAAATTTGATTATAAATTGGGTTTTTATTTTGTTATAGTAGTAAGCGTAATAATGTTTATACTCTTTTATCTTTCAAGACATTTGAGATTTAAGGCTAACAACAAAAAGATAAAATGGAATATACCTTTCATGCGTGCTCCTAGATATAAAGTGCATATAGGCTGGCTTGTAATATTTGTAGGTGCTATGGTTTTACATACTTTAAGGTTTATGTTTCTTGATTATGGAATAAAGGTAATAGGTTTTTCTGAGGCGGACTCCTCCTTATTAGTTGGAAGTTTATCTGCTTTTATGGCTGTAGGTTCTTTATCATCTGCTTTTTGTTTGAGATTTTTGGAGAAAAAAAGAGTATTTACTATAGTAGGGCTTCTTACTCCTGCGGCTTTGCTTTTAATAACATTCACTAGGAATTTCTGGTTATTTTTGATAGCATTTATGTTTTTGGGTTTTGTTAGCGGTTTTGGTTATTTCTTTGGGCTTTATTATGCTTTGGCGGATCAGGATAATGCTCCTAGAAATGTTGCTGTTAATGAGGCTTTGACGGGGGTTGCTGCTTTATTCATACCTTTTATAATGGGTTATTTGGCTTCTAATTTTTCATATTTTGTGGGTTTTTTATTTATGATGAGTGTATCTTTAATATGTTACATTATAGCGATATATACTATGTGGCAGAAGAAAAGAACTGCTTTGCTTAAAGAAAAATTTAACAAGATGATAGATGATATAGACAGTAAATATATAAACAAAACTATTTAATATATTAATTATTATTTTTAATAGGGATAAGAACTAAAAGAATTATATTAGATGAGTTTTTAGAATTAATTAAATAATACTATATATTTATAATTTCAGATTCTTTTATGTATATTTTTTGTTTTTTTGCAACTTTGACGAAGTCCGAAAAAAGTTGATAAAATAAAAAACTATAATTAGTTTATAAATATTCTATTATATAAAATGAAAAATTAAACCTTATATAGTTACTATGTTTAAGACTATAAAACAATAAAAAACATATTGAATAAAATCAAAAATATAATATAGTTTTTAATCATTAAAATTAAATATTAGAGGAATTATCATGAAAGTTTTTATTAGTGCGGATATCGAAGGAATTACTACAACTACACAATGGCCTGATACTGATGCAGGAAGTTTAACTTATAAAGAACATACTTTGCAAATGACTAAAGAAGTTAATGCAGCATGTGAGGGAGCTATTGATGCAGGGGCAAAAGAAATATTTGTAAAAGATGCACATGACTCTGCTATGAATATAGATCAAACTGCTTTGCCTGAATGCGTGAAAATACATAGAAGATGGAGCGGAGACCCTTATTCTATGATAGAAGGTATTGATGAGAGCTTTGATGCTATAATGTTTATTGGATATCATAATGCTGCTTCTATTGGAAATAATCCGCTTTCGCATACTATGAATACTAGAAATGTTTATGTAAAGCTTAATGAAGTTTTGGCAAGCGAATTTATGTTTTTTAGTTATGCTGCAGCTTATAGAAAAGTACCTACAGTATTTTTGTCAGGCGATAAGGGATTATGTGAAGTGGCACAAAATATGCAGCCTAATCACCCTAATTTGGTAACACTTCCAGTTAAAGAGGGTATAGGTTATTCTACTATAAATTATTCACCTAATTTAATGGTTAAGATGATTAAAGAGAAAACTAAAGAGGCTTTGAGTCAGGATTTTAAGGGTAAATTATTAAAATTGCCTAATACTTTCAAATTAGAAGTATGTTATAAGGAACATGGATACGCTCATAAAGTATCATTTTACCCCGGAGCGAAAAAAATTAATGATACTACAGTAATTTTTGAAAATAATGACTATTATGAAATACTAAGAGCCTTGAAATTTATATTATAAAATAATATAATATAGGAATCCGATAACTTATGAAAGCCCCCTTAAAAAGCAGCATTCTTTTAAGGAGGCTTTTTTTATTGTTAAATATATTTAATGTTTGGTAAAGTTTATGAAAGAGATTTGGGATATATATGATATTAATAAAAATAAAACAGGAAGATTTCATCAGAGGGGAATACCTTTAAAGAAAAATGATTATCATATAGTTATACATGCTTGGGTAGTTAATAGTAATGATGAAGTTATAATAACAAAAAGACATAAGAGTAAAAAAGTATGTCCTAATATGTGGGAATGCACAGAAGGTTCTATATTAGCTGGAGAGGATAGTGCTGACGGAGCTTTAAGAGAGCTTCAAGAAGAAATAGGATTATCATTTAAAAAAGATGAAGCAGTATTTTTAACTTCTTTTGTACTTGAGTTTTCAAATACTATAGTAGATTCTTATATGTTTAGAAGAGATGTTAATATTGAGGATTTAGTTTTGCAGGAAAATGAAGTTAGTGATGCTATGATAGTAAATAGAGAAAAATATTTAGAGATGTGTAAAAGCGGAGAGATCATTTCTTCTATAAGATATTTCTATGATATTTATGATAAATTAAATAATAAGTAAATAGATTAAGTAAATTAGGAATTATAATGAAAGTATTGATATTAACAGTAGGCCCTCAGGGAAGCGGAAAAAGTTATACTATAAAGAAAGCTAATCTTGATTATTATAGTGTAAGTTCTGATAATTTAAGAATATTATATTCAGGTGTTTTTCCAGACGGATATAATGGACTTGAAATTTCTGAAAAAGACAATGCTTATATTTGGAATAATTTAATATTAAGTATATTAGAAAATAGATTCAGATTAGGACAATTTACCATATTGGATAGTACAGGGCTTTTTAATCTTAATAGTATTACAGAGCTTGCCAAAAAATATGGATATAGAATTGTAGCTGTTTTATTTGATCATTTATCACTTAAAGAATGTATTGAGAATGTGAGAAAAAGAGGGGTAGGTTCTAATATACCGGAAGAAGTTATTCAAGACTTTTTTATGCGTATGAAGAATTTCAAATTGAGCGGTGCTAATATTTTTAAAGCTTCAGATTATGGCAGTGCGGAGACTGCATTGCTTGAGGCATGTAAATGGGATAGTTTTTATCTTAATGAAACAGAATTTGAAAAGTATGATAATATAAAAGTGATACCGGATTTGCATGGCGAGTATGATGTATTTAAAAAGTTTTTGGAGAAAGAAAATTATTTTAATGATAAAAAAACAGCTTATATATTTGTTGGCGATTTAATAGATAGGGGAGTAAAGTCAAAAGAATTACTTGATTATTTTCTTAATAATGATATAGGAAATAATGTTTATTTTATAGAAGGAAATCATGATGTTAATTTGAATTTTTTTGCCAATGATATAAAAGTTACAAGTCAGGAATTTTATAAAACAACATACAAAGAAATAAAAAAAGCATTTACTATAACTAAACAAGTAAAAGATAATAGTGATAATGTTGTAGAAGAAAAAATATTAAATGAAAGCGAATTAAATAATTATAAAAAGAAAATAAGAAATTTTTATAAGAAGTTCAGACTTTATTATTTTTTCACTTTTAAAGGAAAGAAATTTTTTATTAATCATTCCGGCATAGATAAAATGTATGAGCATATTCCTGCATCACTTTTGAATGGTGTTGTAACTTATGGATATGGAGAAGATGATAACAGTTATAAATCTTATATAGAAGTAGGAAATAAATTTAAAAATAATCATTCAGATATTATTCAGATATTCGGACATAGAAATGTACTTCAAGAAGAATTGGAAGATAATCTATGCAAAATAAATGATAATGCCTATTGTATAGAAAATTCTGTGGAATATGGAGAGGATTTAATCATTCTTAATTTAAAATACATGTCTATTGAAAGTTATAAAAATGACAGAGAAATAGAAAACTTATTTGACAAAGAAAAAACTGACAGCGAGCTTGTTCGTCATAAATATTATGATACAGTTTATTCCACTAATTTTTCAGACAGAGTATTTTATAAAAGATTATGGAATGAACAAACTATCAAAGCTAGAGGATTATACAGATATAATGAAACAAATGAAATTGCAGGAAGAAGTTATGATAAATTCTTTAATTATGATGAAGTTAAAGAAACAAAATTAAAAGCATTACAAAATAATATAAAGTTTCCTGTGAGTGTTTATAAAAAATATAATGGTTATTTGTTTTTAGTATTTTTAGATAAAACTAGAGATGAGTTAATATTTGCAACCAAAAGTTCAATAGGTACAACAATGGCTTCTTGGGCGGAAAGTTTATTAACTGAAGAAAATAAAAACTTTATAAAAGAATATTGCAAGAAAAATAATACTACATTTGTTTTTGAATGCATACATTTAAAAGATTCAGCACACCCTATAGTTTATAATGAATCATTTTTGATTTTGCTTGATATAATTTACAATGAAGAGAGTTTCAGAAAACTTTCTTATGAGGAATTATCAAGCAAAGATATAACAGAACAATTTCAAGTAAAAGAAAGAATAGAAATATTTGAAGCTCCAAAATCTAATATTTCAAAAGATGAGTATAATAAATATATAGAAAAAATTATTCATAAATACGTTGATGATTTTAGTATAGATTATGAGGGAGTGGTATTTGAGGATGCAAATTGCTTTATGGTAAAAGTAAAATGTCCTTTCTATATAATAAAGAAGGCATTAAGATCAGAATCAATGCGTTTGAATAGACTTAGTTATTCTTTGAATATTCATTATCCTAATAATCATGTTATTTTTGTGGGCAATAAAATATTTTTAAAGTACAAAAGAGAAAATAGTTTGAAAGAGTGGAGAAGTTTAGAAGTATCAGAAGTTGTAGAAGCCTATAATGAAGTTTTAAAAGAATTGGGTAAGTAATTTTTAATATTCCTACTGCAAAATATAAATTGCGGTAGGTTAATATTTTTTAAATTTAAATAAAGCTTGGGTGGGTTTTATATTTTATAATCAGGCTTTAAAAATAGATAAATTAAAAATTTCAAACTATAGTATTAAAGAATAAAGGGCGGGGTATGTAATTAAATTTTAAAACCTAAATTACATTTGCCCACCCTTTATATTTATAGTTTCAATCTGCCATTAAAACTGTTATTTTTTATTATTGCTAAATTAGAATTTATAGCTGCCCACCCAATATTTTTTTAAATTTATTGTCTTATTACCGCCCATATAATATAAAAATATATTTCTTATTTTATATCATGCTTTTTACAAAAATTGTCAGCAGCTTCCATATTAAGAAAAGCCAATTTTTTAAGCCCCTCTGATATTATATGCTTTATATGTTCATTAGCCAAATCATACGCTTTATCAAAATCATCTTCTGATTCTTTAACTAATTTATTATATTCATCTTCATTTATTTTTTCTTTTTTCATGTAGGCAGTTTTTGATTTGGATATTCCTCTGTTGAAATAGCTTTCAGAATAATTCGGATTTAATTTTATAGCCTGATCATAATAAAGTATAGCCTCATCATATATGCCCAAATGATTAAGAGCAACAGCTTTATTATAATATGCATCTGCTATATTAGAATCTAATTCTATAGCCTTATCAAAATCTTTAATAGCCTCCTGATATGCTCCCATAGTCATGGCAATTATTCCTCTATTTAGATATGCCTTCGTATATTTAGGATTTATCTTTATTAATTCATCAAAGTCTTCTACAGCACCTTTATAATCTTTTATATGAAACTTGGCATTTGCTCTGTTGAAATATCCGTCTGCAAATTCTCTGTTAATATGAATAGCATTTGTATAATCATCTATAGCTTCATTAAAATTGCCTAACTTTTCTTTGACATTTCCTCTGTTATTGTATGCATCAATGAAATGAGAATTATATTCTATAGCTTTGTCATAATCTTTGATGGCTTCTTTATATTCACTCAATGCATTTTTTGATAATGCTCTGTTATAATAAGCATCAGCAAAATGAGGATAAACTTCAATGGCTTTGTTATAATCTTCTATAGAACCTTTATAATCTTTTAAGCTTGCTTTTGTATTTGCTCTTACATAATAAGCCTCTTCAAGATTATAATTAAGTTCTATTGTCTTATCAAAATCTTTTAGAGCCTCCTCACTATTTCCTAAACTTCTGTTTATTATTCCTCTATTATAATATGCTGCTGCAAATTTATCATTTAATTTTATAGTCCAAGTATAATCTTCTACAGCACTTTTATATGAATCTTCATTATTTATATTTGCTTTAGCATTTGCTCTGTTATAGTATGCTTCGTAAATAGTTGAATCTAGTTTTATAACTTCAGAAAAGTATTCTATTGCTAATTTATAATTTTTACTTTTAAAAGCATCATAAGCTTTATTAAAAAAGTTTTTAATATCTTTTTCAGCCATAAATTAAAACCTTATATTATATTATTATTTTATGATATATTAATATCGAAAAAACTCAATTATAAATATAGCAAAATATATACCACTTGAAAGAATATCATAAATAAAATATACTATTTCAGAATATTAGAATATATTATTTTTTATTATTAAATAAGTGATAAAGACAAATTATGGATATAAATAACTTAAATACAACAATATTAGAGCTTTTAAAATTAAGAGGCATAACTTCCAAAGAAGATATTTATGATTTCTTTTTTCAGGATATATATTCATTATCTAATCCTTTTAATATAAGGGATGTTAATGTATTTGTAGACAGAGTAAAAGAAGCTATAGAGAATGATGAGAAGATATTAGTATACGGAGATAAAGATGCAGACGGCATAACAGCAGCATCTATTATATATAATACATTGAAAGTAGTTACAAAGAATGTTGAGGCATTCGTACCTAATCATACAACAGGATATGGACTTTCTAAGGCTGTTATAGAGGAATATGCTAATTCTGGAGTAAGCCTTATTATAACAGTGGACTGCGGAATATCTAATGCTGAAGAAGTAGAGTTTGCAAGGGATTTATCAATAGATATTATAGTAACTGATCACCATGATATACCGGAAATACTTCCGAATGCTTATGCTGTATTTAATCCTAAGATTTCAAATACCGGTTTTGTATCAAAAAACTTTTCAGGATGTGCGGTTGCTTTTAAGCTTATGCAGGCTTTTGTGTTTTCTTATACTAAGTTATATAATAAGGATATAATAGTATTGGATTATGAGATTGATAAGTCAAAAAATGTATTGAAAAGAATAAGGGCTTTGAAATCTACTAATTTCGTTATAAGCGATGAGGTATTCGGGTTTGAGCTTATTAATGATAATAATTGCTATAAATCAATATATGCTGATTATTATGATGAACTTATGAGCGAAGATGAGGTGCTAGAAGAGCTTGCTACTTATATGTTTGAGGGTGATGGCTGTGTATTGGTGCTTACAGGAGGAGAGGAAAGATTAAAGAAACTTCTTAATTTTTATGAGAGATATGAAATATATTTGCCTGAATATGATAATGTATATGATCTTCTTCAATTAGGTGCTAAATACGGTAATGTTAATATAAAAACTACAAAGACTTTAGATGATTTTGCTTTGGCACTTAACGTTAATATTTATAGATATGATGATATAGCGTATAGAGATTTAATTATAAAAATGGAAATATTCAGAAGACTATTTTATATAAGTCAGAAACAGCTTCAAAGTTATATAAAGAAAAAGTCTATACTTGTATTATTTGGAAGCGTAGCCGATGTTGTGCCTCTTATAGAAGAGAATAGAGCTTATGTGAAATGTGCCTTAAAGGAATTAGAAAAGCCTAGTCATATTAGATACAATATTATACTTGAAAGAATAAATTTATTAAATACAAAGATAGATACTCAGGCTATAAGCTGGAGGCTAGCTCCTTTTATAAATGCGGCAGGAAGAATGGGAAGCCCTGAAACAGCTTTGAAGCTTCTTACTTGTGAGATAAAAGAAGAGGCTGTAACTTTGTCAAATGAAGTTTATAATATGAATGAAACTAGGAAATCTTTGACAGAGTCTAATTTCACTATTGTAAATGAATATATAAAGACTAATAGCTGTTTGAAACTTCCTATTATAGTTGTAAAAAGCAAAAAGATAGAGCAGGGGCTTACAGGACTTATTGCAGGAAAGGTATTGAGCGAATATGGTAAAACTGCTGTTATTATGCATGAGAGTGATGACGGTGTTTGTATAGGAAGCATAAGGAGTAGGGGAGAAGATAATGCCAGAGATATGCTTGATTATGCTAATGCTTATTTAACTAAATTCGGAGGTCATAAAAATGCTGCTGGATTTACTTTGAATACTGATAATTTTGATAAGTTTCAAAGCAAAATAATAAAGTATGCATCTAGCCAGAATTTCCAAACAGAAAAAAATGAAGATGAATTTGATTTAGAACTTAGTTTTAAAGATATTGATATAAAGTTAGCCAAATTGTTAGAGATGTTTGAGCCTTATGGCTGCGGAAATGAAGAGCCTTTATTTATGTCTAAAAAAGTGAAAGTTAATAGCATAAACAAAATGAAGAAAAATAATAAAACACATTTAAGGCTTGAGTTATTACAGGATAATAAAAAAGTTAATGCTATTATGTGGGATAAAAGTGATGATGAGGCTGATAAATTACTATCTTCTGATTATATAGATATTATTTATAAATTAAAAGTTAACCGTTTTAATGGAAGCGAAGATGCTAGAATATATGTAGAGAGCTATAAAATATTTTAATAATATTAAATAGTATTATAGCTTTTCTATTTGTTCTATGCTTAATCCTGTATTATCGCTTATTATTTTTATATCTATACCTGATTTTTTGAGATTTCTTTCTATTTCAATTTTACCTTGTTCTATTCCTTTTTCTATGCCTTCCTGAATTCCTTTATTCATAGCATTTTTTATTTCATAATCAAGCATTATTTTATTAAAATATTCATCTATTTCTTTACGTTTGTATGTATCTATAAGCGGATTATCACAAAGAAAAGATTCTGATTTCTCTTTTACTAATTCAAAAACTGTATCTTCTTTTAATAATGTTTTCATATCTTCCCCCTTAAAAAATTTTATCCAAGACAAAACTTCTTTTTTTATATCTTTTATATTTGTAGTATTATTAAACTTTGGAAGTTCTAGGCGAATGCCCGCCTTCGGCGAAAATGTATTTGACAATGATCTGTTAGAATATTATTATGCTTTATTTCTTTAAGTACATAGCATGTATGTATATCATCAATATTTTAGGAATTTTTTTAATTATTTATTTAAAGAAGTTTATAAAATGCAAATAAAAAGGGGCTTAAAGCCCCCCTTATAGTTATATATATTTTCTAGTTAATTTTCAATTAATTATTGAGCACCGTTTAAAGCAGGTAAATACCAAGTTATACCTGTAGTAGTTTCAAAGTATACAGGAATACCAGAATTTTGTTTTGTTCCGCTGTTATTAACATCCATCTCGAAATACCATTCTAAGTCCTGAACAGGTCTTATATAAAGCTCTGTATAAGCTCCCCATGCAAGTTTATGCTCTACTTTAGGATCAGGTCCTTTTGTAATAGTACCATCAGTTGAAATAGTGTTAGCTTGTCCAGCATAATTACCTGTATAACCTAAAGAAGGCTCAACATAAAGAGATACTATATCGCTGTTAGCAGTAATACCCAATGCAACTTGAGCAGAAACTTTATAAGGATTTTTCGCATAATAATCTGATTGTTTTACAGTTCCTGATACAAACCTACCATTACCAACATCCTCAGCTTTATATATGTACTCACCATTATTTACTCCACCTTTTAATACTGTGTGGAAATCAACTCTAACAAAAGGATTGATGCCTACATTTCCTACAGTAGTATTCAAGAAATAGAATCTTGTTTGGAAACCAAAAATTTCTGAAGTAGAATACTTACTGGCATCATTATTATATCTGAACGTAGAATTTCTATAGTAGAAGTATACTCTTATAGCATTGAAAGCATCTATACCAGTATAGTATCTTAACTGTATATTATCGAAAGCTACACCTGTATATGTTTCTTTAACATTACCAAGACTATACTCTTTTACAGCTACTTGTATAGGTATAGATATTCTCAAATTGTTATTCAAAGCATTAACCATTAATACAGGAGTATGTACACCTATATATCCACCAAGATAATCTTTTGCCATAGTATAGCTATAACCAACACCAATACCGATCATTTCAGAAGTGTAGCCTATACCACCGGAAATACTTGGCAACAAGTATATATTATCTGTTTGTCCTGAAAGGATTTGACCCCAATAATTACCTTCTGCTTTGAAACCGAAAGTACCTTTAATAGTAGCGTTACCTAAAACAAATCCTAATTGATCCATTCTAGCTCTTAATTGATTGCCATGTACTAGGAAATCAATCCAACCATCACCTCTTCCATACATACCAAAAGCAGATGCACTAGCTATAGTTAATAAAGCCATAGCTGTCACTAAAATTTTTTTCATTATTTTTTTCTCCTAAAATTTTTATATAGTTAATACTCATTATGAGCAGTAACTTCAAAGTAGTTTTATGAAACAGCAAAGATTTAGAGTATCTTTATTGTTTACTAAAATTGGTTATAGATAAATAAGAAATCCTATATTATACCAACATTTTTATTCTAAAAAATTTATATAAAAAAATCAATACTAATAATAATTTATAATAAAATAAATAATATCGGTATATAAAGACAGGGTTTATTATAAAAATTGTGAGTGTATATCAAGTTTATTTACTGTTTTATGTTATGAATACAACAAAAAAATATATTATTTATACAATCAAGTCCACTGTAATTTTTTTAATTATTTAAAGTAGTTTATAAAATGCAAATAAAAAGGAGGGCATTAAAGCCCCCCTTATAGTTATATATATTCTCTAGTTAACTTTCTAATTAATTAAGAGCAGGTAAGTACCAAGTTATACCTGTAGAAGCTGCGAAATTAACAGGAACATTATTGTAATTAGCAGCACCAGTATTGTTATTAACATCCATTTCGAAGTACCATTCTAAGTCTTGAACAGGTCTTACATAAAGCTCTGTATAAGCACCCCAAGCTAATTTATGAGTTACAGTAGGATCATTAATAGCACCTTTTTGTTTTCCGCCAGCTTCAGCAGTATAACCTAAAGAAGGCTCAACATAAAGAGATACTATATCGCTGTTAGCAGTTATACCTAATACAGCAGCAGCAGTTACTTTATAAGGAGTTTTTTCCCATTCTTGTTTACCAGTACCAGAATTAATTGCGAAAGAACCGCTATTAAATACTTTATTTTGACTATCATAAGCAGCTTCTCCAGCTCTTACAGTTTTATTATCTCCAACTAAAGCAGTATCAAATTCAACTTTTAAGTAAGGGTTGATACCTACATTTCCAACAGTAGTATTTAAGAAATAGAATCTAGTTTGGAAACCGATTGACTGAGCAAACATATCAGTTGTACCATTTTTATATCCAGCTTGTCCATATCTGAAGTATACTCTTATAGCATTGAAAGCATCTATTCCAGTATAGTATCTTATTTGAATATCAGTGCTTACACCCATATAATCTTTTTCAGTGTTAAGACCTAAAACATTATTGAAAGGATTTGAAGAAGTAGCTATCTGTATAGGAACAGCTATTCTTAAATTGTTGTTTAAAGCATTGATCATAAGAACAGGAGTATGAACGCCCAATCTGTCATGTAAATGAGTATAGCTATAACCAACACCTATTCCGAAAGGCTCAGAAGTGTAACCTATACCAGCAGAAATAGTAGTTGTTAAATCTACAGCTCCAGTACCACCAGAAAGTATGTTGCCTAAGTAAGTTGTAGCAGCTTGAGATCTAAAACCAAAAGTACCTTTAATAGTACCATTTCCTAAAGTGAATCCTAATTGATCCATTCTAGCTCTGAATTGGTTACCATGTACTAAGAAGTCAATCCAAGAATCTCTGTCACCGTACATACCGAAAGCAGATGCGCTAGCTATAGTTAATAAAGCCATAGCTGTCAATAAAACTTTTTTCATTGTTTTTTCTCCTAAAATTTTTATATAGTTAATACTCATTATGAGTAGTAACTTCAAAATAATTTTAGGAAACAACAAAGATTTAGAGGATCTTTATTGTTTCCAAGGCGTTAGAACCTTTAAGCTTAATTCTAACGGACTATAAAAAATCAGTGAGAATAATAAGATTTAGAGGATCTTTATTCTCCGTAAAAACAGTAACTAATAGGAAAGTTATGCTGCTTTTACTAGTGTAGTAGTTTGGAATAATAAGGATTTAGAGGATCTTTATCGTTCCTAACATTGGTTATAGACATTATAAGCAATCTTTTTTTAATGCCTATATCTTACCAACATTTTTATTCTAATGAATTTACATAAAAAAGTCAACACTAATAGTCATAAATTTATGAATTTTTTAAAAAATAATAATTGAATTAGATAAAAACAGTTGATTATTTTCATTGGTAAAAGGTGTTTATAAAAATTGTAGACTTTATAAATTGAATGGAACAATTTATTTTAGAGAGTTTACTGTAGGCTGAATGAAATATACTTCATTAAAGCATGATATTATGACGACAAAAAGGGACTGATTTATACAATCAAGTCCCTATAATTTTTTTAATAATTAATATTATTTATTAAAATTCAGGTAAATACCAAGTTATACCTGTAGTAGCTGCGAAAGAAACAGGAACATTTGATCCGTCACTATTAGAGTTATTAACATCCATTTCAAAATACCATTCAAGATCTTGAACAGGAGTAATATAAAGTTCAGCATAAGCTCCCCAAGCTAAGTTATGTATTACTTTAGGGTCTACAGTATCTGTTTTATATTTTCCTTCATAAGTAGCCTGATAACCTAAAGAAGGCTCAACATAAAGAGATACTATATCGCTGTTAGCAGTGATTCCTAATACAGCAGCAACAGTTATATCATAAGGATTTTTATCCCATTTTATATCTTTTTGGGCATATATTGAATAGATAGCTTCTCCTGCTCTAACCATTGTATTATTTCCAACTAAAGCTGTATTGAATGCTACTTTAACGAAAGGATTAACTGTTACATTTCCAATAGCAGTATTTAAGAAATAGAATCTAGTTTCAAATCCAACTGATTGCTGGAACATATCCATATTATTTTGAACTTCTTTATATCCTGATTGTCCATATTTAACATATACTCTTATAGCATTGAAAGCATCTATTCCAGTATAGTATCTTATCTGTATATCTGTGCTTACTCCTAAATAGTCTTTCCAGTTATTTCCTGTACCTTTTCCAAATGGCTCTTTTGATACAGCTACTTGTACAGGAACAGCTATTCTCAAGTTATTATTTAAAGCATTCATTACTAATACAGGAGTATGAACACCTAAAGTACTGTTGTAATAAGTAAAATTATAACCAACACCAATTCCGAAAGGTTCAGAAGTATAACCTATACCTGCAGAAATAGTAGCATCTAATCCTATATTATCTGTTTGTCCTGAAATAATATTTCCCAATAAAGTTCCAACTGCTTGTGATCTAAGACCAAAAGTACCTTTAATAGTGTTGTTTCCTAAGACAAATCCTACTTGATCCATTCTAGCTCTTAATTGATTGCCATCTGTAAGAAAATCAATCCAATCGTCCTGATCACCATACATACCAAAAACGGATGCACCTGCCATAGCTAGTAATGCCATAGCTGTTAATAAAATTTTTTTCATTTTTTTCTCCAATTTTTTATTTTGTAAAATTAAAATAATTTTTATTATTATACAATAAAATTATACAATGTAAATATATGTAGATTTCAAATTAAAATATATTGTTATCTGAAAATTATACTTTATAGAAAAAATATATATATCTATATAATAGAAGAAAATAATTTTTTATAGTTTTAATTATACAATATTTATTAAGTAATATAAAAGAATATATATAACAGATACCTACTATATTAAAGTTAGCCTCTATAATTTTATAATTAACGAAAATGAATTATTGAGCACTGTCAAAAGCAGGTAAGTACCAAGAAGTTATACCTTGTAGAAGTTTTGAAAGTAACAGGAACACCTGTTATTGAGTATTAGCACCATTATTAAAATACATCTCGAAGTACCATTCAAGATCTTGAACAGGTCTGATATAAAGTTCTGTATAAGATCCCCAAACTAGTTTGTGATTTACTTTGGGATCAACTGATGCATTTTTTAATTTTCATTCTAAGAAGCAGTATAAACATATAAAGTTACTATATTGCTGTTAGAAGTGATATCTAATACAGCAGCAGTTACATTGTAAGCATTAGCTTCATAAATATCTGATTGTTTAATTTATTAATACCATCATTTACTGTAAGAGGATTAACAAAAGTTTCTGCTGTATAATCACCTATAGGCCTCCTTGTAAAGCTGTATTATAAGCAACTTTCAAATAAGGGTTAACAGTAACTTTACTATTTGAGTGTTTAATAAATAGAATCTTGCTTGGAAATATATAAAATTACATATTATAATAGAAGAAAATAATTAAGGAATAATTTTTTATAGTTTTTAATTATCCGGTATTTTATTAATGTATATAAAATTATAAAAAAGAGGCTAACTTTTTTACTAAAGCTAGCCTCTGTAAATTCTCTAATTAACAGAAATTAATTATTGAGCACCACCTAAATCAGGTAAATACCAAGTTATACCTGTAGTAGTTTCGAAGTATACAGGAACGCCTGTTGATTGAGTATTAGCACCATTATTAACATCCATCTCGAAGTACCATTCAAGATCTTGAACAGGTCTGATATAAAGTTCTGTATAAGCTCCCCAAGCTAGTTTGTGGTTTACTTTAGGATCAACTGCGCCTTTAGGTCTTCCAGCATAAGAAGCAGTATAACCTAAAGAAGGCTCAACATATAAAGTAATTATATCGCTGTTAGCAGTGATACCTAATACAGCAGCAGCAGTTACATTGTAAGCATTAGCTTCATAAACATCTGATTGTTTAAATTTATTAATACCATCATTTACTGTAAGAGGACTAACAAAAGTTTCTGCTGTATAATCACCTATAGTGCCGCCTTGTAAAGCTGTATTATAAGCAACTTTCAAATAAGGGTTAACAGTAACATTTCCTATTTGAGTGTTTAAGAAATAGAATCTTGCTTGGAAACCGAAAGCTTCTGAAACTTGTGAGTAATCAGAACCTTCTCTTGTTATAGAAGAATTTCTATAATAGAAATATAATCTTATAGCATTGAAAGCATCTATTCCAGTATAGTATCTTAACTGTATATTATTGAAAGCTACACCTGTATATGTTGTTTTACCAGTATAACTTAATACATTATTATAGTCTTTTACAGCTACTTGTATAGGTATAGATATTCTTAAATTGTTATTTAAAGCATTAACCATTAATACAGGAGTATGTACACCTATATATCCGCCGTTAATAGAATCATTTGCAAAAGTATAGTTATAACCAAGACCTATACCTATCATATCAGAAGTATAACCTATACCAGCAGAAATAGTTGAATCTAATTTAACATTTCCAGTACTTCCGCTAAGTATATTTCCTAAGTTGCCAAGATTGATTGCATTTGCTCTGAAACCAAAAGTACCTTTAATAGTACCATTACCTAAAGTGAATCCTATTTGATCCATTCTAGCTCTGAACTGATTACCATGTACTAAGAAGTCAATCCAAGAATCACCTCTGCCATACATACCGAAAGCTGATGCACTTGCTATAGTTAATAAAGCTATAGCTGTCAATAAAACTTTTTTCATTGTTTTTCTCCTAATTTTTTTATAGTCTTTTGACAGTGTCTATTGAGAGATTGCTTAAAAACTCAATAGACACCATAAAGATCCTCTATAATTCATTATAGGAAAAAGTTATAAAATGTCAATACATATAGATAAAATTATATAAAAAAATCATCTTGTAAATACATATTTACATAGTATTTTAACAAAAAATTATAAATTTTTGTTAATTATATAATTATCATTTTTATTTTTATAAATTTTTAATTTTTATTAATAGATATTTTTGGTATGTTTTAATTAGATTAATGATCTTATTAGTTATATTATGGATGCTGATAGTTCTTTTTATAATAAAAAAGGGAGCTTTTTTTAAGCCCCCTTGTATTAAAAATTAGTTATTTATGATTTAATTACTTATTATTGTAAAGCAGGTAAATACCAAGTTATACCAGTATTAGCTCCAAATACAACAGGTATATTATTGCCTGAAGCAATAGGATTTCCTTGAAGTTTAGGTACTCCGTTATTAACATCCATTTCGAAATACCATTCAAGATCTTGAACAGGTCTTATGTAAATTTCTCCGTAAGCCTGCCAGTATAATGTATGAGAAAGTTTGCTTCCTTTTCTACCGTCATCTTGTACTCTGTATCCTAAACCAGGTTCAAATATCAAATTAATGATGTCTGTATTAACACTTAAAGATATACTAGGTATGATTTTCAAATCATAAGCTTCTCTGTCATAAGCTTCTTCACTAGCTGTAGCTTCTCTCCATCCGCTTGCAGCCCAAGCTGTGAATCTTTGATCGAAACCGCCAGGTAATAAAGCACTACTAGCTAAAACAGATTTTCCTTTAGCACCTATAGTAGAACCGAAGTCAATTCTTAAGAATGGGTTTACAGTTACATTATTTCCTATAACTGTATTTAAGAAATGAAGTCTTAATTGGAAGCTTATAGATTGTGCTTCAAATTTTGAAGTTGTATTAGCTCCATATGTACCATTATATCTATTTAATCCATAGTTTAATTCAAATCTTATATAGTTGAAAGCATCTATTCCAGTATAGTATCTTATTTGTGCAGGTATGCTTAAACCTAAATAATCTTTTCTTTCTGATAATACAGTATTACCATTGGCATCAACTGTACCGCCTATGCTATTTTCTACAGCTACGCTTATAGGTAATGCTATTCTTAAATTATTATTTAAGAAATTCATAGTTACTACAGGTGTATGAGTGTTTATTCCTGTACCAGTAGCAGAATAAGTATAGTTATAACCAACACCTATACCGAAGCCATCACCAGTATAACCTATACCACCTGAAATAGTAGCTTCTAACGGACTTTTATTACCTTTACCGCCTGTATTTAAGATGCTTCCGTTAATAAGTGTATTAGCTTTGAAACCGAAAGTACCTTTAATAGTGCCGTTGCCTAGAGTGAAACCTAATTGGTTCATTCTAGCTCTGAATTGGTTGCCATGTATGAGGAAGAACAGCCAAGTATTGTCTGCACCATACATACCAAACACTGATCCGCTAGCTATTGTTAAAATAGCCATTACCGTTAATAAAAACTTTTTCATTTTTATTTTTCTCCTAAATTTTTATATATAAATATTATTATATCAAAATTTTTTTAAAATTCTATAAAAAATACAAAATTTTATATTTTAATAATAATATATTTTTTTGTGTGGTAAATATGATGGTTTATATCTAATTTGTGCTATAATTATAGTAATATATGTATTAAAATATACTTATAGTATATAGCTTTTTATTTTTAAATATAAAATAATAAAATATAAATATATATTAAAATTTATTTAATATTACAGCATTTATTTTGTGAAATATATAATCATAAAAAATATTCTTTTAATTATTACTGTGAAATTAAAATTATTTAATGAGATTTCTGCTTTCATAATATTCTTTCCAACGTTTGCCCAATTTTTCAGCTTTTATTTTCACAGAATTATTGAAATAGTTCTTTAATTTTGGTAAATCATCTTTATTTTCTTTAGCAACGCTTCCTATTAAGTTACCTACAACTGTATCCATTTTGATATTTTTATCACCATAATAATAGGAATGAAGTGCTGACTGATAATAAACTGACACAGCTTCGGCGGTACTCATAACGGAGTTTAATTCCTGTATTTTAGCATTTTCAAAACTTTTTCCGCTTCTAAGCTCATTAAATGTAGTGGCTAGTATATCCACAACATCATAATCTATATCAATATCTATATCGGAAAGCTCTAATAATGTTTGGCATTGATTAGTTATGATTTCCCCTTCAAGTTTAGGGTTTTTTATAGGCTCAACAGTTTCAAAGTTAAATCTTCTTTTCAAGGCACTGCTCATTTCATTGATACCCTTATCCCTAGTATTGGCAGTAGCTATGATATTAAAGCCGGCATTTGCAAATAGTACTCTGTTCTGTTCTGGAATATTCATAATTTTATCGCTCAATATACTTATAAGAGAGTCCTGTATTTCAAGCGGGCATCTTGTAATCTCTTCAAATCTTGTTATTATTCCTTGATTCATACCTATATAAACAGGTGATGGTATAAGAGCTTCTTCTACAGGGCCTTTTGCAAAAAGCATAGCATAATTCCAAGAGTATTTTATATTATCTTCATTAGTTCCTGCTGTTCCTTGTATAGTTACCGTACTGTTTCCGCTTATAGCTGCTGATAATAATTCGCTTAGCATAGTTTTAGCAGTTCCTGGTTCTCCTACAAGCATTAATCCTCTGTTGCCTGCTAATGTTATTATTGCTCTCTCTACTAAAGCATCATCTCCATAGAATTTTCTTTTTATTTCTACACCGCTTTTTAATTTTTTACCTAATATGAAATCTCTCACAGCTTGAGGAGATAAGTTCCAATTTTTTGGTTTACTATTTTTATCCTCATTTTTTAAGGCTTCTAATTCCTCTTTATAAAGTTCTTCCATTAAAGGTTTTTGATGTATTTTTTCCTCATTATTAATATTATCTTTTTTCATTGCCATAAAAAACTCCGTTATTAAATATATAAATCAAAAATTTACTGAGAAATTGTTTTTCGCTTTTCCCATAAAAATAAACCTATTCCTATTAATATAACAGCTATTCCTATAAACTGCTTAAAACTTATACTTTCATGCAGTATAAAATATCCCAATATGCAAGTTCCTACAGCTTCGCCTAATATAGTCATAGATATTATAGTTGCTGAGAAATATTTTAAAAGCCAGGTAAATATTACCTGTCCTAGCATTGTAGATATGAATGTAATGCCTAATATATTAATCCAAGTATTTAATGAGTATCCTATAAAAGGTATTTTCATTATATATGATAAAATTCCTAAGAATATAAAGGCACTAAAATAAGTTAAGCTAATCCAAGTTAAAGCGGATAATCTTTTTCTAGTATACTGTCCTATGATAAAGTATGTGCTTATAAGTCCTGCTGATATAAAAGCTATGAAATCTCCAAGTAATGCTTTTGAGCTTATTTGAAAATCTCCCCAGCCTATTATTACAGAACCCATAACTGCTATAACAAATCCCAAAATAGCTAATTTGGAATACTGCTCTTTAAAAAAGAAATGTCCTGCTACGAATGCGAATAATGGCTGCAATGTTACTATTACTGTAGAGCTTGCGACAGATGTAAGGCTTAATGATTGAAACCATAAAAAGTAATGAAGTGCTAGAGAAAGTCCTGATATTATAGAAAGTATTATTTCCTTCCTACTAATAGATAAAAGTTCTTCTCTTGAAGATTTTTTTGATATGGTTATAACTGATATAAAACAAAATGATATAAATATTCTATAAAATGCTATTATAGATGAAGGGGCATTAGCTAGTTTAACGAATATCGCCGAAGCGGATAATGCCATAACTCCTATCAATAAAAATATAGCCATAAAAATTAAACCTTAAATTAATTACAATATAATATATTAAAAAAATACTATTGCAAGATAAAAACTTCCAAACTTGTTAATTTAAAGATTTTTCTCTAAATCCCACCCTTTAGGCCTTCTGCCTCCATTTCAAATTAGAGTTTATTTATATATTTTGCTTAATTTGAAAAAAGGATGCCCGCCCAAGTTTTGATTAGATTTTGAACCTCTTCAACGCACGGTGAACGGACTCCTATTTATTATTTAAATTATCATTCAAAATCATTTTATATTTAAAATTTTGTTCTGCGTGCGGTTTTGGGAAGCATCAAATTTAAAAAAACTTGGGTGGGTGCTTTGATTTCTAATTAGATAACTAAAGAAGATAAAGACAGAAATTTCAAAATAAAATAATAAGTATAAAGGGCGGGCAGATGTAAGTAAATTTATATTTGTAAATGCAATAAAAAAATGTAAAAATTCTTTGACAAAAGTTCAATTTTTCAGTATATATAATATGTAAGAATTTAATATTTTAATAAAGGAGATTATTTGTATTATGAAGAAGTACATTTTTATAATAATGGCATTGATTTCTAATATAGTTTTCGGATACAATCAGACATTTAAAGTAGGCGAATATATAAAGTATGACGTTCTAGCACAGGTTCCAGAATTTAATATAAGCGGAAAAGTTGGTATACTTGAAGCTAAAGTGCTAGCAATAAGTAATGTAAATGGGGTACCAGCCTATCATCTATATGCCCATGTTTATACTACCGGAGCTGCTAATTGGGTTTATAAAGTAAGCGATATATTTGAGGCTTGGGTAACTACTAATGATTTTAAGCCTATCATTTTAAAGAAAGATACTTCAGAAGGAGATTGGACTAATAAAGAATCTTTAACTTTTTATAATAATTATTATTTATTCAATGATAAAAGAACGGTTGATGAAAAGGTAGAGTTTGAAGGTATGGCTTTTGATGCTTTATCACTCGTATTCTTTATGCGTTTCGTTGATAAAAATATTGGCACATTTAAAGTGAACTGGCTTGAGGGCAAGAATGTTAAAAAAGATATAAGATTCACTATAGAAAACGGAGAAGATTTAAAAACTAAATTAGAGAGAGATAAATTATCTACTATAAGAATATATGAAAAAGATAAATACGGTACTGATGCATTGATTGCTAAAGATAAATATAATCAAGTGCCTTTGGATGTTATCATAGCAGAACAGAAAGTTTACGGACTCACAATAAGAGTTAGGGGAATAATAAGAGAATATAAAGATGGAAAATAATATTTAATATAACTTATAAAAAAGAGATAGTAAATATACTATCTCTTATTTTTTGATATAAAAATCATTTGCTAGCTTCTAATTTATCATTTATTTCTTTAACTATACTATCTATAACCTCATCGCTCATACCATGTCCGCGGCATCCTTCTTCTAAGCTTTCCCAGCTTGCCACATGACATCCTACACAATGAAGCCCTCTTCCCATCATTATTTCTACAGAATCAGGAAAGATTTGTATAATTTCACCTATGCTCATAGATTTGTTTATCATATTTATTACCTCTTTTTTATTTTTATATGTTTATAATACTATTAATATATTTTTTTGTCAAAGCGTAAAATCTTTATTTAGAATAGGATAGAAGTCATTGAAATTTTTAATATATTTTCTTATATAGTTTAAATTCAATTCACCAGTATTTTCTAATGCCTTTTTCTCCATTTTAGCCATTCTTCTAACATCATTATGCTTTTTTAATCTTTTGTATATTCTTTTTAATATCATTATTATATATATATTATGAGAATAATTTTCTATATTTTCAAATAGAGTTAGAGAAGTAACTAAATCAAATCCTTCTATATTATTTAAAGCAAAATATGAATATAATAATGCCACATAATCATGAGAATTATTACCCAAAGCATCAACAGTTGTTTTTATTATATCATAAGCCATCTCTTCATTCTTTTCTACTCCTATTCCTTTATAGTAGCAATGAGCTATAAGCCCATTAGAGCAGGAGCATTTAGAATTACTATTTTGGCATATTGTCATAGCTTTGCTGTATGTTTCAAAAGCCTTAAATTCATCTTGTTCTATACCGCGTCCTAATTCATAAGCTTTTCCTATAACAGTTAAAGCACATTCCAAAGTATTATCTATATCAAATGCTATATTTGCCATAGAAATAGCTAATTCAGGATAAGGAGTGATTATATCTCCATAGAATAATTCTTTAGCATATATATGATATGATATAGCGTCATTTAATTCTAAGGCTTTTTTCAGCATGTATATGCCTTCATTAATATATTCATTTGGCATATTGAAAAGCATTATTTTAGCAATGGATCTGTATATTGGAGCTTTATCAAGATTGCTGTTTAAACATGCCTTAAAATTATCTAGTATTAATTTATAATCATTAGAGCCTATCATTTGCAGAGAATGAGCATATATAAATCTTATATAATACACTTCATCATCATTATCATTTACATATTCAAAGAATTCTCTGCATAATTGAGCTGCTGCTTCATAATTTTTTATTTCATAATTAGAAAATATTGATAAATAATATGTAGAATATTTATATTCTATTTTATCTATATGTGATAAATATTTCAAAGCCTCTTTATAATCATCATCATTTTTAGCATAGTTGTGATATAATTCTGCGATTTTTTCATAAATCCATGCTTCTTTATTTTCATTTAATATTTTTTTGAACTCTGTTATTGCCTTTTTTATCTCACCCTGATAAGCATATAAGTTTCCTCTATAATATCTATATTGAAGACTTTTTATGCCTATAACATCTATAACTTTATCTAATAAATAAAAAACTTCTGCTAAATCTTTTCCTTCTTCCTGACTATCAGGATAATGTTCATTTTCATTTTCTATAATCAAATCATGCAATGCCTGAATTTTACCAAGTAATGCATTTAATCTATATTTATTATTATGTTTCAAAAGTTCATTATAATTTTCTATAGCTTTTCTATAATTTTCTTTATTGAAATACCATTCAGCTCTTTCATATATTGCATTATAATTTGATGCATTTAATTCTACAGCTCTATCCAAAAAGAATATAGCATCATCATAAAATTCAGATTTTGTGCCATTTTTGGCAAGTATTATACCTTTAAGAAAATAAGCATCATCATAAAAAGGAAAATCATAAATAAGTTTATTAGCTTCTATATCTGCTTTAGTAAGTATATTAAGATTATAATAACAAAGTCCTCTCTCAAATCTTGCAACTTTACTATTTTCAGGCTTTACATTTTTAATAAAATCATCATAATAACCTATAGCCTGATGGAAATCTGCCTCATTTTCTCCATTATTTAAATAGCTGCTTGCAAGTATTAGTAATGCATCATAAGCGGTATTATCTTTTTCAAAAAGTATTTGAGCATACTCTCTTTCTTTATCTACATTTTTTAAATCTCTATTAAGATACATTAATCCCCTGTATGCATCAATTATATTAGGATCTATATCTATGGATTTATTGAGATCATATTCTATAGTGGCATAAATCAAAGCTCTTCTGGCATCATATTTATTTTTATCAAATTCTTCATTTTGAAGTTCTATAAATGCCGACTTTCCTCTCATATAAAAAGCTCTGGCATTATCTGGTTCTCTTGATATAATAAGATCCAATTCTTCTATGGCTTTTTTGTAATCGCCATCATCAATATATTTGCTTATTTCATCTAAGGAACTCATAATAATACTCTATATCCTAGCAACTATGTTTAATAAAAATTGAAATATTACTCTTAATATTATAGGAACTACTAATTGTAGTACTAAAAGAAACACTAATGGAGATAAATCCAAAACTCCTACAATAAGTCTTCTTCCTCCGAATATTTTATCTATAATTCCATCAGTTATTTGATAGAAAAAGTTTACTATTGGGTTATAATAGTCCAAATGCATAGCACCGAAAGCTTGAAGCCAGCTTAATATAATCCATACAAACCATATAAAAGAATAAAGTCTTAGAGTTTGCATTAATAAATAGTATATAAATCTAATTGTTTCTATTAACATATATTTCCTGTATATTATTTTATATTTTTAAGAGCCTCATCTATATTGTCAGCAGTATTTACTATAGTTAAAAACTTAGTAGCTTCAAATAATGATTTTAATTGTTTGCTTAAAGAACAGAAATAAACAACTCCGCCATTTTCTCCGGATAGTCTTAATGCTGATGCAATTAATCCTAAAGCTGATGAACACATATATTCTATATTATGAAAATCAAATATTAAGTTTAAAACGCCAGCATTTTTAACATAGTTTAATTTTTCTTCTAATATATCTACATTTTCAGATATTATATTTTTTTCTATATTTATTATTGCCGTTTTATCCTCAATGATTGTACGAACCATGCAAACTCCTTTTAATTTTAATGAAAATAGAACAATTTTTAATATATTATAAAACTTTAAAAAATCAAGCAGTTTTTTATTTATAGCTTTATTGTTTATCCCATTCAATGAGTATAGGACAATGATCGCTTCCCATAACATCGGTTAATATATCAGCTCTTTTAATATTAGGGGTAATTTCATTATTAACAAAGAAATAATCTATTCTCCAACCAACATTCTTTTCACGTGATCTAGTTTTCATGTCCCACCAGCTATAATGTCCGCCTTCTTTAACAAACATTCTGAATGTATCAGTAAAGCCTTTATTTAAAAATTCTGTTATTTTCTCTCTCTCTTCAGGAAGAAAACCTATACTTTTTTCATTTTCTTTAGGTCTTGCCAAATCTATAGCTTCATGAGCAATGTTCATATCTCCACATAATATTACATTAGTATTCTTTTTTAATTTACTTAAATGTTTTGTTATTTCATCATAGAAAGAAAGTTTATACTGGAAATGTTCTTCAGATTTTCCTCCGTTTGGGAAATATACATTAAATATAGTAAAGTCATCAAATTCTAATGATAATATTCTTCCTTCTCTGTCGGAGAATTTACTTCCTAATTTATTTTTTATTTCTTTATTAGGCTTTAATTTTGTATATATAGCAACTCCGCTGTATCCTTTTTTTACTTCAGGGTCAGCCGGATTGATAAAAAGTTCATATCCTTCTATATTTCTTAAATCTTCAGGTAGCTGTTCCTCAAAAGCCTTAGTTTCCTGAAGACATATTATATCTGGATTTTCTTTCTTTATAAAATCTACCAAGCCTTTTTTATATGCAGCTCTTATTCCATTTACATTCCAAGATATTATTTTTAGTATACTCATTATTTTAAATGCCTTTTATATAATTATATTTATATTATAAACTTTATGGAGTAATAATACAAGTATATAAAAAATGTATTATTATTATAATAAAATCTAAATAAGATTGATTTTTTTTATTATTGTATTATGATATATAATATAATAATAATTTTTAAGGTGTATTTGTGAAAGTAAGATTTCTTGGAAGCAGAGGATCTATACCAACCCCAGGTAACAGTTTTAGTGAATACGGCGGAAATACATCTTGCATTCAAGTAATAGACGATGACGGCACTTATATAATATTAGATGCCGGAAGTGGATTGAAGAATGCAAGTTATTATGCTTTAAAATCAGAAAAAACTGAGAGTATAATATTATTAACACATTTCCATTGGGATCATATAATAGGAATACCTTTTTTTGCTCCTTTCTTTTCGGATAAATACAGCTTTACAATATACGGTCCTAAAGATTCTTCTACAGAAATGTATGATACTATAAATAATATACTTGCTAAAGATTATTTCCCCGTTAATTTAGAGCAGTTTGCGGCTAATCTTAAATTTGAAGCATTTTATGAGGGCAAAAAGATAACATTCGGAAATATGATTATTGAAAGTATGTGGGTTAATCATCCTTGTCATACTCTTTCATATAAAATAACTTCAGGAAATAAAACTGTTATATATCTTACAGATCATGAGCCTTATAAAAAACGTCTTCATGCACAGCATCCTTCACTTTCACATTATAATCATAATGCTGATTTGCTTCATGCAAGACTTATAGACTTTGTAAGGGGGGCTAATGTTCTTATAATAGAAGGTGAATATACAAAAAGCGAATATTATAACGGACATGTAGGCTGGGGACATTCTACTTTAAATGATGCTATTCAGGTGGGACTCGATGCCGATGTGCCTTATGTAATACTTCATCATCATAATCAGGAAAGAACAGATGCCCAAATAGATTTAATACATAATAAGTTAATGGCTTTCCTTAAAAAAGAAGAAATTGATTTACAGCTTGCCTTTGCTAAAGAAGGTTCTTATATTAATATATAAATTAATGTTTAAGTATATACTGAAAATTTTTAAGTTTGTCAACTGATCTACTTTATATAGAGGTTATATACTTTTTTGTCGTACACGCTCTGAGGACTTCGTCGGCACGCTTCGCTAAAACGCAATTGTTAGAACTTTATATTAAAAATATGCCTATTAAATTATGGTATAACCTAAAGATGCAGTCTTTTTGGTTCTCGCCGCAGGCGGTCTTCGCCTGTGCCAACAAAAGAACTGGGGGTGTTACCCTACGGGTACGCTTCGCGGGGGGCAAATCCCAAGATATTAAAAACAAAATATAACTTTATTTTTTGACAAAATATAGTTGTTTAGGTATATACTGAAATATTTTATTTCTTTATTCTTATTTGAATATGTTAAAATTATTAAAAATATAAATTTTATAGTATATTGGAATTGTATTATGCAATTATAAAAAAGCAATAGACATTTATAATGCCCATTGCTTTTTTATTATATTCCTAATTTAAGATAATTTGAAAAATGAAATGCTTTGCTGAAGTTTTTCTACTCTGCCAAAAAGATTTTTAGATAAATTATTAGAATCCACAGCTAAAGCTGCATTTTGAGTTGTTGCACTTTCCATACTGTTTATTGCTGTACTGATTTGGTTAACTCCTGATTGCTGTTCCAATGCTGTATTGGATATTCTTTCCATCAAATTAGAAGTTTCTCTAACTTTATTTTGAAGTTCTTCAAATAATTCCTGAGATTTTCTTGCAGTTTGTGTGGCATTATCAATTTGCTCTGCTGTATTATCAACTAAATTAGTTATATCTTTTACAGAAGCCTGAGTAGTTTGTGCTAGATTTCTTACTTCACTTGCTACCACAGCGAAACCTTTTCCTTGGTCTCCAGCCCTTGCTGCTTCTACTGATGCATTAAGTGCAAGTATATTAGTTTGGAATGCTATATCTTCTATTATCTTTGTTATATCTTTTATTTTTTCGCTTGATTTATAAACTTCTTCTATATTTGTTGATGTTTCAGTTATTATTTCAGCAGCTTCTCCTATATAGTTTATAGATTCATTCATCATATCCTTACCATTTACTGCATTTTCTGTAGATGATTGTATAGTAGAAACTATTTCCTCTATGCTTGCTGCTGTTTCTTCTAAACTAGAGGCCTGAGATTCAGTTCTTGATGATAATTCGCTACTGCTTTCCATCATATTTTGGGATGATGTTAATATTTCTTTTGATGCTTCATTTACTTCATTTATAACTTCAGATAATTTTTCACTCATTATATTAAATGTTTTTTCTAATTTTCCAAATTCATCTTTTCTTTCTTTTTTTATTTCTTTAACATTTATATAGCCTTCTGATATATTTTGAGCCTGTTTCATTATACTGTCTAAAGGAGACATAGTTTTCTTTATATATGAAATAAGGAATGTATTTATACAAATTATAGATAATATACATACTATTATGGCTATCCTAATCATTCTTATATTTTCTCTGTATATGATTTTATTGTCCATAGCCATAGTCAAAGTCCAAGGCAACTGCTCCATCTTTGAATATACTGCTGTTCTTGAAGTATTGTTGTTTAGTTTATATGTTATTATACCATTTGGTTTATTATCTTTTTTTATTAAATTAAAATATGCTTTACCATTTTCATTTATATAATCATAAGTATCTGCTACTATAATTCCATCATTATCCAAAACAAATAATCTTCCTGTTTCATCTAACTTTAATTTTTTTAATGAATTTACAAACTCTTCCCAATTTATGATCATATAAATTGTTCCTATTAAGTTATTATTTGCATCTCTAACTCCTGATATTAAAGCTAATGACCATTTATTATCAGCACTTGATTTTAATATTTTACTTCCATAAGCTACATCATAATTGTTTTGTTTGAAATTATCCCATATACCTGATCTTAATTCATGTATATTTTTTCCTATTTCAACATGTTTAGCATTGTCTAATATATAACCATTTGTATCTGTTACTCCTATATCTAAAGAGAATTTATTTATAGATTCAAATTTATTCAAAGTTTCATTTAATTGTATATTTGCATTAGTACTGTAGCTGTTTAATAGATAATTAATTACAGCAGGAGTGATGGCATAAGTTTTTATGAGTGTTTTATTTTCAAAAAGCCAAGAATCCATCATTGACTTATATCCTTCTATTGTGCTTGAAAAACCTGAAAATGTTGTCTTGCTTACTCCGACAAATGCTCTATAGGATAATACGATAATAGTAATAATCAAAAATATTGTAGTTATTATGCTTATAGTCAATGGCATTTTAAATCTTATGGAATGTCTTCTTTTCATAAAATAATCGCTCCGTAACTTTTTGTACTCTATTATGAAATAGAATATATTTATTATAGATAATAAACTGTTTAAAAATGCGTTTGGTGATATTATTTAATTATAATTATTATATAATTTTTTATATATGTAAAAAAATGTTATCGTTAGTTTACATAAACCGCATATATATAGACAATTGTAAATATTAGATTTGTATTTATTGAATGATTGTAAAACAAGTATAAAAAAATAAATAACTTATTATAAGTAATAATCATAAATTTTTTAACTTTACAAAAATGGCTAATTTTAGTATAATGATTCTGTTTTTAAATATAATTTTTTCATAACTAATGGAGGCATACAGATGACAGATAAAAAGTTTTATATTACAACTCCAATATATTATCCTTCAGATTATCTTCATATAGGACATTGCTACTGTACTATAGCAACAGATACTATGGCTAGATACAAAAAGATAATGGGATATGATGTTTATTTCCTAACTGGTACAGATGAGCATGGTGAAAAAATAGCAAGAAAAGCAGAAGCAGCAGGAACTACTCCAAAGGCTTATGTTGATAATATTGTTAATGCCACAAAAGAGTTATGGAAAAGACTTCATATTGATTATAGTCATTATATAAGAACTACTGATGATTATCATGAAAGAAGAGTACAGAAAATATTTAAAATTCTTTATGATAAAGGATATATTTATAAAGGTTCGTATAAAGGACTTTATTGTGTAAGCGATGAAGCATTTTTCACTGAAAGTCAGGTAGTAAAAAAAGATGACGGTAAATTCTACTGTCCAGACTGTGAAAAAGAATTAGAATATAAAGAAGAAGAATGTTATTATCTTAAACTTTCAGAATACGGACAATGGTTAATAGACTATTATAAAGAACATCCTGAATTTTTAGAGCCTAAAGAAAGACAAAATGAAATGCTTAAAAATTTCTTACTTCCGGGCTTGGAAGATTTAGCGGTTAGCCGTAAGGGATTGCAATGGGGTATACCTTGTCCTGTTGATAGTGAGCATAGTATATATGTATGGATTGATGCTTTAGCTAATTATATAACAGCTTTAGGATATCCTGAAGAGGGTCAAGATGAATTATATAAAAAGTATTGGCCTGCTGATGTGCATTTTGTAGGAAAAGAAATAGTTCGCTTCCATGCTATTATATGGCCTATAATGCTTAAAATGCTTGATATACCTCTTCCTAAAAAAGTATATGGACATGGCTGGGTGCTTTTTGATGATGGTAAAAAGATGAGCAAGAGTAGGGGAAATGTTGTTGACCCTAATACTTTAATTGATAAATATGGCGTTGATGCTTTAAGATATTTCCTTATGAGAGAGATTAATTTCGGTTCCGATGGTTATTATTCTCAGGAGCTTTTCTTAAAAAGAATAAACAGCGACTTAGCTAATGATTATGGTAACTTATGGCATAGAATAACTACTATGCTTGGAAAATATTTTAATAATATTCTTCCTGATGAGGTTGAAAGCGTTTACGGAGATAGAGAAAAAGAGCTTAAAAAAATGGTTCTTACTCTTGATGCTAATGTTGAATCTGCTTTGGATAGTTTCAAGTTCCATGAGGCTTTATCATATATTTGGGAAGTTATAAGAATGACTAATAAATATGTTGAAGAGAGTGCGCCTTGGAATTTAGCTAAAGATGAAACTAAAAAAGATCATTTAGCTAACGTAATGTATATTTCTTTCCAAGTATACTATATAGTAACTGCATATTTACAAATATTCTTTATTGAAACACCTAAAAAAGTATTTAATAGATTAGGACTTGGCGACAGTGTTCCTTTGGATACTGCTAAGCAATGGGGTTCTTTAAAGGCTGGAATAAAAATTGAAAAAGGTGAGCCTTTATTCAATAGATATGATATAGAAAAAGAAATAGGTGCTTCTTCTGAAGAGAATAAAAAACAGGTTAATCCTCCTAAAGAAGATAAGCATAAGCCTAATATAGAAAAAGAAGATTTTGATAAATTAGAATTATTAACTGCTAAAATATTAGTTGCTGAAAAAGTAGAAAATGCTGATAAACTTCTTAAATTTGTATTAGATATTGGCGGAGGAGAGCAGAGGGTTGTTGTTTCTTCTATAGCTGAATATTATAAGCCTGAAGAGATGGTTGGTAAAACAGTACTTTATTTAGCTAATTTAAAGCCTAAAAAATTCAGAGGCGTTACTTCTCATGGTATGCTTCTTTTGGCTGATAATGGTGAGACTCTTTCTCTTATGACTACAGAAAAAGGTTTCGATGCAGGCTGTGCTGTTAATTAATAATTTATAATCAAACTTTAAAAAGCTGATATTATAATGAAAGATTTTAAAGATAATAAACTTAGAAAAAAGCTTAAAAAAAATAAACTTAGCGATAAGCAGAAGAGTATAATAAAAAAATAATTATCTTTTTAGTTTTGGCTGTTATAATATTAGGTGTGATTGTAGTTATAAATAAAGCTAGAATATTAAGAGTGGAAATACGGGGATTAGAAGTTTTAAATGCTATAGATATAATGGAAGAAGCCGGATTATCAAAGTATAATAACATAAGCATGTTTAATATACCTAAAAAAGAGATAAAGTCTGATATAGAAAATAATCCAAGACTTCAGGTAGAAAGCATAAAAACTTCTTTTCCTGATTTGCTTATTATAAATGTAATAGAAAGAGGCACATTATTTTTATTAGAGTCAAGCAGCGGAATATATGAAATTACAGATGACGGCTATATTATAAAAGATAATATTATTCACAATTATGATGTGCCTTATATAACAGGATTAACTATCAATCCTACAAATAAAATGATAGAAAATGATTATTCTAAATATCTTTCATCAGTTATATATGATTTAAAAACTAATCATAATGAAATATACAATCTTATATCAGAGATTAATGCTTATGGAGATGATTTGATACTTTATCCTAGAGGCTATCAGGTTCAGGTGATATTAGAAAAGTATGTGAAAACTGAGAAGTTTGTGGATTTAGCTGCTATATTAAAGACATTGCAGAATCAGGAAAATCAAACTCACAGAATAGATTTCAGATTCAAAGAAGCTATAGTTAATTAATCTTTAATTTAAGTACTCAATAAAAATTGCGGAGCATATTTATACTTTAGTATATATTGAAAATTTCTAAGTTTGTTATTTTTTATTCAACTTTTTCCCGCCGCACGCCACAGGCGGACTTCGTCAAAGTTGCAAAAAGTGCAATTGATAGAACTTATATTAAAAATATACTTATTAAATATGGGATATAACCTAAATTTAGACTATAAATGCAGTTCTTTTGGTTCTCGCCGAAGGCGGGCTGTGCCTTATACCAATACCGAAAGGTACCTACTCGGTAAAAGAACTGGGGTGCGGCACGACTGTGTGCTTCGCAGCAAAGCCCTGCAAATATTTTAAATTAAAACAATTATTTTGACAAAATAAATTGTTTAGGTATATACTAAAAATTTTTAACTTTGTCAATTTTTTTATTGTTATTTTTCCAGCGACTTCGTCAAAGAACCTTATATCCTCGATAAACTCGGATACGCTTCGCGAAAGGCTATATTTTAGCTTAAATTTAATATTTTATCTTACCTGTAAGACAAAATTAGTATTATTTAGTACTAATTTTATACTTGCACTTTCGCCGCAGGCGGACTTCGTCTGGTTCTTTTTGTGGCGGGAAAAAGAACAACAAAAAAATTATTTTTAGTTAAACAATTTTGATTTATATAAATTTAATTACATTTGCCCGCCCTTTATATTTATAGTTTTAATCTGCAATATTAACTTTAAATTTCCTTATTGCCAAATTAGATTTTTTAGCACCCGCCCAAGCTTTTTTTAATTAGTTAATTTTATGTAGCATGTAATATTTATTATATTTGAATTAACATGCATACGATTTTTAATGAAGTTTATTATAATTAATTTTTCTTATAAACATATAAAAATATATTAAGCCAATCAAAGCCGGTACAATACTTGATAATGCCATAGCAATGTATATTCCTAAATAACACATATAGATTTCTAATATCTTTGATATTATCACTTTAAATATTATGGAATCTATAAATGAATTGACGAATGCTAAATATGATTTTTGAATGCCTATTAAAAAACTATCTAATACATACATCAAAGCATAAGTAAGACAATTGAATGAAGCACATACTTGAAGATACAATATTATATCATTAATAACTTTTTCATCTCCGCTGTAGAATATGCTGATTATATTTTTAACGAATAAATGTATGAATATCACAGCTGTAACTGTAGCGGCAATGTTTAAGAATATAGCAAATTTAACTGTGCTTTTTATTTTTATATAATCTTTTTCTCCTGTACTCTTTGAAACAATTATACTTAAAGCCTCTCCTATAGACCAAGAAATCATACCTATAAAAGTATTTATTTTTAAGCCTATTGTAAATCCGGCAAGAACATTGTATTTATTCATCATTATATTAACAAAAAAATATGATATATTTATTATCAGCATTTGAAATATGCAAGGCAGAGAAATAAATATTAATTCCTTTATTATTTTGATGTTAAAATTAAAAGTTAATAATTTTCTTGTATAATATAATGATAATAAGAATGAAACAGCCTGAGATATTACAGTAGCTAATGCCGCACCTTTTACAGATAATTTTAATATATAACAAAATAAAAAGTTTAATAAAAAATTAAGTAATGCAGCTATTATAATAAAATATAATGATGTTTTTTCTCTTCCGCTTGATTTTATCACAGAAGATAAAGAAGAGTAGAGAAATATAAAAAATGTTCCTGAAAAAATTATTTTTATATAATCATCAGCATATTTAAATGATTCTTTTGGAATATTCATAAATAATAGTATATGCCTTGAAAATATTAATCCTATTATAGAAATTATTAAAGCCAATGATGAAGATAAAAATAATAAATTTCCTATAGATTGTTTGTATTTTATATTATCATCAGCACCTTTATATTTTGATATTATAACAGAACCGCCTATTGATAAGCCTAAAGATACAGATGTAATTATAAACATTATAGAAGCACAGTTTCCTAATGCTATAACTCCATTATCACCTACTAAATGTGAAATAAATATTATATCTATAATGCTATATAGATATTGCAATATATTTGAAATGAATAAAATAAATGAAAATTTTATTAAATACATGAAACTTTCCTTGAATTAAAAACATATTAAAAATTTTATAATTTTTAATAACTATAAAGAACTATAGCATACTGTTTTTAGCATGCCCCGAACAATAAAATGATTAAATATTGCCGGAGCTTAATTCAATAACAAGTTTCATATATTAATTATATTGAAAAGTATTTTTGCTGTCAATGTTTTTATTTATTGATTTTTATATAGTAATAAAAAAGGATAGCATTAAAAAATACTATCCTCTTATTAAAAAACTATTAAATTATTAATCGAAGCCTTATAATTACCAAATCATCAAAGTTGATCCCCAAGTAAATCCGCCTCCGAATCCTGTAAGAAGAACTAAATCGCCGTCATTGATTTTATTATTATCCAAAGCATCAGTTAAAGCTAAACCTATACTTGTTGAAGAACAGTTTCCAAATTTATTTAATACAACGCTTACTTTTTCCATAGGAAGACCTATTCTTTTTGCTACAGCCTGCATTATTCTTAAATTAGCCTGATGCGGTACAAAATATTTAACATCGCTCAATTGTTTTCCTGAAGTTTCTAAAACTTTATCTATACTATTAGAAAATTCTGTAACGGCTCTTTTAAAAGTTTCAGATCCGTCCATATGTATTTTGAACTCAGGAGCTTCTAAATCATCTGCTCTTATAGGACAAGCACTTCCTCCATTAAGTACAATACTCATATCAGGTTCGCTTTGCATATGCATTCCTATTATTCCTTTGCCGTCATTTCTTGCTGTTATTAATGAAGCAGTAGCAGCATCGCCAAATAAAATAGCAGTTCCTCTGTCTTTCCAGTTAATATCTTTAGTAAGTTTTTCACTTGATACTATAAGTACATTTTTACATTGTCCGCTTTCTATTAATGAAGTAGCAGTGTTTAATGCATATATATATCCAGAGCATGCAGCAGATAAATCTAGAGCAAAACAGTGTTTTAATCCCAATGCTTTTTGCAATTGCCCTGCCATAGAAGGGAATATATAATCTTTAGTTACAGTAGGTACTAATATTGTATCAACTTCTTTTAAATCTACGCCTTTTTTTTCTAAGTTTCTAACGGCATTCAAACCCATTTCAAAAATAGTTTCATCTGCTCTAGCCATATGTCTTGTTTCTATTCCTGTACGAGTGATTATCCATTCATTGTTAGTGTCTAATATGCTTTCAAAATATTTATTGTCTAATATTCTTTCTGGCACGTAATAAGCTATGTTTTTTATATATGCTCTTTCCATACTTTTCTCCGTTTTAATGTAATGTACTTAAGATAGAATTCTTATTGTAAAAGTTTAATTAAAAATATAAAAAAATCTATAGCTAATAATAACTATTTTTTGAAATTTAGTTATAGTAATAGTGATTATTTATGATATTTTTATATGAAATTATGATGTAACAGTGATTATAAAGATTAATAAAGAGATAATATATAAAAAATTGTGAGCATCTATAAGACACTCACAATTTTTATTTTTTATTATTGCTAATAAAAATTGTTCGCTCTCGCTATGCGTGCCTACAGCAAAGGCTCTGTCAAGTAAACTTGCCAGAGGCTCACAATTTTTATAATTAGCTTTACAATATTTAATAATTATTATTTTTTATTGTTATGCTCGTGACGAAGTCCACCTTTGGTGCAGCCCACAATAACCTACTTGGTGGCTACGACTCGCTTTTATATTTTAATTCTAATGTTTTAAAGCGATAAACGAGCAGCTGATAACTTTAGTTGTCAGCTGAATTTTAGCGAGTTTATCGCTAGCAATAATAAGAAATTATTCTTCTTTATTATTGCTAATAAAAATTGTTCGCTTGGCAAAGGCTCTGTCAAGTAAACTTGCCAGAGGCTCACAATTTTTATAATTAGCTTTATAATATTTAAAAATTATTCTTCTTCTTGAAATAATAAATATATATTTCTTGAATTATAGTTATTTTCTTCTGTGTATATCTCCCAATCAGTAAGCCTTTCTATGCTATGCATTCCTCTGTCGCCTTCATGCATACCTAAATCTTTATAAGGTTCATTTATTAAAGTAGCATCAAAATATCCGTCATTAGTAAAGTCATGAACATCAAACCATAAATGCTCTAAGTCATTAGGGTTTTCTTCTGTTTCGCCGTATCCTAATTTTACTAAAAAAGAAGTTTTGTCATCGCCTTTATTTTTATTTAATAATTCTAGGAAATACTCTAATTTTTCAAAAGCAGCCTCTCTCATAAGAGAAGTTTCAAAGTAACTCATCATAAACATAGGGTTATCTGTAAGCTCATTTTTATAATAATCAAGAGAATGATAATTACCATCAGCATCTACAGCAAGCAAAATACCGGAAGGAGTATTATGTACCCCATCATTTCTGTCTTTTGCACTTCCTGTAACATCATCAGCAATATTTAATTTCTTCAAAGCCTCCTGCCAAGGGAACCAGCATACATAAGTGTTATATGCAGGATTAAATTTAAATCCGGCTTCAGGTACTCCTCTCTCTATAAACATTTTTGCACAAGTATTGAGTAATGCACCATAAGCAGCATTTGAATCTTCAACACCAACTATTTCTAATTCTATAGAACCGACTCTGTAAAGTCCATGAGTATGGAACCAATATTCAACTTTGTTAGAGTCTTTATCATCATCATAAACTGCATGTATAGTGTATAGATAATCCAAAGAAGGCGGCAAAGCGAAAGTTGATGTATAAGAAAGCCAATCTCCGGAATGTGCTGTATAACAAGACATATCTAAAAATATAGAACATTCGGGAACTAAACTGTCCAATAATTTTAATTGTCTTTGATAGTCAGTAAGAGGGTGATTATCAAATATTGTAGATACATGTACAGCATATTTACATTGACATGCTTCTTTATAATCATCTTCTCTTACAGTATTTACAGAGAATATTTCAGGAACATTTTCAGTAACGCTTGAAGCATCAACTAAAGCTACATAAAAAGTAAGCTCATCATTATTTTCTTCTTCATCATGATTATGCCCGCAACCGCAGGAATGCTCTTCATCATCATGACTATGACCGCAACCGCAAGAATGCTCTTCATCGTCATGATTATGCCCGCAGCCACATGAGTGTTCATCATCATCTTGACAGCATCCGCCTTCATCATGTCCGCATCCGCAAGAATGTTCGTCTTCATCCATAACCATAGGTAAATACTGCAGTTTAATATATGCTTCCCATTTAGATTTATCTCTTATAAATTTAGATTCTTCTATTTCATTGAATTCTAATACCATATATTCATCTGATTGTGATAATATATCTCTGAATTCTTCAATTGTCATATTATGATCATATTCTTTAGTAAATACAGCAGCCATCCATGATTCTAATCTCTGCTCTCCGCTGGAAAATACATTATATAACTTTTCATTATAATCCATTATTTTTACCTCTATATATTATTAATTTTGTATTATAAGATTAAAAAGCTTTTTTAGTATAGTGTAATTTATATTTTTTTCAACTTCTTTAATTTATAAATTAGTAAAAAAAGTATCCAAAATCTTCTTCTCTTTTTTCCATTCAGGCATATAAAGACTTACTATATTATAGAATTTTTTACTATGATTAGCCTGCAGTAAATGTGCTAATTCATGAAGCACAATATATTCTATGGAAGAAATAGGGTATTTCATAAGCTCTAAATTGAATGTAAGATGTTTTTTTATTGTATCGCATGAACCCCATTTACTTTTTAATTTTTTTACTGTGAATGTATTAATTTCTAAGTTCATCATAGAAGTGTATTTTCTTATAAGTGAGTCGAATAGTTTTAATGCCTCTTTTTTGTACCATGTATCAAGAAGAATATGTTTTTTTCTTATATCGCTGTTTTTATATTTTTCTTTATCTTTTATATTTACATACATATACATAGTTCTGCCTGCAAGGATTATATTTTCTTTTTGGCATTTTAATACTTTAAGCATATAGCTTTTACCTAGATAATATACTTCATTTCCGCTTGCTAATTCTTTTTTGCTTAAATCAAAGCTATTTTTCTTTTTTATAGCTTCTTTTCTTTCTTCTATCCAATCCTTTCTTTTTTCTATGAGTTCGTATATGTATTTTTTGGTAACTCTTTTTGGGGCTGTAACATATATATTTAAATCTGGTTTTACTCTTATGTATATATTTTTAATTTTTTTGTATTCTATTATTACATCATTCATTTTATAATACATTTTAATCAAAAATAAAACTGGAAAAATCAGCGGATATAAAACTATATCCGCTATTAAGGTAAATTATGAAGAAAAAATTTATAAAATTAGATACAAATCAACTTTGTTATACTAATAATATATAAAACTTTTAAAAAAGTGTAAAAAAAATATTTTTTTATATTTTTTTATATTTTTTTCTAAAAATATTTTTTATATTAAAAAAGGTATAAAATTAAGAAAAAATAACGATTAACTATAGAGGATTATTATATTTTACTATATTAATAAAAATCATGTTTAATAATAAGTAGTAATAATATATAAAATTGATTTTTTTATATATTAAGTATAAATTGGAGTTTTATATGAAAAGGATACATAGTTTATCTTTCAAAGTTCCTGCTATAATATCAGTAATATCCATATTAATAATATTTATTATATTAAGTATAGCAGTAATGTTCGCTAATAAAGGTATAAGCAAAAGCAGATTTGAAGGCTTTGCTAATACAGCACAATCATATGCTAAATTGTTTGATGCCATATTGATAGATCAGGTTTCTTTAGCTAAGACTTATTCAGTTGCTCCTGCAATTATGAATTCGCTTTTAAATAGAAATGAACAGACAGAAGCTGTGGCTTTAAATGCTTTAGCTTTATTTAATGGAGCTAATGAATATTCTATAAATATAGCTGTAATAGATTTGAATGGTGATATTATAGCTGATGCTTTGGGAAATTCTATAGGTAATAATATTGCTGATACAAGGCCTAATTTTTGGAATATATTAGAAAGTAAGAATTTTGAATATACATTTGATGAGGAAATAATAGATTCAGTAGATACTGGAAACAAATCATTGATATTAGGCGGTGCTATAAAAAGTTTAGATGGAAATTTATTGGGAGCAATACTTGTTGTAATAGACTGGAAACTTATACATGATAATTATTTTTCAGATATAGCTTTGGGAGAAACAGGAAGAATATTAGCAATCGATTCTAATTTAATTGATATAATGGATAATATTTATGAGCAAATAGGTTCTAATGTAGTTCAGGATTATAAAACAGTATTTGATAATAATTTAAATCAAGGTACATTATCATATATTTATATGGATAAAAAAAGAACAGGTTCTTATTGCAGAATGAAGTCTATGAATTGGATAATTGCTATGACTATGTTTGACAGTGAAATATATGCTACAAATAGGGAATTAATTTTAATAAGTTCATTAGTAGGATTGATTGCTATTTTATTATTATCTATATTTGTGGCATTGTTTATAAAAAGAATAATGGGACATATAAACAGTATTATAAGAGAGGCTAAGGAAATAGAGACAGGAAATTTGACTTATGTTTCAAATGAGCATAAGAGAAAAGATGAGCTTGGAATATTGTTTGAATCTTTCAGCGGAATGCGTAAGAAACTTACAGAGATAATATCTCAGGTTAATGATTCTTCTATTAAAATAACTACAGCAGCTCAGGAATTAGCTAATGGTAATTCTGATTTATCAAGAAGAACAGAGGCACAGGCTGCAAGTCTTGAAGAAACTGCTAGTTCTATGGAGGAGATGGCTTCTACAATCAAATCTTCTACTTCGCATTCTATAGAAGGTAATAATATGATGAAGGAATCTATGAGTTCAATTAAGGATGCAGGAGCTATAATTTTAGAAACTACTAAAAGTATAGAAGAGGTTAATGAGGACAGCGAAAAGATAAAGAACATAACAAAGGTTATAGAGGATATTGCTTTCCAAACTAATATATTAGCACTTAATGCTGCAGTTGAGGCTGCACGTGCTGGAGATCAAGGTAAAGGATTTGCTGTAGTAGCGAGTGAGGTTAGAAATTTGGCACAGAACTCCCAGTCTTCAGCTAAGGATATTACAACTTTAATTAATGTTATATATGATAAGATTAGTAAATCAGTAGAGAAAGCAAAAGAGTCTGAAAAGATATTTGAGGATTTGGAAAAGAAAATAGAAGAAACTTCTAATATAATGAGGGATATAAGCGAAACAGCAATAGAACAGCAGGCAGGAGTTGATCAGGTAAATACAGCGGTTTCACAAATGGATAGTGTAACACAGCAGAATGCTGGATTGGTAGAACAATCAGCTTCAGCAGCAGCTTCTTTGTTAAATGAAGCTAGAGAACTAGAAGAAGCAATGCGCTTCTTTAAGCTAGATAAATAATTACTTTGAATGAAGTCTTTATAAAAAAATTGACAGCCGTCTGATAATTTATTATCAGAGCCTTTTAGGCTGTCAATTTTTATAATAATAAAAGCTAGAGAACTAGAAGAAGCAATGCGTTTCTTTAAGCTTGAAAAATAATAATTTTTTAAATATTAGAATTGAAATATAAAAGCGAGCCGAAGCCCTTAACTTAATTTATTAAGTTAAGCCTTTAGGCGTAGGCGAGCATAACAATAATAAAATTGAAGTCTTTATAAAAAAATTGACAGCCGTCTGATAATTTATTATCAGAGCCTTTTAGGCTGTCAATTTTTATAATAATAAAAGCTAGAGAACTAGAAGAAGCAATGCGCTTCTTTAAGCTAGATAGTTAATTAAAATAATTTATTTGAATCTTTTATAAAAAATCTACCGCTGTCTGATAATTTATCATTAGGGTCTTTCAGGCGGTGGATTTTTTATATTAAAACCTGAGATTTATAATATCAAGGCTAAATTTTCATTCCCCACCCTATATTCTGCTGATTTACTTTTGAATTCTAATTTTTTATTTCTTAATTGTTTATAAAGAATTTATAGCTCCCACCCTAGATATTTTTTAATTTATTACTTCCACACCGCACGTAGAATAAAATTAAAAATATGAGTGAATTAATTATAACAATTATATTATATATGAAATTTATCTAACCGTGCGTTAAGTTAATTTTTAAATCTAATCACAGTTTGGGTGGGTGCCTTATTTTCTTAATAGACTTTAAATATAAGAAAATTTAAAATTGCAGATTATAACAATAAAGAATAAAGGGCGGGGTATGTAAATAAAATTTCAAAATATAATTGTTTTTATATTTTATTCAAGCCCATATATTTTTAAGAATTCGCTTAATATAGTATGCATAATTATTCTTTTTTATCATAATCTAAATTTCTTGTAAGCTCTATTCCAAAAGATTCTATATTCTTTTTAGCGGCATAATAAGTAATAGTAGTAGGCATAGGATAATACATCTGTCTGAATTTAAACTTCATAGGCTCTATTCTTGAGTTTATATTATCCAACACTTTTACAACTTTATCATCTAATTTTCTAGTATCATATATTATTGAATCACCAAAGAATTCTTTGAATCCATTTCCTTCATGAAGTGTAAGCACAACATCTATATCATATTCATCAAGCATATCCATATATTCTTTAGCTAATTTATCAGTATCAGTTCTGCTTATACTTTTATCAAAGAATCTGTTATTGATGTCTTGCCCTTCTATAGCTCTGGTATTTTTTCTATATGCTTCAGGTACAGCAACAGGCACTATTGTAAGGCTTCCTTTTTTTATAGGCATAGTTATTCTTTCCATAGCAACATCAGTACCAACTCTCTCGCTTCCATGAGGCACTATTAAAAATATATTAGGTCCTTTTTCTGGGTGAACTACTCTGTATATAGTGTTTTCATTCTTTGTGCCTTCCATTATTTTAAAATTATATCTGTCTATATCTTCATTTAAATGGCTTGCTACTTCGCTTTCTAATTGTCTTGATACATTTTCAATTAAAGATTTTTCATTTTCTGTGGTTCTATAAGGGCCGTTAAGCATTGGTATTATAGATGTTTTATGATTAGGCTCTAAAAAATAACTTACTCCTAAAGATGCTTCAGGGGTTATTTTTACAGCATTATTATATGTTATAACAGATACTTCATCATCATAAGATACAACAGCAAAAGATTTTCCTTTGAAATTATATCCTTTACCGTCTTTTGTTAAAGTCATTTGAATATCATCATTATGTTTGCTTTTTATATAAATATATCCATTATCCAAAGTGAATTTATTATTTTCATAGGTAAGTTTTGAACTAGGCATAAGTATTATTGATTTTTCGCCGTTATCTATTACTAGATATGATTCCTCTTTTGTAGATATGGAGAAGTAATCATCTGGGAAACTTTTTTTTATATCCATATTGGCATGCTCTTCATTAACAATTACAGATGCTTCTCCCTGTCTGGATATAACTTTAAAACTATTAGCCGATAATATAGAACTAAGTATTATAGAAAATATTATTATATATTTATTCATTATAAACAACCATTAAATAAAAATATCGTTTTAATTGTCGTTTAAAAATAAAAATGCTTTAAATAAAAATTTTATTTAAAGCATCTAATATAAATTTATGGTATTAAAATAACGAATTAGTTTTCTTTTGCATATAACATATTTTCTAAAGAATATATAGTTTCTTTTTTATTGTATTTTGCTGAAATAGGCACTCCATCATCTCTTAATTGTATATCAAGATAATAATTATAATCAATATATTCAAAATATACACTAGGTAATATACTTGCATTCTTAGCATTATATACATTTATTGATACACCAGGATATAAAAGTCCAAGCATTACACTATATCCGTAAAAACCATCTCCTTTAGATAATTCAAAGAATTTTGAAGGTATTTTCACTTTTTGAACATCATTCTCATAATATGTTACAAAATCTCCTTCTATATCTACAGTTCTTTTTAATCCATTATCAGTTCTGCTTCTTTTTCCCCAGTATCCTTTATCTATTCCTTCTCTAGGTCCTGGAGCTTTATCAATCATGCCAACTATTATATCTGAAGTTTTTCTATTTTTTATATATATATATCCTACAGTTTCAAATTCATCAGTAGGAAATTGAATCTCTCCAACCCAATTATCAGAACTTACTATATATCCATAATATCTGTCATAGTATTTATTTTTATTTTCTTCTTTTATGCTGTAAATAGCATTTTTATCAAAATTAACCTTATCAGTTTTATTTGATATTACTAAACCGCTAATTCCACCATCTGATATAACAACATCAACTGAATCATTTCCTGTGCTGTCAGCATTAAAAAATTTCCAAGTAGTATTATATTTAGCATCTAATCCTTTAACTGTATATTCACTTTCAACTGGAATAGGTGAAGTTGAACTATTGGCATTTTTACCACAGCTTATAATTAATAGAAATAGTGAAAATGTAAAGATGTAATATATTGTTTTTTTATCATAGTATATCCTTTATTTTTTTATATATTATCTACCTTGTAAATTGTTTTTACATAATAATATTTACTAAATAGTAATATGATAATAAATATAATAAAGTTATAAATTTATGTGTTATTTTTTTATTATTTTTTTAAAAATTTATGTTTATAAAATAAAAGGCTTGAATCTAATTAAAGACTCAAGCCTTAATATTATTTAATTACTTTAAAGAGATACAAAATATTTAAAAGTTATGCTATTATTAATTGTCCATTATTTTTTATGCATATTTCTAAAGAGTTAGTTAATCTTATTCTGTAGAATTCTATTCTCTTGCTAATTTCAAAAACATAAGCATTATTATATTTTTTCATTATGTTTTTAATTTTGCTTGCTATAGTTTTTGGAAGTATATTTTCAGATAATTTATCATCGCTGCTTATATAGTTCCAAGCTCCATTTTTGTCAAAGTTGATATAAGTTCCGTTACTTAATTTGATTTCATATTGATCCTTCACTTTATCAATATAAACGATTTTAGCCTTGCTGTAATTAGAAGCTATAAATCTTCTGATATTTTCAGGTAATTGGCTAGGTGTAATTTTAATAAAAAGGTTTAAGCTGTTAGTCATATTGTATCTCCTTACAGTTAGTATTTGTAAATTCTCTTTACATTTATAATTATAGCAGAATGTAAAAATTAAGCAATATTTATTTACAAATAATTTACAATAAATTTACAAAACTAAAGTAAAACTAGAGAATAATAATACGTATTATACATAAATTAGCTGTGTAAGAAGAATTGATGTAAAATATATTTACAAATACTATAAAATTGGCTATAAATATAATATTTTTATATGAAAATTAGAAATAAATTGGAAATTCTGGGTTAAAATTGTAATTTTTATAATATACAATAATTATTTTAAGATAAATATATCAACTTTTACAGTTAAAAATTTTATTTACATGCCCCGCCCTTTATTCTTCAAGGCATCACTATGAAATTTTTAATTTATTTTGTTTTTCTACGCTATTAGAAATTTTAGCCCCCGCCCAAGCTTTATTTAATTTTAAAAATATATTTAACGCACGATTAACTTAACTTTGTTTATGATTTTTATTAATAATTGAGAATCGTATTATATTTGTAAATTTATTCAGCGTGCGGTGTAGAGTTATAAAATAAGTAAAAAATTTTTATTGTATATTACTCTCTGAATCATTATCTGAATATTTAGTGAAGATAATATTAAGTTTAGATTGAAGAGCTATAATAGAATAGATATATCCAAACGGTATAAATAACAGTATAGCTAAAACGGCGGCACTTTCACCATAACTGTCTAGTTCTGCTTTTTTGCTCATATCATTAAATACTATAGTTCCATATTTATAGAACCAATATACAGAAAATAATCCGCATGTTATTATTGATAAAACAACAGCCAATGTTGGGTTAATGTATTCCTGTTCCATATAATTATTAACATCATTTGTTGTAACATAAATCCAATAAATAAAATATATACCGCATGTTACTATTGATAAAATTGCTACAGTTAATAATGATTTAGCTTGAAAATTTTTCATAAATATATTCTCTTATAGAATGTTTTTTATTTAGTTTAATATATAAAAATGTATAAGTCAATTATAATTTTCAATATGTAAAGCTAATAATTTTTGTTATCAATAATAAAAAAATCTCAATAAATTCCGCTTGCAATGTTATATATATTATAGTATCATATAGTACAATATAATTATGTTAATATGGTGATAAATGTTTAAGAAAAAAATCAAAGATAATAGTAATAACAATGTAGTAAAGAAGAAAAAATCAAAGTTAAAGAAATTTATATTAACTATTTTTATAGTATGTTTATTCATATCCGTTACAGTAGGTATAATAGGTATTTACTTTGTCGGAGGTGTATATAAAGATTGGGTAGCCAGAAGAGATCAAAGTATGGCTATGCTTGAAGAATACTATGATATAATAGTTATAAGAGGCAATGAAAAAAGGATAAGATACTTTAATCCTTTAAATCCTTTCGGAGATTCTCCTCCTACAAAGATATACGATAGAAATAATATATTGATAGGTGAGTATATGCCTCCAGCTTATGAGGTTGTTAATGTTGATGATATTAACCCTCTTTTGGAACAGACATTGCTTTTAATGGAAGATCAGAAATTCTATTCGCATAAAGGTATTAACTATTTTAGAACAGCCTATTTAGGTATTAGAACTATTTTGACAAGAAAAATAATAGGCGGAGGTTCTACACTTACTCAGCAATTGGCCAAATTATTATTCACTAAAAGCGAAAGAACTATAGAAAGAAAACTTTTTGAAATGTTCGCAGCTAGAGAGATAGAGCAAAAATATACTAAGAAAGAAATTTTGGCTATGTATTTTAATACTGTTTATCTTGGTGACGGAAACTACGGATTTGAAGCTGCAGCCAATCATTATTTCAATAAGCCTTTAAGACAATGCAGATTATTAGAGTATGCTATATTAGTTGGTATGCTTCCAAACCCTACATACTATTCTATAGTTAATAATCCTGATAACAGCAGAAAAAAAGTAGAGCAGATATTATCTAGACTTGTAAAAAATAAAATCATAGATAAAGAAACTATGGAAGCTGAACTTGCTTTATTTGATAAAGAGTATACTAATATTAATAAGCAAGTAAAAGGTGCTCAATGGAAAATGACAGTAAATAGAACACCTTATGTTAATGAATATGTAAGACAGGAATTATTAAATTATTTTAATAAAGATGAGCTTGCATTATCCGGACTTAAAATATATACAACAGTAAATGAAAGATATTACAGAATAGCTGATTCTGTTATGAAAGAAAATATAAGAAAATTGCAGGCTAGTTCTTCAAACAGAAGTTATCAGGGAGCAATGGTATCAATAGACCCAAAAACAGGCGGAGTGCTTGTGATGATAGGGGGAGACGGATACACATTGCAAAATCAATTTAACAGAGCAGTACAGGCAAAAAGACAGATAGGTAGCGTAATTAAACCTTTTATATATTTGTATGCATTTGAAGGGGGAGCACAGCCTTTTTCTACTATGCTAGATACAAATTATAGTTATCCTCAGGGTACAGGAAAGCCTGCATATTCACCTAGAAATTTTGACAGAAGGTATAGAGGCGAAATAACTTTAGAAACAGCATTATCAAAATCTATTAATACAATAGCTGTGAAATTATTAAATGATATAGGACTTTCTTATTTTATAGAACATTCAAGGGAATTTTTTGGAGAAAATGCTTATATACCAAATGCTTTATCTATAGGTTTAGGAACTATGGAAATGAGTCCGCTTGATTTAGCTTCTGCTTATAGTGCATTGGCTAATGGCGGTATTAAATATGAGCCTTATATAGTAGATAAAATAATTGATATGGACGGTAATGAACTTAGCGTTACAGCTTTAGTTGATAGAACACCGCATAAAATAAGTGCAACATCTCCATCATCTTATTATTTTTTAAATACTACTTTACAGAAAGTAATAGCACCAGGCGGAACAGCATATAGAAGTGCTAATACTTATGGATTTAAATATCCTTCATATTCAGCAAAAACAGGAACTACAAGCGAACACAGAGATAACTGGTTTGCTGCATATAATGATGAAATAGTTACAATTACTTGGATAGGAAGCGATAGAAATGATTTGCTTCCAAATAATGTTACAGGTGGAGCTACTACTGCTTTAGCTACATTTCAATATCTTGATGCTATAACTCCATCATCTAAAAGGGAATTTAATTGGCCTGTTCCTAATGATGTATTAATAGTTGAAATTTGTCAGGATTCAGGACTTCCTAGAAATCATACTTGTGTAAATGTAGCACCGCTTACAGTAGGAGGAAATGTTGATCTATCTACTCAATGTCCTATAGACCATATTAGAACAGGTACTCCTAGAAATGACGCAACTAATGATGCTATGATGGAAGATGAGGGAGATTTTTATTATACTCCTTTAGATGAGAATAGTAACAGCTATGATAGCAATCAAAATAATAACACTCAAAACAATAATCAAAATAATAATAATATATATTTACTTCCTGAAGATAATATAGAAGATCCTAGTTTAGGAAATATAAGAAGTTAAAATGAAAAGGGGGCTTGTAAAAGCTCCCTTAAATCTAATTTATATAATTTTTTTCAAATTTATACATTGTTCTATATTAGCATTTTATTGTACATATAAATAAAAAAATAAATGATTTTTATAGTTGGAAATGATTATGCAGTTTATGAAGACTAAAACTATAAAATTACAAAATATATTTAAAAAATTTGTTATTATTGATATAATTATCTGCTTGTATAATAATCAAAAAAAATTAATTTTTTGTTTTATTTATGCAAAAATTTTTTTTAATATAAAATATAATATATAATAATCGGTTATATTATTTATACGAGAAATTTTAAAGGATAAGTATGATTAGTTTTTTTAAAAGTCAATCCACAGAAGCGAGACGCGATTTAATACTTCATGGACCTATTACTAATACCTTGATAATGTTATCTATTCCTACTCTTATAATGAGTATAGTTCAGTCTATGATACCATTAATGGACGGACTTTTTCTTAATAATGTTGCAGGTACTGTTATAGCAAGCAGTGTACATTTTGCAGAACCTATAATCAATATGATGACAGCATTATCTCAAGGTTTGGGTGTTGCTGCTATGGCTATAGTAGGGCAGTATAATGGACTAGGGGACTTTAAAAATGCAAAAAGAATATCCACACAAATAGTTGTTATAGGCGTAATGTTTGGAATTGCTATGGGGCCTACACTTTATGTTGTAAGCATATTAGTATCAATGAATCTTCTTCCTAATATCAAAGAGAATGTATTTACATACTTATCCTTATACAGTTTTGTTATGCCTATGACATTTTTAGCTGCTTTATACAATGGTATAAAAAATGCTAATGGTAAACCGGAAGCTACTCTTATAAGAAGTATAATATTACTACTTTTAAAAGTATTATTTAATTTTATATATGTTTATTTACTTCATTTGGGTGTGGTAGGAAGTGTATTGGCTTCATTTTCAACTTATTCCATAGTAACAGTTTGGATGTATTATGATTTATTCATAAAAAAAGGTGATGATAAATTATCTTTAAAAGAGTTTAAATTTGATTCTGCTGTATTGAAAGAACTTATGATTATAGGTGTCCCTTCTATGCTTAATACATTTTTAACTAATTTAGGATTCTTTCTTATCAATACAGAAGTTGAAAAATATGGAGCTGCTGTATTAAATGGACAGGGTATATCCAATAATATAGTTAATATATGTTTCAATTTTACGGCTGCTTTTGGTTCTGCCGTTACTACAATGGTTAGTATGAATATAGGTGCTAAATATAATGATAAAGCTAGGAAGTCTTGTTATACAGGAATTATAATGTCGGTTATTACGGCTGTTGTTCTTATAGCTATTATAATACCTCTTACGCCTCATCTTACTATATTATTTACTAGAGAGGCTGAAGACTTATATGTAGCCAATAGATCACTTCCTATATTTGCTTTTGGTGTATTGGGTTTTGGTGTGGCTATGGTTTCTCAGGGGGCTTTGATTGGACTTGGAAGGACTAGAATACCTCTTATAATAAGCATACTTAGAATATGGCTTTTGAGATTTATATTTATTCTTTTAACAAGTAAGTATTTATCATATTGGTCAGTATTCTGGGGCAATTTATTTTCAAATACTATGGCTGGAGTAATAGCACTTGCAATAATATTGAGAGTGCCTTGGGTTTCTGTTATTAATTTGAAAACACAAAACAGCCTTGTTTTAAGGACTAGGTTATTTGTAGATTCTTTGGGGGCTAGATTATTCCCTAAAAATATAGGTAAGAGAAAAGATTATGTTCAGAAGATGAGAGATAAATTAAGCAAAATAAAAGACCCTGTTAAACTTGTTTTGTTTAGAGAGAGGGAATTAGAAAAGATAGAGAGAATGCAGGAGAAAGAAGAGAGAGAAAGATTAAGAGAAGAAAAGAGAAAATTAGAAAGGGCAGAATGGAAAATGCAGCTTGAAGAGATGAAAGAATTGAGAGAGAAGAAAAATCAAGAACGTAGAGAATATAATGAAAATAGGAAAAAAGAGAAAGAAGCTAAAAAATTACAAATGAAGCAGGAAGTTCAGTCTAGAAGAGAGGCAAGACATAGATTAAGAGAAGAGAAAAAGATAGAAAGTCAAAAACGCAGAGAAGAGAGAAGAAATTTAAGAAATAAAAATAATGATGCAAAAAATAACTGAGAGAATTGATATTTATGAATAATACAACTTTAGTAATATTAATAGCAGGAAGCTCAAGAAGATTTGCCGGTAAAGTAAAAAAACAATTTATAAAGGTTGATAATAAGCCTATATTTATTCATACTCTTATCAATATGCTTAAATTTAATTTTAATAATGTTGTTTTGGTGAGTTCTGAAGAAGAGATAAAAAATATAAAAAAATATATAGAAAAAGAAGAGCTTATAAAAGAAAAAATAAAGAAGAATATTCATTATATAAAAGGCGGAAGCGAGAGAGTATATTCTGTGTATAATGCTATGACTTTTTTGAATGAGCATAGAGATGATATTAAAACCGATTATGTATTTATTCATGATGGTGTAAGACCTTTAGTGAAGAAAAAAGAAATTACATTGTTATATGAAACAGTTTTGAAATATGATGCTGCTATATTGGCTTCTAAGGTTGTAGATACAATTAAAAAGGTTAATGATGATAAAACTATAACAGATACTATTGACAGAACATATCTTTATAGGGCTGCTACTCCTCAGGGTTTTAAATTTGATAATTATATGAAAGCTATAGAAATGTATATAAATGATAAAGATGCTGGCTTAGTTACAGATGATGCTGAAATATACAGTAAATATTTAGGGGATGTTAAAATAGCTGAATGTTCCTCTGATAATATAAAAATTACTAATAGAGAAGATTTAGATATTTTTATAAAATTAAGATAAAATCATATTAATTATTTGTCTTTTTTTTTATTAAATGATAAAATTTTAATAATAAGTTATTAGGGGCAATAATTTTGAAGTGCAATATCTGTGGTAAAGAAAAAGCTGTATTATATATTCAAGAAATAATAGGTAATGAACGCAGACAAATTCATATATGTAAAGAATGCGAAATGAATGGCAATATTATAGAAAAATGCCTAGAATTAGAGTTCAATAATATTGATACTATATTTCCTAATTATAAATCATTGCCTTCCAAAAAGAAGAAGAAAAAAACTCCGAATTCTAGTAAAATATGTAAAGTTTGCGGATATTCTTTAGATGATTTTCTAAAAACTGGTGTAGTATCCTGTCCTAAATGCTATGAGTATTTTAAATCAGAACTTAGCAAGCATATTAAAAAGATACATAGAGAAAATAAGCATATAGGAAAAATATCCAGCAAAAATTTAACCAATAAAGATATAGAAGCCAAAATTAATAAATACAGAGAAGAAATAGAACTTCTTATAAAAATAGAAAAATACGAAGAAGCTGCTTTGATAAGAGATAAGTTGGAACATTTGAAAAAAGATTTAATATCTAAAAAAACTAAGAGCGAAAAAAAAGATGTCCGTTAATAATACAGCAAATTGGATATACAAAAAAGGTGAAGATGATAATATAGTTTTATATTCTAAAATTTCAATTTATAGAAATATAGATGATATTAGATTCTTTCACAATATGGATAAAGAAGATTTTAAAAATACAGAAAATATTTTAAAATCTAATATAGAAGAATTAAATCTTAATTTATCATATAAAAAACTTATTAATATACCTGCTCTTAATATAAGAATGCTTATAGAAAATCTTACAATACCAAGCAATAAGAATATAGTTCATGCATCATTATTTACAGATGAAGATGAGGATATATCTCTATTAATAAATTCAAATGAGCATTTAGAAATTCAAACTATAGCAAGAGGTTTGGAATTAGAAAATTGTTTTAATAAAGCTTATGAAATAGAAAGTGCTTTGGATCAGAAAATTGATTTTGCTTATGATAAGAAGTTTGGATTTCTTACAAGTTCACCAAATATAATAGGTACGGCTATGAGGGCTGAAGTTTGTGTTGCTGTGCCTTGCCTTGCTTGGAAAACACCGGATAATATAGACTATATAATAAGCGAATGCAATAAAAAAGGGCTTGAAGTTAATGTGAAAAATGGCTTATTAAATATAAGCAATAATATCATGATAGGTGTTACTGAAAAATTTATACTTGATACTATTATAGAAAAGGTTAAAGAGATATCAGAAAAAGAAAAGAAAATAAGAAACAGAATAAAAAAACTTGATAGGGTTAAGGCTGAAGATAGAATATACAGAAGCCATGCCGTATTATTGTCAGCAAGATCTTTAAAATATAGAGAACTTATCAATTATAGTTTGTGGCTTAGATTAGGTATTTATTATGATATTATTGAGAATATAAATTTGGATACTATATATTATATGGCATTTGTTGGAAAGAATGCCCATTTAAAGCATTTATATGAAAAGAGTAATTATTATAGAAATATTGATGAAATTAGGGCTAATGTTATAAGAGATATATTAAAAAATAGTTATTTTATAAAGTTAATTTCTACATTGTATTTAAAATTGAAATTCATACCATAAACATTAAAAGTTAAAATTATATCAGCATTGCATTTTAAACTTTCTGATTTTATAGCATCTAAGGCTGTTTGAAATAAATCCATATATTTTGCTTTAGATTTCATATTCATTTCTCTAGAATCATTTGCAGGAATTTTTATAATATTTGATTCTTCAGATGATACTGAATTAGCAAATATATCACCTGAAGAATTAATTAGGTTTATTTCAAGTTTTTCTATTGGAATCTCAAACGGTAGATTATTTTTTATTTCGAGCAATGTATTTAATGTAATATCAGATAAAGTCATATTATCTATAGAGGCTGATTTTACTGTTATATCAGGCTTATACTTTTCTATATATTCCCTAGTAATTTTATTAGCCTCTGACTTTACTTTGGAGCATGATGCTGCTACAATTAATAATAAAATAGATATTTTTATTAATTTCATTATTCTTTAAATGTCAATTCTTTAGTATAAGGGAAATCAAATTTCATTCCATATATAGTGAATGTTAAAGTTATTTTAGCATCACATTTAAAAGATTTTGATTTTATGGCATCAAAAGCTGTTGTAAATACATCTAAATATTTTGCCTGGAAATCTAAATTAATATCTCTAGCCTGATTTGCAGGTATCTTTAATGTTTCTACAGAAGTGGCTGTGCTAAAAGTTTTTCCTGAAGTATTAATTAGTTCTATTTGAACTTTATCTATAGGTACTTCAAAATCTAAATTATTTTTTATCTCAAAAAGAGTAGTTAAAGTGATATCTTTTAATGTTATGCTTGATATTTTAGCACTTTTCACTCTTATATCAGGTTTATGTTCTTCTATATAGGCTCTTGTGATTTCTCTTGCAGATGACTGTAATGTTTCGCATGAAGATAATACAAATAGCATTGATAATATTGAGATTATAACGGTTATTTTCTTAATCATAATTCATACCCTTTTATTTAATCATATTTATATAACAAATATAACTGAAAATAGTAATATATAATAATGTATTATTATTTATAACTAAAAATAAATTAAACAGAAGTTTATGAATTATATAGATGTTTTATAATATTAAGTATATCAACATTATGTTCATAATTTTTTAAATTTATTGGTATAATAGAAAACATATTTAATTTAGCAGTTATTATATGAATTTTAAATATTGATTTTTTAAAGTTAAAAAAGTTATTTATTAAGTTTGAAAACTCTTTGTTGTATAGTATAATATTAAAAGTAATATCTTTACTTTCTTTTGATTTTATTGATATATTATCGCATTCACCATAGGCAAATTTTTCATTTAAGCAATTAATAAGATTGAATTTTAGATCTTCTAATTTTATTTTTATAGGATAATTATTTTTGATATTTAATGTTATTTGAAAGTATGTGCTGTCCCATTCAAATTTTTGAAGAAGAATATTTTTTATTTTAACATCTACAAGTAATTTCATTATAAAGAGATTATATTATAAAAAAAGTTACAATCTGAATCAGACTGTAACTTTTTATTTTATAATTAAATATTAATTAGCTAATTTTAAATTGCATTCATGCTCTTCTTTTTTGTACATAGCCTGTCTTTTCATAAGAAGATCAAAATCAATTAAATGTCCGTCAAATTCAGGACCTTCAACGCATGCAAATTTAGTTTGATCTCCTACTTTAACTCTGCAGCATCCGCACATACCAGTACCGTCTATCATGATAGGGTTTAAGCTAACAACAGTAGGAAGATTATATTTTTTTGTAAGCATAGCAACAAATTTCATCATAATAGCAGGGCCTATAGCTATAACTTCAGAAATTTTTTCGCCTCTTTCATATATTCTAGTAATCATATCAGTTACAAGACCTTTTTCGCCGTAACTTCCATTATCAGTACAGATAAGAACTTCATCAGATATTTTTTTCATCATATCTTCCATAATGATAAGTGATTTATCTCTAGCACCCAATATAGAAATAACTTTATTACCAGCTTTATGATGAGCTTCTACTATAGGATGTAAAGGAGCAATACCTACACCGCCGCCGACACCTAAAACTATACCATCTTTTTTTTCTATATGAGTAGGTTGACCTAATGGTCCTATGATATCCAATATTTCATCACCAACTTTAAGTCCCATAAGTTTAGTAGTTGAATATCCTATACTTTGAGTAACTATAGTAATAGTACCAGCTTCTGCGTCAGCATCAGCTATAGTTAGGGGTACTCTTTCACCTTTCTCATCTAGTCTGAATATTATAAAATTACCAGCTTTACGATGTTTAGCAATATCCGGAGCTAGTACTTTCATCATGAAAACTTTTTCTGACCATTGCTCTCTGGCAACTATTTTATAGCCCATAAAATTCTCCTTAAATATTAAAAAATAATAAAAATATTATTCTGCTGAAGAAGTATTATTTTCTTCTACTGCCGTATTTTCTTCAGTAGTATTTTTTATTAAATCTGAATGTTTAGGTATTTTTACACCTAATCTTTCTACTAAGCGGGCTTTTTTACCAACTTTATTTCTAAGATAGTAAAGTTTAGCTCTTCTTACTTTAGCTTTTCTTATGATATCAACATGATCTATTCTAGGAGAATTCAATAAGAATATTCTTTCAACGCCTACGCCGTAAGATATTTTTCTAACAATAAAACTTTTATTAATTCCTTTTCCGCGAATAGAAATCACAGTACCTTCATAAGCCTGTAATCTTTCTCTATCGCCCTCGATAATTTTTACCCATACTTTTACTGTATCACCTATTTCAAAAGGTAGTATGGCTTCTTTTTTATATTTTGCTTCTACTAATCTTATCTGTTGATCCATTTGTAATATCTCCTAATTAATTTTATTTATATTAATGTTATTTAATTTCCGTAAGAATCTAAAATAAACAAATATAACATTATAGAATATAGTTGCAATATTCTAACATAATATGTTAATTTTATCAAGTAAAATTCAAAATAAATTTTAATAATATTAATTTTGTAAATTCTCTAAAAATATTATTTTAGAATCAGAAACCTCCCAATTAGTACTAACATTTTTCTTGTATATCATTTCAAACATCATTTTACCGGCATTGTATCCTTCCATGAATACGCCTTCCATAACAGTAAATGATATTATGCCTGATTTTATTAAGTTTTTGATGCTTTCTGCCATACCATGAGTAACTATTTTCTTGTCTTTCAATATGCTTTTATCTATCATATCATAAATTTCCTGAGCATATCTATTGATATAAATTCCTTTGATATTATCTTTAGAACATATTTTTTTTATAGTATGTATGCTGTCTTCTATATTTCCGCAGTAAATAGGTCCTATAATATCTATTTTAGTATATTTTATTCTTTGTAAAAAGCCTTCTAAATACATTCCTGAAGAAATATTATCATCGCCATTATCTATAATAAGAAGTTTTTCATTATCCCTCAAAAGATTAGAAACTATTCCAGCTACTATAGAGCCTTGTTTTATATGATTAGGACCTACATGAGGTATATTTTCAGATAATCTTGTTCCTATAGATATTATATTGATTTTACCGAAATATGGTTTTAGTATATTATGTATTACTTCTCTATTTAAAGGCGTTATTATTAAACCGTCAATATTACCTTTTTCTAAGATATTTTTTAGAGTTTCTATCTGCTTATCTGGAGAATGTATTTCTGTTGGGGTTATTTTTAGATTATAATTATATATAGAATATTCTTTTTGAATAGTATTAAGTCCCCGTACTATTTCTTTTGTGTAGAATTCATTAAAAGAATTAGCTATAAGGCAATGGACTGTTTTTTCTTTTTGATTTGCTAAAGAGCTTCCTATATAATTTTTTTCATAATTCAGCTCTGAAGCCAATTCTAATATTTTGGATTTAGTTTCTTCTTTTATAAACTCGCTTCCGTTTATAGCTCTGGCTACAGTTGTTCGGCTTATTCCAAGTCTTTTAGCTATTTCTTTCTGCGTTACTCTTTTTAGGTTTTTCAATTCTATTACATTATCGTTCATGATGCTTCATACTATCCGAATATTTAGTTATTTATATTATAGTAAAAGTTTTAATTTTTGCAAATATAAATGATATATTTTCATTTATTGAAACATATGTGAAGTTTGTGCTATAATATTAGTTCCTGTTTCAAATTTTAAGAAAGGAAATTTTCCCATTATACCGGCTACAATGCTTGAAGGAGGAGTTGTTGTAAGCCTGTTATATTCTAATACATGATCATTATAAGTGGATATATATTTTTTTTCATCTTCTATTATAGGACGCATTTCATTTAATGCTGCTATATAGTTTTGATTTGTTCTTAAAACAGGGTAATTTCTTGCTGTATAATTAATTTTATTTATATTCTCTGTTATTCTTGCCTGTATATACTGATATTCCTGAAATGTTAATGGCTTTTCTATCAAAGTAGAATCAGCTTCTATTGATTTTATTCTTTCTATATAATTGCTTAAAGAATGCAGTACATATATATCTATTTTTGGTATTACGGATACTGCATTATAATAATTTTCTGAGGCTATATTTTTTTTATAATAAGTATCTAATATAGAGTCCAATGATTCTCTGGATAATTTTTCTTCTGATAAAATAGATTCTTTTATAGAAGTGGTGGAAACTATCATAAATATGCTGATAGCTATTATATTCACTATAATAAATATTACTGCTACCGCAGAACCTCTCATATATTTAATATCTCCAATTTTATTATTTATTATTTAGGTAGAAATTATATATTATATGTCTTATTAATTCAAATTCATTTATATGATAAATTAGTATTTGAAAAGCATATATTTTTACCTTGACTTTTTTACATTATTATATAGAATTATTTCAAAAATCTAGAAAGTAAAGGGTTTTATTATGTTTAAGAATAATATTATAAAAATAGTTGTGGCTTTATCAATAGTTTTAGTTCTATTTATAAGCTGTCAAAAGAAAGAAGAAAAAAACAAATTGTATGTAGGTACTAATGCAGAATTTGAGCCTTTTGAATACAGAGAAGGTGATAAAATAGTTGGTTTTGATATGGATTTAATAGCAGAAGCAGCTAATTTAATAGGTAAAGAAATAGAAATAGTGGATATGCAATTTGATGGTCTTCTTCCTGCTTTAGAAGCTAAAAAGATAGATATTATTGCTGCAGGTATGACAGCAACTGAGGAAAGAAAAAAGTTTGTTAATTTTACAGATCCTTATTATAATTCAAAACAATCTATAGTAGTTCAGGCTGCAAATACAGATATAACTTCTTTTGATAATTTTACAGGTAAGAAAGTAGGTGTTGTTTTAGGATATACAGGAGACATATTGGTAAGCGAAATGCCTAATGTAGAAGTTCAAAAATTCAATAATACTGCAGAAACAATATTAGCTTTGAAATCTCAGAAAGTTGATGCTGTTGTATTAGATTATGAGCCTGCTAAAAATTATGTAGCTCAGAATACTGAATTAAAATTGGTAGAAACTGATGCTGCTGTTGAAGAGTATTCTATTGCTATGAGAAAAGAAGATACAGAACTTCTTGCTCAAATGAATGATGCTTTAAAAACACTTAAAGAAAACGGCACTTATGATGCTTTAATAAGCAAGTATTTTGGGAAATAATATATATTTTATATCTTCTTCTTATTTTCTCGATTTTTTATGAGATCATAAGAAGAGGATATATTTTTTATAAAGGTTTTATTATATGCTTGAATATTTAGAACTTCTAAAGTTAATATTCATATCAAATGAGAGATACATCTATATTATAAAAGGATTATTATTTTCTGTAGGAACAACAGCATGCTCTACTATAATAGGTGTTATACTAGGTATATTAGTTGCATTGCTTCAGCTTTCCGAATTTTATCCATTCAAAAACTCTGCAAAGTTAAAAGATTTCAATCCTTTATCAAAATTGGCATTCTGGTATGTAAATATTTTAAGAGGAACTCCTGTTGTAGTCCAGCTTATGATATGGGCTAATGTTATTTTTGTTGATAGTTTAAGAGATACTCCTATACTTATTATAGCTGCAATTGCTTTTGGAATAAACTCTGGTGCTTATGTTGCTGAAATTATAAGAGCAGGCATACAAAGTTTGGATAAAGGACAAATGGAAGCTGCAAGGGCTTTGGGTATGAATTATTCTATGTCTATGAAAGAAATCATAATACCTCAGGCTATCAAAAAAATACTTCCTCCTCTTGTAAGCGAGTTTATAGCATTGCTTAAAGAAACTTCTGTTGTTGGATTTATAGGTGGAGTTGATTTGCTTAGATCTGCAAACATCATCACAAGTCAAACATATAGAGGAGTTGAGCCTTTAATTGCTGTGGGGATAATATATTTTATACTTACTTCTGTATTTGCTATGATTATGAAGAGAGTAGAGGAGGGTTTGAGAGAAAGTGATTAAGGTAAGAAATTTGCATAAACAATTTGGAAAATTGGAAGTTCTTAAAGGTATAGATGTTGATATTGCAAAAGGAGAAATTATAGCTGTAATAGGACCTTCAGGAAGCGGTAAATCAACGTTTTTAAGATGTTTAAACAGACTTGAAGAACCTTCTCAAGGTGATATTATCATAAAAGGCAAAAATATCATGGATAAAGATACTGATATTAATGTTATAAGGCAGGAACTTGGAATGGTATTTCAGCATTTCAATTTATTTCCTCATAAAACTGTTATGGAAAATATCACTTTAGCCCCTATGAAAGTAAAAAAAATTTCAAAAGAAAATGCTGAGAAAAAGGCTATAGAACTTCTTAATAAAGTAGGGTTGGTAGATAAAAAAGATGTTTATCCAAGCAAACTTTCTGGAGGACAGAAGCAGAGAATAGCTATAGCTAGGGCTTTGGCTATGGAGCCAGATATTATGCTTTTTGATGAGCCTACTTCTGCATTGGATCCTGAAATGATTAAAGAGGTTTTAGATGTTATGATAGAGCTTGCCAGAGAAGGTATGACTATGATAATTGTTACTCATGAAATGGGTTTTGCTAAGAATGTTGCTACTAGAATACTTTTTATGAATGACGGAAAGATACTTGAAGATGAGAAGCCTAATGAGTTCTTCTCTAATCCTAAACATGATAGAGTTAGAGAATTCTTGTATAAAGTATTAAACCATTAATTTTATTATTATTGCTAGCGATAAACTTTTTATTTTTAATATATCTGACAACTAAAGTTATCAGCTGCTCGTTTATCGCTTTAAAAAATTAATATATAATTTATCATATAACAGTTTTATATGTTTTAACCTTAAATTAGTAAAATAAAAAATAATTTTTATTATAAATAATAATAAAAGTTTTTTATATTTAAATAACATATATTTTTAAGGAAACAAATAATGGTTTATGAAATATTTTCTAACAAACTTTCAATAGGCATCATATCTTATGTTGTATTTATAATATCAGCAAGTACTCATGAATATTCTCATGCTAGGACAGCATTTATGTTTGGTGATAGAACTGCTATGAGGCTTGGAAGGCTTACTCTCAATCCTTTGGCACATATTGATATATTGGGAAGTGTAGTTCTTCCTATAATTGCTGCAGTTACAGGTATTCCAGTTATAGGATGGATGAAGGCTGTTCCTGTTAATCCTAATAATTTTAATAATTTTGAAAGAGATCAGGCTTTGGTATCATTTGCTGGACCTTTTGCTAATCTTATGATTGCAACTGTATCATTTATAATAATGAAAATACTCACATTTACAGTTGATGGTACTTTTATAATATATAAAATAATGATGTTTTTAGAGCATAGTAATAACGGTTTATCAAATTTTATGCTCAATGCTTTACCTATAGTTTTAACAATGTTATTTATGTTTTATATGATTAATATAATGCTTATGTTCTTTAATTTATTACCTTTCCCACCATTAGATGGAGGCTGGATATTAAGGTTTTTTCTATCTCCAAAGGGTAAAGACACTTATGATAAAATATATCCTTATGGATTTTTAATACTTTATGCGTTGCTTTTCTTTGGTATATTAAGAACTATATTGGCATTTATACAAACTATATCTCAGCATTTATTAGGAAAGAGTATTAATATTATATTTTCTATATAATGTTTTTTATTATCTATTTAGACTCCACCAACTGCCTTTAGGGGTATAGAACATATATTCTATACCAAAATTAAATGTTGATGTATTAGGGGCATTACCTGTTCCATATACTGTTTTTTGATACGATACGGTCATATATAAAAAGTCTGATATTGTAGCTTTAAATTTAACGAATATATCTAAATAAGAAAGGCTTGACTGTTTTGTATATGGAAATATATAATTAACTCCTGTATATAAAGTTATAAAAGGAGAAGTTATAATCTCTATTCCTCCGGATATCTCACCTGTATTAAGAATATCTTTTAATAGATTATCCCTAGTATCAAAAGTATAGCAAAAGAAGAAATTAAGAGGTATTACTTTAGGAATTCCTGCTAACATTATTGTTGTGTATATATTGAAAGGATCTTTGATTTCAGAATATATATGAGTATTTTTCATAAAACTATAACTCAATCCTACTTTAACGCCTATAGACAAATACCAGTCTAAAAGTGTAGCTTTCATAGTGGCATTAATAGAATCGAAATTAAATTCATCAGTCATATTTGTGGCACTTGTTATGTCATTTCTCCAATCCTGCCTTTGATATGTGAAGCTTGTTGATACCCCTAATTCTAAATATTTAATAGGTCTTACTTTGAAATAAGGCATAAATGTAAAATACAAATCTCTTCTGCTTATATCTTGATTATTAGGATCTAATATTTGTAATTTACCGCTTTGAAACCAGCTATTATATTCAGAAAATATTCCTCCTATACCTACAGAAAACATTTTATTTTTTTCTATAAGAGGAGTTACATCAAAATCAAAATCATTTCTTCTTGCAAAAGATATTTGCGAAAAACAGAATAATATAAAAAATATAAAGTATATAATTGATAATCTATTTTTCATAATATTAGTTAATAATTACTTTTTTAATAATAAATTAATATTTTTTCTATATTGTATCTGTATCTTAAATCTGTAACTAATATTTGATATTTTTGCTGAGTCTTAGCTTCTATTACTAAACTAGCCAATGCTTTTTGAGCATCTGCATAAGGCAAAGAATCTATATTATACATTTTACCATATCTTTCATAAGCCAAGTTAATTTCATCTTCTGTAGGAGTAGGTATAGTTGATCTTATAGTTTTATCTATATAGTGCGATGTAACGGCACTTCTAGTTAAGAAATTTTCTATAGATTTAGCCTGAGGAGTTTCATAAAACCCTTCTTTTTTGGCTTCATACATCATAATTTCTCTAGCTACAAAAGCTTTGAACATTCCTTCTTTAGCCTGAAGTTTTAAAGCAGCTGGAATATTTGCTCCTGCCTGTTTTATAGATTCATCAAACATATTGTTAAATTCTGATAGAGGTACAGTTTCTTCTTCTATAGTAACACAAGGATCTGTATCCATAGAATATTTTACATTATATTTAGTTTTTCCTGTTTCTATGATTTTATCATATTCATTTCTCATACGCTCTTGAAGAATTGTTGTTTCTATTTCCATAGCAACCTGTTCATATCTTACATTAGGACCTACTGCGGCTCTTATTCTTGATATATTATCATTGAAAAATTTTCTTTTTTCAGCATCTGTTACTACAGCGAAAGAATCAGATACTTTACTTTGCATATAGATTTGTGATAATTGATTATCTCTTTCTTTAGCTATTAGTTTTAATACTTCTTCATCTTTATCGTATCCTTCTTCAACAGCTTTCAAATATATTACTTCCTGTTCTATTATTTGAGAAGCAAACTGCCATAATTGAAAATCATTTGTAAGAAGTGCATTAACAGCATTTTCTGGAGCTCCTCTTAAGACAGTAAGATTAGATATTTCAGATAAGCACTCTTCAACAGTTATAAGTTTTTTAATATTTCCTTCTCCATCTCTTATTCTAATTACCCAATTAGTATCCTGTGAGTATAAGAAAGTAGAAAATAAAACTATGCAAAAAATTGAAAAAAATATTCTTTTTATCATAACAAAACAATTCCTAAATTATAAATCAAAAATCCTCATCATCATTTTCTGTGAAATCATCTCTTTTTCTATTTTTACCAGTAAATAAGGCAAATATAGATTTAAATATATTAATAATACTAAAATTATTAGATATATCTGTAGTTATAGAACTGAAATTATTAATACTATTAGTTAAACTGTTAAAAGAATCATGTATACTATCTAATGTTACTTTAACTTTATTGGCTTCGTCATTTACTGTATCTGCAATGCTTCCTATTTTTTCACTAATAGATTCGATATTTTCAAGTATTCTATCGAACCTATTAGTAAATCTAAAATAACCTGCAAGTAAAACAAAAAATATAGCTAATACCAATATCAATATAGAAATAGCTATGAAAGCTAAAGATATAGCTATAACATTAATTTGAAATGTAATATCTTGCATATTAATTATTATTCTTCAACAGTTTCTTCAGAAGTTTTTTTCTTTCTTTTTTCGAAGAAATCATTAGTTCTTTCTTTTCCTTTTTCAACTAACTCTGAAGTTTTTAATACACTTCTATGGTAAATATCATCTACTTTATATTTGATATTGTCCATAGTTTCTTTGATATCTTCTCTTGTTTCTTCACCTGCTTTTGGAGCGAATAATACACCCAATGCTAAACCAGCTGATAAACCTAGTAAAAATGAAAACATACCTGATACTTCTTTAGACATAATAATATCCTCCTAGTTACATAACTTAACTTTAATATTAAATTTAATTTACATTTTTGTCAACTAATCAAAAATGTATTTATGATATAAAAACTATAAATAATCCAATAAGTAATATTGTTTTTTTATATAAAAAGCATTAATATGTATGATAGTTTTTGTAAAATTATTATTAGTTAATTTTATATGAGTATATATAGCAATAATAGGAGTTATTATGGAATTAAAAGTATTAAATAAGCAAAACAATTCAAGAATGTGTTTAGTATGCGGATTTAAAAATGATTTAAGTTTGAAAGCTGAATTTTATGAATTAGAAGACAAATCATTATGTGCTTTGGTAACTTTTAAAGATGTGCATCAAGGTTATCCTTCAAGAGTTCATGGAGGCATACTAGCAGCTATTTTAGATGAAACTATAGGAAGAGCTATGATGCCTTATACTGGTGAAGATAAATGGGGTGTTACTATGACACTTACAACAAAATATAAAAGACCTGTACCTATTAATAAAGAAATCAGAATAATAGGAAAAATCACTTCAGGGGATGGAAGAATCTTTGAAGGCGAAGGTTATATACTTCTTAATGATGATAAAGTGGCTGTAACTGCTAAAGGTACATATATATGTATGAGTCTTGAAAAAATAGCAGAGATGGATCCTAATAATGAGGAGGATTGGGCTGTAGAGAAAAAAGATACTGATCCTACAACAATAAATATACCTTAATACTTTTATTTAATAAAACATTATTTTCAAATACTATAATAAACTTTTTTATTAAACGGCTTCAATATGAATAAAAAATTTGTTATGTCGTATAGCGGAGGAAAAGACAGTACTTTAGCATTATACAAAATGATTAAAGACGGATATATACCTAAATATATAATGACTACTATAAATGAAGAAGATGAACATTCATGGTTTCATGGAATATCTAAAAAATTATTTTATGAAGTAAGTAAATGTTTAGATATTCCTCATATTGCTATCAATACCACTCATTATACTTATAGAGTAAATTTTATAGAAGAATTAAAAAAAGTTAAAGAAGAAGGAATTAATATTTGTGCTTTTGGAGATATTGATATTCAAATGCATAGAGATTGGGCTGAAAATTTATGTAAGGAATCAGGTTTTGAATCAAAGTTTCCATTATGGCATCAGTCAAGAATATCATTAGCAAGAGAATTTGTTGATGCTGGTTTTAAGTCTAAAATAAAGATAATTGATACATCAAAACTTGATAAAAAATATTTGGGTCTTGATTTTACTAATGAACTTATTGAAGAATTCATATCTATTGGAATAGACCCTGCCGGAGAATCTGGAGAGTTTCATACATTTGTATATGACGGCCCTATATTTAAAAAGTCTCTTGATATCAAACTGTCAGAAGTACATGATTTTGAAAATCATTCAAGTATTGATATTATTTGTAATAATAATTAATGTATTTTTAACTTTAAAATAATAAACATTTGACTTTGATTAATAGTTTTTGTATAATACTTTATAATTTATAACTATAAAAAATATAATAAATTGTTGATTAAAAAGTAAATTATGAAAATAAACGAATTAGTATCTATATTAGTTCCTGTATACAATATAGAAAAAACAATAGAAAAAAATATAAATATACTTATAGAAAAAGTTTCTCCTTTTTTTATGAACTTTGAGATAATCATATCCGATGACGGAAGCAGTGATAATTCAAAAGAAGAAATAAAAAAAATATGTACTAATTTTCAAAATAATAATACAAATAAAAATTTAAAAAATATAATAGGTGTTTATGCAAGAGAAAATCAAGGCAAAGGACATGCTTTAAAAAGAGCATGCGAAATGTCAAGCGGTGAATATATAATATTTTGCGATGGGGATATGGAAATAGATCCTTCACAGTTAGAAAATTTCTTTGTGATTATGCAAAAAGAAAATGCTGATGTTGTTATAGGTTCTAAGAGGCATAAAGATTCTATAGTTAATTATTCTAATATAAGAAAATTAATATCTTTTATATATTTTATGTTTGTGAAGGTATTTTTTCATCTTCCTATACAGGATACTCAAACAGGATTAAAACTTTTCAAAAGAGATGCAATTATAAATATTTTTCCTAGAATATTAGTTAAAGCATTTGCTTATGATTTAGAAGTGTTGGTGGCATGCAATTCTAATGGTAAAAAAATAGTTTCTGCTCCTGTTATAGTTAATCCTAATAGGCATTTTGGATTTATTAGATTTCCTATTCTTTGGAGAACATTCATTGATACATTAGCAATATTTTATAGGCTTAATATTATTCATTTTTATAAAGATTTATTTTGCGAGTTAAAAGAAAAACCGCTTGTAAGTATTATAATACCTTTAAAAAAAATCAATGATTATATAAAAGAAGAAACAGAATATTTACTTGAACAGATATATACAAACTTTGAAGTGATAATACTTCCAGACAAATATATAGAAGATGAAGTTAATATAGAATTATTTAAAGACAGCAGAATAAGAATAATAGAAACAGGAGAACTTCCTCCTGCAATAAAAAGAGCTATAGGTGTAAAAAAATCTAATGGCAATATATTAGCATTTTTAGATGATGATACATATCCTGAAAAAGATTGGCTTTTAAATGCATTGAGGGCTATGGAAAGTACAAAAATTTCTGCTTTAGGAGGTCCTGCTATTAATACTCCTAAAGATAATTTCTCAAAGCAGATAAGCGGACTAATTTATAGTTCAACACTTATGAGCGGAAAGCATAAAGCCAGATATATACCTGATAAAGTTCAGTATGTTAATGATTATCCTAGCTGCAATTTTATCATTACAAGGGAGCTTTATGATAGAGTAGGGGGATTTGACAGTGAGTATTGGCCTGGTGAAGATACTATACTTTGCAATAATATCATGAAAGAAAATGAAAAAATATTATATACTCCTGAAGCATTAGTTTATCATCATAGAAGGGATTTATTTTTTGGGCATTTCAAGCAGTTAAAAGGTTATGCTTGGCATAGAGGGTATTTTGTTAAAAGATTTGGAGGAAACTCTTTAAGTTTATCGTATTTCATTCCTTCAATATTTTTGATTTATACTATTTTTGTGCCTTTTGCTCTATACTTTGATTTACCTCAAGTTTTAAATACTTATATTCCGGCTATTAATAAAAATATATTTTTGGCTTTACTATTATTTCCCCATAGTTTTTATGCATTATGTTTGCTTGGAAGCTGGGTTAGTACATTATCGCCTATAAAGGGTTTTTGTAAGGCTATAGGCATATTTTTATCACATCTTACTTATGGTGTATTTTTATAAAAGGTTTTATAACAGGATTTATAAAAAAATAAAAATTAGAATTCTATAAAAGATAATTCCATTTTTCTTATAATACTGTTTATTGCTTTGATTTTTTCATCATTGTCTATATCTGATATTTGATAAGATTCTGGATTTGATTTTATCATTTCCAATAATTCAAAATAGTAAACAAATAAATTTTCGCTCATCATATCATCTAATAGAATATCATCTTTCAATAATTCATTTATTTTCAAAGCATTATCGAATAATATTTGATGATCTATATTTTCCATTAAGTTATTTAATTCTTCATAATTAGCCATATCTTTACATCCACTTATAAAAATTATACATAATTAATAGTATATTTAAATAAAATATAAAGTCAATATTTTGACATTTTGTATGTAATAAAATTTAAAAACTTTAATTACATTTGCCCGCCCTTTAGGCTTATAGTTTATTTTTGATATTTTTGTATTATTTTTCTTTTTGTTTTCACTGTTATTTTAGCTGCCCACCCAAGTTTTTTTAAAAAAAATTGATGTATATTTACCGCACGAATAATAAAATTATAAATATGTAATTATTAAATTAATATAATTGTATTTATATATAAAGCGTATTAACCGTGCGTTATAATTTTTTTATTAAGAACTTATAATAAAAAAGCTGAGAGCCGTAAAACTCTCAGCCTTTTATATTATATGCGGTAATTATAGATTATCTTACACTCTTATCATAAGGAATACCTGATGCTTTAGGAGCTTGTGAATTTTTAGAGGTAAATGCAAGCACTATTATAGTTGTTATATAAGGAATCATCTTGTATATATTATTAGATATAGGAAGATTTGCCAGTATAGGTATTCCAGAATAGGCAGAAGCTAATGTTTTCATAAGCCCAAAGAAGAAAGCAGCATAAAGTATTTTCATAGGCTTCCATTGTCCGAATATTAATACTGCTAAAGCTAAGAATCCGTAACCTGCAACAGTAGCATTGAAGTTTGTAGAAGTAGGAATAACAAATACTAGTCCGCCCAAACCTCCTAATGCTCCTGATATAGCAACACCAATATAACGCATCTTATAAACATTAATACCAACAGAATCTGCAGCCTGAGGATGCTCTCCGCAGCTTCTAAGTCTAAGTCCGAATCTAGTTTTATAAAGCACAAACCAAGATAAAGCTAATATTATGAATCCAATATATGTTGTTATGTATGTATTTTTGAAGAATAATCCTCCTATTATAGGAATGCTTCCAAGTATAGGTACAGATTCTATTCTAAAATTATTAACAAAACTTATTTGCTGAACTGTTTGAATGGCTCTTGTAACATATATAGCAAAAGCAGGTGCAAATATATTTAAAGCAGTACCGCTTATAACCTGATCGGCACTCATACTGATAGCAGCATAAGCATGAAGAAGAGAAAATATAAGACCGGATAAAGCAGATATAATCATAGCTAAAAATAATGTAATCATAGGAGGGAAATTAGCTCCTAATCTGCTTATAAAAAATATTCCTGCAAAAGCTCCGATTATCATTATGCCTTCAAGTGCAATATTAACTACACCGCTTCTTTCAGAGAACATTCCGCCTAATGCTACAAGTAAAAGCGGAATAGAAAAAAACATTGTCTGCTGTACTAAAAAATAAATTGTATCCATTAAAAAAATCTCCTTTTATATTTTCTATTCTTTACTCATTAGCATTCTTTTCTTCTTTTTTGATTAGCTTTTTAGATATAAATCCAACAATAGATTTGAAAAGCAAAGCAAAAGCACTGAAATATATTATAGACGATATAATCATCTCTATAATTTCAGGAGTAAAATCATATATTTGCATATAAAAACCGCCTACAGTAATATGAGCAATGAAAAGCCCTGCAATTAATATTCCTATAGGGTGAGATAGTCCAAGCAATGCAATAGGTATTCCCATAAATCCTTCTTCTGCAAGTATATCAACTACTTCTATATGCTTTCCAACACCAGAAAGATATAAAAGTCCGCCACCAAGTCCTGCCAAAGCTCCAGCTATAACCATAGAAAGAACTATATTTCTTTTTTCGTTGATGCCTGCATATTTACTTGCATCTTTATTGAGTCCGCATGCTTTAAGCTCGAAACCGAATGTAGTTTTAGAAAGAATTATATATACTATTATTACTACAATAACAGCGATGAAAAATCCTCCATTAGCACTTGAACCTCTGAATATAACATTAAGCCCCATAGTAGGAATCATAGAAGAAGGAGGTATATTTTGCGACTGATTTTTAAGCATATCATAAACTGTAAGCGTAACAAGATAATTAACCAAATACATACCAATATAATTCATCATAATGCTTGAAATAACTTCATTAACATTGAAATGAGCTTTCAAAAAACCCGGTAAATAAGCCCAAAGTCCTCCGGCTATAAAAGAAACTATTAAAGCTACAAACCAATGTAGAGCAGGCGGAAGAAATGTGCATTTTACTGCCACTAATACAGCAGCATAAGCCCCTACTATAAATTGTCCAGGAGCTCCTATATTAAAAAGTCCGTTTTTAAAAGCGAATCCAACCGAAAGACCTGTGAGTATTAAAGGTGTGGCAGTGTATATAACCTGTCCCATTCCTCTAGAGCCTCCAGAGAATCCTCCTGAAAGTATTGTCATAAAAGCGGGAAAAGCATCATGAACATTACTTATAAGAAGTATTATAAGACCCAGAAGCAGCCCTATAATAATAGCGAGAAAAGAAGAAAATATATTAACAAATCCTTCTTTCTCCAAAATACCAGCCAATTTGTTTTTGAAATCCATTAAGCACTCCTTTTATAACAATACATTATTAATAATTTTATCTAGTATTTTTTATAAAAACTTGTTCGCTGTCGCTCACACATTTTTTATTTTTATTTATTTATCTATCTATAAAAAAATTATTCGCTTCTAGGCTATTTTAAGTAAACTTAAAATAGGCTCATAATTTTTTTCTTATATCCTTTATAAAAAATTTGTTCGTTAATAAGCCCTGCCATTCTAACGAATGTCAGGCACTCACAAATTTTTTATTATAGTTTTTCTATTTCTTATATCCTTTATAAAAAATTATTCGCTTCTAGGCTATTTTAAGTAAACTTAAAATAGGCTCATAATTTTTTCTTATATCCTTTATAAAAAATTTGTTCGTTAATAGGCCCTGCCATTCTAACGAATGTCCGGCACTCACAAATTTTTTATTATAGTTTTTTTATTTCTTCTATGCTCAAACCTGTATTCTTACTAATTATTTTTATATCTATTCCTGATTTTTTTTAATTTCTAGCTATAGATATTTGCTGTTCTTTTTTACCTCTTTCTATACCTTCTTCAATTCCTAATCTTCTTTATTCTTCAAGCATTATTTGATTGCCGTATAAATATGCCTGTCTTTTATCATATTCATTCATCATAAGTCTGTCTTTTATAAAATTATTATATTTTCTTTGTACTTCTTCCATTATTGGTTTTTCTTTAACTAATTCGGACATAATTTTCTCCTTATTATCTTTCTCTTTCATAGTAAAAAACTTTAACCAGCAATTTAAATCAGGTTTTAATAAATTATACTGAAATTTTTTAAGTTCTATTATATGTATCTGTAAATGATCTGTTAAAAGTCTTTGATTAACTGTATCATAAATCATATAACAGGAATGTATATTATTACTTTCATCTAAATTAAAATTAAGAAGATTTATACTTATTACTGGAGTTAGAGCATCATATTTTTCGCCCTGTTTTAAAAGTTTGCTATAATTAGAAGCCCAATAGTATAATATTCTTTCTGGAAATCTTGAATTGCCTTGAAGCTGAATTTCTATTATAACAACCGAACCATTTTGTACATCGGCAATTGTTTCTTTATCTCCGTAATTTTCTTTATAATTAAATGGAGTTAATATCTCTACTGATCTAAAAGTTTTCATGCCAGAATCAAGCATTATAGAGTTGATGAAATCCAATAATATAGACTCACTTCCTTTATCAGAAAAAAGATATCTCACAAAATAATCATTCAAAACATTAAAATCTTTATTACTTCTCATAATTCAATTATATAAAATATCATATCTTCATTAACTTTATGCACTTCTCTTAGAGCCTGCCATATAAAGACCAAGTTCATTAATAGTTAAATCTTTATTATTAACATTAGCTACTATTTCACCTTCATATATAACAAGTATTCTGTCGCTTAAATTCATAACCTCATCAAGCTCTAAAGAAACAAGTAAAACAGCCTTTCCATTATCACGCTGTCTTATTAATTCTTTATGTATATATTCTATAGCCCCAACATCTAATCCTCTTGTAGGCTGAACCGCTATAAGTAAATCCGGATTTCTGTCTATTTCTCTTGCTATTATAGCTTTCTGCTGATTACCTCCTGACATACTTCTAGCTATAGTTTTAGCACCCTCTGCACTTCTTATATCAAATCTTTTTATAAGTTCATTGGCATAATTTTCTATTTCTTTGAATTTTAAGAAGCCTTTATTTTGAAATCTTTCTGTGAAATAAGTTTGAAGTATTGTATTTTCTCCAAGAGTATAATCAAGTACAAGTCCATGTTTATGTCTGTCTTCCGGAATATGTCCTATTCCGCTTAGAGTTTTATTTCTTATAGATAAATTAGTGATGTCTTTTCCATTTAAATGAATGCTTCCGCTTGACATCTCAATTAATCCTGTAAGTGCATATATAAGCTCGCTTTGACCGTTTCCGTCAATACCGGCAATACATACTATCTCTCCGGCACGAACATCGAAAGAAACATTTTTAACAATATTTTTTTCACTATGAGAAGATTTTACATTAAGGTCTTTCACTGATAATATTATATCTTTAGGTTTTGCTTCTGTTTTCTCTACTACTAAAGATACCTTTCTTCCAACCATCATTTCAGACATCTCTTCTTTTGTAGTGCTTTTTACATCAATAGTACCTATATATTTACCTTTACGAAGTACAGAACATCTGTCAGCAACTTCTTTAATTTCATTTAATTTATGAGTTATGAAAAGAATAGATTTTCCTTCTTTAGTTAAGGATTTCATAATTTTCATAAGCTCTTCTATTTCACTAGGGGTAAGTACTGCAGTAGGCTCATCGAAAATAAGTATATTATTATCTTTATAAAGCATTTTTAAAATTTCCACTCTCTGCTGCATACCTACAGTTAAATCGCTTATCAAAGAATCAGGATAAATTTCAAGACCGTAAGTTTTGCTTAATTCCATTACTTTCTTTCTTGCATCATCAACCTGAAGTATTCCATTTTTAACGGTTTCTACACCAAGCATGATATTTTCTAAAGCAGTGAAATTATGAACTAATTTGAAATGCTGATGCACCATACCAATACCCAAAGCATTAGCAGTATTAGGATTATCAATATTTACTTCTTTGCCATTAACTTTAATAACTCCTTCTTCCTGTTTATAAAGTCCGAAAAGAACACTCATTAAGGTTGATTTTCCAGCTCCATTCTCACCAAGCAAAGCATGTATTTCACCTCTTTTTAATTGTATAGTAATATTATCATTTGCTACTATACCCTTAAAACGTTTAGTAATATTAAGCATTTCAACTACATATTCTGAATTTTCCATTATATTTCCTATCATCATTTTATATAATAATTTAAAAACATTTATATATAAAATATAGTTAAATGATTTTGAATTGTCAAATATTTATAAAAAAATAGAGATACCAGATTTATATCCAGTATCTCTTTTGAATATATTTTGTAATTAATACTTTTTTATTGTATCAAATTAACTTTAACTATATCTAAAGGTAATTGATTAACATCTTTAGCATCTTTATCAGTAAGAACTTTTACGCTTCCATTATTAAGTTTTTGATATATTGTATCATAATCATTTTGAGTGAATTTTTGGAATTTAGAAGTAGCCATAGGAAGTCCTATACCATTAACTTTAGCATCAAGTATAACAGATTTTCCGCCAGGGAATTTATTGTTATAGAAGTCATCTATTGCATTATAAACAGATTCTCCAAGCATTTTCATAGCAGAAGTAATAACAGTAGGAGATTCAGCACTTTGATCTATATCAACACCTATAACTAATCCGTTATTTTGTTCAGCAGCACTCATAACAGAGTTTCCAGCACCACCTGCAGGAGCAAATATTACTTGTACTCCGCTTTGATACCAAGAAGTAGCTAAAGTTTGATTTTCAGGAGTAGCATTGAAATTACCTATATAAGTATAGTTAATTTTTATGCTTCCTGTAGGCATATTCAATTCTTTAGCTGCATAATTAGCACCTTGTACAAATCCATATCCGAATCTTATAACAGCAGGAACAGCCATACCAGCCATAACACCTAAATTAGTATATCCTTCTTTTACTATAGCATATCCTGCTAAAAATCCAGCCTGTTCTTCAGCATAAAGTACAGAATAAACGTTTTTTTCTATTCTGAAATCAGTATAAGTTCCGTCTTGAGGAGTTCCGTCCAAAAGTACAAAACTTACATTTGGATGAGTATCTTGAGCTCTATATACTGCAGGCTCGAATAAGAATCCAGGAGTTACTACCAATTTAGCACCTGCTGATACTGCTAAATCTATAGCATCAACATAAGCATCAGTAGTTTTTTGAGCAGGCTGATAATATTTATGAGATATTCCTTTCTCTTGGGCATACTTTGTTAATCCTTCCCAAGAGCCCTGATTGAAAGATCTGTCATCTATAGTACCAACATCTGTTATTAATGCTAGTTCATATCCTCCAGATTTTTTTCCGCCGCCGCCGCATGAAACTACTAGAATGAAGCTCATTACAGCAATGATTAAAACAAGAAATTTTTTCATAATTTGATGTCTCCTATTTTTAATATATTTATTTGCTAAAAATTATTAAAGCCATATTAATTTATGATTATTTTATATAATTAATTTCTACTATATCTACAGGCAGTTCTTCTACTGTTTTAACACTTCTATCTTTTAATACTTGTATATTGCCGTCTGAAAGTTCTTTATATATTGCATTGTAATCATTTTCAGTAAAGTTCTTAAATTGAGAAGTTTTTATAGGAAGTCCTATACCATTAACTGTAGCATCTAATACAGCAATTTCTCCTCCTTTGAAAGTACCATTATAAAAGGAATCAACAGTATTATAAACAGAATTTCTTATTCTTTTTATTGCTGATGTAATAATAGTAGGAGATTCAAAACTTTGATCAACATCAACCCCTATAACTAATCCATTATTTTGTTCAGCGGCACTTATAACAGATTTAACAGCACCGCCTGCAGGAGCAAATATTACTTGTACACCATTTTGATACCAAGAAGAGGCAAGTTCTTCATTTTGTAGAGTATCATAAAAATTACCTATGTAAGTATAATTTATTTTAATGCTTCTAATAGGCATATTCAATTCTTTGGCTGCATAATTAGCACCTTGTACAAATCCATATCCGAATCTTATAACAGGAGGAACAGGCATACCGCCAATAACACCCAAATTAGTATAACCTTCTTTTACTATTGAATATCCTGCTAAAAATCCTGCCTGCTCTTCAGCATAAAGCACTGCATGAACATTGTCTTCTAATTTGAAATCAGTATAAGTTCCGTCTTGAGGAACACCGTCTATAATTATAAAATTTACATCTGGGTATTTATCTTGAGATTTGTATACTGCTGTTTCAAATAAAAAATTAGGAGTTATTATCAATTTTACACCTTCATTAACTGCTGAATCTATAGCATCAATATATGCCTCTGTAGTCTTTTCTGTAGCTTGATAATATTTATATGATTTTCCTGAATTTTCAGCATATCTAACTAATCCTTCCCAAGCTCCCTGATTATATGATTTATCATCTATTTCACCTTCTGTTATCAATGCTATATCGAATTCTCCCTCTTTTGTTGTAGTTTTAGAGCATGAAATCATTAATATAAAAGCTGTAGTAATTATTATAAAGCTAAAAATTTTTTTCATACCGATCTCCTAATTAATTTATATAATCAATTTTGACAAAATTTAAAGGTAATTTTTCAACACTTTCTGCATCAGTATCTTTTAATACTTTAATCTTTTTTTTCACAAGAGAGTTATATATAATATTATAATCATATTCTTTAAAAACTTTAAATTTTGAAGTATTCATAGGAAGTCCTATTCCTTTAACTCTAGCATCTAATATAAAAGTTTTTCCACCATTGAAATTCCCATTATAATAAGCAGCAACAGCATTATAAACAGATTCTCTTATCAATTTCATAGAAGAAGTAATGACAGTAGGAGATTCAAAACTTTGATCCACATCAATTCCTACAACTAAACCTTCATTATTTTCAGCAGCATTTATAACAGAATAAGCAGCACCTCCTGCTGGAGCAAATATTACCTGTGTTCCGCTTTTATACCAAGATGCAGCTAAAGCTTGATTTGCCGGAGAATTATCATAGTTTCCAACATAAGTGTATTTTATATTTATACTTCCTTTAGGCATTTTTAATTCATCAGCTGCAAATTCTGCCCCCTGTACAAATCCGTATCCAAATCGTATAACAGGAGGAAGTGCCATACCGCCTAGAACTCCTAAATTTGTATATCCTTCTTTTACTATAGAGTATCCTGCTAAAAATCCTGCCTCTTCTTCGGCATAAAGAATAGCAATAGTATTCTTTGCTGTCTTATAATCATTATAACTTCCGTCCTGAGGTTCTCCATCTATCAAAATAAAATGTGTATTAGTATACATATCCTGTGCTTTATAAATAGCAGTTTCAAATATATGTCCTGGCGTTATTATCAATTTTGCCCCCATACGAACAGCTATATCTATTGCATTTAATGTTTCTTGTACATTTTTATCAGGAACTCTATAATATTTATAGCTTATGCCGTAATGTTCAGCATAATCCTTCACGCCTTCCCAAGTACTTTGATTAAATGATTTATCATCTATATTTCTTACAATAACCGCTATTTCATAACCAGATGCTTCCTCTCCATCTATATCATTGCATGAAACAGCATACAGAAAAACAATCATAATAAAAAAAGTAAGAAATTTATTCATATTTATAATTCACCCATTACTGACAAATATTTTTATGATATAATCATTTTATATAATCAATTTTTACTAAATTTAAAGGTAATTTTTCAACACTTTCTGCATCAGTATCTTTTAATACTTTAATATTTTTGGTTACAAGAGAATCATATATTATATTATAATCATCTTGTGTAAAAACTTTAAATTTTGATGTATTCATAGGCAGCCCTATACCTTTAACTTGAGCACCTAATACAGTAGTTTTTCCTCCGCTGAAATTACCATTATAATAAGAGGCAACAGCATTATAAACAGATTCTCTTATCAATTTTATAGCAGATGTAATAACTGTAGGAGATTCAAAACTTTGATCAACATCAACCCCTATAACTAATCCATTATTATTTTCAGCAGCACTCATAACAGAATTTCCAGCAGCACCAGCAGCAGCAAATATTACCTGAACTCCGTTTCTATACCAAGAAGTTGCTAAAGTTTGATTTTCAGGAGTAGGATCATAATTACCTACATAAGTATATTTTATATTTACAGAATCTTTAGGTAATTTTAATTCAACAGCAGCATAATCAGCACCTTGTACAAATCCGTATCCGAATCTTACAACTGCAGGGTGTGCAACCCCTCCCATAAATCCTAAATTAGTATATCCTTCTTTTACTATAGAGTATCCTGCCAAGAATCCTGCTTCTTCTTCTGAATAAAGAATGGCAACAGTATTAGATGATGTTTTATAATCTGTATAAGTTCCGTCCTGAGGTTCTCCGTCTATCAATATAAAATGTACATTTGTATACATATCCTGTGCTTTATAAATTGCAGGTTCAAACATATATCCTGGAGTTACTATAAGTTTAGCTCCGCATCTAACTGCAAGGTCTATAGTATTCAAATAAGAATCTATATCTTTATCAGGAACTCTATAATATTTGTATGTTATGCCGTAATTTTCAGCATAATCTTTTACTCCTTCCCAAGAACCCTGATTGAAAGATTTATCATCTATAGGCCCTAAATCTATAAGTACAGCTATTTCAGAAGTATTTGTATCTTTATCTGCTTGTTGGCCGCATGATAACACAAATAAAGAAATGATAAATAAAACACATAACATAATTTTTTTAATCATAATTACATCCTAAAATTATTTTTTATTATTGTTGTTTATATTGTTATTATTTTTTATCTTTTTCTATCAAAATTTTAATTGATTCTATTATCAAATCTATTGCTTCTTCTCCAGTATAATCTTTTGGGTCATTAATATTATTTTTTATTCTTTCCTGATTATGTAAAACAAGCATAGCAGCTCCAGTTCTTACATTTTTAGCTGCACCTACTGCAAATAATGTAGCGGATTCCATTTCAGAAGCTAAACAGCCTGCTTTGATATAACTATCCCATTTATATAATAATTCTTTGTCTACTGCCATACTTTCAGGTGCATGCTGAGCATAAAAAGCGTCTTTGCATTGTACCACACCAACATGAGTTCTTGTTTTGATTTTATCAGCTCCTTCAATCATAGCTTCAAGCACATCTATATTAGGTACGCATGGAAACTCTTTAGGTATATAATTATCCATTGTACCGCCGCCTTTTATAGCACCATTAACTATAACAACATCTCCAGGCAATACATCAATATTCATACCTCCGCAAGTACCAACTCTTATAAATGTATCAGCTCCAACTTTTATAAGTTCTTCCAGAGCTATAGCAGTTGAAGGGCCTCCTATACCATGAGAAGTAGTTGAAACTTTAACTCCGTTTATATATCCTGTATAAGTTGCATATTCTCTATAATCAGCTATTAATTTGGCATTATCAAATCTTTTAGCAATTTTCACGCATCTTTTAGGATCTCCCGGCATAATAACATATCTTCCGACATCACCTTTCTTTAATTTCAAATGATGAACTAGATTTTCATTTTCTTGATAATAGGCTTTTGGAAACATATTTGATTACCTCTTTAATTACTTCTTTTCAGCTTTTTTGTCTTTCTCATTTAATAAAATAATAGCTTCTAATGCTGTTAATATCATATTTTCTATATTATCGCTATATTCTAAATGAGTACCCATTCTTTCAATCATAGTATTTTCTACTATATGCATTATTCCGCCGGCTCTCACCTTTCTTAAAGAGGCACAGGCAAAAAGAGCGGCACATTCCATCTCTGAAGCTATGGCACCGCATAAGGTATAATATTTAAGATTATTTTCAAACTTTTCTCTGAAAAAAGAATTCTGAGGTTCTAATTCTCCATAGAAACAATCTTTACTATGAACAACGCCTATATGATAATTAGCATTTATTTTTTTAGCGGCATCTCTTAATGCAAGCATAACATCAGTATTGGCAATAGCAGGATATTCAAGAGGTATATATTCTTTTGTGGTGCCTTCATCTTTTATTGCAGCCTGGGCTATTGCCAAATCATTAGGCTTTACTTTAAGGCTAAGTCCTCCTGCAGTTCCAACTCTTATAAATGTATCAGCACCTACTTTAATAAGTTCTTCCATAGCTATTGAAGCTGAAGGGCCTCCTATACCTGTGGAAGTTACAGAAACATCTACTCCTTTATATTTACCTGTTACAGTAACATATTCTCTGTAATCAGCTTTTAATTCAGGATTATCCAAAAATTTTGCAATGTATCCCACTCTTTTAGGATCGCCTGGAAGAAGTACATATCTTGCTACATCGCCTTTTTTTAATTTTATATGGTATTGAAGAAGATTATTTTTAAATGCCTCTTCATCATAGAATGCTTTTGGTTCATTATATTCCATAGATGATTATCTCCTGCTTTACTTACATTAATAACTACATAATCATAACTGTAATTACATAGAAGATTTTACTATTGCTATACCGCTGCTTGTTCCTAGTCTATTTGCACCTGCTTCAATCATTTTTAAAGCATCTTCATAAGTTTTTATGCCTCCTGAAGCTTTAACTCCCATTTCTTTTCCTACAGCCTCACGCATAAGTTTTACATCATGTTCTGTTGCTCCGCCTGTAGAAAATCCTGTTGAAGTTTTAACAAAATCGGCACCGCATTCTTTAGCTATTTTACATGCCAATACTTTTTCTTCATCTGTTAGAAGACAAGTTTCTATAATTACTTTTAATACACTGGCATGGCATGCATCTCTTACTTTTTTTATATCTCTTTCAAAAAGATCTATTTTTTTGCTTTTTAAGAAACCAACGTTTACAACCATATCTATTTCATCAGCTCCGCTATCCACTGCAACTTTTGTTTCATAAGCTTTTGCCTCTTTCATCATAGCACCCAAAGGAAAGCCTACTACTGAACATACCTTTACATCTGAATGCAAAAGAAAATTGTAAGCTACATTTACATAGGCTGAATTTACGCATACAGAATAAAATCCGTATTCTTTAGCTTCTATGCATAGCTTTCTTATATCATCTATTGTGGCATCTGGTCTTAAAATGGTATGGTCTATTAATTTATTAAGATTATTCATATTTTCTCCTCATATTAAATATGATATAAAACATTGTTCTATTTGTCAAATTTTTATGTTATATATTATTAGTATATAAATTAATTTATTAAAATCATGATATTATAAAAATTAAAAGAGAATTTTCTTATTTAAATTGAAAATAAAAAAGCAAGTGCCTGAACACCTGCTTTTATCATAATTCTAAATTAATTATTTATTAACTACCTTTTTGACAGCCTCTATAACCATATCCTGTTCTTCTCTAAGAATATCATTATCTATAGGCAAAGCTATATTATGTTTTGAAGCATATTCTGATACAGGCATATCACCTTCTTTGTATCCTAACTTCTTAACTAATACAGGTGCTAAATGTATAGGATGAGGATAATAAAGTGCAGTTGGTACGCCTAATTCATTTAATTTAGCTCTTACTTCATCTCTGTTATCTTCTACCTGTATAACATACTGGGCATGTACGCTTTGTGTATATTCAGCTACTTGAGGTACTTTTACTACATCTTTTAATTTTTCATTATAGTATTCAGCAGCACTTCTTCTATGATCCATATCAGCATCAAATCCTTTGAATTTCTCAAGCAAAATACCAGCCTGTAAATTATCAAGTCTTCCTGTAGTTCCTAATTTAACATGGATCATTCCGCCTTCATCACCATGATGACGAAGCTGCTTAAGATTTTTATATAATTCTTCATTATTAGTAAACACCATTCCACCGTCTCCAAAACAGCCTAATGGTTTAGCTGGGAAAAATGATGTTACAGCAATATCGCCTAATTTTCCGGAACAGGATTTTATATTTTTATAGCTAGCTCCGAATGATTGGCATGCATCTTCTATAACAAATATATTATTTTTCTTAGCAATATCTAATATAACATCATAATTAGCACATTGTCCAAATAAATTAACTGGTATAATAGCAGCAGTATTTTTATTGATCAAACTTTCAAGCTTTTTTACGTCCATATTGAAATATTCATCAATATCGCAAACTCTTACTTTCATTCCTAAGAAAGCAGGGGCCTCAGCAGTTGAGAAGAATGTCATAGCAGGAACTATAACTTCCTTTTGAGAATGATCCTCACCAGCATTGAATCCTAATGCCAAAAGAGAGAGTACCAAACCAACATGCCCAGATGATACACCTACAGCATATTTAGCTCCTGTATAATTTGACAATTCTTTTTCTAATTCATCTAATTCTGCACCAAATACGAATTGACTTCTTTCTATAATAGAAGATATTTTTTTGTCAATAGCTTCTTTTCTCTTTTCGTATCCTCTGTAAAGGTTCATATATTTCATAAAAAATCCTTTATAAAAAAATAAAATAACAATTAAATTGTATTCAAAATAGAATTAATGTCAATATTTTTATATTTTAAAAAACTTGACAATGGGGCTTATTTTTCTATACTTTATAGTTATATATAATGTAATTAGTTATAGTATTATAGAGTTGAACTATGAGTATAGAATATTGCGGAAATAAAGTAGAAAAAAGATTGTCCCTAAAAATCCCTAGCGATAGATTATTAGTGCCTAAAGTGTCCAATGATTTTTTAGATTTTTTACATTCTAATGGAGTAAAAGAGTGCGATGCTTTTCAAATAGCTTTTGAGGAAGCTTTAACTAATGCAATCATTCATGGAAATAACAATGATTATAATAAAAATGTAAGTATGTATTTTTATATTGATGATGAAATGATTAAAGTGATAATAGAAGATGAAGGTGATGGATTTGATTATTTTTCTGCTATGATATGTTTAACAGAATCGCAGGATAATATTTATAAAGACAGCGGAAGAGGAATATTTCTCATTTCTTTATATACAGATGATTTTTATTTTGAGAACAATGGAAGAAGAATAGTAATAATTAAAAATAGAAGTTAATTTATTATTGTTAATAAAATTATATCATTCAATTATATTTTTATACGCTTATAATCCTATATTTATAGATATTTAAAACTATATTTTTTATTGCTTTATTTTAATTCCCCGCCCTTTTGTTTTTTTATTTTTATAGTATTTATAATTTTATTATATTATTTAATGTTTTGTTAAGAAAAAGCATTCCCACCCTAGTGAATATTAAATTTAAAACTTTGATTAACGCACGGTGAACGGAATTTTTTAGTATAGTTAAGTTTGAATTCAAATATTATTAATATTTATAATTTAGCTTAGCGTGCGTTGAGTAGCATGCTTTTTTAAAAAAAGCTTGGGTGGGTGCTATATTTTTTTAATAGATAATAATGAAATAAAAAATTGTATATTTCTAAGTTTATTAAAAAATTAAAAGGGTGGGTGTTTAGTTTTTGCTAGGAATACCAAAAGGCATTCTTAATTTTACTATAGTACCAGCACCTTCTGAACTGTCTATATTTATTGTTCCTTGCATAGTGTCAAGCAAATCTTTTACAACAGATAAACCAATACCCATTCCGCCGTATTCTCTTTCAAATCTTGAATCAGCTTGATAAAATGGTATGAATACTTTTTTTAATTTACTTGGCTTTATTCCCTTTCCAGTATCTTTTACTATTATCTCAATTTCATTTGGTATAATATTTTTCATAGTATGATAATTGAATAAGTCAGGTGAGAAATCAAGCTCTTTTTTTTCTATAGTATCTAAAGTCCTTACATTTATTGATATAGTTCCGGATTTTGTAAATTTGAAAGCATTAGATATTATGCCTTCCATTATAAGTCTGAATCTTTCATGATATCCTATCAATGTTGTGCAGTTCTTTTCTATATTCATTTCTATATTTATATTTTTAGGGTAAATGAATTTATAACCTTCTATTATAATATTTAGTTCTTCTTCTATATTAAATTCGGATACGTATTTAGAACTTTCATCATCTTTTAAAGCTATCTGTATAAGATTGTTATTAGTATCATAAAGTTTTTTAATGCTTCTTGAAACTATATTAAAGAATTCTTCTCTTTTTTCTTCAGGCATATTATTCTTTTTAAGTAGATTAATATATCCCATGATTTCTGTAAACGGATGTCTTAATTCATGAGAAACTGTTGCTTTGAATTCTCTTATTAATTTATTGTAATGTTCAGCACTTTTTTTGAGAGAATTTATTTCATTTAACAGAGCATGAAGCCTTTTTTGAAGTATTAAATTATGATTCTTTTGATGTTCATATAGTATTGAAAAATAAAGCCTATGAAGTCCTATTTCTGTACCAGCATTTTTTATCACTCCTTCCTTACACCATCTCATAGCCTTCTCAAACGGCACGAAAAAAGATTCTATAGTTTCTTCCATTACAGAACCATCTGTTTGAATTTCTTTTTTGGGAGTTAATCCTGTTATATCGCATGTGGCAATATTAATTCTCTCTGTTATAATTCCTGAAGAACTATAATATCTATGTCCTAATACATTTATCTTTTTTAAATCTACATCGTATCCTGTTTCTTCTTCAAGTTCTCTTTTAGCACATTTTTTTATTCCCTGATTAGGATTCTTTTCATTAATTTCATCTTCTTCAAGCATTCCAGCAGGAAACTCTAAAAAATTCATGATATGTTCATCAATTTCTTCACTATTTTTTCCTGTCATTACTTTTTCTCTATAATAAACAACAGGTCTGAAATTGCTGATCATAAGAACATGTATTTGATTATCTATATAAGTATATGGCACAATAATAACAGCATCTCTTCCTTTTCTGTTAATTATATCACAGTTATATTCTTTAGAAAAAGAACCATCATCATATTCATTAATAGCGATAAATCTTTCTAAACTCACAAATCCAGTATCTAGCTGTATAGGAGGAGATTTACGGAAATATTTAGTGTTTTTTACTTTTTTCATTTTTTTATCATTAGACATAAATTGAATCTCTTTAAAATTATTGTTATTACATATTCAATAAACTTATCTAAAATTATATGATAATTGTTATTATCATTTACTTGTTTATTGTTAAAAATAAAAATATTTTATAATTGTAAAATATTACTCTTTTTTTATTATTTTTGTTAATGTTATAACATTGCCTTTTTTATTAAATTTTACTTCATCAAAGTACGATTTAATCATCATGATTCCTCTTCCGCTTTCACGAGCAAATCCGTCACTATTGATTTTTTTTGCTTCCTGTTTAGGTTTGAATCCAAGTCCTTGATCTTTAACAGCAATAATAATACTATCTTCTTCTATTTGCAATGTTATTTCTACATGAGTTGTTTTAGCTTTTTCAGTTTTTAGAAGTTCTTTTAATTTCTTGTGGTAAATATTTTTTTTAAGCCAATTTTTTTTAGTTTCATATAAGATATTAAGATTTCCATGCTCAATAGCATTCATGATAACTTCATATAATGCAGCAGCAAATAAATCCATTTCATTATTTGGTATGTATTTTTTTACATCAGCGGATAAAGTTTCTATCAACGGAGTAATATCTTCTAATTTATTCTCAAGTAAATACTTTTTCATTATGTTATTATATCATTAAATAATATAATATCAAATTTCTAAATGAAATATGTTTTAATTGTAATATATTTATGTATAGCTGTTTTAAATGTATTTTTTATGTACTTGACAAGAGTAAAGTTGTGTAGTATAATACTCAAGTATATTTGTATAAATTTTTTTGCTATGAAAATAATTAATAAAGAAATATAATCTTTAAGGAGACATATATGAAACGAACTTATCAGCCAAGTAAGTTGCGTCGTGCTAGAAAATTCGGATTTTTTAAACGTATGGCAACTAAACATGGAAGAGATGTTTTAAAACGTAGAAGAAGAAAAGGCAGATATCGCTTAACTGCAGCAGATGAGTAAAATATTAAGCAATTATTAAGCAGTACTTATGGAAGCTGTTACAGGGAATACTCATTGAAATTATATAGTAAAGAGCGGTTAAAGCACAGAAAAGACATATCAGCTTTTTTTAATAATAGCAGCAGTGTTAAAAGAATTTATAATTCTAAATACACTGTGCTCTTATTAGAAAATAATCGCTCATATTCTAGGTTTGCTGTAACTATAAAAAGAAACAAAACTAATTCTGTGGGCAGAAATAGGGTTAAGAGAATAGTTAGAGAAATATATAGAACTCAAAAAGATAAAATTCCTACTGGATATGATTATTTTATTATAGTTAATAGGTTTGATAGTTATAAGCTGCCTTCATTTGATGATTATAAAAAAGACTTATTAAAATTATTTCAGAAGGTTTTGCATATATGAAAAAGATTCTTTTGTTTTTGATTTTTTTGTATCAGAAAGCTATTTCCCCTTATTTAAGGCCTTCCTGCAGATATATACCCTCATGTTCTGAATACGCTAAACAGGCTGTTATTAAGTATGGGGCTATAAAGGGTAGTTTTCTTGCAATTGCCAGAGTACTGAGATGTAACCCGCTAGCAAAAAAAATATATGATCCTGTGCCATAGTATTTTTATGTGTTAGTCCATCTTCCTTTTTTAATTGCTTAACGAATTCTTTTCTGTATATAATTGATTTAAGGAGCTTTAACATTTTATGAGCAATAATAAAAGAATGGTTATAGCTATTGGACTTTCCGCTATAATAATGTTTCTATACATGTTCTATCAGGCTAAAACAATGAAGCCTGTTTATAATTCTAATAATGTAAATACAAATTCAAATTCTGTCAGTAATAATAATACAACTTCTGAAAATACTCTATTAAATACTGCTCAAATGCAAAAAATAGAAAAAATAGAAAATACAAATGCGGCAATTAATAATGAAAAAATTCTTGAAAATGAGTATGTTATAGCAACTTTTAAAAATGGTTCTTTATATTCATATAAATTAAAAAATTATTATCCGCAGGATTTAGGTCCTGATGCTACAAATGAAATTATTGATATGGTGGAACAGGTTTATGAGGGTATTTATCCTTTTACTGTAACATTTCAAAACCTATCAAATTCTATTGCAATACCTGAAAATTTAGATTATCAATTAACAGAAGAAAGCGGAGATAAAGTTACATACTCTGCTAATGCAATTATAGATGGCACAGAAGTAAAAATAATAAAAACTTTTACTTTTGGAGAAGACCCTTATCAGTTAAAAAATTCTGTTAGTATAGAAAATATAGGTGAAAAAGATCTTTCTTTATTCTATTCTTATTTCTTGGCTACAGGTATAGGACCTTACAGAACTGATAAAAATGCAGTAAGAGAAGATGCTACTAAAGCACAATATCTTATAAAAGGAAATGGTAAATCTAAAATCTTATTAACAGGTGATATAGTAAAAGATAATCTTTTCTCAAGATTATTTGGATTTGGTAATTCTTCAAAAGGAATCAAAACTAATCAGATGAGATATGCTGTATATGAAGGTGAGGATAAATGGGTAGCTTTAAATAATAGGTATTTTGCTATTATTTCTTCGCCTGCTCAATCTAATAATACAGTTTTTGAAACTATGACTTTTTCAAAGCCTTCAACTAATGAATATAGAAATGATTTCCATGTAGCAAATTTAATGTCTAAGCATACTATAAAAAGCGGTTCTTCTATTACTGATAATTATTCAGTATTTATGGGACCTAAGGTAAGAAGGACTTTCTCTAAGTATTATTTAGAAGAATCTTATGAATCTATATTCCAAGAATCTTTCTTAGGACTTAATTTAAGACCTTTAACTTATATATTAGATGTTATTCTTAATGCTTTATATAATATTACAAAAAATTATGCTTGGGCTATATTGCTATTTACATTCTTGTTTAAGCTTGTAACTTTTCCGCTCAACCATGCTTCTTATAAATCTATGAAGAAGATGCAATTAGTTAATCCTAAGATAGAGCGTATAAGGGAGCAGTATAAAGATTATCCTGATAAATTGAATGCTGAAATAATGGCTATTTATAAGAAAGAGAAGATTAATCCATTAGGAGGCTGTCTTCCTATGTTATTACCATTCCCATTATTAATAGCATTTTTCTATCTTATGCAGTCTATGGTAGAATTAAGGAACACACCATTTTTATGGATAACAGACCTTTCTTCACCTGATAAGTTATTCGTATTTCCGGCAGGCATACCTATATTAGGAGGGTTTAATTTTAACTTGTTCCCTATAGTGATGGCATTAACTAGTTATTTAAGTATGAAATTGCAGCCTTCATCTTCTGCAGGAAATTCTAGTGCAGCTACACAGATGAAGATGATGACTACTATTTTCCCACTTATGATGCTTCTTATGTTCTATAACTTTGCAAGCGGACTTGCTTTATATTGGACAGCACAGAATATATTTGGAGTTGCTCAGCAGTTTATAACTTCAAAACTTGATAAATCTAATACAAATGAGATAGTTGAAGAAGAAGAAATAAAACAAACTGGAAAAAAGAAAAAAAGAAAAAAAAGATAATGGTTATTTAACAAATTAAAAGTAATATAAAAATTACTTTATCATATAGAAAGGAGGATACTATGTTAGTAAAAGAGTTTAGTGGTAAATCAGAAAAGGAAGCCGTTAGTAAGGCACTTGAGGAACTTAATCTTACGGAGGATCAGGTTAGAATTGAGGTAATAGATAGAGGTAAACAAAAGATTTTAGGATTTGGAGAGGAATCTCCTACTATTATAAGAGTTTATTATGAGGAAATTTCTACAAATTTGGGTGAATTTCAATCTATAGTATCTAATATATTAAAATACATGGGTGTTGAGGCTGAGGTTACTGCTAAGGAAGAGAGCGAAAAAAGAATTTATATTAATATTTCTACAGAGGATTCTGGTGTACTAATAGGTAAAAAAGGTGCTACATTGGAGGCTTTACAATTCATCATTTCATTGATAGCTTCTAAAAAATTCAATGATGATACTGAAAGGCATATTATATTAGATGTTGACGGCTACAGAGAAAGACGCGAAGAGACTTTAAAGCATATTGCCCGTCAGGCTGCTCAGCAGGCTAAAAAGACTAGAAGAGTTGTAGCTTTGGATCCTATGTCGCCTTATGAAAGAAGAATCATACACTTAGAACTTCAAAATGATAATGATGTTGAAACTAAGAGTGATGGTGAACCGCCATACAGAAGCGTAAAAGTATATTCAAAAAGAAAAGGCGGTTATAACAATAAGAGATATAATGACAGAGGCGGTTATAATAAATCATATTATAGAAACAGATAATCTTATATGATTTAATTTTAAGGGGGCTTTTAAAAGCCTCCTTTTTTATTATATTAAAATTTTATTCTAACTCCCCACCCTCTATATTTATTACCTTTATTTCACATGTTAATATTCTTTATTTTTTTACTTAACACAAAAAAGCACAACCCCCCCAAGCTTTTGATTAGATTTTTTGTCCATCTCAACGCACGGTGAGAAGATTTTTATTATATAATTTAAATTTGAATGATTGATTAATTTATATATTTTAGAATTGCTAAACGTGCGTATTTGTAAATCTGTATATTTTAAATAATCTAGGGTGGGCATGTTTTTTTAATTATAGCTGTAAAGGAAATAAAAACAAAAATTTTATAAATTAATTGAAAAGCATAGAGGGCGGGGAATTAGAATAAAGCTATAAAAAAGGGACTTAATTTAAGCCCCCTTTAATTTTTTATTGTTATGAATAAATATTATCTGTCATTATATCCGTTAGGATGATTTTTATGCCAATTCCAAGCAGTTTGTACTATAGTTTCTAATGAGTCTATAGTAGGAGTCCAACCTAATACCTCTTTAGCTCTCTTACTGCTTGCTATAAGCTCTGATGAATCTCCTGCTCTTCTAGGACAAACTTCTGCCGGTATAGGATGTCCTGTAACCTTTCTAGCTACTTCAATAACTTCTTTTACACTAAATCCGTTTCCATTACCTAAATTGCATGCAACACTTTTTCCGCCTTTCTTCAAATAATTCATAGCAGCAATATGAGCCAAAGCTAAATCGCATACATGTATATAATCTCTTAAACAAGTTCCATCAGGAGTAGGGTAGTCATCACCGAATATTTTTATTGAATCTCTTTTACCAAGTGGTACTTGAAGTATTAATGGTATCAAATGTGATTCAGGTTTATGATCCTCACCAATATGTCCGTCTGGATGAGCCCCTGAAGCATTAAAATATCTTAAAGCGACATAATTAAAATCATAAGCCTTAGTATACCAAGAAAGTATTTTTTCTAATGCCAATTTACTGTCTCCATAAGGATTAGTAGGTTCTTTTCTGCAATCTTCTTCCAAAGGAATTTTTTCTGGTTCTCCATAAACTGCAGCAGTAGAAGAAAATATAAAGTTCTTAACATTTGCTCTAAGCATTGCATTAAGAAGATTAATAGAATTGGATACATTATTATGATAATATTTAGCAGGATTTTGTACGCTTTCTCCTACTTCTATATAAGCACATAAATGCATTACAGAATCAATATTATGACTTTTAAAAATTTTATCAAGTAAATCGCTATCACCTATATTTCCATGATAAAAATTCTTGCAGTCTTTGATAGCATCTTTATGCCCATATTCCAATGAATCTATTATAACAGTTTCTATATTCTGCTTTAAAAGTTCATTAACTACATGTGAGCCTATATATCCAGCTCCTCCGCATACTAAAACAGCCATATTAATACTCCAAATTAAAAAAATTATTTATAAGTAAAGTATAATTAAATTATAAAAAAAGTCAAAGAATTATTTTGATAAAATAAAATGTAAAGTTTGATTATAATTAATATTTTATTTTTTTCTTTTTTCATATATACTAATTATATATGTATTAGTATTACTTACTAAATAATAAACAATAGAAATAGAGGAGTTTATATGATTTACACTTTAACACTAAATCCTGCAGTAGATTATTATATGGATATGAATAAATTAGAAGAGGGAGAATTAAATAAAGTAAATACTTCATATACTTTAGCAGGAGGAAAAGGAATAAACGTTTCTAAAGTATTAAAAAATTTTGGCATTGAATCTGTTGCCTTGGGATTTTGCGGAGGTTTTACAGGTGAGTATATAAAATCAGATTTAAATAAATACGGAATAAAAGATAATTTTATTTCTCTTGCTGAAAATACTAGAATCAATGTAAAGATAAAAACAGAAAAGAAAGAAACTGAAATAATGGGGAAATCTCCTAAAATATTGCAAGAAAATATAGATCAAATGCTTTCTATTATAGATAATAATATTCAGGATAATGATATATTAGTACTTTCAGGAAGCGTTCCTAGTTCTGTAAAAGAAGATATTTATAAAGACATTATACAAAAAACAAAATTAAAAAATAATGTCAAAGTGATATTAGATTCAAGGGAGAATGCTTTTAAAATAGCAGTGAAGGAAAATGTTTTTCTTACAAAGCCAAACAGAAAAGAATTATCAGAATATTTTGGAAGAGATATAAAAACTGTATACGACATCATAACTTATGCAAGGCAATTAGTAGAAGACGGAAGTGATAATGTTTTAGTATCATTAGGAAAAGATGGTTCTGCATTGGTTACTAAGGAAGGTTCTTATATAGGAAATGCCCCTGAAGGAAAGCTGGTAAGTTCTGTTGGTGCTGGGGATGCAATGGTGGCTGGTATTGTATATGGTATAAGTCAAAATTTAAGTATATTAGATTCTTATAAGTATGCTATAGCTTCAGGTACTGCTACAGCTTTCAGTGAGGGGCTTACAACATTTGAAGATATGAATAATTTACTTGATAAAGTTGAAGTTAAGAGTATTAATTTAAAATAAAAATTTTATTTGTTATATTCTTTTTTATTGCAGCAGAAGGCTAATTTTTTAGTTTTCTGCTGTTTTTATTTCAATATGTAAACTAAAATCATCAAAAATTTTTTTAATTTTGTATTTATTGTTGATTTTAATTGATAAAACTATCATAATATAACTATAGAAAAGTAAATGGAGTTGCTTATGAAAATGATAAAACAAATTATTATTGCTATGGTTTTTATTAGTTCTTCTATATTATATTCTCAGTATTATGCAATAGGAGAATGGCATTTAGTTGAGAAAATAGACCCTATAACAGATGAAAAAGAAATTTCTATATTCATAAAAAAACAGGAAGAAAATAGTTTAAACTTTAATACATTAATGATAAAAGTAAACAGCAATTCCATAAATATAAATTTATATACTCCTTCTTTGCTTTTTAAACAGCGTTTTAATGATAATGATAAAATATATATCGTATATAGATTAGGCAAAAACGAACCTAGAAATACATCATTAAATAAATATGGCGAAACTGAATTTTATTCATTAACTAATTCTCAAATAGCAAGTCAGCAAAGTATCATTTTACTCAAAGAATTATTACATCATAATACTTTGGCAGTTAGAGCTTTAGAAACTATAGGCAGTGCAAAATACACATATACTTATGTTTATGAGTTACAAAAATTAAAAGAGATTTTATTATATGCTGATTTTGAAGGTACTATATTAGAGAATTATCAGGCAGAATTTGAATCTATACTTGAAAATCAGATAGCTGAAGAGAAAGATAAAGTTTCTCAAGAGGAAGAAAATTCAAATGATCAGGGAACATCAGAAACTCCTAAAACAAATCATAAAGATAATATATATTTGATAGACGATATCAACTATAAAAATCCTATCATTTAATATTATTAAATATTCTGTTTCTTGAAGCATGTGCCAAGGCTATAGCTACGGCATCGGCTGTATCATCTTGAATAATATCAGCACCGGTAAAAAGATTAACCATTTTCATCATAGCATCTTTATTAGCATTTCCGTTGCCTGTTATTTGAGATTTTACCTCTTTAGGCTTGTATTCATAGAATTCAATATTATTAAGTGTTAAAGCTAATATTATAACACCTCTAGCTTCAGCAACTTTTATTGCGGTTTTAGTGTTTTTTGAAAAGAATAATTCTTCTATTGCAGCATTAGAAGGCTTATATTTTTTTATAAGTTCATCTAATTGGGTATAGATAAAAGAAAGTCTTTGATTATATTCTTGATTTTGAAAGGTTTCAATAAGCCCGGAATCTACTATTTTGTATACGGAGTTTTTTGCCTCTACAAAAGCATATCCGCATCTAGCAAATCCCGGGTCTATTCCTAAAGTTATCATAAAGATATTAATTGCTTTTAATTGTTTATTTTATGATAATTATTATTCTTCTATTAAGTTATCAGTGATTTCTAAGTTTGTAGCTACTGCAGAAACATCATCATGGTCTTCAAATAAACCTATGATTTTCATAACTTTTTTAGCATCATTTTCAGCTATAGTCATAGTGTTATCAGCAACGCGTACTATTTCAGCACTTTCAGGCTCTATGCCTTTAGCTTTTAAAGCATCTACTATAGATGATAAAGTTTCCATAGGTCCAGTGATAGTAAATACTTCTTCATCTTGTTCTATATCTTCAGCACCGGCATCTAAAACTATATCCATCAAGCTTTCTTCTGTATTTCCAGCAGCAGGTATCATTACAACAGCTTTTTTCTTAAACTGCCAAGAAACTGCACCGTTTTCTGCTAAGTTTCCGCCGTTTTTACTGAATATAGATCTTATTTCAGCAGCAGTTCTATTTTTATTATCTGTAGCAACGTCTACTATGATAGCTACTCCGCCTGGAGCATAACCTTCATAAGACATTTCTTCGATATTAGCACCTTCGCCTGCTCCAGCACCTCTTTTTATAGCTCTGTCTATATTATCATTAGGCATGTTAGTACCTTTAGCTTTTACTATAACCATTCTTAATCTTGCATTCTGGTCTGGGTCTGGGCTTCCGCCTTCTTTTACTGCGATTGTTATTTCTTTTGCTATTTTTGACCAAATTTTACCTTTTTTTGAATCATTTGCGGCTTTCTTATGTTTAATACTAGCCCACTTGGAGTGTCCTGACATATTACACCTCTATTTATTAGATTTTTTATTTACAGATTATTTATTCGCCATAATTATATATCAAAATACAACTATTGTCAACTTATAATATATTTTTTGATTGATTATCATATTTACATTCTTATACACCGCACGCAGAATAAAATTTAAAATATAAACTGATTATTATTACAATTTAAACAATAAATTAAAATGCATTAAACGTGCGTTAATCAGATTTATATATTTAAATACCACTTGGGTGGGTGCTTTAATTTCTAATTGAAGCTTTAAATATAAAAAATACTAAAATTTAAATTTTAGCTATAAAGAATAAAGGGCGGGGTATGTAATTTAAGTTTTAAAATTTAATTACATTTGCCCACCCTCTAGGTTTACAGTTTTTATCTGCAATATAAGATTAGTTTTTTCTTGTTACTTTGATTAGATTTTTTAGCTGCCCACCCAGGATTTTTTTAAATTTATAGTGCATTCACCGCACGCATAGCAGAACTTTAAATATAGATTAATTGAAAAATAGAATTTTAATTATATATTAATGATTCATTCACCGTGCGTTAATAAAATTTAATTTTGTTCAGTATATTTCATATTATTTGATTTTTTGTTAGAATTATATTGAGAAAATTATTAGGAGTAAATTTTATGTTAAAGGAAGTAATGCATATAGGTATTACTGTGAGCAATATAGAAAGATCTATTAATTTTTACAGAGATATTTTAGGCTTAACATTAATAGGAGAGGCTTTAATGGAAGGCAAAGAAACAGATGCTCTTTTTGCTATGAGTAATTGTAAGGTAAAAATTGCTTATCTTAACGGCAGTGATAATATAATAGCTCCTCCTATAGAATTATTGCAATTTGTAAGCCCTGAAACTATCAAAGATGAGCCTAAATTAAATAAAATTTCAGCATCAGAAATTTGCTTTAGAGTAGAGAATATAGAAAAAGTATATAAATATTTAATTGATAATAATGTGGAATGCCTATCATCACCTCAGGAATTTGATTTTACTTCTTACGGATTTTCAAAAAGCAAAGCATTATATTTCAAAGATCCTGACGGCATTATATTAGAATTGATGGAAACATTTTAAATTTTTAATATATATAATGCTATTTGTTTTGTATGATAGGATATACATAAAAAATAAGGTAAATATGAACTATAATATACTAAATATATTTTTTATGCCTAATTTAATTATTGAAAAATAAAGTAAATGATTTAAAATATTAATATCAAATTATGGTGTAATTATTATGAAACATCTTTATAAATTGGATAATGCAGCTAAACTTTTTGTTTCTATAAAAAATAAAAAAATATACCAATATTCAGAGTGTCAGTTGTACTCAATAATGAAGAAGTCAACCCTAAGATACTTCAAGAAGCATTAGACATCACAATAAAAAGATTTCCAACACTTTCGCTTATGATAAAGAAAGGATTATTTTGGAATTACTTTGAAGAAAATCATAGAAGATTGATCGTAGAGGAAGATAAATATTATCCCTGCTATAATATAAACAGTAAATTAAATAACGGCTATCTTTTGAGAGTAGGCTATTATCAATATAGAATTTTTACTGAAGTTTATCACTCTCTCGCTGATGCTACAGCTTTAATAAGTTTTTTAAAATCTTTACTATATCATTATTTTGTTTTGTTAGGAAAAAATATTGATGATAAAAATGATGATATATTTAAAGACACTGTTCCAATTATAGCAGACTATGATGACAGCTTTTCTGTTCATACAAAGGATAAAATAGAAACTAAAAAAGAAAAAAAGATAAAGAATGTTTATTTGATTAAAGGAAAGCCTTTAAAATTTTACGGCGATAATGTTGTGCATGGAATGATAAGTTTGAAAAGCATTAAGGAAGAGAGCAAAAAACATAATACCACAATCACATCTTATATATTATCGGCTTTGGTTTATTCAATTTATGAAACTAGAATAAAAAACAGACTTGACGGAAAAAATATAGTGATGTGCGTACCTGTTAATTTGAGAAGTATATTTCCTTCAATATCATTAAAAAATTTTTTCGGCGTTGCTAATATATTGATTGGCACAGATAAGGAATTAACTTTTGATGATATTATAATGATTACAAATAGAGAGATGAAAGAAAAAATAAGTAAGGAAAAACTTCAGAATTTTATATATGAGAATACGAAATTAGAAAATAATATATTTGCCAAATTTATACCATTAGTTATTAAAAATTTTGTAGTTAATTTAGCATTTGAACTTTTTGAAGATAAATTGAAAACTATGACAGTATCGAATTTCGGTAATATATCTTTGCCTGATGATATGAAAGATTATATAAGTCATTTTGAAGCTGTTGTATATCCTACAATAAACAGTCCTTTAAATTGCGGCTTATGCAGTTTCGGTGATAAATTATCAATTACATTTAATAGAACGGTAATAGAAACTGATATAATAAAATATTTTTTTAGATATATATCTAATATTACAGAAGTGGAAATTTATTCTAATGATTACGGAGTATAAATAAAATGGCTTATTGTAATAATTGCAGATTGAAAATTAAAACTAATAGAAATATATGTCCTTTATGTTTAAAAGAATTAAATAATAATGATAATGAAATAATAAATGAAGAATATCATTCTTATGAATGGTTTTATAAAATGCAGAAAAAAATCAATGCTCAGAAAATAGTTTTGCTTTCATCATTAGCAGCAATAATAGCTTTGATAATAGTAAATATTTCAACTAATTCAAAATATAATTGGGCTGTAATATCTGTTATATCAATATTATGTTCTTATTTTACCTATGTATGTTTTACAGCTGATACTTTATATTTAAGGCAGAAATTACTTATAGAGTTTTTTATACTTATGCCTCTAGTTATTGTAATAGATATATTCACCGGTTTTTATAAATGGTCATTTAATTATGTTATTCCTTTTTTGTCGCTTGGTTTAAATATTGCTATGTTTTTAATTGCAGTTATAGATAGAAAATATTTTAATGAATATGTTTCTTATATAATGTCAGCTTCTTTTATATCAATAATAATGATAATTCTTCCTTTATTTCATTTTGTACTTTGGAGCAGTTTATCGGCTTTGGGAGGAGGTATTATAATTATTTTAGCTATGCTTATATTATTTAGAATAGATTTTGTTTCATCTATAATAAAGATTTTTCATATATAATTTATAAATAAGGAGTATTTTTATGGAAGATAATAAAAAAGAAGAAAGAGAGCAAATAAGAAAAGAAAAAGAACAGAGGAAACTAGAAGAAAAAAAAGACTAAATTGGAAAGAAAACAGAAAAAAATAGAGGAAAAGATAAGAAGAAAAAATTTACTTGGAGAGTATCTTACTTATCCAAGTATGGCTGTTAATTTTATAAAAGCTGATAAGAAAATAAAGCCTGAAAAGTATACATTCGATAAAAATAAGGCTCAATATATATTATATTTTGCTCCTCAATTAAAAGAAAATGAAAGTCCAAAGAAACAGGTTATAGTTTATTTATACGGCGGAGGCTGGAGAGAGGGTAATGCTAATTTATACAGATTCGTTGGAAGAAGATTTGCAAAAGAGAAATTCCATACTATTTTATTAGGATACAGACTAAGTAAAAAATATAAATACCCAGCTCAAATAGAAGATGTATTTGCAGGATTTAATAAGGCACTAGAAGTTTTGAAAAATAAAAATATTGATTATTCTGATATTATAGTGATAGGTTCATCTGCCGGTGCTCATTTGGGAGCTTTGCTTGTATATTATAAAGAAATGCATAAAAAATATAATGTAGATTCTAATATTTTTAAAGGATATGTATCGCTTGGAGGGCCAACGGATTTAAATGTATGTACTAATGATATAATAACTCCTATGCTTGATCAATTATTTGAAGAGGGCTACAATAGGGAAGAGGCTAATCCTTATAATCATATAGACGGAAGCGAGAGAACAAAAGTATTATGCGTTCACTCGGAATTGGATCCTATTTGCGATGTTGATAATTCTATTAATTTTTCTAATAAAGTTAATAGCTTTCATGATGGCTTAGCTGATTGTATTATATTTGATAATAAAAATATTTATCATAATAATTTAGTTAATGGTATATTCTTTGAGGCTATGGACAGCGAACATATATTAGATAAAGTATTCAAATGGATTGAAAAAATTGATAATTAAAAAATTGCACTTTTGCTTAAATTAAGTAATTTTATTTAAATAAAAAGCTGATATCTTATATAAGTTATCAGCTTTTATTATTTTAATTATTTAAGAAATTTTTTATATATCTAGTCTGTTCTGTATTTTTTAGCAAAAAGGCATCATGTCCATAATTTGATGCTATTTCATGAAATGTTGTATCTATATTAGAATGCTGATAAGCTGCAACTATTTCAGCAGACTGCGTACTTGGATAAAGCCAATCCGATATAAAAGATATAATTAGAGTTTTTTTCAAATTAATATTTTTTTTATGTTTTATTTTTTTTATTTCATCTTTAACATCAAAAAAATCCATAGCTTTAGTGAGATATAAAAAACTATTTGCATCGAATCTTGCTGTAAATTTTTCTCCGTTATAATGCAGATAATTTTCTACTTCAAAAGAAGGAGTAAAATATTTAACAGCTGTTTTTCTCTTTCTTCCGAATTTCTTTCTCATATACTCTTCGCTCATGTATGTGATATGTCCAAGCATTCTAGCTAAAGCAAGTCCTCTGTCAGGAGATGACATGCCATAATATTTTCCGCCGTACCATTCAGTATCTTCTGTTATTGCCTGTCTTGCTATTTCATTCAAAGCTATCTGCATAGGAGAATGGCTCATAGAACTAGCTATTACTATTGCTTTTTCCATCATTTGAGGATAAGTGGCTGTCCATTGTAATACCTGCATGCCTCCCATAGAACCGCCGGCCACACAATAAAGTTTATTTATTCCTAAGCTATCAATTAATATTTTTTGAACTTTTACTATATCTTTAATTGTGAAAGTTGGGAAGTCTGTACCATAATATGAATTACTATTTGGTTTTTTGGAAGAAGGTCCTGTTGTTCCGCTGCATCCTCCTAAAACATTTGAGCATATTACAAAATATTTATCTGTATCTATAGCCTTTTTCTTTCCAACAAAATTATCCCACCAAGTAATAACATCAGCATCTCCTGTAAAGGCATGGCATACTAAAATAGCATTATCTTTATTTACATTTAAATGTCCGTTTACAGTATATGCTATAGTTAATTCATTTATTGAAGCTCCGTTTTCAAATTTGAAAGGCTTATCATAATTAAAATATTTAACTTCTGTTTTTCCTTGTTCATTATTTTCTTTTTCTTTTTTATTTTTTATAATATTCTTCATAAAATAATCCTCTTATTAAAACAGGAGTAATTATTAATACCCCTGAATTATTTATTTGCTATAGTTAAAGCTTCATCTAAATAATAAAGTATATCATCAATATGTTCTATACCTATTGAAAGCCTTATGAAGTTTTTGCTTATTCCTCCCTTTTTCAATTCTTCTTCAGATAATTGTGAATGAGTAGTGGAAGCAGGATGTGCAACTAAACTCTTAACATCTCCTACATTCACCAAATGAGAGAATAATTTTATATTGTCTATAAATTTAACTGCAGCTTCATATCCGCCTTTTATACCGAATACAACCATTCCGCCGAATTTATCTTTTAAATATTTGCTTGCTGTAGCATAAGACGGATCATTTTTAAGTCCCGGATATCTTACCCATTCAACTCTATCATCTTTTTCTAAAAACTCAGCAACTTTTAAAGCATTAGAGCAATGTCTGTCCATTCTCACTGCCAAAGACTCTGTTCCCTGAATGAATATCCAAGAGTTATCAGGAGAAAGACAAGCACCCAAATTTCTAAGAGGTACAGTTCTTACTCTCAAAGTAAATGCTATATTTTTAAGTTCATCAGGCAAATCATAAGCCCATCTTAATCCATGATAATTTGCATCCGGTTTTGAAAATAGAGGGAATTTATCACTTTGCCAATTAAAGTTACCGCTGTCTGTGATTATTCCTCCTACAGCACTTCCATGTCCGCCTATCCATTTTGTAAGTGAGTTTATTACAATATCGGCACCATGTTTAATAGTTTGCAAAAGATAAGGAGTTGTGAAAGTTCCGTCCACTACTAATGGTATTCCAGCATTATGTGCTATTTTAGCAACTGCTTCAATATCTGTAAAATCTAATGAAGGGTTTGAAATTGTTTCTATAAATATTAATTTAGTTTTATCTGTTATAGCCTTAGCAAAATTCTCTGGGTCTTTAGCATCTACAAATTTTGTGTTAATTCCAAATTTAGGAAGTATTGCTCCAAATTGTGAATATGTTCCTCCATACACATTGAATGCAGAAACTATTTCATCTCCAGCCTCACATATAGTGATTATAGTATAAAAAATAGCATTTGTTCCTGAAGATACTGCAATGGATGCCTTACCGCCTTCCATAGCTGTAATTCTTTTTTCTAATACATCTGCTGTTGGATCTCCTAGTCTTGTATAAATATACCCGAGTTCTTTTAAATCAAATAAGTCAGCAGCATGTTTTGAATCTCTAAATAAATATGAAGTAGTTTTGTATACCGGCACTCCTCTGCTTCCGAATGTATCATTATAATCCTGTCCTGCATGTGCAGCTAATGTTTCAAATTTCAATTCTCTTGACATCTTTAATACTCCTTTATATTAATAGATTAAAATAAAAAAAGCCGCCAAATAACTTTGACGGCTTTAAAGTACAAAATAAAAAATAAATTATTATTTACAGCCATCATTATTAAACATACACATTTGCATGAGGCAAAACATTTTGTTCATAACGATGATTGTCTTCATTTACAATATTTCCTAATATATTTATTTAATAATTAACTATAGATTATATATTAATATAAAATTATTGTCAATAGTAATTAATTTTATTTTTCTTATATAGTATCGTTACACTTTATAATCTTTTAGATTCTAATTTCATTAAAGAAATATAAGGTTGCAGTATATGCGTTTTCGCGAAGTGTGCCAATGAAGTCACCTGTAGTGTTCTGTGTGAAAAAGTTGATAGCATATGTGGAAAAATATATAAAATTGATAAAATAAAGTTGTTTATATATATTAAAAAATTGAATTATTAATTATCTACTTTTTTGCCGCACAAAAAAGTAGCAAAAAACGCAATTGCTAAAACTTTATATTTTAAGAATATGTATTAAATATATGGGTAATACCATTGTTTTAGGTTAAAAATGCAGTTGTTTTGGTTCTTTTATACCAATACCGAAAGGTACCTACTTGGTAAAAGAACTGGGGTTCGGGGCAAAACCCTGCAGATATTTAAAATTTAAAAAAATTATTTCTGATAAAATATAGTTGTATACATATTAAAAAAATTGAATTATCAATTATCTACTTTTTTGCCGCACACGCTCTGCGGGCTTCGTCAAAGAACCAAAAAGTGCAAATACTATAACCCCATATAAAAAAGGAGCTTAGCTTTTAATTAAGTTAAACTCCTTTTTGTATTTTATTAATAAATATTAATTTTCTATAATATAAATTAACGTTGTAATGTTATATTGTTGTCTATATTAGTATTGTATTTAATAATATAAGATTTTAAATCATCTCTTATTATTAAATAGAAAGGATTTTTTTTCTGTTCATCTTTAAAATCTTTTATTATTTTTTCTAATATATCTTTTATTTCATTATTTGAATTTTTTTTAATTTCATCAAACAATATTTTAAATAATTGAGCATAATATGGATTAGTTTTATATCTATTTTCTTTATTTTGAAATGATTTATATAAATCTTCTTCTTTTTCACATAAAGAAAATTTATGTAATTTATTATGGTTATCCCAGCCATAATATACAGCATGCGATTTAAAATAAGGACTTTTTTCTTTATCAAATTTTTCAGCAAAAGTTAATAATGCCCTTATTAAAATATCTCTTGGTATTTCATTAAAACAGGTTTCAAATATATTTTTATACTTACTAAAATTATCAAAGAAGTGTTCTTTTATATCTTCAACTTTTATAGCTTCTAAATTATTATTAATATTTTCCAAAGAATATTTTATAATATAGTCAATATTTCCTTTCAAAATATCATGATTTTCTAATTTCCAAAATAATTCTTGTAATTCATTTCTTTTTGAAATATCATCATTATAAATAGATAAGAACTTAATTTTATTTACTTCGCTTTCTAATAAATCAAATTTATCTCTTTCCCCATTATAATTTTCATAGTAACTAAGTAATTCTTTTTTATCTTTACATTCAAAAAAATCAAATATATTAGTATAAGTATTTTTATTATTGTTTTCTATCTCCATTAAAATATTTGTAATACTTGTACTATTATGATTAAACCTTATATTATATAAAAATCTAAGCCATTGGAATAAATCTTTTTTTGTATTTTCTTCTATGTTGTTAAAATTCTCTTTGTTCTTAAAATTATCTTCATCTATTTTGAATATATTTTTAACTATATATAAAAATGGGATAATTATTGTAGATATATTTAAAATATTAGCATTATTTATGGTTTTATCTTTATTTATAAATTTAGTTAAATATTTAGTATTATCAGTATTTTCTAATTTTAATAATTCATATAATAATTCTAATGAATAATGATGATAAATTATATCATCTAATTTTAAATAGTTTTTATTTTCAATAATATTTATACTATCAACATTCCCAATTGAATTTGACGTATTTCCTTCAATTTCAAATTTTGATAAAGCTATTGCTTGCTTTAAAAATTTATTAAATTCTTCATCAGCATTATTTTTATTATTATCTCTATGCTTCCAAAAGAAATGCTCTATTTTATTAAATTTTGTTGCTTTATCTTTATAATCTTCTTTTATTTCTGATAATAAAGAAACTCTAATATCTTCATATTCTGCTATTTTTTCACCTCTTGAGTTCATAGTTATATAAAGTTCTTCGCCTTGAGAAGTATTTGAAGTATTAAAGTACCAAAATTCTGCTTTTTCAATATCTTTTAAAGAAATATCTTTATATTCTTGATTTTCTTCATCTATATTGAAAATCTTAAAAAAGTTTATAATATTTTTTATTGTAGGGTCTTTTTTATAAACTGATAAGCACCAAGTTTTATTTTCAATATCAAAAAAATCTTCTTCTTTTTCAATTTTTTCTATCATCAAATCAATAAATTCTTTTGTTAAATTTCTTACTTTATAAGAGAAGTTTTTTAAATAAGCTTTATATTTATTATTTTCTTTTACAGATAAGTATAGTAATGTTAAATATAAAGTAGTAAATCTCTGCTGACCATCTATCAAATAAACTTTATTATCTTTTTCATAAGAATATAAAAAACCGATATTATAATTATTCTCTGTATTCTTTGTATTATCAATAATAGCATTTAATAAGTTTTTACAGTTCTCGATATTTTCTGTACTTCCCCATACATATTCTCTTTGTATTTCTGGTACAATAATATTTTCATCTTTTAATATATCTATAAATCTTTTTTTATCAATTCAGCCATATTTATACTCCTTACTTATTATTATCATCAAAAAACTTTTCTATTTCTTTTCTAATATCTTCAGCTGTATTTTTTATATTATCAATAGTCCATTCATTTATATTTTTAGAAAATACAGTCCAAGTATGATTTCTTATATATTTATTTCCGCTTTCATACAGTTCTATTATTATCCTTCTTTTTTCAATATAAGAGGAATTTCCGTAACCTCTATTGGTATTTGAGTTTAATAAAACTAAATTGCCTATTGAATGTACATAAGGAACTTCTCTAATAACTCTTCTATATTCATCTAATAACTCCAAATCTTTGAGTGTTTGTTTATTATTTTCATTATTTAATTTGGGGAGCTTATCTTCAAACTTTTTTAAATCATTATCTTCCATAAACTTTTTTAAATCATTATCTTCCGTTATTTTTTCTCTTTTATATTCCTCAAGTGAACTAATTATCAAATCAATATTTTCTTTAGCCTCTTTTATAGTTGTTTCATCATTAGGAGTTTTAGAAAATATATGTTCAATATCTTCTTCATTCCTATTAAAATAATTTACTGGTAATTTGTACTTTATATCTTTATTATTAAGTATTTTTATTATATCCATAAGTACCAATAATTTTATTGTATTATTTTCTTGGTAATACCAATTTTTATTAGGATCTCCTATAGTTTCAAGATAATTTTCATTTTCAATGTTTTTTATTAAATTATTTTTTATAATTTGCTTTAATGCTTTTTTAAAACTTTCTCTTGTAGTATTAGCTCTTTCCCATATATCCCAAATAATTTTTATATCTTCTATATTTTGCTTTCCAATGAAACCAAGCAAATGATATATTTCTTTATCCTCGTACCAATCTGCCATAGTATTATGAAATCTTACAACTTCTTTAAATACTACTTCTGCCTTATCTGTATTACTGTCTAAATATTTAAATAATGCTTCATTATTTGATTGTGATTTATAAGCATCCGATTTTTCATTATTATTATTTGATTCATTATTTCTGCATTTCCAATATAAATCATAAAGCATTGATATATTATTTTCATTAGAAAACATTTTAAAATATTCTTTTACATTTTCATCTGACCACCATATATTCATATTATCTATATCAATACCTATTTTTATTCTTTTTTCTGCTAAATCTATATCATTTGCTTCTTTTTCCTTTGATATAAATATAGTTTCAGCTTTGGTATTATTACCATTGTCCAAATAGTTTAGTATTAATTGTGCATTGTTTAATAATGTAGTTGTATGACTTTTTTCTTTCACATTTTCATCTGACCACCATATATTCATATTATCTATATCAATATCTATTTTTATTCTTTTTTCTGCTAAATCTATATCGTTTCCTTTTTTTGCTACTCTTGTTATAAATATAGCTCTTATTAAATCATAATACTCTAAAGCTACTTTATTGGAGTTAAGATTTTTAAATATGGTTTCACCTTTTACATCATTACCGCTGCTTACATCATTTACTATTAGTTTTACATTGTTTAATAATTTAGTTGTAAAACTTTTCTTTTTATCTTCATCAAATTTATAAAAAAAATTTATTATAGTATGTTTAGCTAGGCAAAAATGAAAAACATCTTGTCTATCATAGTCTTTATTTTCTTTTTTAAGATCTTTTACTGCCTTATCAAATTTATCATTATAACTTAGATTATCATTTAAATAGTCATTATTTGTTTCTTTTAATAATTTATATAGAAACTCCTGACTTTCTTTTCTGATAGAGTATTTTATTTTATATTTATTATTATTATTATTATCTTGTTTTAATAAATCTGTTTTTCCTAAATATGATAATAATATTGACAGAGTAGTTAATCTCTGCTGTCCGTCTATAACTTCATAAATATTTTCACTATCTTTTTGTTTTTTTATAGTTATGTTTTGAAGGCAGTAAAATTTATCTCCTTCTGCTTGAAAATTATTAATATCATTTAATAAAGCATTAACATCTTCTTCACTCCATTTATATCCCCTTTGATATTCTGGAATGTTATAAATGCGTCCATTAGAAAATATTTCTTTTACGCTTTCTATTATATCATCATTATTTTTAATTTCTTCTGTCATATAATAATCCTTAAACTAAATATATACTATATAGTATAACACATTTTCATGACAAAAACTGTCATAAAATTTGATTTATATATAAACAACTATATTTTGTCAGAAATAATTTTTTTAATTTTTAAATATCTGCATGAATTTGCCCGCACCACATTTATTTTGCGACCAAAGGAAGTACTGCGACTGAAAGGAGTACCTAACGAAGTCCACTGTAAGTGTAGGTATGGTATTGCCACAGGTGAAGCCCGCCTGCGGCGAGAAGCTTATATCCTCGACAGGCTCGGATACGCTTCACGAAAGGCTATATTTGACTAAGTCCACCTTTAGGTGTGCTTAAATTAATAATCTATCTTACATGTAAGACTATTTTAGTATAATTTAGTACTAATTTATCCTTGCACTTTTTGGTTCTTTTTGCGGCGTGAAAAAGAACAATAAAAAATGATAAACTTAAAAATTTTCAGTATATATAATAATAGATAAATATTTATGATAAAAAATTAAATAATTATCTGTTTTCGCTTCTGAATTTGGCGGGGTCTGTGAATGGGCGTCTGCCTTGAAATTTCGATAAATAAACTATATTGCTTGCTATATTTACAAACCCGTTATCTCCGTATTTCATTATAGTTTCTTTGGCTTGCTTGTCTTTCATCATAGGATATGCTAATGGTATATCATCTATAAATAAATGACATAGTATACGTCCGAAAGCATCATAAGAGCCTACGAGCATACTGACATTTGAAGCATTTTTAATTTTGTTTTCAACATAGGCTTTAACATTGGTGCCATAGTTCTGCTTTAATTCCGGGGCATCGAGTCCTATGAATCTGTAATAATTATCTTTGTATTTTATAGTGTCTCCGTCTACCACTCTTATATGGTCTTTGTCTAAATCTGCTAAATATTTTGATAGCTCTTTATTATAGTTGGAATCTATATTATAAAAATCTTTATTTGTAAATGAGAGAAAAAGTTTTGTATTGTAAGAATCTTTTAGAGTTAAATATTCATCGCTGTTTATATCGTTAATATCCAAAACTACATGGCTATAATGAATTTTAAAAAATCTAAGTTTATCAATCAGCTTATCATCGCTAGCATAAAACATAATTTTGTCTTTAAAAAATAAAGTATAAAAAATTAGTTTGAATCTGCCTATAAATTTTATGCTTGGAAAATGAGTTTCTATATATTTTTTGTCATCATCATTTTCAGCATACAATACATAAACTTTATCTCTGTTTTTTATATAATCATGAATAATGCTTGTCTTATTATTTTCTAGCATGCTTATTATTGATTTTGAGTCAATAATTAAATCTTTGCTTTCTTTAAGATTAGAAGTTTTTATAATAAAAATAAAAGCAAATATTATTATGATAGTATAAATACAAGTTTTTATAATCTTTTCATTTTTTTGATTAGAAGTTCGCATTTAGATTTTATATCCTCAGAAGATACTATCTCTGTAAGCATGCATAAACTCATAGCTTTATGCTCTATAAGCAAATCAATGTTACTTAATTTTATTCCGCCTATACAAACGAAAGGAACATCTAAATTTTTAACTACATAATCAAGATAATCAATACCGGTAGCTTCATTAGCATCAGGTTTAGTGTTAGTTGAGAATATAGGTCCTATACCAATATAATCGGCACTTGTATGAATAGCTTCTTCTGCTTGTTTTTCATTAGTAGTAGAAAGCCCTACAATTTTATCAAACCCTACAATTTTTCTTACTACTTCGATAGGCATGTCTTTCTGCCCTATATGAACTCCGTCAGCTTCAACTGCAATTGCCAAATCAGCATAATCATCTATTATAAATAATGCATCATGCTCTTTTGTAAGCTCTCTAATCTTTAAGCATTCTTCATACTTTTCACGCATATATTTATTAGGATTGTCTTTTTCTCTGTACTGAATAATTTTAATGCCGGCTTCAAGCATTGATTTTACAACTTCAATATTATTTCTGCCGTTTGAAAAATCTTCTGCTGTTACGCAGTATATTGAATCTTTAAAATATTTCTCTTTTAAAATTTCTCTTCTTTTATTTATATATTTTGTATTTATTATATCTTGTATACCTTTCATAAATAATTCCTAAAATTTATTTAATTACATTTTATATTTTTTCAAATATTAAGTAAAGTATAAAATTATCCGCACGCAGAGCAAACCTAAAAATATAAATTATTTTGCAATTTAAATTTTATTATATTGAAAATTTTGTTAACCGTGCGTTAAATAAATTTTAAATTTAATTAACACTTGGGCGGGTGCTTAAAATTCTAATAAAAGCAGCAAAATAAATAAAAGTTAAAACATAAAAATAAAGTAATGAAGAATAAAGGGCGGGATATGTAAATAAAGTTTTAAAACTTAATTACACTTGCCCACCCTTTAGGCTTTTTAATTTTTTCTGATATTTTTTTATTACTTTTCTTTTAAACTTTTAATAGTTATTTTAGCTGCCCACCCAAGATTTTTTTAAATTTATTGTATACTCACCGCACGCAGAACAAAACTAAAAATATAAATTACTTTGCAATTCAAATTTTATTATATTAAAAATTTTGCTAACCGTGCGTTGAAGAAATTCTAATGGCAAAAGTTGTAAAAGAACATATTATTTTAATTTTTTATAAATATAAATTGATGATAATAACATTTAAATTATATATAAAATGTAGCTTACCATGTGTTAAATAAAATCTTGTTAATAAATTTTTGTTTTTTAGATATATAAAAACAAGCAGTTTTTGCGACATTTTCTGTCATATACTTATTATACACTATTAATAAATCGTTAATAGGAGTGACTGCTTATGTATAAAACTATAAAAGAAAAAATTAAAGAAGCAAAAGAAATATTATCAAATGAATCAGAAAATAAAGAAGCATTAAAAACACTATACACATCATATATGCAAATTAAAGATTATAAAAAATCAAAAATATATTTAGATAAATATTTGGAGATAGAAAAAAATAATTATAATGCTTGGAAAATATTAGGTAATTACTTGGATATGTATGGTAATTTTAAAGAAGCTGAAAAAGCATATTTGAAGGCTCTTGAAATTAATGATAAAGATATAAGAGTATTTGCTAATTTAGCAAGAACTTATATTGAATTAGATGATAAAGATAATGCCTATAAAACTATACAAAAAGCTATTGAATTAAAAAGCAGTGATGAAAAAATTACAATAGAAATATCAAATATTCTATGTTTGATAAATAAATATGATGAAGCTATTAATCTGCTTGAAAATTTTTATCAAAACTGTTATTCAAAATCTTTAACTGAACAATTAGCATATATTTATGAAACAGTACATAGTTATGATAATGCTGTAGAGTTATATAAATTATTATATGATGAAAAATCACTTTTAAATATATATCTATACTCAACAAATCAATTCAAAGAAGCAGCAAAAATTTGCAGAAAAAATATATACAGGGATTATTACGATTACGGATATAAATTAGCTGATATATATTTATTTTTAGGATACAGTAAAAAAGCAATAAAAATACTGAAATTGGCGAAAGATAATGATAAACATTTTTATATGCTAGCTTATATGGAAAGATTAGCTAAAATTTATGAGTCTATTAAAAAATATTCCAAAGCAGCATATATGAGAGAACAAATGGCTAATATAGATAAAAAAGAAGAAATAAACTGGGCTTATTTATCAAAATACAGATTTTTATCTAATGATTATGACAGAGCAATAGAAGCAGCAAAAGAAGCATTAAAAATAGATAAAGACTATAGAGTTCCTTTATATTATCTTGCTGCAAGTTATAAAAAACAGGGAAAAGATAAAAAGGCTTATAAAATATATAATAAATTAATAAGTAATTTTGAAAACAGAGCGGAAATATTAAAAAACTTTTATTATAAAAATATGTATAAGTACTGTGAAACAGAAGAAGAAAAAGAAGATTTTCATAATACAGATTGGAAACATGAAGGACTTGATGAAGAAGAATTATTATACACATTATTAAGCTACAAAGATTTAGGAGAATATCAAAAAATAAAAGAAGTTTTTAATGATTACATATACAGAGAAAAAGATAATAATAAAAAAGATATATATTTTTTTGAAAGTAAAAATATAAAAAAATACATGAATGAATTTCATTATAATGATGGTTATATAACTTCTATTGAAATTGGAGAAATATTTGAAGAATTAGAAATGTATGAAGAAGCTTTATTTATATATTTTGATGTTCTAAATAAATATTCTTATGATAAAAAAATAGGCATTTATCATAGACTTTACAGCTGTTATAAAAAATTAAATAAACATGATTTGGCAAAAGAAATATTGAATATAGCAAAAGACATAGGAATTAATACAAATAATTTTGATGAATAATAAAGTTATAAATTAATTTTTTAGAAAAATAGGAGAATAAAATGCTAGATAATAAAAAAAATTACACAATAGAAGAAATAAAAGAATTAATAAATAAAAAAATAAATAATGAAGAACTTGAAGATGATGATGTACTTTACTATAAAGAAGCTCAAGAAATATTAAATAAGCATTTAAAAAATAATCCTAATAATAAAGAATTATTATTTTTATTAGCTCTGGTGCAGTATGATGAATCATATTTTAATAAAAAATATAAAAAATTAAGAATAACATTAAAAAACTTTTAAATCTTAATTATGAAAAAGATAAAGTATTATACTATTTAGCAGCATCATATTATTATGACAGTGATTATGATAATAATAAAAAAATACAAAAACAAATTATTAAATTATTAGAAAATGCAATTAAATTAAATAATAAAGATTCTGAATATTGGTATTTACTTGGAACAGCACATTTCTTTGTTATAAAAGATTATGATAAAGTTATAGAGTTTCATAAAAAAGCAGCTGAAATAAATTATACAGAGACAATTCGTAACCATAAAAAAGATTATTATTATAGATTAGGACAAATAAATTTATATTTAGGAAAAAGCCAAGAAGCTATAGAAAATTTTAAAAAAGCTATAAAAGATTCAATAGATTATTTTAATGATTTTTATGAAGCGTCTGATTATTGGCATTATTTAGGCTTAAGCTATGAAAAAAACGGACAGTATGATGAAGCTTTGGATAGTTATGAAAAGGCATTAGATATAGATGTAAGAAGCGAGTTAGATGATTATTTTTATGATTGTTTAAATGCATTAAAATCATTGTATGATTTATATAAAAAACTCGGTAAAAATGATGATGCTATATACGCCTTGAAAGACAGTATAGAAAAGGATATATCAGCACCATTTATGATTATACCTTTTGATGATAATGATTTTAAAGGAAGCGAAACTTATAATGATATAGTTCAGGCATACACTGATATTATAGATGGTAGTTGGCATTATTGTCAGTCAAATGCATGCCGTGAAGAGCTTGCAGATCTTTATATAAGATATGGAGAATATGATAAAGCTATAGAATTATATAATCAAATATCTATAGAAAATTATAAAAATATAGCTGAAACATATATAAAAGCAAAAAATTATAAAAAGGCAATAGATACATATAAAATTATTATAAAAATGTATCCTGATAATGAATTGAATTATTATATTGATATTGCCCGTACTTATGAAGAGGCAGAAAATTATAATGAGGCTATTGATTATTACAATAAAGCTATAGAAATTGACAGCGGAAATTCAGATTATTATGTTAATATTGCTGAAATTTATAAAAAATTAGAAAACTATGAAGAAGCTGTTAATTATTATAATAAAGCTATAGAAATTTTAAATAAACCATGCAAATATCATGAAGAATTAGCAGAATGTTATGAAAGGCTTGAAAAATACAATAATGCTATAGAAGCATATAAAGAATATTTTAAAATAGCTGATGATGAACTATTCATATATATAAGAGGCAGTAAACTTGATACATTAAAAAATATTGCTTATCTATATGATAAACTTAATGATATAGAAAATAGAAATTTATATTATGAAAAAGCCATAAAAAAATGCCGAGAACTTATAAAAGAATATAAGAGAAACAAAAAAGAATATTTAAAAGAAATAGCAGATATTTATATAAAAATAGGAAATAAAGAAAAAGCCTTTGAAATATATAATGACTTAATAAAAAACTATAATAAAAAAATATCAAGAAATAAAAATAATTATGGGCTTTTTGAAAAACAGGCTAATTTATATTTGAAAATTGATGATAAAGAAAGTGTATTAGAAACATACAATAAAGCTATAGAAGTATGCCTTAAAAAGATAAAAAGTTTTGAAAATAAAAAAATATCGATTTCAGATAATGATGATAAAAATAAAATAAGTTCTTATATGGAAGATTTATCATATTTAGCATTTTTCTATCAAAAAGTTTCAAAACCAGAAAACTGTATTAATATTTATGAAAAACTTATAAAAATATATGAAGAAAATATAACAGATGATGAAGAGAGTACATTTTACTTAGAATCTATTGCAGAACTTTATATAAAATTAAATCAAAAAGATAATGCTTTAAAAACATATAAAAGGATTTTAGAAATAGATAAAGATAATAATGAAGCAAAAGAAAAAATAGAAGATATAGAATCAGGAAAAGAGGTAGAAACAGCATGTATATTTGGATTATCGTATAATAGATACAAATAGCATTGTAAAACAAAAACGTATTTAAATAATAAAAGCCTAATATGTTTTTATTTATCATACTAGGCTTTATTAGCTAATTAATTTTTTAGAAAAAATAGGAGGATAAAATGCAAGATAATAAAAAAAATTACACAATAGAAGAAATAAAAGAATTAATAAATAAAAGAATAAATAATGAAAAACTTGAAGATGATGATGTACTTTACTATAAAGAAGCTCAAGAAATATTAAAGAAGCATTTAAAAAATGATCCTAATAATAAAGAATTATTATTTTTATTAGCTTTGGTGCAGTATGATAATTCATATATTGATGATGAATATAAAAAAGTAATAGCAACATTAAAAAAACTTTTAAATCTTAATTATAAAAAAGATAAAGTATTATACTATTTAGCAGCATCATATTATTATGACAGTGATTATGATAATAATAAAAAAATACAAAAAGAAATTATTGAATTATTAGAAAATGCTATTGAATTAAATAATAAAGATTCTGAATATTGGTATTTACTTGGAACAGCACATTTCTTTGTTATAAAAGATTATGATAAAACTATAGAGTTTCATAAAAAAGCAGCTGAAATAAATTATACAGAAACAATTTGTAACAATAAAGAATATTATTATTATAGATTAGGACAAATAAATTTATATTTAGGAAAAAGCCAAGAGGCTATAGAAAATTTTAAAAAAGCTATAGAAGATTCGATAGATTGTTTTAATGATTTTTATAAAGCATCTGATTATTGGCATTATTTAGGCTTAAGCTATGAAAAAAACGGACAGTATGATGAAGCTTTGAAAAGTTATGAAATGGCATTAGATATAGATGTAAGAAGCGAGTTAGATGATTATTTTTATGATTGTTTAAAGGCATTAAAATCATTGTATGATTTATATAAAAAACTTGGTAAAAATGATGATGCTTTGTACGCCTTGAAAGACAGTATAGAAAAAGATATATCAGCACCATTTATGATTATAACTTTTGGTGATAAGGATTTTAAAGGAAGCGAAACTTATAATGATATAGTTCAGGCATACACTGATATTATAGATGGTAGTTGGCATTATTGTCAGTCAAATGCATGCCGTGAAGAGCTTGCAGATCTTTATATAAGATATGGAGAATATGATAAAGCTATAGAATTATATAATCAAATATCTATAGAAAATTATAAAAATATAGCTGAAACATATATAGAAGCTAAAAATTATAAAAAGGCAATAGATACATATAAAATGATTATAAAAATGTATCCTGATGATGCATTGAATTATTATATTGATATTGCCCGTACTTATGAAAATGCAGAAAATTATAATGAGGCTATTGATTATTACAATAAAGCTATAGAAATTGACAGTGAAAATTCATGCTATTATGTTAATATTGCTGAAATATATAAAAAATTAGAAAACTATGAAGAAGCTGTTAATTATTATAATAAAGCTATAGAAATTTTTAATGAGCCATGCGAATATCATGAAAAATTAGCAGAATGTTATGAAAGTCTTGAAAAATACAATAATTCTATAGAAGCATATAAAGAATATTTAAAAATAGATTATAAACTATTCTTATATGATATATATACAATTGGCAGCAGTAAACTTGATACATTAAAAAAGATTGCTTCTTTATATGATAAACTTAATGATATAGAAAATAGAAATTTATATTATGAAAAAGCCATAAAAAAATGCAGAAAACTTATAAAAAAAGATAAGAGAAACAAAAAAAGATATTTAAAAGAAATAGCATATATTTATATAAAAATAGGAAATAAAGAAAAAGCCTTTGAAATATATAATGACTTAATAAAAAACTATAATAAAAAAATATCAAGAAATAAAAATAATTGCGGGCTTTTTGAAATACAGGCAGATTTATATTTGAAAATTGATGATAAAGAAATGGCATTAGAAACATACAATAAAGCTATAGAAGTATGCCTTAAAAATATAAAAAGTTTTGAAAATAAAAAAATATCGATTTCAGATAATGATGATAAAAATAAAATAAGTTCTTATATGGAAGATTTATCATATTTAGCATTTTTCTATCAAAAAGTTTCAAAACCAGAAAACTGTATTAATATTTATGAAAAACTTATAAAAATATATGAAGAAAATATAACAGATGATGAAGATAATATATTTTATTTAAAATCTATTGCAGAGCTTTATATAAAATTAAATCAAAAAGATAATGCTTTAAAAACATATAAAAGGATTTTAGAAATAGATAAAGATAATAATGAAGCAAAAGAAAAAATAGAAGATATAGAATCAGGAAAAGAGGTAGAAACAGCATGTATATTTGGATTATCGTATAATAGATACAAATAGCATTGTAAAACAAAAACGTATTTAAATAATAAAATATTGATGAAAATGAATTATATATACCTAAACAACTATACTTTGTCAATTTTAGTTTTTTCTATTTTATTGTTTGTGGTGGCTTTGCCCCACCGCTCTGCGTACTTCGTAACCCCCCCAGTTCTTTTGCGACCGTAGGGAGTGCCTGTGGTATTGGCACAGGCAAAGCCCGCCTACGGCGAGAACCAAAAAGACTGCATTTTTAGGCTATATCCTATATTTAATAGGCATGTTTTTAATATAAAGTTCTAGCAATTGCGTTTTCGCAAAGCGTATCCGAGCTTGTCGAGGATATAGCTACTTTGACGAAGTCCGCAGAGCGTGTGCGTCAAAAAAGTAGATAACATTTATATAAAGTGCATAGGTTGACAAACTTAAAAATTTTCAGTATATATTTGATAATATTATAAAAAAATAAAAGCCTAATATGTTTTTATTTATCATACTAGGCTTTATTATTAAGTTGATTGTTAATCAATTTATTTCTTTTTATTCTTTTTTGCTTCTTTTGTATTTGCTTCAAGTGCAGGATTATAATCTTTTCTTGTGTAAATATAAACAAGCATAACAATACCGATTAACATCATAGGCATAGAATAAATAGCACCTGCAGTGATTGGGCCTACAGTCCATTCTGTAATATCTCTTGCAAACTGTTCTATTAAAGTTCTGAAAAGTCCGTAAAGAAAAATCCAAACCCAAAGTCTTGTACCCGGTCTTATATTTTTATTCTTCTCGCTTAAATAACCTATTAAAAAAGATACTAAAGCAAGAACAATACCCTCAAGAAATGCTTCGTATAATTGTGAAGGGTGCCTTAATTCTGTATATGGTCTTATTGCTGGAAACATAGAAGCCCATCTATCATATCCGCCTACTGCATCATATAATGGAAATTTCATTCCTAAAAAAGAATCTGTAACTCTTCCGTAAAGTTCGGCATTCATAAAATTTCCAATCCTTCCAAAGAATAAACATAAACTAGCAGGAAGCGTTCCGTTATCTGTGATATTATAAAAATCATATTTATATTTTTTACTGAATATAAATAATGCTATAAACATTCCTATAAATCCGCCATGAAATGACATTCCAGCGAAACCAGTAAAAGTAAATCCATTATCAAGATTAATACCTATTATTTCCCAAGGTGTTAAAAAACTTTTTGGTGAGTAAAAAAGAAAATAACCAATTCTAGCTCCTACTATAGCACCTACAGCAGCATAGAATACCATATCATATATACCGCCGTTTTTTTCATTAAGATTGAATTTTATCCAACCCCTTTTTTGGACAAAATACAATATTATGCATGATACTAAAATGCCTACAATATACATAAGCCCATACCATCTTATAGCACCTAGTATTGGTATATTAGGCGGAAACACATAAGGCGTGAAAAATTCTGGATAAGTCATATATTTTCCTTAAAAAATTATTAATTATTTTTATAATAGAAGATTTTTAATATAAGATAATACATTGAAATTGTTAATCTATCAAGTGTTTATATGTTGGATAATTTCTATTTAGTACTAATTTTACACTTGCACTTTCGCGAAGCGTATCCGAGTTTGTCAAGGATATAAGGTTCTTTGACGAAGCCCGCATGCGACCGAAGGAAGTCCTTTAGGTAAGCGTGCGGCGGAAAAAGAACAACAAAAAAATTGATAAACTTAAAAATTTTTAGTATATATCATTTAAATATTTATTTTTTATTTAGTATAGACAAAGATCTTTTAGCTTCTAATGATAAAATATATTTATTATCTTCATTTATAAAACTATTTATTATTTCTTTGCTTTTATCAAGATTAAATGCTGATAGGCAAGTTATACATTTCCATAAAAGAAGTTTGTCATCTTTATACTTGTTCATTAATTTTATTATACATTCAAGATTTTTTTCATTTTGTAAAGTTTTATTATAAAAACATATATATCCGAAAGCATCTATAGCTTCATAAATTTTTATTAAATTATTACTTTTTAGTATTCTTATTAAGACAGGTAGAATGCTTATGTCCATTTTAGATAAAGTTCTTGCTATTATATCTCTAGGCAGAGGGTACGATTTTTTTGATGATATTTTTTTAGGTAATTTTTTATATTGATTATTTCCTATTATACCAAGATATTCAGTCATTTTTTCTGCAGTATCAATATTTCCATGTTGAAGAGTTTCACATATTGCTATTTTAGTATACAAGCTTTTTTCTTTAGATAATTGCATTAATAGTTCATTTTGCACATTATCTTCATATATATACGGCATCAGATTGATAGAAGCCGATGTTCTTATTATAGCATTGTCATTATTCAAACAATCAATAAGCTTTTCTAAAGAATAATTTTTAAGCATATTGATATCATCATCTAATGCCATTCCTCTGTTTTCTAATTTATCCAAATCAGATTTTAAATCATGTTTCATATATTAATAATATTATTTTTTTAATATTATGCAACAATAATTATTATATGTATAGCATATGTTATGTTTTAAATGTGTAATTTTTGATTGTTAAAGTGATATTATAGCTTTTAATATATATCTTTTTTATTCAAATTATTATATATTATTATTCATAATTTATAGAAGGAATTATATCGATGTATCAGGATTTTAATAAAACTAATTTACAGAATTTAGGAAACGGACTTAAAAGAAGAATATTAGCCTATTCTGATAATTTAATGACTGTTTATATGGAATTTGATGAGGGTGCTGTAGCTGAAACTCATTCTCATAATGAGCATGAACAAATAACATATATTATAGATGGAGAGTTTGAGTTTACAGTTAATGGAGAAGAATATTTATGTAAATCAGGAGATAGTTTGCATTTTGCTAAAAATATGAGTCATGGCTGTAAGTGTGTTAAGAAAGGTAAATTATTAGATACTTTTACACCTAAAAGAGAAGATTTTTTGAATAATTAATTTGAATATGAATATAAGTCAGGCAATAATCAATTACACTAAACAATTAGAAAAAATCAATGATGATTATAAAGTATCATATATTGAGGCACAAACTATTATAATGCATACTTTGAACCTATCTAAAGTAAAATTAATATCAGAAGGTTTGAGGGAGCTTACAGAGAGTGATATAAATAAAATAGAGAGTTTTATAAATAGACGTCTTAATTATGAACCTTTGTCTTATATCATAAATAAAAAAGAATTTTACGGATTCGATTTTTATGTTGATAATAATGTGCTTATACCAAGACCTGAAACTGAAGAGCTTATTGATTTATTGTTGTGCTATGCAAAGGATAAAGATAATATTTCAATATGCGATATTGGTTCAGGAAGCGGAAATATACCTATAACATTAAAAAAATTATTTTTAGATTGGAATAAAAATATAGATATTACAGCTATTGAAATTAGTAATGGAGCTTTTCAAGTTATAAAGAAAAATGCTTTAAATATATTAGGAGATGAAAAAATTATAAATATAATAAATGCTGATGCTTTAAGTTTTACACCAGAAAATAAATTTGATATAATAGTTTCAAATGCTCCTTATGTGCCTTTAAGAGATAAAGATTTTCTTCAAAAAGATTTGGACTTCGAGCCTCAAAATGCATTATATTCAGGTTATGACGGACTTGATTTTTATAAGAGTTTTTTAAGTATAATAGAAAAATATTTAAAAGATAATGGAGCTTTCTTTTTTGAAATAGGCTATGATCAGGGAGAGGCATTGATTAATATATGCAATTCTCTTGATATAAAAAATGTATCTGTAAAAAAAGATTTAAGCGGTAAGGATAGATTTCTTATTTGTGAGAATATTAAGAATTGTTAATTTAATTTTAAGGAGAATATAATAATGCAGTATGTTAAGTTTGGAAGCAGAAGAGGGGAGCATGGTGATATTAAACTTTTAGATATATTTTATAAGCATAATATTGTATTTGCCGAGGTGAAGGCAGGGTCAGAAAAAGTAAAAGAAAAGAAATTTTTAAAAGGTACTAGAATAATGATAGCAGATGGTTTAACTGCTGTTGCTATTGCTGAGGCTTTGACTGATTCAGATTCTCTTGATAAGTTCAATATTAAATTTAATAAAAATGAAATTGATAGGGTTAATGTTTCAGATTGGGTAATAGCTGCCAAAGTTAAAATATATAAATTAAAAGAGGAAGATTATTTTCCTACTACAATAGGTAAATTCTATCATATAAAAAATAAAGACAAAATAAAATTAATAGATGAATTATTAGAAAAATATTCAAATTAATATTAAAGGTTCGTTTATTCTTTTTTTCCTCTTAATTTATCAAATAAACTTACTATACCTGCTATAATCAGACCGATTATACAAAATATTCCTCACATATATACTCCTTTATAATTGGCATGTATGATTATACCCTAATACGGTATTTAAAGCAATAGTTTATAATTCTTTGTAAATAATGTCAGAAATAAAATTAAAATATTTATTTGTTATAGCTTTTATTTTTTCATTTGCATTAATCTGTGCATAACCATCATATCTTTTTATCATTTCTATATCATTATTAGAGTCGCCTGCAACCAATATTTTATCTATAGCCTTATTATTATTTTTAAGAAGTTTATATACAAAATCAACACCATTAGCTTTATTAACAGTATGCTTTACTATATCAACAGTTCTAATATTAGCAAAAGCTATTACTTCTTCAAATTCTTTATTAATGGTATTTGCTACAATTTCAGTAGTTTCTGCATTAGGAGTCATTTTGTTTATTTGTATAATATCTTTTACAGTTTCTATTTCTTCTATATTTATTTTTTTATCCACTCTAAAAGGAAGTATATCATTTCCGTCTTTTGATTTTACGGATATTATATAATTATCATTTGCTATTTCTACAGTACCGCCGAACTTCTCATGCAAAAATCTTATAACCTTATATGATACTTCATCATCTATAGTATCTTTAAATATTACTTCTCTTTTATTATTGAATACCAAAGCTCCGTTATTAGCTATTAAATAATCAAACTCTAATCCATGTCTTTCAATATGTTCAAATATAGAAAATTTATTTCTTCCGGTTGCTATAGTAAAAATGTTTCCAGCTTCTCTCCATTTTTTCACAGCATCAAAAACACTTTCATCAATTTTTTCATGAATATATATAGTCATATCATAATCGCTAAAAAACAATTTCATAATAACTCTCTTAATTTTTTATTTTTATTGTTTAAACTTTTTATATCAGTACATTTTCTAATGTTTCAAAACTTTTATTTTTAGCATCAATCTTTACCATGGCACCATGAGCCATAGTAAGTTTAGTTTTTCCATGTCCGCATTTTACATTTGTGAGTACAGGTATATTTAAATTGCTTAATCTTTCTATTATAGTTTCTTTAGCAGTTCTAAAACCTGTTTCTTTTTCACCTTCAACTAAATCGCAGTTTTCAAAATCTCCTACTACGATTCCTTTTATTGATTTTCCTATTTCTTTTGAATTAAATAAAGTAGATATAATCCTGTCAATCTTATAAGGTTTTTCATCTACTTCTTCTATATATAAGATATAATCTTTATTTAATTTTGGAAAATATTCTGTGCAGAAACTAGACATCATTACAATGAAATTTCCGCCTATCAATATGCCTTCTGCTTTTGAGTCATTTCCATAAGATATGCTTTCAAACTCTGAGCCGTCAGGATTTTTATAAATGATTTTTTCTCTGCTTTCTAAAACATCGAACATATTATTTAATGAAGCCTCATCGAATGATTTTCCTTTTACCATATCTATGCTTACCATTGGGGCATGAAAAGTGATGAGTTCTGTTTTTTCATAAAAAGCCAAATGAAAAGAAGTTATATCACTGTATCCTGCAAATATTTTAGGGTTATTTTTTATAATATCATAATTCAATTTATCAAGTATTCTTACAGCTCCGTAACCGCCTCTTGAGCATATAATAGCATCAACTTCATCATCTTTAAAAAAATTATTTAAATCTTCCGCCCTTGCTTCATCAGTTCCGCCGTATCCATTATAATTATCAAATACATGTTTTGACAATTTTACTTTGTATCCTCTATTTTCTAAATATTCTATTCCTTCATCAAGTTTATCTTTCGGGCATGCACTTGAAGGGGTTATTATTCCTATGGTATTTCCTTTTTCTAATCTTTTTGGCTTTATCATAAAATTAATATCATTCTCCTATAATTTTTATCAATACTCTTTTAACTCTTTTTCCGTCATATTCTCCATAGAAAATCTGCTCCCAAGTTCCAAAATCAAGTTTTCCATCTGTAACAGCCACAACAACTTCTCTTCCCATTAATTGTCTTTTCATATGAGCATCAGCATTATCTTCATAGCCGTTATGATTATATTGACTATGAGGTTTTTCAGGTGCTAATTTTTCAAGCCATACTTCAAAATCCTGATGTAGTCCGCTTTCATCATCATTAATAAATACGCTTGCTGTTATATTCATAGCATTGCATAAAACAAGTCCCTCTTTAATACCGCTTTCATTTAAGCATTTTTGAACTTCAGGAGTGATATTTATATAACCTCTCCTTTTAGGGTAATTTATTTCCAAAACTTTTCTATAAGATTTCATTTTATTCTCCTAAAAAATATTATGATCATGATATAGTAAAATATTAAGTATGACAAGTTTTTTAATGATAGTTATTTAATATTTTACGACTTATTAATATTTGTTACAATGTATTTTTAATAAAACTTACAAAATCTATATGTTCTTTTTATATAAAAAATAATTCCGTAAAGAAAAATAACAAAGCTATTATACATTTCTTTATTTTTCTTATAAAAATTAAAAAATATTATTTTTTTAAAAAAAATATGCAATAACTATTGAATAATGTAATTATTTTTGATAAAATCATATGCAATATTATATTGTATGATATTATATATTTGTATTATATTAATATACGGTTAATAAAACTTTTTTCTATTATATTGCTGAATAATTAAATTTATTCAGCATACTTTAGATGTTAATATTCTTATTTTTAAGAATTTTAATATATAATAAAAAATAAAGAATAATTTTAGGAGATAACTTTATGAAGAAAGTTAGTAAAAAAGTAAAGTTCCTAGCTGTACTACTAGGTTCTTTGCTAATTTCAACATCGGCATTTGCAGTTGAGCTTACTATTGATAATTCAGCAGTAAAAAGAGCAACAGCAGGTCAGTTTTCTACAGACTCTGACAAAGTAAATGCAAAAGATATATTCGACTTGCAAAGATCATTCTTTTCAGCTGGATATTTAGGTCAGGCATCAGGAGCTATTAGCGGTGATGGAAATGGTACAGCAACTGCTAAAGGAATAAACAACGGTGTTCAAGGTTCTTTCGGTGTGGCTTTGCCTGCCGGTATGTATTTAGGTATAGGAGCAGCATATAATCTTAATGATAGTGCTAACTATGAAACAAGAAAAGATACTATAAGCGGAACAAAATGGCAAATAAACTCAACAGCTAATTTCATTGCAGCTTTAAGAATAAATGATATGGCAGCAGTACATTATAATTTTATATTATACGGATTTACAGGTACTCCTTTTATTTATAATGAAAATCATACTAAAAATCCTAATGAAGATTATAAAACTTATAATAATTATGGAAGCTGGAGACATGAAATAGAAGCAGCTATCAAATTCGGTGAGCATAAATTAACTATACCTGTAAGCGTAACATTTAATGCTATGAATACAAAAGAAAAAGGTAGTAAATATCTAAATACTGGTACTGCTAATAGTAAAATAAATGTTGATAATGTTAATTATGTAGAAGGTGATGGTATTTGGTTGGGCTTAGAGCCTGAGTTTTTCTTAAGTCTTCCTGCAGGACCTATGACAGGTATAAACATGGGGCTTAATTTAGAAGCAAAACTTACTCATAATGTAGGTAAAAATGGTGTATTTGCAGATCAAAATCAAAGTGGTACTGGAACACCAACATATACAAAAAATGAATATAAAACTACTCAAAAGGCAGCAGTAGTTGATTTAGGTGTTTGGGCTAGTTTCCCTATGGAATGGAGCTTGGCTAATGATCAGGTATCATTGGCTATGGAGCCTCAAATCAATTTAGAGTTTGTTATAAATAATACTGATAAAATGGAGCAAAGCGTTAATGGAGGTGCTGCAACAGTTATTAATAATATTTACGGAAGTGATTATTTATCAATTATGCCAGTAATTGAGCTTCCTATAGGTACATTATGGAGACCTGTTGAATGGTATGAATTAAGATTCGGTACAGCTTTATTATTAGGTGCTGATATCACTATAAGTCAAGCTAAAGATGCAAATGGAAAAGCTAATAAAACTACTTCATATCAAACAATGTCTGGTATAGCAGGATTCTTCGGTATGGGATTCATTGTTACAGACGACTTTAATTTAGACTTGTATGCAGAAGCTCAGCAGTTGAACTTCTTTACAATGGGATTCGGCGGTCAATTAACTTATAGATTTAATTAATAATATTTGGAGATAACTTATGTTAAAAGTTTTTAATAAAATAAAATTTATATTATTTGGTTCTTTATTAATTTCAGCTTATGTATTTGCTCAAGGTACTGATACTTGGGTATTAGATAATTCAGCAGTAAAAAGAGCAACAGCAGGTCAGTTTTCTACAGATTCTGATAAAGTAAAATCAAAAGATATATTCGATTTACAAAGATCATTCTTTACAGCAGGATATTTAGGAGGAACTTCTTTTTCTGCTAATGGAGGCGGTACAGAGGATTTAGGTGTTCCTCCTTTTAATAATGGAGTACAAGGTGCTTTCGGTGTAGCTTTGCCTAATAATATGTATTTAGGTTTTGTGGCAAGATATCAATTTAATGATAGTGCTAATATAACAAAAGATAAAAATGGAAATACAACAGGAACTGGTAACAATTTATGGACTATCAATTCTCAGGCTGCTTTAAGAGCTGCTTTCAGAATAAATGATATGGCTGCTATACATTATTATTTTAGAATGGGGCCTAATACTGGAACATCTTCTTATATATATTCTGTAGGTCAAACAATAAATAAAGATCAAAAAACAGACTATGCTACAATTTATAATGATGGTATCTGGACTCATGAAATAGCTGCTTCTATAAAGTTCGGCGAGCATAAATTAACTATACCTATAGGAATAGTTTTCCATGCAAATAATAGGAAGTATCAAGGAAAATATTTAGATAAAAAAGAAGATTATGTAGATTATTTAGGAGAAGATTATATATCTTTATATTTGAATCCTGAATTTAATTTGGGTATTACTTCAGGACCTATGACAGGTATAACTGTAGGTGCTAATATAGGTTTTGGTGTTAATAACAATTTCGGTCAAAATGGTACAAGTACAGTAGCAAGCGGCAGTACAGAAACTAAATATGAAGGCAAACAAGGTAAAGATCGTTTTGCTATGGATGTATATGCAAGCTTCCCATTGTCTTGGAGCTTGGCTAATGATCAGGTAAAATTAGCTATGGAGCCTAAACTTTCTTTAGGTTTATCAGTAACTAATACAGGAAATAGCTCTCAAAAAATTGGAAATGGTCAAACTACAGGATATGCAGGATATAACGGTGAAGTAAAATTCATTCCTTATGCTGAACTTCCTATAGGTACTACTTGGCAGCCGGTTGAATGGTGGCAATTAAGAATGGGTACTGCTTTGATGATACAGGCAGAAACTACTTGGGCTACTTATGTACCTGCAAAAGCAGATGGTTCATTAGATGAAACATTAAAAACTGTTACTACTAAATTAACTACTAAAGCAGGAATAGCAGGATTCTTTGGTATGGGCTTTATGGTAGGAGAAGATTTTGATATTGACTTGTATGCTGAAGTAAATAGCTTAAGTGTTAATAATCTTAATTTTGGCGGTCAATTAACTTACAGATTTAATTAATACGAAAAATAGGAGATAAAAAATGAATAAAAAATTATTATTAATTTTATCTATATTGATGAGCTTATCATTATTTACAATGAGCTGTGCCAAAAGTGTAACTGCTCCTAATCAAATTGATCAATCTTCAACATTAGATATTTCGAAAGTAGGAAGTTCTATAAGCACTTATAATTATGGTAGTATAATTACAGATGGTGATGTTCAAATTGATTTAAAAAATGTTCAATATAGCCCTATGAATGGAAATACAGTAACTCTTACATACTCTCCTACAACTACATCTACACAGCCTGTTGTATTTAATGAAAATAGTATATTAAATAAGATAGCTGAATCTCTTCAAAGTGTAACTTATTATGCAAATGGTGTATCCTCTATTTCTGTTGGTAATTGGACAAAATATGAATACTCTAGTTCTAGTGCACAAACTGTTAATTACATTTTAACAGCACAAGCTATAGGAAAATATGGTAATAAATTAGATTTTACTTTTGTACTTACTACAAGCGGAAACATTACTTGGCAGTAAGTAATTGACTTTGACTTTATCATAGGAGGGGGGAATCATCTTTTCCCTCCTATTTTATAAAAAAAGGATATGAAAAATGAATAAAAAATTATTATTAATTTTATCTATATTGATGAGTTTATCGTTATTTACAATGGGCTGTGCAAACAGTGTAGCTGCTCCTGATATACCTATAACAGGACAAGGTATAACAAAAACTGATATAGAAACAGAATTAAAAAAATAGGTGTTATTTATGCTAATTCTCAAGCTAGCACTTTAAATCCTGAACAATATATAGATTTTTCTGGATTACAAATAGGCAGCGAATATGAAACATATAGTGTCACAGTTATTAGGATGCCTAATGATGGAACAGGTGGTTGGTGGAGTTATACTTGCGATCCTAATTATGTATTAAGCGAACTTAGGCAAAGAATATCTGCATTGAGTAGTACAAAAATGGAATTGGTTCCGAATACTGATTGGGATAACGGTACTACTCCTAATGGTCAGGTAAGTGTTTATTTAACTGTTAATATAAGTTCTAAGTTTCTTACTATTCCTGAAAATTTAAAGTCAGTAAAAATTCATTTAATGGCAAATTGGGGTACTGCTCAGCCGTAAATTGAATAATATTTTTTAAATTAATCATATTTTATAAAAAGCCCCGTTTTATTTTTATAAGGCGGGTATTTATTTTTATAATAAAAAGAAGATAAAAAATGAATAAAAAATTATTATTAATTTTATCTATATTGATGAGCTTATCATTATTTACAATGAGCTGTGCTAAAAGTGTAGCTGCTCCTGATAGTATTACTGGAATAGTTGGAGGAGAAGTTTTAACTGAAGAACAAGCCAAAGTAAAAATAAATTCTGCTTTAAATAGTTTAGGAAAGATTTATGATGACACATTAAAAACTGGATATTTTAATTTTAGCGTGGGTTCTTTAACTTTTGATGGTAATCGTCGTTATGTATTTTTTTTAAATTTTAACCAAACAGGAGTAGATACTCCCTATGTAAAAGAAGCTGAAATATTGAATAATCTTAAGACGGCATTACAATCTTATAATGGAGAAGTAATATTTACTCCTGATGCTAATTGGATTAGTAGTCCAGATAATATTACTTCTGGTTATTATATTTTAAGAGTTTCAATTTCTTCTTTAAATTATAATTTACCAAATACAATCAAATATATATACATTTATCTGTATGCAAATTTTTGGCAGTAAATATTAGAATTAATCATATTTTATAAAAAGACCCGCTTTATTTTATAAGGCGGGTTTTTTATTTTTAATAAGCATTTAAATAATATAATGCAAAAAATAAAGCAAATATTAAAAAGTGATTCTATAAATTAAATATTAAAAAACATTATAAATAAAAAATCAAATGTTAAACTAGATCCAGCTTTCTAATATTTTTTATATTGATATTATTCTTTGAAAGATAGCTTTTTATGTCGCGTACCCTTATAGCTTTTTCATTGCTTTCTAAAAGTGTTATGAGCAACTCATCTCCTTTCTTTATAGCTAAATAATCGCCTTTTCTCTCCTCGCTTGTTTTTAAATCTTCCTTGTTTGATAGTGTTTTTAATGCTTCTTCATCATTATCGGTTTCGATTTTGTAAATAGTATTTTTTGGAAGAGCTTGAATATTTTTAGCATTTAAAGGAGTAGATACTGCATTAATTATTTCAATTCCTATATGAGAAAGTAAATTGTTTATTTTGTTTTTTAATAAGTCTATGTCCATAGAGTCAGTTAAACTTATTTCCATATATTCTGCTTCACTCTCGCATGCAAATGGAGTAGGGGGAGTAAACACAACTTTTTCTAATGGGTGAAAACCTTTGCTTAATGCTATGCTTGCACCTGCTATCTTTAAAGCACAAATCATAACCCTTGATAAATCATGCATTCCTAAAAGTGATGATATACCTTCTTTTTTGAATTTCATTAACACTTTATAGTTTACAGCGAATATATCTCTTTTCTTTAGAGTTTTTAATTCTTCAACCATTTGAGTGAAATTTGTATTTAAAACTTCTTTTTTGTATTTGTGGCAGTATTTTTTATAATCTATACCGCAGTTCTGACAATTTCCTGTAAAGCAGTAATCTGTGAATTTACCGTTTTGAAATCTTTCGTATTCTTTATCAAAGAAAGTTTGACTTACAAGAGTATCAATGCATTTCCAAGGAGTATTTATTTTTTTGCTTAATAATTCTTTGATTGTGTATCCGCTTTCTTCTATTACTTCTTTCCAAACATCATATTTAAAATATTCTACCCAAGCATCAAATCTTGCACCTTTCTTATATGCTTTATAAATAATATCTCCTATTTTTTCATCGCCTCTAGAAATTATGCCTTCAATTTCAGCCATTCTAGGAGGGTGATATTTTATAGCTACTTTAGTTCCTCTGAAATGATCGCGTACCTTTCCTATATAAGTAATTGCTTCTTCATCTGTAAGCTGATTATTATTTTCTAAAGGTGTATGTGGCTTTGGAATAAATACATTGATAGCGGCATTTATTTTTACTTTATTATTTGATACCTTTATCATTTTTTCAAGTGCTTCTATTATCTCATCAGCTTCTTTATCTGGATTATCAGTGAATCCTATCATAAAATAAATTTTTACTATTTTCCAACCCATCTTCTGAACATCTGCAAGTATATTGTATATGGCATCTTCGTCCATTTCTTTATTGATTTTTTCTCTTAATTCATGGCTTCCTACTTCCAATGCAAATGTTAAGCCTGTTTTTCTAAACTGTGCTATTCTGTCTGCAGTGTCCTTATCAAATGAATCTATTCTTAATGAAGGAAGAGAAAGAGAAAATCCTTTATGTTCTCCTAATGTCTGTAAATATTCAATTAATTCTCCAATATGAGGATAATCATCAGCGGAAAGAGAAAATAAATTTAAAGTATTAGCTCCAGTTGCTTCTAATGATTCCATTGCTATATCGACAATTTTTTCTATAGTGCGGTTTCTTACAGGGCGATAAGTTATTCCAGCCAAACAGAATCTGCAGCTATGAGTACAGCCTCTAGCTATTTCAACAGATATTCTGTTTTGAATGCCTTCTACAAGAGGTACTAAAGGCTTCTTCACATAAGGCATTTCATTAATATTTTCAACGAATATTCTTTTTACATGTTCTCTTGGGTATTTTGGAACATAAGCATATTCAAGTTTTGAAAGCTCTTTTAAAATATCATCTCTTTTAGCTCCATTCTTTTTGAGATTATAAATTATATCAACAAAGTTTTTCATCTCAAAATCAAACTCACCAAATAAAAATACATCGATAAAATCAGCCAAAGGAAATGGATTGAATACGCTTGGTCCGCCTGCAGCTATTATAGGAACATCTTCTCCTCTTTCATCTCTATGTATAGGTATTTGGCTTAATTCGAGTACCTGAAGTATATTTGTATATATAAGTTCATACTGCAAAGTAAATCCCAAAACATCAGCGTCTTTTACTCTGCTGAAAGTTTCTAAAGTATAAAGAGGTATATTTTTTTCTTTTAAAAGTTTTTCAAAGTCTTCAGCTACTGCATATACTCTTTCACAGGAAGCGTATTCTATAGAGTTAATAACTTCATAAAGTATAGAAAGCCCTAAATTGCTAATTGCTATTTCGTACATATCTGCAAAGCACATAATGAATTTAAAAGGCATATCAGGTTTTATTATTGCATTTATTTCACCACCTAAATATCTAGTAGGCTTTATTATATCTTCACTTTTAACAAGTTCTAGTATTTCGTTTTTCAAATTTTCGCTCATTATTTTATATAGTCCCGATTATTATTTTGAATGATTATTATATAGTAAAGTTCATTATAATACAAATTTATTATAATATTATGAAAAATATTAGTTTATGATTTAATAATATTTATTATTATTGAAAATATGTAAATATTAATAAATACTTTTATTGTTATTATTGACTAAATAAAAGTATTATAAATATAATCTATGACTGTTTAATATTTTTTATAAATTCAATTATATTATTGCAAATTATATTAAAATCTTTATCAATATTATTTGTGTTTATTTTTAATGTGTGATTTCCAAAGACCTCTTCTTCTATTTGATTATATGATTGCAAAACATTATTAATATTTATTTTTTCATGAAATTTTGTAATATTATTTATTATAGGATATTGATTATTAATGGATAATGATATATGTCTTTTTTTATTAAAAATTCTATCATTATATCTATTAGCTAATATAGTGTAATCAGCATAACAAAAAATACATATAATAGTTACTTTATTATAACTTATGTTTTTTAATATATCTTTCATTATATAAAAATTTTAAAATAATTATCTATAATTAAATCTACGTTTTTAAAAATATATTTATAATTTTTTATACATTCTTTTATCAGCTATTGTGCTTAAATATTTTTTTTCATCATTGCTAGTAAAACCATATTTTTCATATAATTCCACTTTTAAATCATCTTTTGATATACATTTAATTCCAAGAATATTAGATATATGTTTTGATATAGATGTTTTACCGCTGGCAGGAAGCCCTGTAAATATGATAATATTCATAATTTACCTTTAATTATTTTATAGTTTTATTATTCTTTTATCATAAACTTCATTTGATAAACTAGTTCTTAATGCTTTTGAACAATAGAAAGGTAAAAAACCATACTCATTATTTATTTTTTCTAAATTGTAGAAGAAATAAATAGCATCATATATATTGGGCATTTTACAATCTAAAGTGTTTCCTTTATCTAAATGTAAAATATTAGCACTTATTACTATGCCTTCTTTTGCAAATTCCTTACATAATTCTAACATAGATTCAATAGGCTCTAATCCAAATACTAAATTACTCCAAACATTTCCTTTCCCATATATATTAACAGCTTCCTTTAATCTATTTACAAAAAAATCATATCCTATTTCAAATTTACCGGGGCAATATTTTTTATGATAATCTCTATTAATGACTTCCATATTAAATACTATTTTTTTATACCAGATTTTTTAAATTCTTTTATCAAATTTAAATCATTTGGAGGTGTTATAACAAGTACAATTCCTTCTGTAGTTTTATCATTAACTAAAGGAAAAATTTCTTTAGCAATTTCGGCAAATATTTTTGATTCTAAATCCAATTGTGAATTAGATAAATTTCCAGCTATTAAAATAAGATGCATATGTTCTTTAAAACATTCTTCATTTTTAGCTACTAAAATGGCTTCTTTCAGATTATTAATATATTCTTTTTTATATTCTTCCCAATAATTATTATTTTCTATAAATGTAAATGCGGAAACTTCTCCATCATTTATGAAATTATTTACCCCGCAAAAACGGCACATTTTTGATATAGCACATCCTTTCCATGGTATTATATTAAGTTCATCAAGACCGCATGAAGATATATATTTTTTAGCATATTCTCCATTACTTAATAAAGCTTTATAGTAATTTGGTTCTTTTACAAAGTCTATATTAATATTATCAATTTTTTTACCATCTACTAAGGCAATAAAATTTCCTTCATTATCCACATCTATTTCTACTTCTCTTATGTCATTGTTATTTGCTACACATGATACAACAGTTTTATAGTTATCATCTATATTTGTTATTATTAATTCCTGAGGCCTATCTTTAGAACTATTGATTGGCATATTATAAACCATATTTTGCAGTTTTATATTTTTATCTTTTAATAATTTTATAGTATTGTTTGAAAATATTATGCCTGAAGTTAAAATTGAAGCTTTTAAAAAAGTTTCTTCTTTTATATTGTATAAACCATCTTTACAATTAATATTAATTGACATATTTTCTAATTACTCCTTTTTGATAAGTTCAGTAAAAACTTTAATTATCCATTTTATATGTAGTATTGGGAAAAAAAATTGATATATTATAGAGTATATAAATAGTTCAACTTTTTTATTTATTATTATAAAAGCAGTTAATAATACATATATTAAAGATAATTGATAACATAATTTAAATATATATATTATAATAATCCAATGTAATATCCATAAAGCATGGTAGTTTATACCATGTATTAAAATTAGTATAAGGTATCTGTAGTTTTTATATACTTTTTTCAAAATAGAAGAATACCCTATAGCCCATCTATTTCTTTGTTGGCAAAGTTTTTTAAATTTTGTATTTAGCTTTTCATAACCTAAAATATCTGAAGTAATGTACTTATTAATTTTATTTGTATTAGCATATAAACCTAATGCTAAATCATCTAAATAAGTATCCATGTATATCAATTTATTTTTGAATGAATTTACTTTTATACAAAAAAGTTGTCCTGGTACAGATATACCTATATTTAATTTCCATAATAAAGGTCTTATAATATTATGTGATAATAATTTATCTACGGCTATTATCTTTGAAATAAAATTATTATGAGTATTAGAGTATATTTTTCCCCAAGCTATTTCATAATTATTATTAATAGCTATGTCTATAAATTTTTCTATATTTTCCATATTTACACTTATATCATTATCTATACTAATAAAATATTCAGAATCATCTGTATCAATTAAGTCTATTAGTCTTTTATATTTAGTAGAAGATTTTTTGATAAGTTTTATTTCATAATCTCTGTATTCAAGTTGAAATAATTCTTCACAATAAACTACTACTTTAAAATTACCGTTTAATTTAAAGTTTAATCTATCTGATATTTTATATAATTCATTTGTGAAAGTTTCACCTAATAAAGTGTATGTTATTAGACAAAGTTTTTTCATAATTAATATCCAATAGTTAAAATTAATAAAGCCAAATATCTTTTCTTGCTTCCATAATATAATGATAATTACAATCATTCTCCGATATATTAAAAATACTGAATATGTAATTTATATCTCTTTGCATATTCTCCCTTGATTCTTTTTGATTATCATTGGTTTGGATAATAAAAAGTCCTATTGGAAATATAGCTATATTATTATAAATACCTATTATATCATCTATAAATTCAATATTATTATCTATTTTATCAAAATTAAAATATTTATTAAAAAAATAATGGGATAAAGATACGTTCTTTGATTAAAAAAACTACATATCTTTTTATATTTTTTAGTATTTATTGTATTCGTAAATCCGCATAACTGTTTTTTGGTTTCTATTATTCCATTTATAAGTCCATACTGTTTAATACATAAATTAAACATATATAATAGTTTGATTAAAAAATGTCTTTTTTTAGAGTATGGCCAATTGTTTTTAGATATATGAAGCATAAGTTTATTTCCACTTGACTTATACTTATTTTTTAATTTCATATTTTTGCGAAGGAAGTTATAAGTTAAAAAAATAAATCTTTAAGGTTATAATCATTGATTTTTTTAATAATAATTCTTTGTTAACTTCACTGCTTTCTAATAAATAATATAAATCATTAATATCTTTTATAAATGCATGCTCATGTTTAAATAGATGTGCTAATGTAATACAAATTAAATCTTCTAAATCTAATTTTCCATTATCATTACATTTTATTAATGATGTTCTTCCTAATGGAAATCCTCCCATATTAATATCAATAATAACTTGGTATCTATCTTGAAGTACTTTTTCTAAATGTATATGTCCTGTTAATGTTTCATTTTTCTGATTGTCAAATACTGTTTTAAATGAAAAAGGAACTGATCCTCCTACAACCAAACGAAATCCCCTAATATTTATTAAATAGTTAATCAATATGAAAGCATCTTTTATATTAGAAGATAAGAAATCATAATCCATATGTGTCCTATACATGTTTTTAGGATAAAATATATTGGTTTTGCCTCCTTTTACAGAATCTATTTTTAGATTATTATTTTTTATATATTTTTCTATTATTTTAATTTCTTCATTAGAAATCATCATACTTGCAATTTGTTTAGATACTAATATGTCAAGCTTTTTATTTAACTCTACACCATATTTAAAAGCATTATTATAATAAGGAGCAGCAAGCCTTAACTTTTTTATTTTTTTATATATTTTTTCTGAAATATTATTATTCATAAGCTTTTTGAATTCATCTATTTCATTATCATTAAGTACAGCTACAGCATATTTTTGAAGTAGTATTTCATCTTTATCTTCAATATTTTTAATGAAGTTATGTATAATTTCTATAAAAGATGACTTTTTTTTTGTGTTATTATCATCAGATTGCCAATTTATTTTTTTACACTAACACATGCATCACAAGCTAATGGTTCATTCTTTATTTCAGCTTCTTCAATACTGCATATTTTATCTTCTTTGAATATTGATGCTAATGTATTTATTACTGATTCTATACATGCATATCTATGTCTAGGTATATCAAGTATCCACTTTTCACAATCTAAATACTTTTTATTTTTTAATCGTTCTATATTTATTAATATCTCTTCTTTAGATTTTCCAGATAATGATATTTCCAAATATTCAGCAAATTTTTTTGATATACTACAAGAAAAGCATAAAAAAGTGAAAAATATTTTGCCATTATTATTGTAGATATAAATACTTAATTGATCACCACATGCTATTCCGCTAGATTCCACAATATAATCAGCAGCCCAAATAGAATTGTTAAATATATTGTTATTCATATCTTTTAGTTTCCTTTTTTATTATTTCTACCAATTTATCAATATCAGAATGAAAACTGCCAATACCCCAAGAAATTCTACATAAGCTAGTTTTATTAAAAATATTTAATGTATTTTGGGAACACATATGTCCTGTTCTAATTTCTATATTGTTTTTAGAAAGTATTTCAGCTATATCATGTGTATGTATGGAATGTATATCAAAAGAAAAAATAGAACTTTTATTAACGTATGGTATTATATCCAAAATATCACTTAAATCATTAAATTTATCTTTAGTATAATCAAATAGATCTTCTTCAAAAGATTGTATATTTTTCATATCTATATCGTTTAAATATATACAGGCTTTACTCCAAGCATAAATTAATCCTATATCAAAAGTTCCAGCATCAAATTTCCTTGCTCCAGAATGCCATTGTATATTACCGCCTATTGTATTCCATACCATACCTCCTCCTAATAAAAATGGAGGTAAAATATCAATTAAGTCTTTTTTTATAAAACAAGCGCCTATATTTTTGGGACCATACATTTTATGTGCTGACATGACAAAAGCATCAGCATCTATGGCATCAAAATTTAATTTTATATGTCCACAAGCTTGAGATATATCTAATATTGTATATGCATTTGTTAGTTTAGCTATATCTTTTATTGTATGTAAATCTAGCAGATATCCTGTAACATTAGATATTAAAGATAAACTGATAATCTTTATCCTTTTATAATCAATATTATATATAAAATTATAATCTAAGGAACCATCATCTAATATAGGAAATTGTATAATGCTTGCTTCTTTTAATTTTGCTATCTCATTCCAAGGTATTATATTACTATGATGTTCGTATGGGCTCATTAGAATATAATCACCTGCATTTAAAAAGTTAGATATAGTATTTGCCATCAAATTCAATCCTTCTGTTGCATTTTTGGTAAAGGCTATATCATATTTGCTTGAGGCACCAAAAAAATTTAATAATTCTTTTTTGCTATTATAATATATTTCGGATGCTTTATCTGATAGTATTCCGCTTCCTCTATTAATACTAACTCCAATATTGGAATGAAAATCATGCCAAGCCGATATTACATTATCAGGCATAAAAGTTGTAGCAGCATAATCAAGATATACTAATTTTGTGTTGTTCCTATATATAGGAAAATCATTTCTTAAATTCTTCATAATGTTTTATTTATTTTAATAAAAAGTATTTTAAATAAATTCTTCAATACTATCTAATATATAATCTATAGTAATATTTTCCATGCATTTATGATTATTATGGCATTTATTATTCCATATATCACTACATATACAATCACTTTCTATTTTTATAGTTTTTCCTTTTCCGAATTTCCAAACTCCATTTATAACTTCAGATGTAGGACCACATATCATTATTGTGGGAATATTTTTCCAAATAGCTAAATGTGTATAAGCACAATCATTACCTATTACTATTTTACTATTAATAATTTTATCTAAAATAATTTCTAAATAATTTGTGATGATAAAATTAAATCCTGATTTCTTTACAACTTCTATCAAATCATCATCTTCTTTTCCAAGCACAAACTGTACTTCTGATTTTTTTGAAAGCAAATTTGCCAACTCTAGATATTTATTTATATTTAATCTTTTTAATATTCCCATTTTACTGCTTCCAGGAAATATACTTATAATATTATTGTTGTTTTGGGCATAATTATTAATTATAGGTTTTATATTTGGGAAAATCTTTTGGCATAAATCAAAATGCCTAAACATTCTATTAATATTTTTCTCTTTTATAGAGTAAATATCCGTATAAAATAAACTAGCACCATCTTTTGAAGTTTCTTTACTTCTTCCTAATCTATGTTTTATATTACACATCATGCCAAATATTGCACTTTGAAAAACTCCATGAAAATCAATATATAAATCAAATTTTTCTTTTTTGACTTTTTCAATTGTTTCATAAAATATTGAACAGTCTAATATTCTAGTTCCTCCCTGTGTATCTGTTACTGGTGAGAATTTTGGCTGTGGTATTATAATATCTATACTTTTACAAAGAGAACAAGTTTCTTGCATTTCTTCAAAACATGTATATCCTATAAAATAATTTGGATTATTGATCTTTATTGCTTCTATAGAAGGAAAAGTTCTAATTATATCTCCATGATTTCTTAATTGACAAAATAATATTCTCATTATTGAAAACTACCTATTAATTGCTTTTGCATATTAAAAAATAAATCAATTTCATTATCAGAAACTATATTTTTTAATATATCATCTATTCCAATAAGTTTTTCTCTAATTATATCTTTATATTTTTTATCTATGATGTAATTATTTTTAATCATATATTCAGATAGATAATAAGAAACATAAAAATGATTTTTAGTTTTATTGTCATCATGATTTCTTTGAAACTTTTCTCTTATTTTAGATATTCTATCTGTTAATAAATATTGTTTTGTAATGCAATAATATTTATTTCCATTCCATATGCATTCATCATAATCTATAATATCTTCAGTTAATAATATATCCAATTTATAATATTCATCCAAGTGAAAATAACTGCATTTCCAAAAACTAGTAATTACGGTATTTCCAAAACTATTTTTATTAACATATATAATTTCTGAATTATTAGATAAAATTTTTAATATATCATTTTGATTTTTATAATATGCTATCATATCAATATCTTTTAGCATATAATCATTTTTTGATAGTAGAAATATGAATGACATTCCGCCTCTAATAATCGCGAGTTTTTTATATGATAATTCTTTTATTATATTTAATATATATGAAGGTACATCATTAATATAAAATCTTTTTAATTGATACTTATTTGAGTCATATTGCCCATATATAATATTATTCATAGATATATTTTTAACTCTTTTATAATTTTATCTGTTACTTCTTCTTCGCTGCCTAATGCATCTATATAATGAATTGGTATATTTTCTAAACGTTTTATGAAATCATCAAATACCAATCTATCTTTTTTCATTTTTTCTATCTTGTCCATTTCTCTTAAAGGACCTCTATTTCTTTTTAAGATACGTTTATGAGCCTCTTCTTCTGGTAGGTTCATAAAAATTATTGCAGTAGGTTTATAAAAAGCTTTCATATGATATTGCATTTTTGACCATATTATATTTATATCCTCTTCCCCATAAGCATCGATATTATAATAATATGTGGATAAAATTCCTCTTGACATAACTGCATATTTAGCGCCATTTTCCACTGCATTATTAATAGATATTATTAAATCCGTTGAAAGCATAACAGGATTGAGCCAAGGATTTTTTATTCTTATTTCATTCCATTTTTTCTCATCTGAATATAGTGATTTAAGAATGCTTCCTATAGGTGATGAAGTTGGTAAATCTATATAATGTACTTTACCTACTTTTTCACTTAAATATTTTGAAACTTTTTTAATTTGAGTTGTTTTTCCAACTCCTGGCAATCCTTCAAAAGAAAATATTGGAATAGGTGATTTAATATTGTTATTATCTATAATACTATTAAAGACTTTGTATAGCTCATCAAAAACATTCATTGTTATAATGATAAAATAATTTGTAAATTATGTCAAGTATATTTATATGTAATATTATTTATCCTGAAATAATGATATTAGTTATGCTTAATTAAATAAAAAGAGGTCTGCTCTAAAAAACAAGCCTCTTTATATTTTTTATTTTTATAAATATTTTATCTGAACAACTGTGTTATATCATTAATAGTGATGAATATAGCTAAAGTTATTAAGAAAGCAGCACCTACAGCCTGTATCTTAGTTAAAACTTTTCTGTCTATAGGTCTTCTCATAATTAGCTCTATAAATGAAAATACTATCATACCTCCGTCTACTACAGGAAGAGGAAGAAGATTCATAAGGAAAAGTATCAAACTTATAGTAGCTGTGAATGAGAGTATAGTTCTAAGTCTGTACTCTATATCAACAGAAATAACCTGAGAAGAAATCTGTATTATTCTAACAGGGCCTCCCAAATTCTCGCGAACTGATAATTTACCTGTGAATAGAAGTTTTAATCCATTTACATATGAAACAATATAATTACCTGTTTCTTTGAAAGCCTCCGGTATAGATTTTGGAAAAGGTATTCCTGCTACTTTTTCAACTCTCATAGGAGTGCTGTCAAACTCTACTCCCAAACTTCCATAAGTTCCAAGTGCTTTTGAAGTTACAGGTCTTGGTATAGCCTCTCTTGTGATCTCTTCACCATTTCTAAGAATTGTGATATTGATTTTTTGAGAAGCATTATCCATTACTATAGGTCTAAAATCCGCTATATTATTGGCATTCATTCCATTGATAGATATTATTTTATCGCCTGCCATAAGCCCTGCTTCGGAAGCAGCAGAATCAGCAATTACATTTTTTATTATAAGGTCATTTCCAAAATATAATCCTAATGCTCTCTCTCCGCTTAATGCCTTTAACATTTCTACAGAAGGTATTACTATATCTAAAGTTTCACCGTTTCTGTTTAATGTGAAAGTTATATTTTCAGCAGCTTTCTGTATAGCTTCATCATTTATTGTTTTTAATATGTCATTATCAGATTCTACTTTTATACCGTTTATAGCAGTTATAGTATCTCCGCTTTGTATTCCGTATTCATAAGCTAATGTTATGCCTGATTTTGAATGCATATATCTTCCGTCTTTGAATACTGATACAGTAGGCGAATATAAATCTATCTTTGATGGCATAGAAACCAATACAGCTAAAAGTACAAAAGCAAATAGATAATTAAAGAAAGGACCTGCAAAATAAACTATTATTCTTTTTAAAGGAGACATATTTAAAAAATCTCCCTCTTCTACTTTTCCGTCTTCAGCAATTTCACCTTTAAATTTGCAGTATCCTCCGAAAGGTATTGCAGAAAATCTAAAGTCTATCCCTTTAATTTCTTTTTTAAAAAGTATAGGGCCGAAACCTATAGAGAAAGCCTCAGCCTTTATTCCAACCGCTAAGCCCGCAAGTAAATGCCCCATCTCATGAACAAATACAAGCACACTTAATAGTATAATAGCGCCTATCCAACTCAAATTAATCCTCCTAAAATTGTATTTATAATACTTATTGATAATTATTACTAATAAGTATATATTTAATATAAATTTATTTCAATATGTTTTATAAAAATAATAAACATAATATATCATAATTTTAGAATTTACAATACATTTACAATTATATCTATTAAATTTAAGAAAAATATTAACAAAGGATATTAAATTTATTCATTTTTTATAAAAAGAATAAAGGTTCAAAATTAGCAATGTGGCTTTAATATCAATAGTTTTATATCCCGACAATAATATATAAATTTACATTTAACAGTTTTGAAATTAAATAGTTATAAAGTTTATATCAATTAAATAATACTGTTAATTTGATTATATGTAAAAATTACTATATAATACACTAAACTAATTAATATAAATTTACTTAAATAATATTTTAATGATAGAATATAAATCATATATAGTAACACAAAATAGAGATTATTTTTTATCTCATAATATGGAATATATTAATTTGAAGAATTCTTCTATAAAAAAGATTTTAAAAAATAATAAAAAAGATAATAGTTTAATAAATATATTCCTTTATGATAATGATAAAAATAAATTATATGGTTATTATGAAATAGATTTTAATAATAGAAAACAAATTGATGATAATTATATAAGCATAAATATAAGCGATAATTATAAAAGAAGACGCGGAATATATTATAAATTAGAAGATAAATACTCTGATTTTTCAATATATGAAATAGATTTAAAAACATTTTCAAAATTAAAAGACAGATTAATACTTTTAAATGATAATATATCTCAGACATTTTTTTCATGTTCTATAGATAATAATATTTTCAAATACCAAGCTATAGAAACATATCCTTCACTTTATGTAGCAGAATATGAAAAACATTTTGACAATAAAGCTTATGAAAGCATATATAAAGAATATATCCGTTTATTAAAATATTCAAATAGTGAAAATAATAATATAGATAGATATATAGAGCTTGGAAGCTATTTAATGAATATGCTCATTCCTGAAAAAGACTTTAGGGTACATTTGCTTGACGGATTTAGAATAGTTTATTTGCATCTTGATGATAAAACATATAGTATTCCTTGGGATATACTTTCTTATGACGGTAAATTTTTATCAGAGAATATAATTTTTTCATATAGCAATGCATCCAACATTTTACACAATAAAAAATCAGATAATAAAAAATTAAAAATGGCTATTATTTCAATACCAAATGATGATATATCATATGATAAACAAGAAATTGATTCTATTCTGTCATTACAAAATAATATAAAAAATATAGAAATAGATTTATACAAAAAAGAGCATAATTATTTTGAGTTTGTAAAAATATTGGAAAGCTATGATATAGTACATATTATAACTCATGGATATAAAGACGGAATAAAATTAAGCGAGGATTATATACTAAATTCAGTAACAGCATTACAAAATCCTCCTTCGCTTATTTTTATTAATGCATGCAATATGGAAGAAGCTGATAATAAACTTACAAAATCACTGCTTTCTTCTGGAGTAGCTACAGTTATTTCCGGAATTGGTTCTTTAGCTGACGGTAAATACTTAGATTTTATTTATAGTTTTTACAGTAATTTACTTCATAAATATGCCCGAATCAATACAGCACAAGCATATTATTTTGCTTATGTAGAAGTTAAAGAGTTTTATAAAGGTTTTATACGATATAGATTTAATGGAGTTCCTATATATGTTTAAATTGATTAGATTTATATATTTATTAATAATAATATTGGCATTTACATCATGTAATAATAATGAGAATATAACACCTATAAGAACTAGAAAAATAGCACCGAAAGTTTCAAGTGCTTTCAAATCTCCAGCATATAATTTAAGAATAAAATATATTATACTTCATTACACTGCTTTAAATGATGATTTATCATTCAAAGTATTGACTGATCCCGGAGTATCTGCTCATTATCTCATAACTACAAAAAAAGATGAGCCTATATATAAACTTGTAGATGATGGAGACCGAGCTTGGCATGCTGGTATTACTATGTTTGATAACAGATATAGTATGAATGATTCCTCAATCGGTATAGAAATAGTGAATTTAGGATTCCTAAAAAAAGTTACTAATACTTATGAAGAATTAAATAGAATGACGCAAAAGCAAAGAGATGAATTATTCTTTACTTCTTATGATGAATATATAGAATTTGAAGAAAGTCAAATAGAGAAAGTAGCATACTTACTTAAAGACTTAATAGAGAAATATGAAATAAAACCTTATAATATATTAGGCCATTCTGATATAGCGCCATATAGAAAAAAAGATCCAGGTCCTAAATTCCCATGGAAAAGACTTCATGATGAATATAATTTGGGCATTTGGTATGATGAATATGATTACAGCAACTTTTTAAATGATGATGAATATAAAAAAGCAAAAGTAATGGATATAAAAGAAGAGTTTATAAAATACGGATATACAAGTATGCCTACAAATAATGTTTGGGATCTTGATTCCAGAAAGGTGATTTATGCTTTTCAATGTCATTTCAGACCTGAAAAAATAGACGGAAATATTGACAATGAAACTTATGCTGTTATTAGAGCTTTGAATCTTAAAGTAAAAAAGATTAATGAAATGGATGAACGTTCTAAAGCTAATAACTTTCTTACTAATACATTCTTTACTAATATATTTATAAGCAATAACATAATAAGTACAAATTGGAACTACAATACAAATAGATCATTCAGGAAATAGGATTATATATGCTTACTGTTTACATTGCTGCAAGAGATATAGGTAACTATAAAGACAATACCGAAAGATTAAAAGAGGTTTTAATTGAAAGCGATATTGTTTTAGTTGAAAGCTTCAGAGAGGCCACTACACTTTTTAAAGCACTTAATATAAATAAAAATAAAGAATGCTTAATAGAGTTTAGCGAACATACAAAAAAATCTAAAGATATTGATGAAATAATTACAAAGATTATAAATTGCAAAACTGTTACCCTTATAAGTGATTGCGGCACTCCAATATTAGAAGATCCCGGAAGGCTTTTGCTTGAATATTGCTATGCTCATAATATAAAGGTACGTCCTGTAGCAGGTGTAAGCAGTGTTACAGCAGCTATTATGTGCTTGCCTTTTAATTTTAAAGAATTTTATTATGCTGGTCTTTTGCCTCGTGATGACAGAGAACGTGAAAAAAAATTATCATATTTAAAAAGATTAAATGTACCTGTTATCATATTAGATACACCATACAGATTAGGCAAAGTACTTAATGCAATCAAAAAAGTATATTCCAAAGATAAAGAAATAGCTTTATGTTTGGATATCACAATGGAAAGCGAAGAAATCATTATAGATAGAGTATCAGATATATGCAGTAAATATCAGGAAAACAAAAAAAGAGAATTTGTAATAGTTATAAGCTGATTATGTTCTTAACCGCACGCTGAGTGATGCTAAAAATATAAAATTGATTATAAATACAATTCAAATAATATGTAAAAATGTATTTACCGTGCGTTTAAAAAATTTTTAAATTTAATTAATGCTTGGGTGGGCATTCATTTTTCTAATTATGCATTTAATATATACTAAAAATTTTAGAGTTTGTCATTTTTTTATTCAACTTTTTCCCGCCGCAAAAAGTTGCAAAAAGTGCAAGTATAAAATTAGTACTAAATAATACTAAAATTGTTTTACATGTAAGATAGGTTATTAATTTGAGCTAAAATATAGCCCTTTTGCTTCTTTGGGGCACCAAAAGAAGTGGGGGTTTTGGGACTAGTCCCCGAAAATAATAAAAATATAAAAAATAAAATTGATAAAATATAATTGTTTAGGTATATACTAAAAATTTTTAAGTTTGTCAACCGCGAGCTGCGGCACCTTACCGCACGGTACTGTCTCATATTATAAAATGCCAACTATACGTGCGGCTGATTACTTATTATTTTTAAAAATTAATAATTTATCTTACAGATAAAACATATTCAACTAATATTATATAATAAAAGCAAAATAGGTATATATTTAATACTAAATTATAACATCATAAATATTTCTTGTTTCAAGTACTTTCACTCCCACTTCATATTCACGCATATATTTAGCAAGTCTGTATCCATTAATCAAAATTATTTTTACATCTTTTAATTCTTCTACAACTTTTTTAGCCTGAGGAGTATAATCTGAAGTGGTTATAAAAATTCCTCTGTTTATACCATTAACATTTTTAAGCCCATGAGCAAATTTAGTTATTTCGGTATCATTAACTTTATTATTTTCTTTGTAGCATTTGCATTGTATTCCTATCATATCAAAACCGAATTTATCCATAGTAAGAGTGCCATCAATTCCTCTGTCGCCGCTTCCGCCTGTTCTGTACTTTTTACCATACCCCATTTTTTCAAGCAGTTCTAAACATATATTTTCAAATTTAGTACCCTTATCAACATTGTTATCACCCATAGACTGCAAACGATCAAGTATATCTTTCTCTACACTTTCATAATACTCTTCGATACTCTTTTCTATTTCATTTCTGTTTTCATCTTCTATTTCCTCTATGTCATCATCATCTGAATTATTTTTGCTGTTTTCTAAATAAGGAGTTTTTTCTTTTAATGTTTTGAAATCAAAGTTCGGATTTTCTTCATAGAATTTTTTACCGAAGTCGGTTATTTGATATACGCCCCTTTCTATATTTTCTATTAATTGAGCTTTTTTAAGATAAGTCAATGACCAATCAACTCTATCATTAAATTTGAAATATCCATTTCCTTTTACTAGTTTTAAATCTTCTTCAGAAGGATTAGTATATTCTTTTATTTTTTCATATATTTTACTTCTATGTACTGCTTCATTAATTTCATAGAAAAATCTTAATACATATTTAAAATATTCTCTTGTCTTTAAAAGTGCCATTTATAAAACTCCTATACTATATAAATCATACTTTAATAATTGCTTTTTTACAATGTTTTTTAATTTTATTCTAATCCCCACCCTTTTATATTTATTGCCTTATACAGAATATTTAACTTCTATTATTTTCATTGCTTTATTAGAAATTCTAGCACCCACCCAAGCTTTTTTAAATTTTAAAACTTTACTCTACGCACGATAAGAGAAATTTAAAATATAGTAAAAATTAGAATTCAGAATTATATATATTTTATAATTTTACTCTGCGTGCGGTGTGTAGATTATAAAGTAAAATAAAATTTTGGGTGGGTTTTGTAATTGCATAAAATATTTTAAAGAAGTATTAAAGTAAAAATAACAAATAAAAGTTGTAAATATAGAAGGGTGGGATTTCAAAATAAAACAAAAAAGTAAAATTATTATATTTTTAGATAAATTAAAAAATTACATTAACTTTTTTGACTTCATCAAAGCCGCAAAAATACAAATGTTATAATTGAAATGGCATTTAATAACTTTAGTATTGCACTAAAAAGTTGATATAAAATTTATTTTCTATAAGTTATAAAATATTAGTTAGTAAATACCTGCACCCAATATAATCTGCCATTATATTCAAATACACCAACACCTATTTTACCGAAATTCTTTTGAAGTATATTTGCTCTGTGTCCGGGTGATTTAAGCCAAGACTTCATAACATCATCAGCATCAAATTGTCCGTTGGCTATATTTTCACCTGCTGTTTTGTAAGTGATATTATATTCTTTTAATACTGTAGAAAAGTCTGTTCTGTTCGGTCTTGTATGCGAGAATAATTTTATTAATTCTTCGGCTCTTTTCTGTGCAGCTTCGCTTAATTTAGTATCTAAGACTAAATTAACAGATATATTATTTTGCTTTCTAGCCTCATTGCATAATTCAACAACTCTTTCTCTCTCTTTTTGTATATTTAATTCCTGTTTTACTATGCTGTCATTTCTTGATACTACATAAATCATAACCCAATATTTTTTGCCATTATTCTCATATACAGAAGCAGCAGCATGAGTGAATTTATTGTTTAGTATTAAATTTCTTTGTGATTTAAGCATTTGAGCAAATACTTCATCAGCTGTCATATCTGCAATTATGGAACCTTCAGAGTATGAAGCAAATTGTATATTATTATCTTTTAAAGCAGTAGATTTTCTTATTCCATTTGCTATTTCTTTTACTCTTTGATTAGCAGCATTTTGTAATTGAGTTTCTGCTTTGTATTCATTAAGGCCTGATTTTTTTCTTTCATCATTTATTAATTTAAATAATTGATTGGCTTCATCATTATTTTGAGCAAAAGATATTTGAGTAAAAAGTATCAAACTTAATAATATTAAATATGCTTTTTTACAATATTTCATTTTTAGTCCTTTTGAATACATTATTTACAAAAATTATATTTCTTATATAATACTACATATAATAAAAACTGTTTATTTTTAAAGTATGTAAAATAATAGTAAATTTTAAATGATAATTTTTTATAACTAGTAAGTGATAACTATATCAATCAGATTTATCACTAAAGACAAAGGAATATCTATGAAATATATAATAGCTTTAACAGGTGCCACAGGAAATATGGGACTTGAAACTTTAAGACAATTAATGGAAATAGAAGATATTGAGCTTGTAAAGGTTCTTGTAAGAAAGGAAAGTAAAAAAGCAGGAGAGAAATTTAAAAAACAATACGGAAAAAGGGTAGAGATAATACCAGGTTATTTATATGAAAGAGATGACTGCGAGAAATTATTGAAAGATTGTCATTATGTACTTAATCTTGCTGCAGTGATACCTCCAAAATCTGATAAATACCCAAAACTAGCACATCTTACAAACTTTGTTGGAGTTAAGCATATAGTAGATATATTAGAGGCGATGGATAAAAATAAACGCCCTAAACTTGTACATATATCAACAGTAGCACTTTATGGCAATAGAAATGAAAAACACCCTTGGGGCAGAGTAGGTGATCCATTATTAATAAGTCCTTATGATGCATATTCTTTTTCAAAATTAAAAGGCGAAAGATATGTACTTGATTCATCATTAGAAAATAGAGCAATAATAAGACAAACTGCAATGCTTCATAGCAGAATGCTTACTGATAATATGAGCGACGGACTAATGTTCCATACTTGCTATAATGCACCGCTTGAATGGGCTACTGCAAGAGACAGCGGTTTATTAATGAAAAGAATTATTGAAGAGGATATAAAAGGCAATTTAGATGATTATTTCTGGAAAGGCTGTTTCAATTTGGGAAGCAAGGCAGAAAATAGACTTATTGGTTATGATACATTTAATGACGGATTCAAACTCATAGGCGGATCAACTAAAACATATATGAAGCCTAATTGGAATGCTACAAGAAATTTCCATGGACTTTGGTATTATGATGGATACAAACTTGAAGAATTATTCTCTTATCAGAAAGAGTCAGTTACAGATTATTGGAATGAAATAGGAAAAACTCATTGGTATTATTCATTAGGAAAGATAGTACCTCCTTCTTTAATATCATTCTTTGCTATACAAAGGCTTTTACCTCATCCTAATTCACCTACATATTGGAGAAGAAACGGAGAAGACGGTAAGATCATAGCTACATTCGGAAGTTTAGAAAATTTTGATAATCTGCCAAAGAAATGGGAGAATTTTAATTTATTATTTGAGAATAAAGACTCAGAAGGAAATTATATAGATTATAAGGCTTTGCTTGATATAAAGAATGCCAAACTTCTTAATCATGGCTATGATGAAAGTAAAAAAGACAGTGAGATTGATTTAGAAGATCTTAAAAAAGCGGCAGAGTTCAGAGGCGGAAAACTTTTAAGCACTAGCATGACTAAAGGCGATTTGCATACAAAATTAAAATGGGCTTGTGCAGAAGGTCATGAATTTGAGGCTTCTCCATTCACAGTTATAAAGGCTGGTCATTGGTGTGAAGAATGTATGCCTGATTATACTTGGAATTTTGATATGCTTGCTAAGAAAAATCCTTTCTTTGCTCAGGTTTGGTATGACTCACATAAAGAAGATGAGAATATGCTTTATTATTTTGATGAGGATTTTAAGGCACATCATAAGAAAATTGATCAATAATAGTTATTTTTTTAATTATATTTGTTATGATTAAATTATAGTTAATATAGAATGCATATAAAAACTTATAATGAAAACTTATAGTAGGATAATAATATGTCAGAAAATAAAAAAGCTGTGATATATTGTTTTTCAGGAACCGGAAACACTGAAAAGGCAGCTAAAGAATATAAAAAAATATTTGAAGAAAATGGTGTTGAAACTTTACTTTATAATGTAGGCGATAATTTTGATAATATGCCTAATCCTAAAGATTATGATTATGTAGGACTTGCTTATCCTATACATGGCTTCAATGCACCTTATCCCATTTTTGATTTAATAAAATTATTTCCAAAGCTAGATAAAAAGAAGATATTTATTATAAAAACTTCCGGAGAGCCTTTAACAATTAATAACATTTCTTCAGAGCCTTTAATGGCAAGATTAAAACCAAAAGGTTATATACTTACTAATGAATATCATTATATAATGCCTTATAATATAATATTCAGACATACTGATGAGTTTGCCGCTAAGATGTGGAAAACTGCTAAGGCTTTATGCGTTATAGAGGCTAATGAAGTTTTACAAGGCAAAGAATGTTTTTTAAAGAAATTTCCATTCGGCAGATTAATAGCATTTTTATTCAGAATAGAGCATCCTGCCATGAAAGTTAATGGTAATTTGTTCAGAGTAAAAAAGATTTGCACTCATTGTAATTTGTGCGTGAAAAAATGTCCTGTTAATAATATTTATAATGATGAAAAAGGAAATATCAAATTCAAAAATAAATGCGTAATGTGTACAAGCTGTGCCTTCAGATGTCCTGTTGATGCCATTAGTATAGGTATATTAAATTTCTGGAGAGTTAATGGAGTTTATAAATTTGAGAATCCTCCTACAGGAATAAAAGGCAAACATGACAATTACTGCAAAAAAGCCTATGACAGATATTTTGCAGATGCCGACAAAAAAATACATTCTTACATTGATAATGCTGAAGAAGAATATAAACAAAAATCATATTATAAAAACATAGAGAATTATATATCATAACAATAAATATTATTCTAACGCTTTTTTTATAATTTCCGAAAATAAAAAAACAATATAAAAATAAGTTTGGAGCGGAAAATGATAAAGAAGTCTTTAGCAATATTAATAGCTTTATTGTTAGTTTTTACAATATCATGTAAGAAACCTGCAGAAGGCAATATAGAAGATGATTATATCAATGAGATAGAAAAGGAATATCAAAACTCATCAAGCAATGATGTTGTTGTTGAAACTAATAATGGTGTTTCTAATAATAATACATCAGATAATATGTCATCTGCATTAGATAATAATTTTAATAATCAGCCTGTAAATAACAAGCCTAATCAAAATATAAATAAAACAGATAATAATACTTCATCGTCTTCTTCAGCAGCAGCACCTGCTAAGAAAAGACCATTGAAAGCTACTATATATAATTTTTATAGCCCTTGGACTTCTAATGATGATCCTTTGATGATTAGAGAAATAAGAGTTATGATAGCTAATAAAGAGTATACTCAGGCTCTAAATTATATAAATAAATTAGATTTTAATAATTTACCTGAAGATGTTGATGTAGGACATTTATATCAATTTAAGGGTATAGTTCATTATTTCCTTGCTAAAGAGGGAAAATCAAACAATACTGTAGCTAAAAATCATATTACTTTAGCTGATGAATGCTTTAAGAAAGTAGCAGGATTAACTTCTATAGAGAAATTTAAACCTCTTTCATTATTATGGAATGGTATGCTTTATCAAACTTATTCAAGTGATAAGAATGAACTTCAGGAAGCTATTGCTTTATTTGACAGAGTTATTACGGAATATCCTAGAACTAGATTTGCTAATGATGCAGTATTCTATAAGGCTGTAACTATGAAGAAATTAGGTATGCCTGAAAATGAATATAATGATCTTTTCCTTTCTATAAAAAGAGGCGGTTTTGTTGATACTTTAGTTTTCTCACAAGTAATAAACGATTATGTTCCTGCTAATGATTTAGTAGATAGAGAAATGTTAAAATAAATTTTCGCTTATTTTTGTTTTCAAAAAGTGATAATCTATATAAAAATAGACTATCACTTTTTTATTTTTATGATTATTTCTTATTACAGTTTTTCATCTTTAAGAAGATTATTAAATTGATTTCTTGAATAAACTGTTATTTTGTCATTGTATGAAACATAGCTTTTAGCACTATTACTTAAAGTTACAGGAACTATTAAAATACCGTTTTTAGCACCTGATTCATTAATCATCATTTGGAAATCTCTTATTAATAATTCTCCTATTTCAATTTTTTTCCATCTTTTGAAAGATATCAAAGTAGTATCTTTTTTATTACCTTTGGTATTGTATGTTATATAATTAACCTCATCACCATAATCACTTTTAGAAGCAGCATCCGTATATTCCTGTATTATAGAATATGATAATTTTGTGCGTATTAAATTCTGGCATAATTTTTTGAAGTCTATGATATTCATATTATAAATTTTATCTACTTTCTGTACAATCTTTAAACTCATTTCATTATTGCTTTTATCATCGTTTATTTTTAATTCATCTAATATTTTCTTAACATTTATATTATTTTGTATTGTTATAAGAGAACTCAAATAACTTATATCTATAAAAGAACCTTCCCATAAATCAACAGCTCTCTCCCAATTTTGAATATCTTCTTTTTCTACATACTTTTCATAATTATCATTTTTAGAATTATCTAATTTCATTAGATTTCTTAATTTGTTAAGCTGTTCTGTGGCTTTACTTATATCTGATAAATATTTTATTATAAGATCAAAATTATAAGTATTTAATTCAGGTAATTTTAAATCATTTATAATTTCAAATAATCTTTTGGATAAAGTTATGTCTCTTAAAAAATATGAGTAAAAAGAATAGTCTAATACTAAATCTGATATTTTTTTATTAGGGTTTGATATATTATATTTTTTATATAGATTATCATATAATTCTCTAAACTTTTCATTATCAAGAACTTTATACAATATATGCAAATAAATTCTATCTATATATAACGGATTATTAATATGCTTACTAATTATAATCTGCTCTATAAAACCTCTGGCTATATTTAATTCATCAGAAAGCATATACATAGATATCAAAGTTTGATTAATGTTATCTATATCTTTATCATTTTCTTTTGCTAATCTTTTTTGAAGTTCTTCTAAAAATACAATAGATTTTTTATAATCTTTTGTTTTAAAAAAACTAAAAGCAGCTGCTTTAAGATTGTCTGTATCAAATTCATTTTTATTTAGTATAGCCTTATTAAAATAATCGCATGCAAGTACATAATATCCTTCATTGCAAAGAGTAGTTCCTGTTTTAATATTACAAGGCATATTATTGGAATCTAATCTGGCAATTTTTATGGTATATTTAAAAGCTTCTTCATTTTTATCGAAATTCTCATAAAAGCTTTCAAGTTTTTGACATATCTCTAATTCCTCTTTTTCTTTAAAGAAAGAAACCTGCAGTAATTTTTCATACATTTTTAAGGCTTCTTCTATTTCGCCTATTTCTTCTTTAAGTTTTGCTAATTGATAAATAGATACATAATCTTTTTCATCTTCATTAATTTTTTTTGTCAATTCTTCTATTTGCTTTTTTACATATTTTGGCGATAAAGTTTTCTTGTTGTTAAGAATTTTCTTTATAAGAATAATAATTAAAATTAATAATACTATTGCTGATAATATAATATAAACCATTTTAACAAACCTTTTACTTATATTTATATACAATAAATATAATAAAAATTATATAATTTTTTTACATAAAATCAATTTTTTTATTATAAAAAAACTATAGACTAAAATATTTTTTTAGTATATTATATATCAACTAAATATATCAAATTAATAGGTTTTCAATATGGAAAAAAGGGAAGAAGATTTTAGTATTTCATTTATTACTATACTGATTATTTGTTCTTATATAGCTTGTCAAATGATATCAAATATAGCAAGTGTTAAAATAGCCAATGTTTTAAGTCTTGCCGTTGATGGAGGTACATTTTTGTATCCATTAGCTTTTACAATAAGGGATATGGCACATAAAACTATAGGTAAGAAAAATACCCAGAAACTTATAATAGTATCAGCAATTATTAATATTTTTTCTCCTATTTATTTCTATATAATATCTCAAATACCTGCAGATGCAAGCTGGGAGTTTAATGAGGCTTTTCAATTAACTTTAAGTCCTGTTTTAAGAATAGCAATAGCATCTATATTGGGTTCTACATTATCAGAGCTTGTTGATACAGAAATATATCATCTTTTTGTAACTAAGATAACAAAGAAACATCAATGGCTTAGGGTATTAGTAAGTAATGCTTTCAGTATACCTGTAGATAATTTAGTATTTGTTGCTATAGCATTCTGGGGAGCTTTGCCTTTCGATGCTTTGGTAGGAATATTTATATTTAATTTCATAGTAAAATATGCTGTTACAGTGATAAGTGTTCCTATGATATATTTAGTAAAAGATAAAAATTGATTTTAGAAAATAAATAAAGAGAGAGTTTAATTAATATGAGAGCTAGTATTAAATATTTGTCATCATATTTACCTGAAAATGTAATGACTAATTATGATTTAGAAAAGAAATTGGATACTAATAATGATTGGATAGTTTCAAGAACAGGAATAGAAGAGAGAAGAATAGCAGATAAAAAAGAAAGTACAGGAGATATGGCGGTTAAAGCTGTATCAAAATTAAAAGATAAAGGTGCTGTAATAGAAGATGCTGATGCTGTAATAGTTGCTACTTCTACAAAATCATATACTTTTCCTTCTACTGCTGGACTTGTTCAAAAGGCATTTAATATAAAAAATTCATGTCTTGCTTTTGATATATCTGCTGCTTGTTCAGGATATATATATGCTTTAAATACAGCTGCTTCACTTATAGAAAGCGGAGAATGTAAGAAGGTTTTAATAGTTGCTGCTGAAAAATGTTCTGATATACTTAATTGGGAAGATAGAACTACTGCTATATTATTTGGAGATGGGGTTAGCAGTGCTTTATTAGAAGCTTCTTCAGATGATTCTAAAGGCATTATTTCAACAGATATAGGTTCTGAATCTAATGATGAAATACTTATAGTAAAAGGCGGCGGAAGTGTTAATCCTATTACAGAGGAGAATGTTGAAGATAATACAAATACCATAAGTATGGCAGGTACTGAAGTTTTTAAAAAGGCTGTTAAGACTTTCGATGAAACTATTAATAAAACTGTTAAAAATGCTGATTTAGAGTTAAAAGATTTATCACTTATAATAACCCATCAGGCTAATACTAGAATAATGAATGCTGTTGCTAAAACTTTAGGTTTGAATGATGATAAATTTTATATTAATATACAAAAGTACGGCAATACATCTGCAGCAAGCGTAGGAATAGCATTTACAGAGGCTTTTGAATCTAATGCTATAAAAGAAGGTGATTATGTTCTTCTTACTGCTTTCGGAGCTGGTCTTACTTGGGGATCTACTTTAATTAAATTCTAATTAAGGAGGTATTTTATGACATTATATGAGTATTTATATTCTGGATTTGGTAAGGCAGAAGATTTGAATTGTGCTGAGAAAATGCTTTATGGAGCTAATAAGGTTTATGAGCTTGGTATAAATAGAAATGATTTGAAATTGGCGGCAGGTTTCGGTGGCGGTATGGCTGTTGGTATAACTTGCGGTATATTAACAGGCGGAATAATGGCTTTTGCTAAGGCTTTTATAGAAGATAGAGGACATGAGGGTACTCTATTAAAAGAAATAGAAGCAGAATATATAAATAAGTTTAATGAAAAAATGAACAGCATTAATTGCGATTATTTGGTAGAGCATTACAGAGATGAAGAAAAAGGATGCGATTATCTTATATTTGAAGCTGCTAAAATATTCGATGAATTAATGGAAAAATATAAAGACTATAGAAAAATATAATTAATTTATAAAGTTTTAAAAAGATAGAGTATTAAATAAACAATACTCACTTTTTAAAACTTAATATAAATACTTTTAAACAATATCACATATAGAATTGATAATATTTACTTTTTTCTTTCTCTTTCGCTTAAAGGTGCATATTTCGATTTATACATTATATCATTAGCAAGTACTATAAACTGCTCTTTAACCATTTCAGCAGCCTCTTTAGGAGTTTTTCCTGTAGATTTGATAGCTAAATCCTCATTGCCTATAACATAATGATCCTCTGCTATTTTAAGCATATAACCTTTCAGTGGTTTTTTAAAATGAAAATCATCTACATCGCTAAAATTTAATTCTATTTTTTGTTTTTGTGCCATTAATATATACCCGCCTTTTTTGCATAATCTTCATTAGTTAAACTAAATGTTTTTTGTGTGAATATAATATCATTGGTATTGAATGCATAAGGAACTTTTCCTTTTAAACCGCTCACACCATTTGATATAGCCTGATCTATAACTATGTATAATTCTTCAGCATGCTTTTTTTGATATTTCATGACATCGGCTATAACTATTTCATAAGCAGTTTGTCTGGTAGGTGCTCCTGTATCTCCTATTATATAATAAGAAGCCCCATTCAAAGTATCTATCCATAAATAATTTCCATCCATATCGTAAATCTCAAAATCTATATTAACTTTTTGAGACCAGAAAGACATAGCAGATTCAGCATACATTACTCCATCTACTTTATCAGCAAGCAATGCTAAAGTTTCTTCGCTTAATCTATTAGTTGCAAGTGTACCTGTTGCAGCAACATAATCAGCCCCCAATATAGAGTGATGAGGAAGATTAGCAAATTCTTTATTTCCTATAGCTTCCTGCAAAGTTACAAGCTTAACCATTTCATTTTGAGAATTAAAATTACTAATGAAACTGTTTAATACAAAATCAGTATATATCTCAGTATTTAAATATTTTAATCTATCCCAATACTCATTAGTCATGCTCTTTGGAAAAGTAAAAGAAGCAACAGCAATAGTTCTATTTTTGTCTATTATATCATCTACTCTTACATAAGAATATTTTGATGCACATGATATTGTAATAAATAAAGACAATATTAATATAAAAAGAAAATTGATTTTATTATTCATTCAATATATTTTCCTTTATTACGTATATTATTATTCTGCTGATGCTGTTTCTTTTATTTCTTCTTCAGCTTTTGAATTTTTCTTATTTTTTCTGTATTCTATTACCTGATTGATAGTAGATCTTACAGCATAATCTTTATCTGTAGAAGCTAGTAGATTTAAAGACCTATCAACTCTAGCATCATCATAATCTTTTAAAGCCTCAACAGCAGCCATTCTTACCCATTTATTTTTACTTGATAAGCTATCGAGTATAGAATTCAAAAGAGTCTTAGCATTCATTCTTCCAGCCACTTTAAGACCTTCTATCTGAACCTGCAAATCAGTATCTGATATAGCCCTTTTTATTCTGTCAATAGCTTCAGGATTATTTGCATCTAATTTTCCAAGTCCTAAAACTGCCAAACATCTCACATTAAAATCAGGATCTTCTACACTAGCACGAAGAAAATCACTGTATGCTATATCCGCCTCTATTTTTCCAAGTACCCATATAGCTTCAGCACGTACCTCTCTTCCTCCGTTTTGTGCTGCATTAAGTACTTCTAATACAGTTTCTTCATCATCAGGATTTTTTGCAAGTTTCTGCTCTGCTTTATGTACATCTTCGATTCTTCTTAATGTAACATCTTTAGCAGAGCATGAAATAATAAGCATAGAACTTACTGCAAATATGAAAAGTATAATATTTTTCTTCATATTAAAATTTTTATAACCATTTACTCTTTAATTTATTAATTTCTTCTTTAGCTTTTTCTATATTTTCTATAGAACCTTGAGCAAAAGTATCTTTTCCGCCTCCGCGTCCTCCAGCAGCAGCAATAATATCTTTTATTATATTATTTGCAGATAATTTCTTCTCTTTTAAAGCATTACCTGTTATCTGTACTAATATAGAGTTGGAAGAATCAGTTTTACTTATCATTACAGCAATACTGTCTTTTACTCTCTCTTTTATAGTATCAGCATAAAGTCTAACTTCTTTAATATCTTCATTAAACTCTAAATTATAGAATTTAATTCCTTTCAAATCTTCAAAATTATCCATAAATGAAACAGCAGAAGCACCTGAAGTTTTAAGCTGTTTAATTTCTTTTTGAAGTTTTTTCACTTCATTTTGAAGACTTTCAGCTCTTACAGTAAGCTCATCTGTTTTTGAAGCATTAAGTATATGTGCTAAATTCTTAACTTTGCTGAATAATTTACTAGCTTCATTAGCAGCTTTTAATCCTGTGATAGCCTCTATTCTTCTTACACCGCTAGCTACAGAACCTTCACTCACTATATGGAAATAACCAACTTCTGATGTATTTGTCAAATGGCTTCCTCCGCAAAGCTCTACTGAAAAACCATTTCCTATATCAAGTATTCTTACAGTATCGGGATATTTTTCTCCAAATAAAGCCTTAGCACCGCAAGCAATAGCCTCTTCTTTAGGCATATATTTTATTACAGCAGGCATTGATTTAAATACTACTTCATTAACCTGATTTTCTATACTTATTAATGTATCTTCTGAAATTGAATCAGGGTGTGTGAAATCGAATCTTAAATATTCATCATTTACAAAACTTCCAGCCTGATTAACATGGCTTCCTAATGTAAGCTCTAATACCTTTTGAAGTATATGTGTAGCTGTATGATTTTTTCTTATAGCACATCTTCTGTCGAAATTAACGAATAATTTTATTTCTTCACCTACACTTAAAGAATTACTGCTGCAGTCTGCTATATGTATAATAGTATTTTCTTTCTTTTGAGTATCTATTATTTTTATCATTTCTTTTTTGCTGTTTTCTATATATCCATTATCTCCAATCTGTCCGCCCATTTCTCCATAGAAAGGTGAAACATCTGTGATAATAACAGCATTTGAAGATGATGTTTTATCTTTTTTGGCATTATCTTCATATACAGCAACTATTTTTGCATTTACGCCGTTTATTAAATTATCAGTTTCTTCTCCGACATATTTAGTTTCATAATTTTCAACATATCCGAATTTTGATCTTTTATCTTCTCCAGCTCCTCTGCTTCTTTTCTTCTGTTCTTCCATAGCCTCTTCAAATCCAGCCTTATCAACTGTAAATCCATGATCGGCTGCTTCTTCTTCTGTTATGTCTATAGGAAGTCCGTAAGTATCAAATAGCATGAAAGCATCTTTACCTGATATTACTTTGCTTTCTTTATTTTCTTCCATTACAGCATAAAGTTTATTCATACCTGCTGATATTGTATTTATGAATTTATTTTCTTCATCTTTTAATATTCTTTTTACATTTTCTTCTTCTTTAGGAAGATAATCATATATTTCTTTATATACATTAACTACAGATGATGTAATTTCATTTAAGAAAGAACCTTTATGTCCTAAATCGCTTGCAGTTTTTAAAGCTCTTCTTAAAAGTCTTCTAAGTACATAGCCTCTTCCCTCATTAGAAGGAGTACAGCCTTCGGATATTACGAATACTAATGCTCTTAAGTGATCTGCTATTAAATTGATTTTAGTTTTATTTTTATCATCATATTTAACATTCAATTTTTTAGCTATAGCATCAACTATAGGCTTCATTACATCAGTTTGATAATTGCTTTCTACACCTTGAGTAATATAGCATAATCTTTCAAGTCCCATTCCTGTATCTATACCAACATTAGGAAGAGGAGATAAATTGCCTTCAGTATCTTGGAAAAATTCATTAAATACCAAATTCCAGAACTCTAAATATCTTTCGCAATCGCATCCAACAAAACAATCAGGCTTTCCGCATCCTTTCTCTTCACCCATATCAATATAAAGCTCACTGCAAGGTCCGCAAGCTCCTGAATCTCCAGCAGGTCCCCAGAAATTATCTTTCTTTCCAAGTCTTACAATCTTCTCTTTTGGTACACCTATATGCTCATTCCAAATTTTAAAAGCATCATCGTCTTTTTCATAAATAGAAACATATATTCTTTCAATAGGAAGTTTAATAACTTGAGTAGAAAATTCCCAAGCAAATTCTATAGCTTCTTTTTTGAAATAATCACCCATAAAACAGAAATTACCAAACATCTCAAAGAATGTATGGTGTCTTGCTGTTTTTCCTATATTTTCTAAGTCAGAAAGTCTGAAACATTTTTGTATAGTAGCCACTCTTGAATAAGGTGCTTTTTTTATACCGGCATAATAAGGTTTGAATTGCAGCATTCCCGCTGTTGTAAATAATAGGCTAGGGTCATCTATTGGTATAAGAGATGATGATTTCTCTATAGCATGCTTTTTACTTTTAAAAAACTCTTTAAATTTTTCTCTCAATTCTAAATGTGTCATGATAAACTACTCCTATTTTTTAAGAACATTTATATATATGAAAATTTAAATTTTAATTGTCAAATAATATATTTCATTAATAATATATTAAATCAATTATGAATGCAAGTACAAAATATAAAAATAGTTAACATAATTAATATAAAGTATTTAACATAAAAAAAGAATTGCAAGCATTTGCCTGCAATTCCTTTCTATTAACTTTTTATTAAAGCACTATTCTATAATTATAACATAAGTCATTCTTGCTCGTTTTATAGTTATTGTAAAGGACTTATCATTACCATAAGATTTTACAAAGTTGTCATAATCATCAGTATTTGATATTGTTATGCCATTGATAGCTTTTATAACATCTCCAGGTCTAAGTCCGTATTGATATGCTTTTGAGTTCTGAGTCATATTAAGAACTACAACTCCTCTCTCATTGCTTCTTATCTGAAGTCTTTGAGATATTTCAGGAGTGATATTAGAAACATCTAATCCCATCCAAGAACGAGTGCTACCTTGTGAGTTATTCTGAGATTGTCTTGTAGGAACAACTTCCTCATCTTCAACTCTAGCTTCTATAGTAATTTTAGTGCTTCTTTCTCTTCCGTTTCTTAAATATTTAACATTAACCTCTTTTCCCACTTTAGTAGTAGCTACTTTATTGAATAAATCACCTGATTTAGTCATTTTTTCGCCGTCATACTCTATTATAATATCTCCGTCCTGTAAACCGCCTTTTGCAGCAGGTGAATCAGGTATAACTTCACTTACATAAACACCGCTATTTTGCTTAACATTCAAACCTCTTGAAAGATTTTCATCAATATCTTGTAAATATATACCTAAATATCCTCTTGTAACTCTTCCATTTTCTTTTAAGTCAGTCATTACTGAAGTAGCAAGATTAATAGGTGTAGCAAATCCTATACCTATGCTTCCGCCTGAAGTGGAATATATTAATGTATTTATTCCTATAACCTGACCATGAATATTGAATAAAGGTCCTCCAGAGTTACCAGGGTTTATAGCAACATCAGTTTGTATATATCTTTGATATTTATTAGCACCAACATCGCTTCTTCCTTTAGCACTTACAATACCGAAAGTAACTGTATTATTAAGTCCATAAGGGTTTCCTATAGCAATAGCGAATTCTCCAGGCTCTATAGCATCACTATCACCTAAAGCAACATAAGGAAAAGTTCTATTATTTGCTTCTATTTTTAATAATGCTAAATCATAAGCTTCATCATATCCTATTAATTGTGCAGGAAGTTCTCCATCTTCTCCATAAAGTGTAATCATAATTTTAGTAGCACCTTTCACAACATGGTAATTAGAAAGTACATATCCTTCTTCATTAATGATAAAACCGCTTCCTAAAGATTTCTGACTTCTTTTTTGTCTAGGCATTTGATCGCCAAAGAAGAATCTAAAGAATTCATCTGCATATCTGTCTTCTTCAGTTTGTCCTGCTTCTATTTCTGTAGATATATTAACCACAGCAGGCATATTTTTATCAACTACATCTCTTATAGCATTTTCAACAGCCAAAGCTCCATCTAATGAACCTGTAAAAGCTGTTTTTTCAGGTGCAGCTTGTGCATGAACCAAGAACTCGTCTTTTTTATAATTTTTTTCATAAGAAAATATGAAAAATGAAATGATTATACCAACCAAAGTAAATGTAAGCCCAAGGTTTAAAAAGAACATAAATGAACGTTTTTTTTGCTCCATATACTCATAACCTCCAGTTTAATGTATTTTTCGGACTAAAATTTTAATAATTTGCCACAACTTTATTATAGTAAAAAATATTAATTTTTAAATAAAAATTATAATAAAAAATAAAATTGAAAAAACTATATGAAGATTATTACCTCATTATCCTGTAAAATTAAGAAATTTATATTATTTATATAATGTTATTCTGACAATTATTATCGTTTTAGTACATTTAATATATAATATAAACCTATCAAAAAAAACAAAGTAAAAAACTATTTATAATTATTATGTTTGTAAAAATTTCAGGCTGGCCCTTAGGTCTTGTATTCCACCTAGGATGAACCCAAAGCCAATTTTCAGGATATTTTGATATTATTTCTTCTAATTTTTTTGTATATCTTTGAACATTATGTTTTATAGTTTCTTCTTTAGTTTCTTTTTCTTCTATGTACATTATATCATGTATAATGATTTTATGATGACCGTATCTATCAGGCAAACTATAAAGTATAGCCATTGGAGAACCTGTTTTCATAGCAATGGCAACAGGACCAACTGCAGTTGCAGCCGGATATCCGAAAAAGTCAACAAAAACACCATCTAGATAATTTTGATCGCATAAAAAGGCAACAGGACCATTATTATTTAAAACATGAAATATCTCTCTTAAATCTCCTTTTTTTGGTATACATTTCATACCTCTTTTTTCTCTCCAAGAACGCATATAAGTATCTAATTTTGGATTATCAAGAGGTCTGAATATTACACCGGGATGATATTTTTTTATAGCAAAATAAAAAGCTATATATTCCCAATTTCCTATATGACCTGTAATAGCTATGATTCCTCTTTTTTTCTTATTCATAGCTTCATCAAATTTGTCCTGGCCTTCTATTTTTATCCTCTTTAATATTTGCTCATCTGACATTCTTGATGATTTAATAAATTCGGCAAAAGTCATCATCATAGATTTCATAGATCTTTTAGCTATTACTTTTCTTTCATGAAAACTTTTTTCAGGAAATGCCTGTTTTAAATTAATAAGCGCTACTTTTCTTGCACTTGGTACAAGATAGTACATTAAAGTACCTATAAGTTTAGCAAATAATATAACAAATATATAAGGCATAAATGCCATGATTTCCATCAATATACGAAGCGGAATATATTCAAGCATTATAACCTTTGGTGATTTATAAGCCAAAATAACCTCTCTATACTTACTGTTTTAAATTTTCATCTTCTGATTCAGACTCTGTGAACAAATCTTCATCTTCTAATGATTCATTAAATCCGTCATCTCCCAATACAATTTCATTTGGATCAGTTATGTTATTATCTGAATTTTCAGCATTTGATTCTTCAGTTTCAGATATTTGATTTTCATCATTTTCTACATTGTTTTCAGTGTTCTCATTTTCTGTACCAGTATTATTTTCAGCATTAACATTTTCTAAAGTATTATTAGATGCTTCTGTATTTTCGATAGTTTCCTGTTTTTGAGCGATGCTTATATCTTGCTCTTCGTTGTCATCGCCTTCTATAAGAATTCCTGCACCTGATAACTCACCTTGTGTGATTAAATAATTAAGTCCGGATATAAAATAATAAGCTTCTGTTAACGCTTTCATCACATTATATCCCTGTATTCTTTTTTTACCTTTTCCTATTTCTGCTGAGAAAGTTAATATGTCATTAGGGTTTTCTATTATTCTTTCTCTCTCTTCTTTATCCAATAATAATTTATCTAATTTTCTTTTAAAAGGTGTTATTATTGATACATAGGTGTTTCTTAAGTTTTTAGCTAAATATGAACGCTGACCGTTTTTATCTGAAAGCATAGAAACTCTCTGTTCAAAACGCATAGTTTTATCTTCTTCTACTTTATTTATTGTTTTACAAAGCTCACTGTATTCATTTAATCTCGAATTAGTATCTGATAAAGATAAGAATATATTATTAAAATCATTTTTATAGTCTGTTCTTACCTGATTATCATAAACTAAATTATATCTTACTTTATTAGAAACGAATACCGCAGAATACTCTCTGTCTAAAAAGTCTATTAATACTTTAATTCTATATATTTTGTCTTTTATAGGAACAATGAAAAAAGGATCTGCTTCATATTCTATATTGTTGTCAGATTTTTTGAATGATACGCATTTATCTATAAGTTTTACACCTATAGATTCTACTTTACTCAATTTTTCTTCTTCATTGTCTTTTTGCTTTCCTATATTTTCTTTTGCCTGCTGTATTTTAGTTTCTTGTAATTTTTCTTTTTCTTTTCTTATTTTTGTATAATATCCTAATATATCTTCATCAGTGATATTTAAATAGCGGTTAAAATCATTTATAGTTTCTAATGGTTCTTTTGATGCATACTGTAAAAGAGTGAATAGTTTAGGGTAATATTTTCCATATATCAAATCTACAGCTCTTTTAAAAGCAGATATTCTAGAGTTTACAATTCCTTTGCTTATATTATCAACCATAGCATATGCAAACATAGCTTTTTCACCTGCTAATTTTATTCTTGAAGAATAAGCATGAAGTACATAAAGCGGTCTGAACATAGCTTTGATTTCTTTTACATAGCTTTCAGCCATAACGGTGCTGTTTAATTCTTTATATGGTCTTAAAAAATCTTTATAAACGCCTTCATTATATTGATCTTTTATTCTTTCTAATAACTCTAAATCATCTAAAGTTTTAGCAAATTGAGAAATTACTTTTTGATGTTTTGCTTTTGCATCTATATCAGAGGCTTCACTTGGATTTAAAGCATTAAAAATTAAAGTGTCCATTTCTAATAGGGCAGCTATAACATTTTTATCTATAAAGTTTAAGAATTTAGGATTAACATTTCCGCCCATCAATGTGATTACACCAGAACTTAAAGCATTGAACCATAATTTGATATTGAAAAATAATCCGGTATTTTTTTTATTTTGAACACTTACAGCAGAAGAAGATTTATTATTTTTGCTGTCATTTTTGGTATTGGCAGAACTAGAACCTTTAGAACCTCTACCGCCATTTCCACCTACTACTGCATTTTGTCCTTTTTTTGATGATCCTACAAGAACATTATTATCCTTTTTCTTATCTGGTACTACTTCACCGCCGGCATCTACGAATTTATTAAATAGATCTTTTCTAGCATCTTTATTAAGTTCATCTAGCTTTAATCTATCTCTAGTGTTATCTATATCTCCCATAAATGAAACTCCCTAAATAAATTAATTGTTTTTATGTATTATAGTAGCACTACCTTGATTCTCCGCCATTATAGTCATACTTGATATTTGTACATGACTTTTTCTAGTTAATGCATACTCTATATTATCGGCTATATCTTCAGCATATAAAGGATTAAATCCTTTGTATACATTGTCAGCTTTCTCTTTATCGCCTTTAAATCTTACTGTAGAAAATTCTGTATTAACTGCGCCTGGTTTTATATTTGTTATTTTTACAGGTTTGTCTATTAATTCTATTCTCAAACTGTCTCCAAACATTTCTACAAAAGATTTAGTAGCACAATATATTGCACCTCCACTATAAGCTTCATCAGCAGCTGTGGATGATAGATTTACTATATGTCCATATTTGCTTTTTAATATATATGGAAGTAAAAGTCTTGTTAATACTATTAATCCTTCACAATTAACTCTAATCATTTGTAGAGAATCTTCTATAGGATTATTATAATAAAAATCTTTACCCAAAGCTAAACCAGCATTATTTATGAGTATATCTATTTTTTTATCTTCATCACTAAGAGAATCTATAGCCTTTACTATATCTTCAGGTTTTGAAAAATCTAATTTTATAACTGTTACTTTTACATTATGATTTTTTTCTAATTCATTTTTTAAAGTTTCAAGTTTCTCTATTCTTCTTGCAGCTAAGATAAGATTAACTCCATTAGAAGCAAGCATTTTAGCTACAGCTTCTCCAATACCGGCACTTGCTCCTGATACAAATGCAGTTCTTCCTTTAATATTTTCTACATACATAATTATTCCTTATTATTGCTAATAAAAATTATTTTCTTAGAGGTTCTGTCAAGTAAACTTGCCAGAAAGAAAATAATTTTTATAATTAGCTTTTTAATATTTTTCACCTATATTTTTTAATTATTGCTAATAAAAATTATTTTCTTAGAGGTTTTGTCAAGTAAACTTGCCAGAAGAAAATAATTTTTATAATTAGCTTTTTAATATTTTTCACCTATATTTTTAATTATTGCTAATAAAAATTATTTTCTTAGAGGTTCTGTCAAGTAAACTTGCTAGAGGAAAATAATTTTTATGATTAGCTTTTTAATATTTTTTCACCTATATTTTTTAATTATTGCTAATAAAAATTATTTTCTTAAAGGCTAGTCAGTCAAGTAAACTTGCTAGAGGAAAATAATTTTTATGATTAGCTTTTTAATATTTTTTACTATTATTCTCTATTACCAATTATTGATAGATTATATATAATAAATTAGATATAAAAATCATTATTAATAAGTTTCTACCATTCCTGCAACATCTTGAGCTGTGTATTGCATACCAACTTCATTAAGATATTTTGTAATTAATGCATCTACCTGTTTTTTTAATCCTTTAGAATAAAGCTCCATAACCACAGTACAATTCTGCTTAGAATCCCATTTAGTTTCTACAACAGAAGCTCCTCTTATTCTTCCTGCCACTCTTTCCTGTATAACATATTCATCTATCATGCCTTTTTCAGTAGAGCTTAAAGATTCTATATAAGAACCTACTATTCTTGCTACAATTTTATTTTTAGCATCTAATTCTGCTGCTTGTTTTGATGTTAATTCCCTTCTGAATTTATCATCTATATCTATATCTTCTGCTGGTGAACCCATTCCCATTACTCTGAATGTGTCATCATTAATCCAGCCTTCTGGTCTTTCTCTGCTTACTCCACTTCCGCATGAAATAACGAATAGTGAAACCATTGATGTCATAATAAATAATTTTATAAATTTATTCATATTTAATCCTTTCTAGTTTGTTGTAGTATTATATATTTTGAATACTATATTGCAATACCATAATAAAAATAATTTTATTAGTATATTTTAAATATAATAAAAAATATAGCAAATTTTAATTACTTTTATAATTATCGATTATTATTAATTTTTATTTTACAAAAAAATAAGGACTCCTTAATAGGAGTCCTTTTAATTTCATAATTTTAATGATTATTTATAAGTTCTTACCATTCCTGCAACATCTTGAGCAGTATATTGCATACCAACCTCATTAAGATATTGAGTTACTAAATTATCCATCTGTTTTTTAAGGTTTTTTGAATATAGTTCCATTACTATAGTGCAATTTTGTTTAGAGTCCCATTTGCTTTCTATAACAGAAGTACCTCTTATTCTTCCTGCCACTCTTTCCTGTATAACATATTCATCTATCATACCTTTTTCAGTAGAACTTAAAGATTCTATATAAGAACCTACAATTTTTGCAGCGATTTTATTTTTGGCATCTAATTCAGCTGCTTGTTTTGCTACTACTTCTCTTCTGAATTTATCGTCTATATCATCTGATGGGGATCCCATTCCCATTACTCTGAATGTGTCATCATTAATCCAGCCTTCTGGTTGGCTTCTGCTTACACCAGTTCCGCATGATACTGCAAATAATAGTAGAGAAATAGAAATTGCTACATTAAATATTTTTCTTATCATATATTTTCAACCTCCTAATAAAATAATATGTAAGTTTATATGGATTATATACCTTTAATAGTATATTGCAACATCTTTTATAATATTTTTTATATTATAATTGACATAAAATAAACATTATATATAATTATTAATCGAAGTTATTTTTAAATCATAAAGGAACAAAAAATGAAATTAAAACATACAATCAATTTCATTAAAAAACATACTGTAGCAGTATTTGTAAAAGTAGAGAAAGAGCAGCTTAAAGTATGCTCATTTAATGAAGAATACATAAAGTTATTTAATAGTTTGGTAAAAGATAAATATTATAATACTTCTACTCCATTTGCATTCGCATTTGCAAGCAATACAAGAGTTATTTATATTACATATAAAGAAGTAAAAAATTATATGTATGAGACTTGGAAGAATGCCGGTGCTTCATTAGTAAAAATAATGAAAGATTTACATATAGATGATATAGAAGTGGATATGGCTGAATTATTCGCTGAAATAGCTTCCGAAGAATCATATATTCAGTTTTGTTTAGGTATATTGCTTTCTTCTTATAGTTTTGATAATTATTTAGGCAATAAAAGATTAAAAGAACAATCTAACATTAAGAATATACTTTTAGTTTCTGAACATAAAAAAGATACTGAAAATGCTATATCTAAGGCCAATCAGATAGCAAGCAGCATATTTTGGGCAAGAGATATGGTTAATGAGCCTAGCAATGTTATAAATTCATTGACATTTGTTGACAGAGCTAAAAAACAGGCTGAAAGCAGAAAAATAACTACTACGGTTCTTACTGAAAAAGAATTAAAAACTCTTGGTATGAATGGAATATTAGGAGTTAATGCTGGAAGTAAGAATCCTCCTAGAGTTTTTATTGCTCAATATAAGAAAGCTAAGGCTAAAAAACATATTTTATTGGTAGGAAAAGGTATTACTTTTGATACAGGCGGAATGGTTTTAAAGCCTAGTACAAGTATGCTTGGTATGAAAGACGATATGGCTGGAGCTGCTGCTGTTTGCGGAGCTTTATTCTTAATATCTGATATGAATTTGGAAGCAAATGTTACTGTAATATGTCCTTTAACTGATAATAAAACAGGAAGTGCAGCTATAAATCCGGGTGATATATTAAAAATGTATAATGGTGTTACTGTAGAGGTAGTTAATACAGATGCTGAAGGAAGATTAATACTTGCTGATGCTTTGGCTTATGGAATAAAAAAATACAATCCTGATTTTGTAATAGATATTGCTACTTTAACAGGAGCTTGTTCAATAGCTTTAGGAAGACATGCTTCAGGACTTCTTTCTAATGATGAAGCTTTATCTGCTGCTTTAAAAGAGGCAGGCAATGATACTTATGAGAGAGTATGGGAACTTCCTATGTTTGATGAATATAAAGAAGATATAAGATCTGATATTGCTGATATAAAAAATTCAGGCGGAAGATATGCTGGAGTTATAACAGCAGCACAATTCTTATCATACTTTACAGAAGGGGCAAGATGGGCTCATTTGGATATAGCAGGTACTGATATGAGCGATGTAAATGTAAAATATATATCTAAAGGTGCTACAGGAGTAGGAGTGTATTTGCTTGCTAAAACAGTAGAAAAACTTGTTGATATAGATAAATTTTAATTGGTAAATATTAATTAATTTTTTAATAGTTATAAGAATAATCATAGTGTTTTTATAAAATGCTATGATTATTTTTTATCTATAACAATATTTTTTATTAGTATTTTTAATTATTCTATATTTAAATATTATCTTTTAAATAAATGTAAAAAAATGAAATTAGTTTTTAGTTTAAACTTGAAATTATTTGTGTAAAATGTTATAATAAATTTTCAAATTAGATAAAAATGGGAGTGTATATGCCTTCAGGAAGAAAAAGACTTCGTCAAAAGATGGCTACGCATAAACGTAAAAAACGTTTACGCAAAAATAGGCATAAGAAAAAGTAATATAATATAACATTATACATATTAATGTTTTTCATCTCTTGGAATTTATATTTTTAATGGGAAAATAATATGGCAAGCAATGTAAAAACTGTCATAGAGGTATGCGTAGGACTTCATTGCTCTATGAAAGGGGCTTATGGTCTTTTAGAAGCTATTCGTTCCCATTATGATTTAGAAATAGGAGTACCGTCATCTGATGGTATGCTCCTTAAAGAGATGGAGTGTATGCATAATTGCCATAATGCCGTACCTGTCCTTATTAATGGTATGGAATGTACAAAATCGTCTTTTAAAAGTATTATTAAGTATATAGAAGCTATACATGTAAGAAAAAGATGAAGAAATTTGTACTGCATAGTGAAAATAATATAGAAAATATTCAGTCATATAGAGATCATTTCGGAGAATATTTAGCAGTTCAAAAAATAGGTAATTCTTTTTTTGAAGATTTAAAAGAATATCCTTTGTTTAAAAGAGATATTACTCAAACTTCTATATATCAATTATTAACTGACGGAAATATTAAAGAGGATTATATTTTAGTCAATGCCGCTTCATTTGATTATTTGGTTTTCAAAGATAAATTTCTATTAAAAAATAATCCGCATCTTATATTAGACGGTTCTGTCTTTATAGCCAAAATTTTAAATATTAAAAGAATAGATATAATATTAAAAGATTATTATTTAGAAGAAAGAGATATTTTATTAAAAGCCATAGTTGAAGCGGAAGATGCTAATTTTGTAGCTGATATAGAAATAAATATATATGATGAATATGGTTACTATAATAAATATAATATCAGAATCACACCTTCTTTTTTAGAAAATAAAAAATACATATTCGATTTGGAAACTATATCACAGATTGCATATTTGGCTCATATCGGAGGATTTACTTTCAAAGATTATGGAAATGGAGAGTATAAAGGAAGTAATATACTTTCTATTACAGGAGATATTATTAATCCTAATCTATATGAATTTGAAATGTATACCCCATTAAGAAATATTGTTAAAGCTGCCGGCGGAACGGTAAAAGAATATACTATAAAATGTGTATTTACTAATGGTTTTTTGAACCCTCCTATTGATTTTGAAACTTTCCAGAAAATGACTTTAGATTATGAATGTTTTGACAGTCTTAATATGAAGATGGGAAATGGAGGTATATGTTTCATACAAGAGGATAGATGTATAATAAGGGTTGTAGTAAAAATAATTCAGTTTGGTAAAAGCATATCATGTGGAAAATGTTCTCCTTGTCATTATGGATTCGATTTATGCGAATATTATATCAATAGAATGCTTTTAGGAAATTCAAATTTTGATGATTATTCTAATTTGAAAGAAGCTGTTGAAATGATTAAAATAGGGGCTTCATGTTTATATATAAGAAGTCTTGCTAACTGTATATTATCTGCTATGGAAATGTTTAGAGATGAGTTTGTATATTTGATAGAAAATAAGATAACATTATATAGTTTTTTAAAAAGTTAAAAATCTTTTTTATATTAGAGGTTTTATTTAATGATAGTAAAATTTAATGTTGATGGAAAGACGGTATCATCTCAGAAAGGATATACTATACTTCAGGCACTGTCATACATCAATATAGATATACCTCATTTATGCTCATATAAAATAAATAGTACAAATACTTTTGAAGAGAAAAACAATATTCTAAGATGCAAATTATGTTTGGTAAAAGTAAAGAAAAAAAATGAAAATGATTATTCTTATAAATACGCCTGTAATGAAATAGTAGAAAATGGAATGAGTGTTTTAAATGAGCATGATGATGATATTATAAGATATAGAACTTCTTTATTAAAGGCTATGCTTTATATGCATGAGCCTATATGCGAAAGCTGTAAGGCTGATTATATATGCAGATTAAAAAAGTATTTAGATATTTATAATATTTCAATAGAAGCATCTCCAAATGCATTTGATGAAAATGATATTAACTTGATAGAATTAAAAAACATACTAGAAAAAATGAATCTTCCTAACTTTATAAATGCAAATTTTGAAAGATGTATTAATTGCGGTATATGCGAAGATTATAAAGTTATAGACGGATATAATTCTATGATAACAGATTTATGTCCTACTCATGTATTTGAAGTTCAAAGAGATATAGATAATAAAATCAATGATGATATAAGTACAGTAAGAAGCATAGAAAGTTTTTGTATAGGATGCAATCATCTATGCGATGCCAAATATAGTTATATTGATTATAGTATAAAAGATATATCATCTCCAAATGGTAAAAAATACGGAATATGTGATTATGGAAGAAAACTTGATTATTATTCAAATAATACCTTAGAAAAGCCTTTTTATAGCGGTATGCAGTATGAATTTGATGAGGCTAAAGAATTGTATCATAAATTTATTAATGATATTGAGGCAGAATCTACTTTGGCTTTAAACTCCAGCATGTATCCTATTGAAGATATTAAGGCTTTCAATGAATTTATTGATTCTTTGGGAATACAAAATCTAATATTCAAAAAAAATAGAATGGCCACTAATTCAAAAAATATTAGAGATAATTATACAAATATTAATGATTTTTCTATAAGAGATTTAAAGCAGGATATAAAGCATTCTATATTTGACGATAATTACATATATAATGAGAAATTTAAAAAATTTATTATAGTAGGCGACTCATTAGATGATAGTGATAATATGATTGATTTTGCCAAGAAAAATAAGGGTAATTATATAGTATTTAGTCCGAATTTTTCTGTTTTGGCTTATAATGCTTATTTAAGTTTTCCTATATCATATCTTGGTGAGTTTGAGGGGCATTATATAGATAATCATGGCAAGGTTAAAGAGATGCAGTCTTTTTTAAAAGTTAGTAAAAATCGTATGAGTTTGAGAGAATTGTTAAAATATTTGTATTTATAATGATTTTGTATATACTAGAATATATGGAGCTTATATATTATTTTTTTTATTATTGCTAATACAAAGCGAGTTTATTTATAAGCAATAAAAAACTATAAACGAGCAGCTGATAACTGACGAAGGAAGTTGTCAGCTAATGTATAGCGAGTTTATTTATAAACAATAAAGGAGAGTTATTTATGCCAAAAACAAGAGCTGAGATACTCCACAATAGTAATAAAAAATATGATATCATCATTATAGGCGGCGGAGTTATGGGTGCTACTATAGCATTAAAGGCTTCCAGAGTAGGACTTTCCGTACTTTTGCTTGATAAGCATGATTTTGCTTTCGGTTCTTCTTCCAGAACTTCTAAAATGCTTTCAGGCGGATTTAATGATATGAATAGTAAAAATCTAATGTATACAATTCATAGGGTAAGAGAAAGAAATAACCTTATGTATAAGGCTTCGTCTGAACATTTTGGCATTATCAATCCTATATATGAGCATAGCAGTACAGGTCTTTTAAGAGAAGAAATAAAAATGATGTTATATGATATGTTTTCTCTTTTTGGTAAGGGTAAAAAGCATAAATCACATAGCAGAAATGAAACATTAGATGCCTTGCCTGATTTGATAAATAATGATGTTATAGCATCTGTAGAATATTATGAAGGTTTACTAGATGATTCTAGATATGTTATAGAGCTTCTTTTGAAGGCTGAAGAGTTCGGGGCAGATATATTAAATTACTGTGAAGTTAAGGCTTTTGAATATAATCAGAAAGAAATAGAGAATGTAGTTTTTACTGATCATATCTCAGGAAGAGTATATACAGCAAGTGCTAAAACTATATTAATAGCTGCAGGAGCTTGGGGACATAGTATAAGTTCTCTTCTTCCTAATGGAAATTTTGAAGACAGACTTGTTTATGTTAAGGGCAGTCATTTAATCATAGATAGCGATTTGATTCATATAAATAAATCAGTTATTCTACCTAAGATAAAATCAAGACCTAATGTATTTTTAATGCGTTGGAAGAACAATACTATCATAGGTCCTACAATCAAAAAAAATACTCATGATTTAGATTGTATATATACTACAAGCGATGAAGCTGAATATTTGCTTGATATATATAATACTTATTTCAGTTCTATTGTTAATAAAAATCATATAATAACTACACAATCTGGAATGATGCCTCTTAATCCTTCACAGGTTAAAATACATTCTCATCCTCAATACAGACTATTTTTAGTTGAAGGAGGAAACTTTACAACTTCTTCTGCTGTTACTATGAAAACATTAGTAAAAATGTATGGCAAGCCTTATAAATGGTTCAGTAATCAGAAAGTTGTTAATAATAAATTCGATAAAAATGCAGAATTAGTTTTGAATGAAGATTTAGTTAAATTCCTTATAGATTATTTCGGTTCTGTTAATTTGATTCTAAAATTGAATGAGCTTTGCAAAAATGATTCATCTCTTTTAGTGGAAGTTGGGCTTGATTATAGAATCAATAGAGGACTCATAAAATATTTTGTAGAAGTAGAGCATGCTATGCATTTAGATGATATTATGATGAGAAGATTAAGATTCATATTAACAGAGAATGACTGCGGTACTTTAATATCAGAGCATATAGCAGAGGAAATGGCCAATATACTTAAATGGGATAAAAGCAGAACTGAATGGGAGATAAAAAGATACAGAACAGAGATTAAAAGGGCAAGAGTAGCTTTATTTTAATTTAACTTTTTTGTACTAAATCTTTGAAGCCTCTCAATATATTAAGTCCTGTATTTCCGCTTTTTTCAGGGTGAAACTGTATCCCGTATACATTTTCATTTTTTACTATGGCTGGTATTTGAACATCATATTCACTGTCAGCTATTATGCTTTCATCGCAATCCTTGCCATAGTATGAATGTACAAAATAAACATATTCCATATTATTAATATATTTAAATAGTTTATCTTCTTTTTTTATATTGAGATTATTCCAGCCCATATGAGGCACTTTCAAATCTTTATTTTTTAAATCTTTTTCTATAGGGCATATATTTCCTTTTATAAGTCCAAGTCCGTTATACTCACCATATTCATAGCTCTTATCAAAAAGCATTTGCATACCCAAGCATATACCCAAAATTAATTTTCCTTTTTTAGCTTCTTCTATAATAGTATTTTTTAATGTTCCGTCTTTTCTTCTTTCAAGTTTTGCCAATGCATCTCTGAAAGCTCCTACTCCCGGCAGTATCAAAGCATCGGCTTCTTTTATAGTTTTTTCATCATCTGTAAGTTTAGCATCTATTCCTACATACTTTAATGATGACATAAGAGAGAATAAATTTCCTACTTCATAATCTATTATAGCTGTCATAAAAAAATCCTATTAATTTATTGAAGTTATTATACTAAAATAAAACATAAAAGTCAAAGTATAGGGGTGGGCGGGCGGGCTGAATAAATTAAAAAATATTAATTATATGCCTTTTATAAAAAGAACAAAAAATCAATTTTTTAATTTTTATTATTTTCAAGCATTCCCTTTGTAGATAATACTTCATTTTTATATTTTTCATCTATTTCACAAGCCTGTGCTAAAGCTCTGGCAACACCTTTAAAAATGGATTCTATTATATGATGAGTATTCTCTCCATATAAAGTATTTATATGCAAAGTAATATTCATAGAATTAGTAAATGCTGTAAAAAACTCTTTAACAAGTTCAGTATCGAAATCTCCTACTTTTTCATGCTTCAAATCACTGTTAAAAACTAAATGACTTCTTCCGCATATATCAACCGCAGTCATAGTAAGAGCCTCGCACATAGGCATACTAAAATTACCATATCTTTTAATACCTTTTAAATCTCCTAAAGCTTCAGCAAAACATTTTCCCAATACAATACCAACATCCTCCACAGAATGATGATAATCAATATGAATATCACCATCGCATATAGTTTCTAAATCGAATCTTCCATGGCGTGCAAACAAATCAAGCATATGATCCAAAAATCCTACTTTAGTATTGTTTTTGTATTTTCCTGTTCCATCTATATTTAATTTTATTTTTATCTTTGTTTCATTAGTATTTCTTTCTATTTCAGAAACTCTCATTTTATTATTCTCCATTTATAAAAATTATAATTCTTAATATTTGATATATATATCATTTTTAATATATAATTGCAATAATATATTTTAATTGATAAAAGTATTTTTAATAAATGTTCAGGAGAAATAATAATGATTGATTCAGAGAGTCTTAACAGTTTTAACGATTATAAACATAGAATTACAAAAGAAGATGTAAGAGATAAAATTTATAAAGATTCTAATATTGAGAAGAAAATAAAAGAAGGCGTGGAAAATTATTTAGATTTATCAATATTGAAAAAATATTCTGATAATGCCTATAGTGAATATGATTATTTAAACAATTACATGCTCATTACTACAGAAGTATTTGAGGAAGGATATATAATCTGTGATATACATATAGATGTTAACATGAAAATATACGATTATATGTCCAAAGGTGATAATAAGAATGAAAGATATATCGCTTTAGATAATACATATTTAATGGGACTAAATTTAAAATTTTCATTGAAAGAAATAGATGATGATATAGAAAATATAGAATTAAGATTTTTTAATATTTATGGAATTTCAGATAACTTACATCAATCATAAATAATTAAAAAATTAATTTATACTGAAAATTTTTAACTTTTTCAAAATTTATATTTTTAATTTTATTGTTTGTGGTGGCTTTGCCCCCACACCCCCAGTTCTTTTGTTGGCACAAAGAACCAAAAAGCCTGCATTTATTGTATAAATTTAGGTTATGTCATATATTTAATAAGTATATATTTAATATAAAGTTCTAGTAATTGCGTTTTTTGCAACTTTTTTGTGCGGCAAAAAAGTTGATAATTCTATATAAAGTGCATCAGTTGACAAAGTTAAAAATTTTCAGTATATTTAAATTATATTTTTTATTTTAAATCTATATTTATAAATCTTAATGCTCTTTCAGAAGCATTTTCTACCAAAAGAGCGGTATTAGAAATAGATTCTTCAATAGTCATAGCTTTTGTGCATAGAGGCATTATGGACTTAATACCTAAATCATATACGATTTCAGCACCTTCTTTTATTTGTCCAACTATAGCAATTACAGGTATATTTCCGGCTCTTTTTGCAACACCTACAGGCACTTTTCCTTCTTTTGTTTGTCCGTCAATAGCTCCCTCTCCAGTTATTATAAGAGAAGCATCTTTTATTTTTGATTCAAAATCTATTATATCAAGCACAGCGTCTATTCCTCTTTTTAGCTTAGCATTACAAAAAGCAACAAGTCCGCCTCCTAATCCTCCAGCAGCACCGGCTCCTTCCATATAGTCTATTTCTTTACCAAATTTTTCTTTTATGATTTTTGCTATATTTTTAAGTCCATCATCAAGTATATCAAAACTTTCTTCTGTAACACCTTTTTGTTTTCCATATACAGCAGTAGCACCATTCTTTCCATAAAGCGGATTTTTTACATCGCATGCGGCAGTTATTTTTATATCAAATATTCTTTTATCAACATTACTATCGTCTATATCGGCAACTTTTATCATGTTTTCAGCAATGGCTTCAAGTTCATTATTATCTTTATCAAGAAATTTATATCCTAAAGCATTAGCCATGCCTATACCGCAGTCATTAGTTGCACTTCCGCCTATTCCTATTAAAATTTCTTTTATATTATTATTGAGAGCGTCTTTTATAAATTCCCCTGTTCCATAAGTAGAATATTTTAAAGGATTTCTTGTTTTATCATCAACTAAAGTAAGTCCTGATGCTTCAGCCATTTCTATAACTGCTTTGTCTTTATTAATGATTCCATATTTAGCTTCTATTATTTTGCCTTCAGGGTTTTTTACATTTATTTTTTTAATATTTCCTCCTGCTGCATAAAGTATAGATTCAACAGTTCCTTCTCCTCCGTCAGCAACAGGAATCTTTATTATATCAGCATCTTTAATAACTTTTAATACTCCTTTCTCTATGTAATTGCAAACTTCTAAACTGCTTGCACTGCCTTTGAAAGAGTCTGGTATTATTATGATTTTTTTCATATTATATTCCTTTTATATCTTTCTATGTATTTTTTAACATTTGCTCATTGTTTAATATATACAATAAATATTTCAAAAATTGTATTTATAATACAAAGAAATATATATGTAATTTGATATAATTAAGATACTAAAACAAATATAATTAAATGATATAAGTATTTTATATAGTATTATATCATTAATATAATACTTTATTTTTTAGTGATATCAATCGTAATTATTTTTATAATAAATTTGTTCCAATACCATATTATATGCCTAGTATTTAATCCTGCTAGGCATATATGTATTTTAAAGTTTAAATATTTTCTTGTTTTTTATATATTATAAAGATAATATATTTTATATAAAAAAATTAATTATTTTCAAGGTGCTTATGTATATTGATAATGAAATGGCTCAAAGATTATTAGATAAGATAATGAAAGTTATAGATTATGAAGTTAATATTAATATTATGAATGAATATGGGGAGATTATTGCAAGCGGTGATAAGGGCAGAATAGGAAAAATAAATTTGGGAGCTTTGGAAGTATTAAAAAATTCTGAAAATATGAATTATTTCAATTTTATAGATAATGAAAAAGAAAGCAGCAGACCGGGTATTAATATGCCTCTTATATTTAATAATGAACTTATAGGTGTTGTTGGAGTTACAGGAGATCCTAAAGAAATAAAATTAATAGCAAATATGATAAAAATGACTACCGAAATATTAATCGAAAGAGAGATTGATATTGATAAAAAAACATTGAAACAAACAACATTAAATAATTATATATATAAAATCATATCCAAAGAAAATCACAAATATTTATCATCTATTAATATATGGGCTGAAAATAATGGTTATTCATTTAATATAAATAGAATGGTATGCTTAATTAAAATAGAAAAAAATAATGATTATGATATAAAAAAAATATCTGAATGTATATTGAATAAAATAAAATTAATAAAATATTTCAGTAATCAGGATATAATCTCTCATATTGGAAACGGTCAGTTTATCATCATAAAAAGTTTGAATGATAATGATAAAAATAAAACAGTGTCATTATTTTTTAAATATCTAAGAAAAGAAATAAAAATACAATTTTCCGTTATGTGCGGATGTATAGTTAATAGTTTAGATAATATACCTAATAGTTTTGAACAGGCTAATTTTCTTTTTAATTATATTGAATATACGAATAATGATATTTATTTTATAGAAGATTATATATTGGAATATATTGTTTTAAATGAAGGTTATTTCAGTTCTTCTATGATTCTTAAAAATACATTAAATATTATTAATAAAAATTCAACTTTCAAAGAAACTATAATAACTATATGTAAATATGATCTAAATATTAATAAAACTTGTGAAAAATTATCTCTTCATAGAAATACTATTTTGCATAGAATGAAAAAAATTAAAGAAATATTAGGGCTTGATCCTATTAAAAACCATACTGACAGAATAAAATTTTATATTATAGCAGCATTATTAGAAAAATAGTTGTTTAATTTTAAGTATTATAAGATATTGTGATATTCATTACAATTTTAAGTATATATAAATGTTATATTATTAATGATATAATATTATGTAAAAAATAATTTAATAATTTTAATATAAATTTTATGTGAAAAAATAAATCAAAAATTTCTATAAAAAGTATTGATATTTTATGATTTTACATATATTATAAAAAATTGATAATGAAAAAATAAAAATAAGGAGAGGAAAGATGAGTCATCATCATCACAGAGGACAATGGGGGACTAGAGCAGGATTCATACTTGCTGCTATAGGTTCTGCTGTTGGTTTAGGTAATATATGGCGTTTCCCATATATGGTTGCATCTAATGGTGGCGGTGCTTTTATGATAGTTTTCCTTTTGGCTATGCTTACTGCAGGCATACCTATAATGATACTAGAATTTTCTATAGGTCATAAGACTCATAAAAGTGCACCTGGTGCTTTGAAAGCATTGAACCCTTCTTGGGAATGGTTAGGTTGGTTACAAGTATTTACATGTTTTGCAATAGTTATTTATTATTCAGTCATTATTGCTTGGTCATTATCTTACGGACTCTTTTCTATTCAAGGTTTAAAATGGGGAACTGATACAGCAGGTTTCTTCACAAAAGAATATTTAAAACTTCAAGATGGTTTTTCACTCAGCAATTTTAATATTGGAGTTGCTATACCATTAGTTATTGTTTGGATTATTATATTAGTTTCTGTTATTGGCGGTGTTAAAGATGGTATAGAAAAAGCAAATAAAATATTCATGCCTTTATTAGCTATATTGGTAGTAATTATTCTTATTAGAGGTGTAACTTTACCTGGAGCTTTAGCAGGTCTTGATTATATGTTCAAACCTGATTTTTCTAAACTTACTAATCCTAAAATTTGGATAGATGCTTATGGTCAGGTATTCTACAGTATGTCTGTAGCATTCGGTATAATGATTACTTATTCTAGTTATTTGCCTGATGATTCAGATATAGCAAATAATGCATTTATGACAGGTTTTGCTGATACTAGTTTCAGTTTGTTTGCTGGTATAACAGTATTTAGTATAATTGGTTATATGGCACATACTCAAGGAAAGCCTGTTTCTGAAGTAGCTGGAAGCGGCGGTATAGGTTTAGCATTTATGGTATTCCCTGAAGCTATTAACTCTTTACCTGGTTTAAATGGATTATTTGGAGTAGTATTCTTCTTGGTGCTTTCATTTGCTGGATTAACATCTGCTATTTCTCTCGCTGAAGTTGTTATATCTTCATTTATAGATAAGTTCCATTTCAATAGAAAAAAAGTAAGTATTGTTATTATTATAATACAAGGTGCTATATCTATGGTATATGCTACAGGAAGCGGACTTTCTATACTTGATATAGTTGATGCTTTTATAAACAATTATAATATTGTAGTAAGCGGTTTAATAGAGATTATATTAGTTGCTTGGGTATATAAACTTGGATCATTCAAAGAAACTATCAATACAGTTAGTGAATTTAGAGTAGGTAATTGGTGGGATTTCTGTTTGAAATTCTTAACTCCGGTATTCTTAGCTGTAATGTTATCATTAAAATTAATAAATGATTTCAAAACTCCTTACGGCGGTTATCCTACTTGGGCATTATTTGCTTTAGGTTGGTCAATGCCTGTTATAGCATTTATAGCTGGAATATTATTGGCTAAGTTTAAAGACAGACAGCCTAATATACCTCATCAATGAAAATAAATAAAAGGAGGAATTAATTATGGGATTAGATTCTGCTATATTTATGGGATTCAGCTTATTAGCTATTTGGGGAGGATTTGCTTTCTTTTTAGGAATAGCTTTAAGAAAGATGTAAATTATAATTTGAATTAAAAATATAAGGCATAGGCTTGTTTTAAGTCTATGCCTTTTTATATTATTAGTTTTATATTATATGAATATTAAATAATGTATATGTATTTACATTTGTTTAATTTTGTATAATATATAATATCAATATAATTTAGGTGTGCAAAATGAAAAAGATTTTTATAATGATGATGGCATCACTGAGTATGTCATATTCTTCAATATTTGGTATGTATGGAGATCAGGACGATTGGATTGATTTTCTTACAGATGGCAATCAGTTTAGAGCTAGAATGGATCAATTAGGATTTGTTTTAGGTAATAGTACTATTAAAGGTACTTTCGGTTTTAGAACTCAAAGTTCATTAACTCAATTAGGATATATTTTGTTGAATAATAAGGTTGGTACTTATTTGGGAGCAACTATTTCCGGCGGTATAGGATATACTTCTGAGGCTTTTAGTATAGGTTTAGGTTATAATTATACTACCGCATCATTTTTGCCTACTAGCGATAACTTTGGTTCTCATACTCCTGTACTTATGATTAATGCTTTAAATGATAATTTGAGGATAGTTATTCCTGTGCAAATATTAGTACATAATGGAAGTATTGATCAACTTGGGAGCTATAGAGATAATTATTTAGGTATAAGTACTGATACGCAAATAAGATATTATACAGGTATAGATGCTTTTAATGAAATAAGATTATATGTAAAATATGGGCAATTAGGATATAAGTTTAATACGCAAGAAGTTTTAGCAAGATCATTTGGTTTTGAAACGAGATTCTATTTTTTGAATACTGCTGTTGGAAATGTAACTATTAATCCTTTTATTAAAGTAGCATATAATACAGCTTTGCATGGATTTAGTACTATGGTAAGAGCATTAGATGGTATGTATGAAGAAATAGGAGGTTATTCAAATACTACTGTTTCCCCGCAAGCAAATATCAATGCTAAATGGGATAAGAATCCTTATGATGTAACTGTGCAGGCAGTATTGGGAGTAACAGCTAATAGTGATATAGTATCACTTTATGTTGAGCCTTCTTTAGGTTATAAGGCTAGATATTTAGGAAAAATGCAATATGAAAAAGTTAATTATGATTTTAAAGTTAATCATTATTTATCTTGGGGTGCTTATGCAGAGCTTTATATAACGCCGGTAAAAGATTTGGAATGGTATTTTGAAATGGATGTTAATAACAGTGATTCATATTCTACTGGTACACCTGTTAGTTTTGCTTCTACTACAGGAATAACTTGGTATTTGCCTGAATTTTAATTCTAAAGAAAATTTTATATGACAAAATAAAAAATAAGAGGTATTTATTTTTTAATAATAAATACCTCTTTCATTTTATTTATATTTTTTAATTTAATCTCTTCTTCTTTGTGCCAACATTAAAAGTCTTAATAATGTAAGTATAGCAGTAACAGCGGCAGCAACATAAGTTAAAGCGGCAGCAGATAAAACTTTTTTAGCTCCGTCAAGTTCTTCACTGTCTAAGAATCCGCCTTTATCCAATATCTTTATAGCTCTGTTTGAAGCATCAAATTCAACAGGTAAAGTAACTAAGGAGAAGAATACAGCAAATGCAAAAAGTATAATACCAGCCATCATTATATAGTATGAGAAACTTCCTGCACCTCCTATCATAATACCTAATAATACCAAGAAAGGTCCGAATTGATCACCTATAGCACATAAAGGATAAAAGCCATTTCTTATAGAAAGAGGAGCATATCCTCTGTTATGCTGTATAGCATGTCCTACCTCATGAGCAGCAACTCCCAAAGCAGCAACATCTGTACCATCATATACACCATGAGAAAGTCTTAATACTCTTGAAGAAGGGTCATAATGATCAGTTAATGTACCGCCTATTCTTTCAACAGGAATATCTATTCCATATCCTTCTAGAATATATTTTGCTGTTTGAGCACCTGTAATTCCTCTTTTATTTTCCATTCTGCTGTATTTAGCATAGGTGGATTTTACTTTCATTTGAGCCCAGAAACCAAGAATTATACCTGGAATTAGTATCCATATATATCCGAAATAATATTCAAAATATCCAAACATTAAAAACCTCCTATTTTTTAGTATTTTTCATTTATAAATATATGAATTAATTACAATAATTATAACATTTTTTTATAACTATGTTAATAGTTTTAATGTAAAATTAAATTTTGTATGTTATATAATTATTTTATAATAGCTGATAATTTTATTTTTAAGTAAGTTATCAGCTGCTCGTTTATGACAGAAAATCAATAAACTTTATCTATTATTGCTAGTCATAAACTCGCTTTATAATAGCTGACAACTAAAGTTATCAGCTGCTCGTTTATGACTGAAAAATTAATAAACTTTATCTATTATTGCTAGTCATAAACTCGCTTTATAATAGCTGACAACTAAAGTTATCAGCTGCTCGTTTATGACTGAAAAATTAATAAACTTTATCAGCATTTTTAATTGTGTATTCTAGGGTTTTTCCTACTGCTTCTAAAGTCTTTTTATCTAATTTATCTATAGTATCCTGTGATGTATGATGAAATGGATATCCCATATCTATAACATCAATGAAAGGTATTCTCTCATTTAAAAAAGGAGTATGATCATCTATTATAGTGCCATAATGTCCGTCAATAAAATATTCTTTGTATCCTAAATTATTAGCATAATTCCACACTTTATCATATATTGTAGAATAATATGTATGGGCAAAACTTTCATATCTGAATTTAGCATTTTTGCTTCCAACCATATCAAGAAGTATACCGAATTTTATTTTTTGTTTATCTAATATTTTATCTCTTAATATAATTTCATTAACAAAAGCAATGCTTCCCTGTATCCAATCTGTTTCTATTAAAGAATCACCTTCTACATCGAATAGATTTCCGTCATCTTCCAAATCGAATAGTACAAAGCATACACTATAAGGCAAATCATTATAATTTTTTAAAGCCTTCATAAGTTCAAGTAAAACACCACTGCTGCTTGCTCCATCATTAGCACCGCTTATAGGCTTATCTCTATTAAATAGTACAGGGTCTTTTTCAGCAACAGAACGGCTGTCAAAATGACTAGTAATAATTACATAATCATCAGTTTTGCCTTTTAGAAATGCATATATATTTTCGCCTTTTCTTCCTTTTATGTAAGGAGCTTCAAAATTATGACTATAAACTTCATATCCAAGATTAGAAATTTCCTGTTTAAAAAACTCTCTTACTTTTTTATGAGCTTCAGATCCATAATTGCGAGGGCCTAAATCTGTTTGTTTTTTTATATAACTATAGGCATTATCAGCGTTGAAATAAAAATTTTCATTAATTTTTTGATTGTTTTCTTTTTGAGCTGTATTTGCTTTGGCGTTACTGCATGAATATAACATTATTGTCATTACTATAAAAAGGGTTGTAATATATTTCATATTTTTATAACCATATATATTTATTTGTATTGTGTTTGTTGATTTTAATTTAATAATAGTAAAAAGTCAATAAAATAGTATGTTTTAATGTATAAGAATACAGTTAAAAGCCCTATCGGATTTTTTTATAAAAAATTAGTCTTTACTTTTTTTTAAAAGATATTATAATATGGTGTACGTGAAGTTAATATTATGTTACTGTTTTGTAGGGGATGACTAAACAGATATAAAATGCATAATATAGATAGCTTTAGAAAATAAAATTACAAAATATTTTAAGCACTATTCATGGAGGGTAGTTATGATTATCAACAATAATATTTCTGCATTAAATGCAAACAGACAATTGAATTTAACAGGAAATTCAATGACTAAAACAATAGCTCAGCTTTCTAGCGGTATGAGAATTAACACTGCTGGAGATGATGCTTCTGGATTAGCAGTATCTGAAAAAATGCGTTCACAATACCGTGGTTTACAACAAGCTACTAGAAACGCTCAAAACGGTATATCTTTCATTCAAACAACTGAAGGTTATTTAAATGAAACTACTAACATTATGCAAAGAATGAGAGAATTAGCTATTCAATCTGCTAACGGTATATACTCTGACAGCGACAGAGCTTTAATACAAGTAGAAGTTAATCAATTAGTAGCTGAAGTTGACAGAATCGCTTCTCAAGCTGAATTCAACAAAATGAACATGTTAACAGGACGTTTTGCTGCTGATGGTCAAACTCCTATGACTTTCCACATCGGTGCTAACATGGATCAAAGAGTATCTGTTAATATAGGTTCTATGACTGCTGCTAACTTACAAGTTGGTGGAGACACTCCTATTTCTATTTCTTCTGTTGAAACTGCTAACCAAGCTTTAGGAAGAATAGATGAAGGTATTCAAATGGTTGTAGCTCAAAGAGCTGAATTAGGTGCTGTTCAAAATAGAATGGAATCTATGGTAAAAAGCTTAATGATCGCTACTGAAAACACTATCGCTTCTGAAAGTGTTATACGTGATGCTGATATGGCTTCTGCTATGGTTGCTTATACTCGTGAGCAAATCTTACAACAAACAGGTGCTGCTATGTTAGCTAACGCTAATATGAAAAATCAATCTATAATGAGAATTATTGGATAATTTGATTTAAGCGACTTATTACAAATGTAGATATAAAGCCCATTAATAGAAATATTAGTGGGCTTTTATTTTTTGTCTAATTTAATTTTTTTATTTATGAAAGGATTTTTATGCGTGAGATAGATGTTAATCTTATAACAGAAAATGTAGCTCAATTATGTATAGATGCTAATATTTATTTAAATGATGATATTAAAAAAGCTCTGATTGAAAGCGAAAAAAAAGAAGAAAATAAAATTGCAAAAAATATTCTTAATGTTTTGATAGAAAATGCTGATATAGCTTCTAAAGAATTAAAGCCTATATGTCAGGATACGGGTATGGCTATTATATATATGGATATAGGAATGGACGTGCATTTTACCGGCGGTAATTTAACAGACGCTATTAATAAAGGTGTTGCTTTAGGATATACTAAAGGTTATCTAAGAAAGTCAGTATTAAATGATCCTATAGATAGAAAAAATACTAATGATAACACTCCGGCTGTAATACATTATAATATTGTAGATGGGGATAAAGTAAAAATCATAGTGGCACCTAAAGGTTTCGGCAGTGAGAATATGAGTAAAATAAAGATGCTTCCTCCTTCAGCTGGAATAGAGGGTGTAAAAGAGTTTGTATATGAAACAATAAGAACAGCCGCTTCTAATGCTTGCCCTCCTATGATTATAGGGATAGGTTTGGGAGGAAGTATGGAGAAATGTGCTGATATTGCAAAAAGGGCTTTACTTAGAGAAGTAGGCACAAAAAATGAAGATATTCGTTTACAAAAGTTAGAAGAAGAATTACTTGAGAATATTAATAAAATGAATATAGGGCCTTCAGGATTCGGAGGAAATACAACTGCTTTAGCAGTTCATATAAACATGTATGCTGCACATATAACTTCTCTTCCTGTATGTGTTTGTACCGGATGTCATGTAACAAGGCATAGAGAAATTGTTCTATAAAAACAGTGTCATTATAGTAGCAATAAAAATTAGGAGCGATAGAAAATGGAAATAAAAAAATTAAATACGCCTTTAACAAAAGAAAAATTATCTGTTTTAAATGCCGGAGATATGGTGGCTTTAACAGGTACTATTTATACTGCAAGAGATGCTGCTCATAAAAGATTAATCGATATGTTAAACAACAATGAAAAACTTCCTTTCGATATAGAAAATCAAACAATTTTTTATGCGGGGCCTTCTCCTGCAAAACCTAATGAAGTTATGGGAAGTATTGGACCTACTACTAGTTATAGAATGGATGCTTATTCACCTAAACTTTTAGAGCTTGGACTTTTATCTATGATAGGGAAGGGTAAAAGAAGTAAAGAAGTGATAGATGCCATAATAAAATATGGCGGAGTTTATTTTGCTGCTATTGGAGGGGCTGCTGCCTATATGTCTAATTGTGTTAAGTCTGCTAAAATTATAGCTTTTGAAGATTTAGGTACTGAGGCCATAAGAGAGCTTTATGTTGAAGATATGCCTTTGATTGTAGCTATAGATTCTAAAGGAAACAATGCCTTAACTGCATAATAAATTTAAATAAAGCTTGGGTGGGAGCTGTATTTTATAGTTTAGTAATAAGGCTAATAAAAATTATAATTTTAAAATAGATTAAAAAATATATAGGGCGGGGTATGTAAATAAATCAAAAAAATAATTTGTTTTTTGTTTTATTTTGTAATCCCTCCCTATATGCTTATTGCTTATTTTAGAGTTAATAATTTTTTTATTTTTTATAATTTAATTCTGCACTTATAACACCCACCCAGAATTTATTTAGAATTTAAAAAATATTATCACCGCACGCAGAGTGAATTTTTATATATTGATTAATTAATAAATAGAATAATACTTATATATAAAGTTTCGCTAACCGTGCGTTATTTATTAGTTAATAATTTTAGAATAAATAAGTTAATTATTAATCAAAACAATATGTCTGTATGCTTCATAAGCAACTATAGCTGCAGTATTCGATACATTTATAGAACGTATATTATCACTCATAGGTATGTATACAGAATTTTCTAAATCGTTTTCCCATAATGATTCTCTAAGCCCAGTTGATTCTCTTCCGAATAAAAGTATATCATTATTATGATATTGAAATTCATCGTATCTATGCTTTCCAAATTTTGTAATAGGCACTATTCTTTTATTGTTGTTATTGCAGTATTCTAAAAAAGTGTTTTCATTTTCATGTTTTACTAATTGCAAATGCTCCCAATAATCAAGTCCGGCACGTTTAACTTCTTTAGAGCTAATTATAAAAGAAGGCTTTGAAACAATATGTAAAGGTATATTAAGTCCTACACATAATCTTCCAATATTTCCTGTATTAGCAGGTATTTCCGGACGATATAAAGCTATAATTATATTAAAGTCATCATTTATTTTTTTTGAGTCATAATTTTACACTAAATTTCATAAATTTATTTTTATTTTATTCTAGTATAGATTATATTTTTTCAATATGTTTTATAATATCTATTGATTTTTTTTGTTTATAAGTTAAAGTAATAACATGGCTATTTAGATCAAATTAAGGTAAGGGAAGAAAGTGAACAAAATAGAAGAATTTAACCAATCCACTTCCAAATATGAATTATATACTCATTTAAGTGAAAAAATAGTATCAGGCGAAATAAAAACATTTTCAGAAATTTTCACTTATGCTAAAAATGTTAATTTTGAAAAAGTACATGACCATAAGAAAATATTAAAAGGTTTATTCGATCTCATACGAAAAATTAATTGGGGGTTTTTTAATAATTTAGATAAAGAACTTTATCCAAAATTATGGTCGCAATTTGTTACAGAGAATCAAAAATATAATTTTGCTGGTGATTTAAAATTAAGTCTTTCAATAGCTGATATTTATATAGCAATGCTTGATATACATGGTTATACAAAGTTCTGCGAAGAAAATAAGAACAATCTTTCTAAAATGCATGCCTTAGATGATTTAATGCAAAATAAAGTAAGTGAAGTAACTAGATTTTATAATGTTATATCACATAGAAAACAGGGCGATGAAATAATTATGGTATGCCCTACGGCAACAGATGCTTTGAGTGCTACCATTGCTATAATAGGTGTATTAAGTAAGAAAAGATTATTGAATGAATACCCAAGTGTAGATACGAGCGGTTTGCCTGAGTTTAAAATCAGTGCCGGAATATCTGGAGGTAATACTAATAGTTCTTTGATTATTACAGAAGATGGGGATTTATCAGGATTTTTAATTAATAATGCTGCGAGAATGCAGGCAAGAGCAAATACTTTAGCACCTAAAGAAAATAAAGTGATAGTAACTAAAAATTTACAGTTTAACTTTTTGAAAGAAAACAGTAAAGTTAAAAGTGAAATATTTGAAAAGGATATAATATCTTTTTATGATAATGGTATGATATCATTTAAAGGTACTGAAATACCTATAGTAGAAGCGATATTCAATCCGGATGAAAAATATAAAGAGCATTTCTTTACAGAGATGGAAGAGCTTGTTAAAAGTGTTAAAGGTAATTTATGGAAGCAGAGAATGTTTACAGCAATTTTAGATTTAATATCAAAAGTTGCTAAATCAATGCCTCCTTTCCAAATAGATGAACATGTGAATGAATATATATCAAGCTATACAAATTCGACTATATGCGATTTATGTGATAAGGCAAACGGAGCTTATGTAGTTAAAGAAAATTATAAAGAGGCTATAGATACTTTTGCTTTGATTATTAAGTTGCTAAAAACTATTCCGGATTTTGATAAAATGGTTTTAGAATATGCAGAAAGCATTTGTGCAGGATACGAAAAGGTTTTGCCTATATATGATGTTGTTATTAAGAAAGATATAGAAGCTAATATATCAGAGATTTTCCCTGCTAATCATATACCGATATTTCAGAATGTTCAGAAGGCTAATGAAACATATAATAAATTGATGAATATTGCTATGAGCAGTAAAACATTAAAAAGAAGAAAATCTATTTGGTATGGAATATTAGAAAAAGAACTTCCTAATTTAGTGATTAATATGTATTCAGGAAAAAAATAATATTTATTTAGGAATTAATTATTTTTGTCAAGTTTGTATATGTAAATTTTATATGTTTTATACTTGCAGAAATATTTATATATGATACACTATACTATTATTAAATTGTTTTTTTATTTTAAGGAGTATTTATGAGTTTGAAAAACCTGAAAAAATTAATATTGATAATATCTTCATTTTCTATAATAGCTTGCTCACAAACACAAGGAGGAAGTACAAGCGGATCAAAAACTTCATCAGATTCTCTAGCTTATTTGAAAGGCGGAGAAGGTGAATGGGTATTAAAAGTAGATGATTTCGCTATTAATCAAACTAATTTTACTAAAGACTTACAAGCTTCTTTGGTACTTCAAGGTGCTACAGCTGAACAAATAGCTATGTATGCTAATGATGCTACTACTAAACAAATATATGCAGATCAGTTGATAAATTCTATTTTATTATTAAATAAAGCAGAACAAGAAAAATTCTTTGAAACAGAAGAAGCTAAAGATTTTATTAATCTTTCAATAAGAAATATAAAATTTCAATATTATGTAACAAAACTCATGGCAGATGCTTCTAAAAATATACCAGATCCTACACCAGAACAGGCTCAGGCATTCTTTGAACAAGCTAAACAGCAATTGACTCAAATGTATGGAATCACAGCATATAATACAGAAACAGCTCCTTATATTGCTCAATTATACAAAAATGCTTATGCCCAGCAATTAGTAGAAAGAGATATACAGGATTTAAAAGATAAAGCAGTAATAGAAAGAAATACAGCTGTATTAGGTGAGGCAAGCATACTTCCTCCTCAAATAGGGGATAGTAATGCTACAGCTTTACCTCAGCAAGGTGTTGATAACAATTTATTACCAAGAACAAATAATTAAAATTTAATATTAATGGGAAAGGAAAAGAATGTCTCAAAAAAATGAGAATAATGAAAAAAATTTAAATCAGGAAAGCTCTGCAGCTGATAATAAGCCAAAAGTTATTATCAAAAAAATAATGCATCTAATAACAATAATGATGATAATCAAGCTGCAGCAGCTGTTAAGAAAGTAAAAAAATTATAGTAAAAAAGAAAATAATAATACATAATAAATCAGATAAGCCTGATGCTCAAAAACAGGATAATAACAACAACAACAATAATACTCCTGAAAAAAATAATATAGCAAAAGAAAATAGAGATACTAGAGATAACAATAAAGAATCTAAAAATAAAAATTATTCTCATAATAGAGAAAATAGAGATTTTAAAGAAAATAAATCATATAAAGATTCTTCTCCTATGGAAGCTCCTGTTGAAGATGTATCTTCTTTCAAGAAAGACAATAAAAAAGATAATAAGAAAAGAGATTACGAGAAAAAAGATAAAGAATACGATAAGAAATCATCTCAAAAAGATTCTAAAGCAGAGGCAGCTCAAAGACAGGAAAATAAAATATTTAATAAACTTCAGGCTAAAAAACGTCAGCAGGAACAAAGACTTGCAAGTGTTGAAAAAGAAATCAGCATAATGGAAACTATTACGGTTGGTGATTTAGCTAAAAAGATGAATTTAAGAGCTTCTGACATAATATCCAAACTTATGGGTATGGGTACTATGGCAAGAGTTAATGATATAATAGACTCTGATACAGCTACAATTATTGCCGATGATTTCGGATGTAAAGTTAATGTTATATCTTTACAGGAAGAGGCAACTATTGAAGTAAAAGAAGACAGAGAAGAAGATTTGAAGCCTCGTCCTCCAGTAGTTACAATAATGGGTCACGTTGACCATGGTAAAACTTCTTTGCTTGATGCTATAAGACATAGTAATATCACATCAAAAGAAAGCGGAGGAATCACTCAAAATATTGGTGCTTATAAGGTAAAAATACCTAGCGGAGAAATAGCTTTTATTGATACTCCTGGACACGCTGCATTTACTATGATGAGAGCTAGAGGTGCTAAGAGTACTGATATAGTAATACTTGTTGTTGCTTCAGATGACGGTGTAATGCCTCAAACAGTTGAAGCTTTGAACCATGCTAAAGAAGCTAATGTTCCTATTATAGTTGCTGTTAATAAAATGGATTTGCCTAATGCAAGTATGGATAAGGTAAAAGCAGCATTATCAGAGTATGGACTTACTCCTGAAGAATGGGGAGGAGATACTCAATATATAGGTGTAAGTGCTTTAACTAAGCAGGGTATTAATGATTTATTAGAAGCTATTATATTACAGGCTGAAATGCTTGAATTAAAAGCTAATCCTAATAGAGAAGCAATAGGTATAGTATTAGAGGCTTCACTTGATCCGGGCAGAGGTCCTGTAGGTACTGTACTTGTACAAAATGGTACTTTGAAAATAGGTGATTATTTTGTATGCGGGCTTTCTGTTGGTAAAGTACGTGCTATGGTTAATGATTTAGGACAGAGAGTTACAAAAGCTTTACCTTCCACTCCTGTTGAAGTTTTAGGTTTTGAAAAGACTCCTGAAGCTGGAGAATCATTCAATGTTATGCTTGATGAAAAAGAGGCTAAGGCTATAGCTGATAAGAGAGTTCAATTAAAACAGCAGGAAGCTTTAAAAGCTAATGTTAAAGTTACATTAGAAAACCTTTATGAGAAAATAGCTTCTGAATCTATGAAAGAGTTTAAAGTAATAATTAAAGCTGATGTTCAGGGTAGTGCTGAGGCTTTGAGAGATGCTTTAAATAAAATACAAAGTGATAAAATAAGATTCGTTTCAATATATAGTGCTTCAGGTGCGGTTACTGAAAGTGATGTAAACTTAGCCCATGCATCTAATGCAATTATTATAGCTTATAGAGTTCGTCCTTCCGGAAAGGCTAGAGAATTAGCTGAAAAACTTGGAATACCTATAGAAAGATATGATATTATTTATGAGGCAATAGAGGCTATTCAAAATGCTATGAAAGGTTCTCTTGAAAGACTCAAAAAAGAAGTTGATATTGGTACTGTTGAGGTTAGAGATGTATTCCATGTTCCTAAAGTTGGTACTATTGCCGGTTGTTATGTAACTAATGGAAAAATAGAAAGAAATGCTGGTGTAAGGGTTATGAGAGATAATGTTCTCATTTATACAAGCAAGATTTCTAGTTTAAGAAGAATTAAAGATGATGTAAAAGAAGTAGCTAGCGGTTATGAATGCGGTGCTTCTATAGAAAACTTTAATGATATTAAGAAAGGCGATGTTCTTGAGATATTCAAAATTGAAGAAATAGCTCAGGATTTATAATTTTTGATTTTTAATAAAAGGGTTATGAGAGATAATGTTCTCATTTATACAAGCAAGATTTCTAGTTTAAGAAGAATTAAAGATGATGTAAAAGAAGTGGCTAGCGGTTATGAATGCGGTGCTTCTATAGAAAACTTTAATGATATTAAGAAAGGCGATGTTCTTGAGATATTCAAAATTGAAGAAATAACTCAGGATTTATAATTTTTGATTTTTAATAATAGGTATACATGTTTGATGTATGCCTATTATATTATTTTTATAGTTGTATAATTATAAATATAAGGATTAAATATGAAATTACATACAATACTTTTTTCATTTTTAATTATATTGCTAATTTCATGTACAAAAAATACAGGTGTTATTGTAACTAACCCGGATTCAAATCTAGTTCTAGATAAAATTCGATATGGTAATTTTCAAGGAATAAAATTAGAAGGTAATATATTAACTATAACAGGAAGTAAGAATGGTAATAATGGAATATATAAATATGTTGATTATTATTTATCTATATCAGCTGATTTTGTAAGTGAAAAAGGAAATAATTTATGGGTGTTACCAGCAGGAAGTCAAGTTTATGTAGTTTCTCTTAGTGCAGAAGGAAAAGAACTTGTTGAACTTATGACTTCTGATAATCCTGAATATTCTAAAGTTCTGAGTAATATATTAAAGCAGGCTTCAAACAATGATGGTAAAATAGATACAACTAAAACTGATGAATTACTTAAAGATGTTAATTTATCTGAAAGTGAACTTGCTGCATTAGCAGATAAATTAATAAAAGTTAGTGATGATTTTGCTAAAGCTGAAAGTATAAAATAATTTTTAAAGTGTAATTATGAATAAGTTTTTAATAATATTTTTTGTTTTTATTTTTTCAATGCATACAGGATTTTCTAAAGGACTTCCTTTATCTACAGAAGTTACAGGGGAAGATTATAGCTGGATAAAGGGAAGACAGATGATAAGCTTTAATCTCAATCCTGGTATTGCTGTATTTACACCTATGATTTTAGATACTGTTTTTAAACATGGACTTTATACAATAGGTATGTTTGGTGCAGATTTAGGGAATGCTGGAAAATATTTACAATATGTGCGTCTCAATTCTTTTGGATGGTATATACCTTCTATTGAATATTCATTATTTGTGCATAATCAAATATCTTTGAGTGCTGGTATTGGATTGTATGGAAGTGAATATTCTTTTTATGTAAGTAAAGACAAAGTACTTGAATTATTGCAAAGTGTTGGTGGAAGTGGTTCTGATATAGGCAGTTTTATTGTAGGTGATAGTAAATTTAATACTTCTGTTATAATTATGCCTGTTACATTTGGGGTGAAATTTTATGGTAAGAAAAGACAGTTTTATAATCATTTCCGTTTGGCTATAGATGCATTTTTTTATGATATTCAAACTGAAAATGGTGTTACTGGAGTGAAAACAAGCCAGACAGTGTCGGATGCGGCTGTTTATATTTCTTATGAAATTGGCTGGAATATAGAATTATTTCCTACAAGAGAATGGAGAGTTAAGCCTACTATTGATATAGGATTATTGGAGATAGGATATTATGTAAGACCTTGGGCTGATAATATGGCTAATGCTTTATATGGAAATTTAATGGCTTTTGCTGTAGGAGGATTTTTAGGGGAGTTAAGTAATTTTTCTACTTTGCCTGATTGGGCTAAGATACTTCTTAATTTTAGAATAGGTTTATTTCCAAGAATAGGTTTTAGTATAAGGTTTTAACGGATATTTAGACTATGAAAAAAATTATAATATTTATATTATTATTTAATTCTTTTATATATGCAGCAAGCTATGAGAATGCCAGACATGCTGTAGGTATAGACTTTGGTACCACACTATATTCTACAGTTACTTTGCCTCTTGTAGGAAATTCATTATTTAAGTCTCAAAATGGATCAAATGAGGAATTATTTAAAGGCGGATTTGGTATAGGATTTACATATAATTATGCATATTTACCAAAACAGGCAATAGATGCTTATATTGGAATATATAGTTTTAGTTCCTATTATAATGGTACTATTACTATTAATGGTACTTCTAGTTATCAAAAAGCATATAATGCTGATGTTATAGTTATACCGGCATCTATAGGAGTAAGATTTTATTTTAATAAGAGTAATAGAGATAATGGTTTTTTCCTACTTCCAAAAATAGGTATGAATATATTTGCTGTTAATGGAAAAGATTATTCAGCAAATAAAGAAGAGTTAAGTGCCATAGTAAATTTTTATATATCAGGTGAGATGGGATTTAAGATAGATATGTTTACAAAAATGGGAGCAAATTGGCCTGTTCGTCCTTTTATTGATATATCTTTACTTGATTTGGGATATTCTTTTACTCATGGATTAAGATTTATATGGCTTCCTAGATTTGCTATAGGTGTAACATTCTAAAAATATATTAATATGAATTTTTTAATAGGTATAGATTTGAATATGTACCTATTTTTTATCTTGTTATTAATTATTTATATTAATAAAAAAAATTCTTGTAAATATATAAAATATTGGTATACTTAATAAACATTTTTTCTATTTTTTAAATTATCAAATAAGGGAATTATTTATGGGCATTTCTTATAAAGACAGCGGAGTCAGCAGAGAAGAAGGTTATAAAGCTGTATCTCTGATGAAAGAAGTTGTGGCTAAAACTATGCATACAAATGTACTTAATAATATAGGAAGTTTCGGTGCTTTGTATGAACTTGGTAAGTATAATAATCCGGTACTTGTATCTGGAACTGACGGAGTAGGTACAAAGTTAGAGATAGCATTTTCTATGAAGAAGTATGATACTGTTGGAATAGATGCTGTTGCTATGTGTGTTAATGATGTGCTTTGTCATGGTGCTAAGCCTATTTTCTTTTTAGATTATCTTGCATGCGGAAGATTAAACGGAGAAACAGCTGCTTTAATAGTTAAAGGCATTGCTGATGGATGTTATGAGGCTGGTGCTGCTTTAATTGGCGGAGAAACTGCTGAAATGCCTGGTTTTTATAAAGATGGAGATTATGATATCGCCGGTTTTTGTGTTGGTGTTGTAGAGAAAGATAAGATTATTGACGGCTCTAAAGTAAGCGAAGGAGATGCTATTATAGGTATAGCTTCTTCTGGTTTTCATAGTAATGGATATTCACTTATAAGAAAACTTGTAAGAGATTATAATGCTGTATATGAAGGTGAAAAAATAGGTGAAACTCTTTTAACACCTACTAAAATATATGTAAAAAAAGTACTTCCTTTATTAGAAAAATATAATATTAAAGGTATGGCTCATATTACAGGCGGCGGTTTAATAGAAAATGTGCCTCGTTCTGTTGCTAAGGGATACAAGGCTGTAATTAAAAAAGACAGTTTTATTACTCCTAATATATTTAATTATATTCAGTATTTAGGAAATATAAAAGAAGAAGAGATGTATAATACTTTCAATATGGGTATTGGATTTGTGATAATAGCTTCTAAAGAGGATAAAGATAATATTATAAATGATTTGAAAGAGCAAAATGAATCCGCTTATGAAATAGGGTATATTGCTAAAAATGATAATGAGGATAAGAGTGATATATGCTTAGAGTAGCCGTTTTAATTTCCGGTGGTGGAAGTAATTTAAAATCTTTGATAGATTCACAGGATAATGATTATTATAAAATAGATATAGTTATTGCAGATAGAGATTGCGGCGGACTGAATATTGCTGAAAATGCAGGAATAAAAGCTGTATTATTAGATAGAAAAGTATATAAAAAAGATTTATTTAAAAAGATAGATGAAGAGATTTCTAATATAGATTTGGTCGTATTGGCAGGATTTTTATCAATAGTAGACAGTGCCTTTATAAAAAAATGGGAAGGAAAAATTATTAATATTCACCCATCTCTTCTTCCTAAATACGGCGGAAAGGGAATGTATGGCATTCATGTACATGAGGCTGTAATTGCAAACAAAGAAAAAGAATCAGGATGCACTGTTCATTATGTTACCGACACTATAGACGGCGGAGATATCATAATGCAGACTAAAGTTGAAGTAAAAGAAGATGATACTGCTGATGTTTTACAAAAACGTGTATTAGTAGAAGAACATAAATTACTTCCTGCTACTGTTAAAAAACTTTCTAAAATGTGATTAAAGATTGGGACTTTATTCTAATTCCCCACCCTTTATATTTATTGCTTATATTATAAATGTAATGAATATTGTTTTTTATTTTTCTAAGAAAAAGCAATGCCCACCCAAGCTGGAATTAGATCTATAGCTTTATTAAACGCATGCTTAGTTATTTTTAATTATATAGTATTACTATGAATTATAATTATTTTTTGTCTATTTAGCATGCGTTATTTACCCATATAATAAATATATGCAGACATTATAGATATCTCAGCATTATTATAGCTTTCATCTGATGATGCTTCCGCTGCTTCAGGGTCAAGATCCCCATAACTAAAATAGCTTGATAAAGGAGCATAATCCTCTTCAGTATTATAATCATCTATGCTAGTTCTTATTATAGAATCATTTAAATCAGCAACCATTAATTTAGCAGAATCATTTGAACTTCCCGGAATATTATTACTGTTGTATATTGTACTTACTGCACCGAATATAAGTAAAGCAGCAGCTATTGAACTTATAGATGCTATAACTCTCTTTTTATTGAAAATGCTTGCAGGCTTCTTATTTACTTTTATATTTGACATACCTAAAAGTATAGATGACATAGAATTGATTTCATCTCTGAATTTCTGACAAGATTTACAAGAAGCTAAATGTTTTTCCATTTCAAAGATTTCATTAGCATCTAAATCATTGTCCTTATGTCTGCTGATAAGCATTTCATAATATTCATGATTATTTTTCATAAGCTCACCCCCATTTTTTTCATAATAGATAGAAGTTTTTTTCTAGCTCTAAATATCCTAGTTCTGACAGTATTAACCGGCAGATCCAATTTTTCGGATATTTCATTGTAAGAATAATTTTCATATTCAGCCATCATAAGCGGAATTCTGAAATCATCTTCCAATTTTTCCAAAGCCTCGGCTAATATAATTCTATGTATGCTGTCATCATTTCCGGATTCCTGTACTTCAGAATTTCTGTATTCTTTTAAGCGGTATTTTTTTTCTCTTTCTTTTTTTCTTATATGATCAACAGCCCTGTTAAAAGAAACCCTATAAAGCCAAGTGTATATTTTACTTCTTCCCTCAAAACTTTCACGTTTTATGTAAAAACTTACAAAAACGTCTTGCACAATCTCTTCAGCTTCATCTTTATTAGAAATGATAGAATAAACCAAATTGAATAATGGTTTTTTATACATTTCTATAAGCTCTTTGTAAGCTTCCTCATTACCCGTTTTGAATGCATCTATATTATCTTCATAAGCCATAGCACTGCTCATATTTATCCTTATAAAAATTACCTATCTCATCATACAACTGTTTAACTGAGCTTTTTGCTCTGGAGTAAGAACGCCTATAATATCCAAATCTCTTACTATCCTTAGATAATCTCTTAAAGCCTCTTGCTCTTTTTTCTGTTTTATCAGTTTTTTAATAGCATTTCTATCAGTATTGTCTTTCATTAATTCCAATCTTATACTGTTTTCTATTCTTTCTATTTCTAATCTGATAGGTTCTTCTTCTGTAATAAATTTGATTGCTATATCATACATTCTTTCAGCCTGTTCATCAGTTAGAGTTATACCAATTTTTCTAAAGAATTGTAAAGGATCATGTCCTAATCTTTTATCAAATTCGCCTCCTCTTCTGTTTCTTCCATATCCAGGCCCATGAGGACCGGGACCTTTAGGACCCGGTTGTGCAAAAATTGATAAAGATAATAATAATATTAAAGATACAGTATAAAATATTTTATTCATAAACTCTCCTTATCACTCCATAACTTTTAATATTATATTATCTTTGTATTATTAGACGTAAACATTATGTAAAAAGTTCCCGCTATTTTTTAAAAATAATATAATATTTTATCCTTTTTATCTCATTATCTGAAAATAATGACAAAATATCCAAGTCGCATGACATTATAGTATAATCAAAATCAGCTTCTTTTTCTTTTTTCTCAAATATTAACTGTTTAACACTGTCTAAATCCACATTTTCTTTTTTAAATTCGTCATTTATTTTCATATCTATTTTATTTATTTCAAATAAAATCTTTCTAGCATCTTTTAAGTATTTCTTTGTGATTGAATTTATAGTGTATTTTTTTTCTAAATCTATATCCACTCCGGCATCAGTTAATACTTTAATAGAATCATCATTTATTATAAAATGTTCTTCGGCATATAAACTATATATATTAAAAATTAATATCGCAATAATCATTATTTTTTTCATATAAAAACCTCTTAATTTGATTATTTATCATTTAGACGAATGAATTATTAAAAAGTTCCTAAAAATGATTTGATATTTTACGCTTTAAAAAATAAAGTATTTATATTATAATAAAACGAATATATTTTCATATAATTTGGATATAGTAATGTATAAGATAATTTTTTTAGATGAGAAATTAAAAACAATAAAACTTCTCTATGATAATAAAAGTAATGATGAAAATGCTATGTTTTCACTTATGAAATATATAAAATCTAAAATAAATGGAAAAATAGAAAAATCAGATGAAGGCTTTTTATTGTTTAATGATGAAAAAAAATATTTATTTTATATATTGGATAATGATGCTATATGTATAAAAGTGCTTATGCATAATGATAAAGTCGCTTTTGCCAATTTTAAATATATGGAAAAAGAGTTTAAAAGTTATATAGATGAAATTAATATATTGATTGCAAAAGAGAAGATAGAAAATATTAATAACTCAATAAAAAATAATATGTGGCTTGATTTTATGATTTCTAATTATGGAGATAACTTGAATATAGTAGGGGGTAATGATTTAAGCTGCAGTCATATTATAGAAATTATTTTTAAAAATGCTTCTTTTGTGCAATGCTCAAAGTATTTTAATGCATGTCCAAATGAATATGATATATTTCATTTATGCAGTAATGATGAAATTGAAGAAGTAATTAAAAAATATAAAAATGTTATTAACGGTAAATATTCTATCATGATAAAAATTAAAGCAGATGATATGAACAGTTATTTTTATATAGCATGCGATTGTATAGATTTTATTTATAAAGAGGTGGTATACGATTATGATTTTACTTCTCTTTATAGTGCCGACAAAGAAAATATAATAAAAAAATATGATCTTATAAAAGAAGGAGATTCTTGGTATCAGGAGAAAGAAAACTCACATAAGACATTAATATTTACTGATAAATTTTTGAATAGAAATGATACTATAGGAATATTATTTAGAATATATAAATTATGTTTTGCTAAAGTTAAATATTTTAGAACTTATATGTTTAAGTTTGAACCTTATAAATATGATTATAAAAAAGGCTTTATAGAAACAGAACTTTGGGATGCTGAATTTTTTAAACATATTGATTCAGGATATATGATAGATTTAAGATATTTGCAGTCTATAAAAGTTTATGAAGACTTTATAAAGTTATGTAATGAATTAGAAAAAATTGAAAAATAAAATGATTATATTTATAAAAAATAGTTTATATTGCAACTTTTTTTTAATTATTCGTCTAAAATAAAGAATTTAATAAGAGTTTAAATATATATAGTATGCTATATAAAAGGCAGGGTGAAGCGAATGAGAAATTTTATAGAATTAGTAGTAAAAAGACCCGTAGCGGTTTTTATGTGTATGATAGCAGTGTTGATATTAGGGGTTGTAAGTTTAAGTAAATTAGCAGTTGATTTTTTACCGGATATGGAGCTTCCCTATATAACAGTAAGTACAGAGTATGAGAATGCGGGTCCTGAAGAAGTAGAAAAATCAGTTACAAGAATAGTTGAAAATGCAGTTGCCACTGTAAGCGATATCAATACAATCACTTCAACTTCAGAAGAAGGTAAATCAAGTGTATTTATAGAATTTAACTGGGGTACTGATTTAGCAGTTGCTACAGCAGATGTAAGAGAAGCTATAGATGGTATAAAGAATTCTTTACCAGATGATGCTGATAGTCCTACTGTATTGAAATTTTCTACAGATATGACTCCAATTATGGAAATAGCTTTTTTTGGTACAGATAATTTAGGAGCATTATATACATTAATAGATAATCAGATATTAAATAAAATAGAACAGGCTTCAGGAGTAGCAAGGGCGGAAATAAGAGGCGGACTTAAAAGTGAGATGAAAGTTGATTTAGTTTTGAATAGACTTCATGCCTATGGAATAGATATTAATAGTATAGTTTCTCTTTTATCATCAGAAAATCAGAATCTATCCGGCGGTGATACTTATGAAGGAGTTTATAAATATACTTTAAGAACTATGGGAGAGTTCACAACTCCGGAAGATATTGAAAACACTGTTGTAGCGTTAAAAACAAATGATACTCCTATCAAATTAAAGGATATAGGAAGAGTTTATCAAGGATACAGTGATGACTCTGAGATAGTAAAAATCAATGGAATGCCTGCAATATCAGTATCGGTTAATAAAGAATCAGGAGGAAATTCTGTTAATGTATCAAAGGCAGTAAAAAGACAATTAGCTAATCTTAATCTTCCTGAAGGCGTAGAATATGAAATATTATTTAATAGTGCTGACAATGTAAATCAGGCTATAAATGGAGTGTTAGATACAGCTTGGCAGGGAGGATTATTTGCCGTTATTATATTAATGCTTTATCTATGGAATGTGAAAACAGTTTCTATAATAGCAATTTCTATTCCTATATCTATTATCATTACATTTACATTGATGTATTTTATGGGAATAACTTTGAATATTATATCATTATCAGGACTTGTTTTAGGTATTGGTATGATGGTTGATAACTCCATTGTAGTGCTGGAAAATATATTCTATTATCGAAATAATGGATATGGTAAATATTCATCAGCTATAAATGGTACTTCTACTGTGGCTCTAGCAATATCTGCTTCTACGCTTACAACTATAGCAGTATTTTTGCCTTTCCTTTTCGTTGAAGGACAAACAGGACAATTATTTAGAGATTTATGTATTACAGTTACAGTTTCAATGATAGGTTCTTTATTCGTTGCTCTTACAATAGTTCCTATGCTTGGTGCTAGACTTGTAACAAATAAGAAAACTAAATTTTTAATACCTATAGAAAATTTTGTTAATGATAAATTCCATAGCAAAATTAATAACTTATATTCTAATTTACTAAAATATTCTATAAAAAATAAAAAGAAAGTATTTATCTCTTCATTATCAGTAGTACTTATAATAATAATATTAGGTTTAATTTTTATAGGTAAAGAAGGATTTCCTACTTCAGATGAAGGACAGTTTAAAATAGAAGTAAAAATGCCTGTAGGTACTAAATCAGAACAGACACAGGCTTTCGTTACAAGAATGGAAGGCGATATACAAGAAGCTATAGGAGAGGATTTTGACAGAATGCAGTCTAGAGTAAAATCAGGTTCTGAAGAAAATTCTGCTGAAATAAGAGTGCAGCTTAGAGATAAAAGCGAAGGAAGAAAATTATCAGTTGATGAGTATATAGAAATCACAAGAAATAGATTAGTATCATATCCAGCACAGATCAATATATCTGCTGTAACAACTTCAGCTATAGGCGGCGGCGGAAGAAATGGAGGAACAGGAGGACAGGAAATAGAAATAGAACTTGTAGGAGATGATTTGGATAAGTCTACAGAAATAGCAAATAATATAATAAAAGCAATATCAGATATAGAAGGAATAAGAGAACCAAGACTTACAAGAGATGATTCAAATCCTGAACTTAAAATATATGTAAATAGAGAAATAGCAGCCAAAATGGGTATTAATGTAAACACTATAGCAAACATTATTAAAACAAGTTTTGCAGGAACAACAGCTACAACTATGACTCCGGCTAATTCAGATGTTACAGATATAGATGTTAATGTTCAATTAGGAGAGCCTGACAGATTAAAAATAGATGATATATCAAGACTTATGATACCTACAACAGCAGGAATAGTACCTATATCATCAGTAGCAACTATAGAAAAAAGCTACGGCCCTACAGAGATAGAAAGAAAAGACAGCACAAGAATTACAACTATAAGAGCATCAGCTTATAATAGAGCATTAAATGAAATAATGCAGGATGTTCAAGAGAATATTTCAACAAAAGTATTCCTACCTTCAGGATTTACTATTAATTATGCCGGTGATTTTGAGGATATGAAAGAAGCATTTTTACAGCTTATACAGGCCTTTATATTAGCATTGATTTTGGTTTATGCTATAATGGCTAGTCAGTTTGAATCTTTTATAGCTCCTTTCGTTATAGCATTAGCAATACCATTTGGTTTTGCAGGTTCATTATTGGCATTATTTATAGGAAGACAAACTTTAAGCGTATATAGCGGAATAGGTTTTATAGTGCTTATTGGTATTGTAGTAAATAATGGTATTGTACTTATAGATTATATGAATCAGCTTATGCATGAAAAAAATATCAATGGAGATGAATCAGCATTGGAGTCAGGTCCTAGAAGATTAAGACCAGTACTTATGACAACGCTTACAACTATATTAGGACTTTTGCCTATGGCATTATCAGGAGGAAGCGGAAACGAAATGTATCAGCCTTTATCTATTGCTATACTAGGCGGACTTTTAGTGTCAACAGCATTTACTCTTATAATAGTACCTACTGTTTATGCTGCTATAAGAAATAAAATACCTCTAAAAGATTATGAGAAAAAAGATATTGAAAGTAGAAATGATTTTGCTGATTATGACACTATAAATGTTACAGGTAAGTGATTTTTTATATTGTATTCTTTACTATATTGATAAGGTTTTATTTAGTATTATTCATAAATAAAACCTTATTAATATTTCTATTGTTTTTTCAAAATAGCAAAATTATTACATCCCAATTGGAAATATTTATGTTTCTCAACTGTGAAATTTGAAAGTTCAGCAGATTCTAATATATCTTTTTTATTATAGTATTTTTTATGATCTTCTATTTCTAGCCTATCTATTATTTTTAAATTATAAGCCATAAATTCTAATATAGGCTTAGCAATTTTTGAAGGGACAGTTATTATTAATCTTCCATCTTTTTTTAATACTCTGTTTATTTCTTTTAATATTTCGTCAGCATAGGTTAAGTGTTCCAATACAGCAAGCATTGTTACAACATCAAAACTTGAATCTTCAAAAGGCAGTTTATTTTCTAAAGTTAGTTTTATAGTTTCTAATTTGTCTGTTTTTAATTCAGGAGGTTTAAAATCTACCCCTACACCATAAGAAATATAGTTTTCTATAGATTGTAAAAATCTTGCTTCCCAACCGCATCCAATATCAAGTAATTTGCAGTCATTATATTTTATTATTGTAGATTTTACCATATTAATTCTATATTTTCTTAAAAACACATCTAAAATAGTTTCTTTCATACTTATTCATTATCCTATTTTATAATTTAATTTTTTATTTGTAAAAGATGTGTTTGAAATTAGCTTGAATCTATTTGATTAAATGGATATATTATTCTATTAAAAATATATGCTAAATGACAAAAAGTTGATGGAGATAATAATACAGGAATTATTATTAAATTTGATTGTTCATATCCTAAACTGAACTGAACTGAACTGAACTGAACTGAACTGAACTGAACTGAACTGAACTGAACTGAACTGAACTGAACTGAACTGAACTGAACTGAACTGAACTCTTTATATTTTTTCATAATTCTATAATTATACATATATATAATATTAAGTCAAGTTTTTATAGAAATAAAATACCTCTAAAAGATTATGAGAAAAAAGATATTGAAAGTAGAAATGATTTTGCTGATTATGACACTATAAATGTTACAGGTAAGTGATTTTTTATAATATATGTTAAGGGTTTGATTTTTTATTAAAATACAAACCCTTAATTATTTTTATATTATTATTAATTTATTCATGCTTTAATAATTTTTTATAAGTAGCATCTATGGCAAAAGCTCCTAATGGTGCTGTTATCAGTATGGCAAGAACTGCTATAACAAGTATAATCTCTCCTGAAGCAAAACCCAATGATAAAGGAATTGAACCTATTGCTGCCTGAACTGTTGCTTTAGGACAATATGCTATCATACTAAATATTCTTTCTTTTTTATTTAATTTAGTTTTTATTAATGAAGCAAGTACTCCTAACATTCTGAATATTAAGACAGCAAATATTAATATAATTCCTAATGCTCCGGATTTCATAGCATAATTGATATTTACAGCAGCTCCTACAAGTACGAAAAGCATAATTTCAGCAGCTACCCAAAGTTTAGAATATTTTAATGAAAGTCTTTTTGATAATTCTTCTTTTGATTTTTTAAGATATGCTCCTATACTCATAACGGCTAAAAGTCCTGATATTCCTATAATGCCTCCAAATAGATTTGATATTGAATTTTCTATGCTTACAAGTATAAATGATATACTTAATATTATAACTACTTTGGCACTGTCTCTTATATGAAATCTACTAAAGAATTTGGATAATATGAAACCAATAATCACTCCCAACAAAAGCCCAAATATAATTGAAGTAGGTATTTTTACAAAATCAAGATAAGATATATTTCCTCCTTTTACAAGAGAAGTAAAAGATGTAAATAATACTATTACAAATATATCATCAACGGAAGCACCAGCCATTAATAATTGAGGTATGCTTTTATTAGTACCATATTTTTCATCTATAAGTTTAAGCATTTTAGGAACAAGTACAGCCGGAGATACAGCAGCAACAACCGAACCCATTAAAGCAGCGTCTAATAGGCTAATATCAAAAAGTTTAGGAGCTATTAAAATCATTCCTATTATTTCAAATGTTGCAGGCACAAAGCACATAAGTATTGCAGGACGTCCTACCTTTTTTAAATCTTCTATATCAAGATTAAGTCCTGCTCTTGTTAATATTATTATTAATGCTAATTCTCTTAAATCTGCTGATATTGAAAGTATTGAATCATCTAGCAAATTAAAGCAGTATGGACCTAATATTATACCTGTGATTATAAGACCCAAAAGAGAAGGAAGTTTTAAAAGTGAGAATATTTTTCCAAGTATCATTCCGCATAAAAATATCAAAGCTAAACTGAGAAGCATAAATATATAATCCTTTTTTATTAGTATTTGATTTTTTATGAGTATATGAATTGTTAGATATTAGTTGAAAAAAAATATAAAAACTGAATCTGCAAATTCATATATAAATTATTAAAGATTTTATTTGTTCTTTAATAATCATAAAAAATCATAGAAATTTGCAGAAGTCATCAGCTTTTATATATAAAAAATAAATAAAGCGGTTTAATTATTTAATAAATTAAATAATTTAAGGAGACCTCATTCCTTATTTGCTCTATACTTTATCATAAAATATTTTTTATTTCAAGTTATTTTTTTAAATCTTTAAAACTCAAAGCAGTATTTGATTTTTTATCAACCTTTAATTTCATACCTAAAACTTTATTGTAATATTTAGCAGGTATTCCAACGCAAGGTCTTAAAGCTATTAAATCTTTTTCTGTAATAACTTCTCCTCTAAGCATAGCATGACTTAAATAAATACCTCTTTTGGCATATACAAGTTCCTTTTTTTCCTGCTTACTTAATACATGCTCTTTTTTGCTTGCAGCATCTCCTCCAAGCATAGTTAATGTTTTATCTATAGATTTTATCATTTCAGACATAGCATTTGTCTCTAAGCTAATGATATGATCTCCAGTTTCTTTTTCAGGTGTAACAGTAAAGTGTTTTTCTATTATTTTAGCACCCAAAGAAACAGCAATAATCGGAGCTTCAATACCTATGGTATGATCTGAATATCCTATTATATTATTTTTAAATAGATTTTTCATTACAGATATTCTATTTAGTCTGGCATTTTGCAAAGGAGTAGGGTATTCTACAGAGCAATGTAATAATGCTACTTCATTTTTCTTTAATATTTTTAAGGCTTCTTTAATATCTTTATTTAAAGCTAATCCTGTTGAAAGTATTACTGGTTTTTGAGTTTTAGCAACAGCTTCAAGTAAAGGTATATTATCTATATCGCATGAAGCTATTTTTATTATAGGTATATCATAACTTACAATATCATTTACAGAATCTACAGAAAAAGGAGTTGTTATAAATATGATTTTATTTTTTTTAGCTTCTTTTATTAGAGGTTCATACCATTCTTTTTTTAATATGATATTATCAACACCATCTAAAGCATCATCTTTTAATTTCAGAATTTTAGTATATTCTTTGGCAGCGAATAAAGTTTTTTGTGTGAAGCTTTGAAATTTTACAGCATCAGCACCGGATTTAGCAGCCTCTTGAATAAGTTTTATTGCAGTACTTAAATCGCCTTCATGATTACATCCGGCTTCAGCTATTATGAAATATCCTTTTTTATTTATAAGATCTTTTAATTTTAACATACAATCATATCCTAACTATTAGTTTGCAATATATTATCGAAATAGAATTGTTTAATTATTAAAACTTTTTGGTATTTGGAAATATTGAAAAATAAATGCGTTAAAAAAAAAATGAGCTGGTGATGGGACTCGAACCCGCAACCGGCTGATTACAAATCAGCTGCTCTACCAATTGAGCTACACCAGCGAAGTGATTATCATTATACAATAACTGAAAAAAAAGTCAAGCGTTTGAATAAAAAAATTGTATATTTTTTTATTATTAACTTAATTATTCTTCTCTGTCTTTTAATCCTTCTACCATATCCAATCTATTTATATAATAAGCACTCATTATAGATACAAGTAATATTACAGTTATAAGCAATGCTATAGCAAGTATATAGCTTGACTGATATACATGCGGAACAAATGAAAATAATTTGCTTGAGAAAGGTTTTTTTACCAAATATAATATTCCGTATCCTGCTGCTATTCCTAATGGTATGGCAACTATTATTTGTGTAATAGTTTCTTTTAATGATGCTATCATAATTTCTTTTGTAGTATATCCCATAACTTTTAGAAGCGTGAATTCATATCTTCTAGTTGCAAGCGTTATAACTCCTACACCATAAAGAGAAGTAGCTCCTAGTAAGAATGCTATGAATATAAGTATTTGCACCAAAAGATATATAGTAGCTATCTGATTTTTATAAGCCTCATACTCATCATTTCTAAAGCTGTAATATGAAACCTCTTTGGTTTTATCTAATATATCTTTCATATTCTCTTTAGTGAAATCATCTTTAGTTGTTATAAATATGCTGTTATAAAGATCTTTTATCTCAAATGTTTCTTCAGCAAATTTTTTATCTATATAAACATAGAACATACCTTGCTGATCAACAAATGTACTTACTTTAACTCTTCTTGAAATACTGTTTCCTAAAGTATATAACTCTATTCCTATATAATCATTTTCTTTAATATTTAATTTTTCAGCTAAATATTTAGGAATCATAACAGAATCTTCTTTATCATTATTATTAGGTATATCCATAGAAGAAAAACTGTCTTTATATATCAAAGCAGGTATATATAAACTTTCGGCATTATCATCAAATGCAGGATATAATCTTGCTTGATAAATAGCTGCTTTATCATAATATTTAATTCCGTCATTAGTTAATATATCAGAATTATCCTCCCATTTTGTAGGATTTATATTTGCCACAACATCGTATAAAGCAAATTTTTCATATAAGTTGTATAAGAAATAATCAAAAGAATTATTAAACCCTTGAGCAAATATAGTCATACTTATAGCAGCGAACATTCCCCAAAGAGAAGCTAAATATCTTGTTTTGCTTCTTGAGGCATTTTTTATAGCATATCTTGTATTGAAAGAAAATTTATTCCAAATCGGTAATTTCTCTACAAGACTTTTACCTGATCCTTTAGGAGGCTCTCCTCTCATAGACTGAGCAGGATTTAATTTCAATATTGATATAGCGGCCAAAAGATTAGAGAATATACATACGAATAATATAATTACTGCTGATATTATCCATAAATCTATATAAGTATTATGATTAAAATTAGGCATATCAAATATATTTCCTAATGCATTGAATATAGGAGGCAAAAGGAAATTGCTTGCAATAAAAGCTAAAAGTATACCGAAAAATGATACTAAGAACGAATATTTTATATACATAAACATTATAGAAAAATCTGTAAGTCCAATAGCTTTCATTATACCTATTTGTTTTCTTTCTACAGCAACATTTCTTCTTTGTATAATATAGAGTAAAAGTATTGCCATAAGAAGAAGTATAGAAGGACATATATATGAAAAAGAGTCTATTTGAAGTAATGTTTGCTCATAGTTAACATAATTAACAGATTGTTCTCTGTCTGTGAATAAGAATATTTTTTGTTTTAATTTTATTCTTATTAGATTTTCAACATTTTGTTTATTAGCATCTTCAGTATATTTTATATATATTGAATTATAAGGTATATAATTAAAATGATCCTCATGAACTTCTATAACCGCAAAATCTTTAGCTTCTGAGGCAGTACTTGCCCCATCTTTAAATAAAAATACATAATTAGGATAAGATACTAAAGCAGCTATAACAAATGAATTAGTTTTTTCATTAAATACTAATTCTACAGTATCTCCTAATTTTAAAGAGTTAGCCTCTGCAAAATTTTTATTGATTGCTATTTCATTAGTTTTTAATTCAGATTTTCCTTCATATACATAAGGCTTATTTATTCTATCTTCAGAATTATCAGTACCGTAAATTATAGCATCAATATTGTCTATTTTTCCTTGAAATCTATGCTTGGCAACAACTTTATCAATGCCTTTCATTTCTTCAAGAGTTTCTATATCATTAGTATCAAACATACCGAATAATACTAAATCATCTAATGTATTTTCTTCAAAATAATTTTCTGCAGATAGTTTAAAATCTCTATATACTGTTTTTACAGCAACAAAGAAAAGTACAGCCAATGTTACTATGAATACAGCAGACATAAATATAGCAAGCTGCTTATTTATTTTTCTAAATAATAGTTTAGTTTTTATATTTATCATTATTATTTTACCACTCTATATCTTCAGGATTTAAAGGATTTGCCACATCATATTTATCTAATACTTCACCGCTTAAAATTTTTACAACAGTATCAGCCATTTTAGCTATTTCTTTACTATGAGTAATAAGTATGATGCTTGTTCCTAAATTTCTGTTTAGATCTCTAAGTATTTTTAGAGCCATAACACCTGTTTTATTATCTAATGCTCCAGTAGGTTCATCGCATAATACCACTTTAGGCTTTTTAGCTATAGCACGTGCTATACTTACTCTTTGCTGTTCTCCTCCGGATAATTCTGTAGGATAATGTTTCACTCTGTTTTCAAGACCTAATAATTTTAAAGCTTCTTCTGCATTACTTCTTGAAAGTCCTGTTATTTCAGTAGAAAATTCAACATTTTCTATAGCTGTTAGGTTAGGTAGTAAGTTATAGCTTTGAAACACGAATCCTATATTTTCTCTTCTAAATTTAGCTAATCTTTTATTACTATAATGAGAAATATCCTCACCCAAAAATAATACCTGTCCGCTTGTAGGTTTATCCAAAGCACCTAATATATTAAGTAAAGTACTTTTTCCTGAACCACTAGGTCCTAATATGGCAGTAAGTTTTCCTTCTTCTATTGTAAGGTTAACCGATTTTAATGCCTGTGTAGCACCTCCGCCATGACCATATATCTTACTAATTTCTTTTATTTCATAAAGGTAGCTCATTATTTAAAATCCCGTAATATTATTTTTTTTCTTCCATTCTGAAACAGCTTCAGAAACTATTTCTTTAGCACATTCTTTTTTACTTAAAAGAGGAAAAGTTTTAAATCTTCCGTCTTTAAAAAATATTGTAATTTTATTAGTATCTTTTCCTATAGCATCTTGTATTTTGTTTGCAACTATCATATCAGCGTCTTTTCTTTTCATCTTATCTACAGCATAATTTTTTAGTTCCTCATCATTTTCAGCAGTTTCCGCAGCAAAAGATACTATTAATGTTCCATTTTTCTTTTTATTTTTTGAAGATGCAAGTATATCATCATTTTCAATTAATTCTATAGTATTTATATTATGTTTTTTTACCTTTTTATCAAAAACTTGTGCAGGTCTGAAATCTAAAGGGGCAGCCGCCATAAGAAGTATATCTGTATTATCAAGTTCATTTAATACATTATCCTGCAATTCTTTAGTGGTATTTATTTTTATTTTTTTATCATTATTTTTTACAGATAAAGAATCATTAACTTTACCCTCTATATATGTAGATATTCCGCCATTTGAAGATATTTCTTCATATATAGAAGCTCCCATCTTTCCACTTGAATTATTAGTGATATATCTTATAGGGTCTATCCATTCTATTGTAGCTCCTGATGTAATAGTGAATCTGATGTTATTATATTTCAATGATTCATTATTTGAAGTTACTATTTTTATTATAGTATCAAGATCAGCAAGCCTTCCAACACCTTCATCATTGCATGCCATGTTTCCACTTTCAGGCGGTATTAGTTCATAATTTAATTCTTCTATTAAATATTTAACATTTTTTTGATTTGCTTTATTAGCCCACATATGAGGATTCATAGCAGGGGCAAAATATTTCTTTTTTGTATATGCACATGCTATTGTACTTATAGCATCATCACATATACCATTTGCTATTTTTCCTATAATATTAACATCAGCAGGTGCGATTAGTAGTATATCTGTTTCTTCATTAATATGAATATGTCTAAGGATATCATCTTCCTGCCATAAATCTGTTATCACTTTATTTCCGCTCATAGTTTCTAATGCTTTAACACCCACCATGTTTTGTGCATTTTTTGTAACTGCACAAATAACATTATGTCCTTGTTTTTTTAAATGGCTAACAAGGAATGGTGTTTTGTATGCAGATATTGAGCTTGTTATTGCAAGTAAAATTCTCATAATTCAAAATATAACTTCATACCCTTTATTAAACTATACTCTTAAACTATTATATACTACTATAAATAAAAAAATAGTCTATATATTTTTATAATTTTTTTATTTTTCTTTACAAGAATAATATACTTCATATTTAGAATTATTTTATTTTTTAGTGATTATATAAATAAAATAATATGAATAAAATAATATTTTTATGTATATAATATGATGTGTTTAATTTATATATGTGAAATAATAATTAAAGAATACTATGATTATTATTAATTATTTTAATTAATGCGTTTCGATATATTTGTATACTGTAATTAAATATTATAAAAAATATCATATTTTTTATAGTTGATATTGACAATAGATATGATTTTAGTATATTATTAAAGTAAAAGATTTTAAATTTTTTCAAAAGGACTTATTATAATTAATAACAAGCTTTTAGATAATAAAGTAAAATTCAAAGATAATGCTTCTTTTATGTCTGTATGCGGAGTAGAAGATAAACATCTTGAAATATTAGAAAATAAATTTAATGTTTCCATATATCCGAAAGGAAATGAATTAACTATAAAAGGTGATTTAGTAAGAATAGAAGACACCATAAAAGTTCTATATACTTTAAAAGATTTATACAATTCATCTGCGGAAATAACCGAACAAAAAGTAATTAATATAGCTGACAACATCTATAATGATAAAGAAAATAAATTCATATCTATGAAAATAAAATTGCCTTATTTGGGCAGAAATATAGAAATGAAAACTGTATCTCAGGGAGAATATTTATATAAGATGCAAAAAAGCGATATAATATTTTCTACAGGTGCTGCCGGTACAGGTAAGACTTTTCTTTCTGTAGCTTATGCCATCAATTTGCTTTCTGAAGGAAAAATAGAGCGTATAATTATAACAAGACCAGTTGTAGAGGCTGGTGAGAGTTTAGGTTATTTGCCTGGGGATTTTAAAGAAAAAATATCTCCTTATATGCGTCCTGTTTATGATGCTTTATACAGCATTATATCTGCTGATATGATATCAAGATTCACAGAAGAAGGTAAAATAGAAGTAGCTCCTCTTGCCTATATGCGCGGAAGAACTTTAAGCAGGTCTTTTATAATACTTGATGAGGCACAGAATACAACAATATCTCAGATGAAAATGTTTTTAAGCAGAATAGGAGAGAAATCTAAAGTAGTTGTTACAGGAGATATTTCTCAAAGCGATTTACCTAAAAATGCTCAGTCAGGACTAGAACATGCTTTGAGAATATTAAGCAATATAAATGGTATTAGTTTTCATCATTTTGAAAAGAAAGATGTTATAAGGCATCATTTAGTTTCTAAAATATTAGAGGCTTATGATAATGCTGATTATTAATATAAATAATTAAAAGGTACTAATTTATGAATACAAATAAAAAAATAGTAAAATCTGTTTTGAATAAAACTCCAAATATAGAAAGATTTTTCCAATTAAGTATAGCTATATTATTATACTTTTTTACTCTATTTTTGGTTTTTCCAACTTATATGCAAAAAGTTAATATCCCTAATATAGGTGATATAGTTACAGAGCCTTTCATAGTAAAGCAGAATGTAAAATATGAAAATAAAGAAGAAACTGAAAAAGTTATATATTATACAGAAGCAGCTACATCTCCTGTATTTGATATGCCCAAAAATATAGAGTATGAAGCTTTATCGAAAATAAGCAATATGTTTTCTTTTATGAGAATATCTCATGATAATAATATTTCTATTGATGATATGTATAATCAATTTTTACTTACCTATGATGAGCCTATAAATAAATCTGTATTTTCAAATGCTGTAGTTAATGATCTTAATATAGGTTATGAAGCTAAAGTAATAGAAACAGTTAAAGAATTATTAGGTGTAGGCATCATATCAAGAGGAAATTTAAGTTCTGATACATTAAGTTTAATATTGGATAATGGTATATTCGTATATAGCTATGATAATTATATAGTTGAAGAAAAATTACTTCCTAAAAACAGAGTTTTCTTTTTGGAAGATTTAAGAGCGGAACTTCCTTCAATGATAGGTACTAAATATAGAAATCTCAATATCAATCATATAAATTCAATATCATCCATTGCCAATGCATTTTTAAGGGATAATTTAATATATAATTCTTCAAGAACTAAAGATAAAATAAATGCTCTAAGACATAATGTAGATCCTGTTTATAATGTAATAAAAAAAGGCTTTCCTATTTTAAGTGTAGGTGAAAGAGTAACTGAGGAAAAAGCTGAATTAATTAGAAATTTATTCGGAAATAATTTTGGAGGATATAATGTATCTATATTCATAGGTCAGGCTTTATTTATTCTGCTTCTTTTTTCATTTATTGGATTTATTATATTAAGATATAAGATACCTTTTTATATAACTTTCAAAAATTTCTTATTGTTTGCTATAGAGTATGCTGTAATAATTGGAATCACTTATATTTTTTATAATCATATTTCTTATAGTTTATTAGATATTAATATTCCTTTTTATGTATATACATTCATTCCTATGTTTAGTATAATAAACTCTTTGCTTGGAGCTAAAAGAGGAATATCTTCTATGATAACATTATGTATAACTTTACTTGCTGCAAATGTGGCACAGGCTGGAATATTTGAAATATCTGCATTGTTTGTTATATCTGTACTTGCATCTATATTATCAAAGAGAATACATAATAGATATTCTATTATTTTTATTGGTTTATTTATAGGAGCATATTTAAGTTTGATGTGTTTAGTAAGCATATTATTAAACGATAACATAAAAATAAATTATTTAACTTTTATATTTGCATTTGTAAGTGGATTTACTCAGTCCATACTTGTTATGATCTTTTTGCCTGTTATTGAATATGTACTTGAAACAGCAACTATATTCAGACTTCAGGAATTATCAGATTTGAATAATCCTCTTCTTAGAAAGCTTCAGATGAATGCTCCAGGTACTTATCACCATTCTATAAGTATGGCTAATTTAGTGGAAACTATAGCTGAAGAGATAGGTGAAGATGCAAGGCTTGCCTGCGTATCAGCATATTATCATGATATAGGTAAAATGGAGAATCCTCTCTATTACATAGAAAATACCAATAAAACAGAAAACAGACATAATAAATTAAAGCCTACTCTTTCCGCTTCGATAGTAAAAGCACATGTTCGTTTGGGGGTTGAAATAGCTAAAAAATACAGACTTCCTAAAGAGGTTATTGCAGCAATTAAAGAACATCATGGAACTAGCTTAATAAAGTATTTTTATGTTGAAGCTTTAAAAGAGAATCCGGATGTTGATATTAATTTATTTACATATCCAGGTCCTAGACCTCAGTCAAAAATTACTGCTATATTAATGATATTAGATTCTATAGAGGCAGCAAGCAGATCTTTAGATTCTCCTAGAAGAGAAGATTTGGAAATGCTTATAGAACATATTGTAGATGATAAAATGTCTAATGGTGAGTTAAATGACAGCGGACTTACTTTGAAAGATATAGAGATAATTAAAAAACTGTCATTCCAGCAAATAATAGCATCATTGCATGAAAGAATTAAATATCCTGAATTGAATAATGATAATAATAATGAAGAGGAAACAAATAAAAAAGAGGAAAAGAAAGAAGACTCAAAAGATAAGAAAGAAGAAAAAGATTCTAAAAAACAAATAGCTAAAGATGTAAAAGATATTAAAGAAGAGAAAAAATCTAAAAAAGTAGAAAAGATTAAAGAAAATATAAAAGAAAAAATAGCTAAGAAAATACCTTTGAAGCATAAGGGTGAAAAGGATGCAAAAGAATTAAAATACAGCAAAGATACTAAAGAAAATAAAGAAGTAAAAGAAAAAAAGAGAGTAAAGAATCTATAAAAAAATAATAATTATGAAAGTAAATGTTTTTAATGAAACTAATTATGATATAAATATAAAGTATTATAAATATTTTTTATATTACTCTGCAAAAACTGCTGATATTGACGGAGAGGTTAATTTACTTTTTTGTGATGATGAATATATAAAAAATCTTAATAAAGAGTTTAGAAACAAAGATAAAGCCACCGATGTGCTTACATTTCCTATGGGCGATATTAATGAAGGCGGGGATATAGTTATTTCTTATGAATGGGTAGTAACTAGATATAGTGAAGAAAAGATAAGAAAGACTATATTAAAATTGATTATTCATTCAATACTTCATTTAAAAGGAATACATCATAATTATACTAGAAAGTCATTAATGGAAAATCATAATAAAATGAGAGAATTATATAAAAAAGTAATAAAAACTATAAAAGAAAATAAATCATAATTTAAGGATATATATAAAAATGCCATTAAAAAAATTAATAGCTAAAATAGTGAAAAAAAGATAGTGATACGGAAAAAAATAATTATGTAAATTTATCTACATTAACAGAAGCTGAAAGAGAAATTATAATAAATACTATAGAATTAAAATCAAAAAGTGTAAGAGAAATAATGGTTCCTAGGGTTGATGTTGTGATGATACCTATAGAATCTTCTTATGATAAAGTTATAAAAGCTTTTAATAGAGATAGAAATTCTAGAATTCCAGTATATAAAGATGGTATAGATGATATAGTGGGTGTTTTGTATGTTAAAGATTTGATTGATGCTGAAGAAAAGAATTTCTCTCTTAAAAAGATTCTTCATAAACCTTTATTTGTTCCAATATCAATTTCATTAATGGAATTATTAAAAAATTTCAGAGAGAAGCAAATTCATATAGCTATGGTTGTTGATGAGTACGGCGGATTTTCTGGTATTGTTTCTATGGAAGATGTACTTGAACAGATTATAGGCGACATAAGAGATGAATACGATGAAGAAGATGAAGAAGTAAAGAGCAATGATGACGGAACATATTTGGTTGATGCAAGAACTAGAATAGATGATTTTAATAAATACGATATACTTCCTCCTATACCAGATGATGAAGCAGATACTGTTGGAGGATTTTTATTTTCATATTTGGGAAGACTTCCTAAAAGAAATGAGGATATAGAATATAATGGTTATTCATTTACTGTTGTTGGTAAAAGCGGAAATATTGTTACTAAAATAAGAATAGAAAAACTAAAAAAGAAGACACAGAAAATAAAAAAGATTAATTTTCATTATAAATATAGAATTTGATTAATAAAATCATATTATATCAAATATTTCATATTGATAAATATTGACATATATAAATAAATATGTATAATCATTAATAAATTGTTTTAATGGAAAATATATGAATCAAGAATCAAGAATCAAGAATCAAGAATCAAGAATCAAGAATCAAGAATCAAGAATCAAGAATCAAGAATCAAGAATCAAGAATCAAGAATCAAGAATCAAGAATAATATAATATCATCATTTTCTTCTTTATTTCTATTAAATTATCTTTTATTCAAAAAAATAGTTATGATAACAAAGTCATACCTTTTGACTTTTATAAAAATATATTTAGGAGTAAAACTATGAAAAAGTTTATTAACAAAATTTTTATAGCAACATTAATAACTTTATTTGCTGTAAGCTGCGGAAACAGCCCTACAAATCCATCAAATGGCGGAGGTGGAGGAGCAAATCCTACACCAAATGAATTTGTAGATAAATTAAAATCTATAGGTATGGTAAAAGCAGGTGAGCAGGAATGGGACTTTAGAACTATTAGTCAATCAGGAAATGTTTTAACTATAAAACCTATGAATAATGCTAAATCTGGATATTTAAAAGGACTTGATAGATATCTAAGCAGAAAAATGGATGAAATTGAAGAGACTTTTAAATATAGAATAGAGTTTAACACTTCTGACAGTACTGCTTCAGACGGATCTCAACCTAATTCTAAAGCAAATAGTAATCCTTTAGAAGCAAAAATAACTTTTTACGATAAAAAAACTGACAACCCTATAACAGATGCAGATTTCAAAGACGGATTTATATTAAAAATAGAAGCTAATGCAAATTGGGCTATTACACCTGAGGTAACAGCAGAAGATTATAAAAAATCTATCAATCAATTAGGCACTATAAATGTAAATGGTAAAGGCGGAAATACTTTTGCTATGGATTTTGCAGGTTTAAATGTAACTAAAGATCAATATAATAGCTATACTGCTGATTTAACTATAGATGCTAATGGAAAAACTGATACTATTGATTTGCTTAACTTTATAGATGTTATAAATGGACAAATATCAAAATCAAAAACAGAGTATTTAGAAATATCTTATGTATCTATTAGCAGTGAAAATAGTTTCTATATTAGTTTTAATGAAGTATCTGCTAATAAAGTAATAAATGGAAATGTTGTTCTTAAAGTAAAATTTAATGGAAATTTAAGTTTTGCTAAAAGAGATTTGAATGTAACTATTACAAGCACTCCAGAAATAGTTACAGACAACAGCGGACAATATAAAGAGTCTGAGTTTAATGTATCTACAGATGCTGAAAATATATCTTTTCAATCTACATCAATAGTTGAAAAAACTTCAACAGGAATAACAATTAATAATCTTTATGCTTCTTATAGAAAAGAAGATGGAGTAGCATCTATAACTTTACAAGGTAATGATATATTAAATGCCCATAAAACTCTAAAATCTGGAGAAACTGCTGAATTTGAAATAACTTTCACAGCTAGTGCTACAGGATACAATGATAAAACAGATGTAAAAATGACTCTTAAAATTAAAAAAGGAGATGATTTGCCTTCTGTAACAGTAGAAGATTTTAATGCTTGGCTTAATACTATTGAAGTAAGCGGATTTACTAAACAAGTAGGTTCTGCAGCTATTACTCTAACAGCATCGTCAGGTACTACTCCCGATACAGCTTTAAATAGTATCAGAGAGGCTTTGAAAAAACTTTCTAAAGATAAAATTGTAATTGATGATTATAGTATAAATTCTTTAGAATGGGATAGAACTCAATCTTATCCTACAGAAAATAAAGACGGTATTATAAAGGTAAGAGTTTCACAGTCAGATAATTATGTATTCGGTGATGAATTAAAACAACTTATTACAGATCAGTACGGTTCTACTGAATTTGCAATAACAGTTAAGCCTCAATCAAGCTGGATACCTGATATATCTATAACAGGAGCAGGTTCAAGTGCTTCAAATCCTATTAGAGTAAATGTAGGAGACGGCGTTACTGCCACAGATCCTATTGCATATACAATAAAACTTCCTGAAAACATGAAAATAGACAATATATTGTATTCTTATTTAGAGGCTATTGAAGGAATAAATGATGATTGGAAATTAGGATATACTGGTACAGCTCAGCATCTTATATTTGACAATCAATCATCCATTGATACAAAAATTAATCCTGAACTAAATATAATACCTCAAAATGTAAAACAGCCTATAGTAGATAATTCAGATATACAGCTAAATGATACTCAAAAATATAAAGTTGAAATTACTATATCTTATGGCGAGCATTATATGGAAAGAACTGAAAAAATATATTTGTATGTTGAATTAGTAAAAAATCATTCAGTTTAACCTATTACGCTATATCAAAAGCATTAGTACAGGGATTATCAGGAAAACAATATGATGGACTATCATCTGTCAGTATGAATATTAATGATAATGTAACTATGAATATGAATCCAGATTATGCCTATGATAATAATAATAATAGTGTCGTTCTAACTGATATTAATACAACAGGACAAGGAAGTGTCAATTATTTAAACAATAATGTAAATATAGATAGAATTAAAGCAGAGCTTCAAAAAATAGGTATTAACTGTTCAATGGCATCATTAACTTTTGCTAAAAAAATCAGGATATGACACTACCGCTACTGCAGTTATTAACGGATTATCAGGAGAACAAGGATATGAATTTACTGATACAACATATGGACAGTTTGATCCTTCAGCTAATATTACTATAGAATTAACTACTTCGCAAACTTGGCTTGATTAATCTCAATCATATTTTTCATAATGAGGCTGTCTGCTTATTGGCGGGCAGCCGTTTTTATATTTTTAATATTACTACATAGAATATTGTTTACTTGGTTTTATACTTTTTGTTTAAAAAATAATTTTATTTAAAAATTATTGTATGTAATTATTCATAAAATTATTATAATTAATATAAGTCCTTATTTATTAAGGAATAAAGCTTAATATGATAAAAAATAAAAACTCTGGAGTATATAATGAAAAAATTTCTTTATGCTATCATTATTGCAGTGTTATCAATATTATTTGTTATAAGCTGCAGTAAAAGTCCTACTAATCCATCAGGAGGCGGCTCAATAACACCTGAACCAACACCAAATGAATTTGTAGAAAAATTAAAAACCATAGGCATAGTAAAGGCAGGCAGTCAGGAATGGAATTTTGCTTCTATTAGTCAATCACAAAATAAATTAACTCTACAGCCTACATTTAATAGTAAAGCTGGTACTTTAGAAGGTTTGAAAAAATATTTAGATATAAAAATAAAAGAAGTTTTTTCTGATTTTAAATACGATGTTAATATTGATTCCAAAAACTCTAAAGCTTCAGACGGAAACGGAGATATTAGTAAAGCTAATAGCGAGTCTTTAGAATTGACAATAACTTTTAACGATAAAAATACAGGTAATCCTGTAACTGATGCAGATTTTAGAGAAGGATTTATATTAAAAATTGCAGCTAATTCAAAATGGGAAGCAACTCCAAAAATAACTGCAGATGAAGTAAAAGAAGTATTAAATAAATTAGGTACTATAAATATAACAGCCAATAGCGGAAATATATTAACTGCTGATTTTGGAGGTTTAACAGTTTCTGAAAATCAATCTCAATATGTTTCACAATTAAGTATTGATAATAAAACAGATACTATTGATTTAATTAATTTTAAAGAAATTATAGAAAAAGAAATATCAAAATCGGTAACTGGTGTTTTGAAAATAACTTCAATATCTATTGATGAAAGTGCAGAAAATAGTTTTATATTTCATTTAGAAGAAGTTTCAGCTAATAAAATATTAGTTGGAAATTTAAAATTGACAGTAAAATTCACAGGAAATGCAGGCTTTACTGAAAGAGAATTAAATGTAAATATTACAAGCGAAGCTAATATAACATCTGACAATACAGGTAATGATAAAAGTGCTAATTTTACACTAACAACAGATGCAGACAATCTTTCTTTTGAAATTACTTCAATAACTCCTAAAGATAGTTCAATACAAATTAACAAAACTGATATTACAGTATCTTATAGAGAAGAAAATAAATTGGGGCTTATAGTTTTAGCCGGTAAAAAGGTTTCAGAGATACATAATGCTTTACAATCTAGTGCATCATTTGAAATAACTTTAACTGCCAAATCAGCCGGTTATAAAGATAAAGCAAATTTAAAATTAATTCTTAATATACAAAAAGGTAATAGTTATATAACATTAGAAGATTTTAATAATTGGCTTAATAATATCAATGTAAACGGATTTGATAAATCTGTAGCTTTAGCTTCTTTAACTCTTACCGCATCAGCGGATGTAAAAGCAGATACAGCGTTAAATAGTATTAAAGAAGCATTAAATGCACTTCCTAAAGGAAATATAACAGCAAGCAGTATAGATTATTTAAAATGGACTGAATATCCTACATCAGATAAAAGCGGAGTTATAATGGTTTATGTTAATTTTGCTCAAGGATATCCAGTATCAGATGAATTAAAAGGATATTTATCTCAGGATACTTCTTATAAATTTAAAATAACAGTAAAACCAAAATCTAAATGGCTTGCAAATATATCTATAGATGGTGAAGGTGCTGATTCAATTTCTCCTTTAAATGTTGATTTTGGAGATGGAAAAACAACTCCTAATGAAATTCAATATAAAATAAAACTTCCAAATGGAGCATCTATCAGTTCTATAACTATATCAAAATTAAATAAAGCTGATGATATAACAGATAATTGGAATATACTTAACAAGAATTTAAAGATTTTTGAAGACAATCTTACTTCTCCTTCTCTTAAATTGATTGATTCTGAGATAGCATATATATTACAAGATATTGATATACCAAAAGATACATCTCAAGTTTATAAGGTTATTTTATCTGTAGAATATAATAATAATGGTACAGTTATTTCAGAGAGTATAGACTTATATATTAGATTACAGAAAGGATATATGCTTGTAACTAAAGATGCTATTATAAAAGTATTGGTACAAGGATTATCTGGCGGTAAAACATTCGTGAGTTCAACTACTCCAGTAGATATTAATATAAATAGCGATGCAGTTTTAAATATAGCCGGCGGAACTTTTGAGCTTCCTAATAGCTTTAAGGTCTTTGAAGATGCAACAGGAGCTGGAAGCATATCTTATATTAATCAGAACATAAATGCTGTTACTATGGGAGATGAACTTAGAAAAGTAGGTCTTAGTTTTAATTCTGCTTCATTAGGTTTTGCTAAGAAAAAAGGTGATGGTAAAACAGCAGCTGCTAATATTAGAGTGTCAAATATAGATGGTTATATATTTGATCAAGATAGTTTAAGCGGATTCAATCCTTCAGAAGGTATAAATATAGAATTATATACTCCAAATCAAACTTGGCTTGACTAATTTTAATCATTAATAATAAATAAGGCTGTCTGCTTTTAAGTGGATGGCCTTTTTATTATGCTATAAAAGTTTTATACTCACTTTTATTTATTATTCTAAATGAGCATAATTGAACTGATTTTTATTATTGCTAATAAAAATTGTGTATAAAAAATACCTGCCATTATCATAAATGACAGGTACTCATAATTTTTATATTTATTATTCTAAATAAGCATAATGGAACTGATATTCTTGCAATGGTGTTAATACATAATCTTTTAATCTTTTACTTACTAAAGTAGGATTTGAAGGGTTGTATATAGGTATTAACAAATTATCTTCTGCTATCAATATTTTTTCAGCTTCATGCATAGCTTTCATTCTTATTTCTTGATTAGCAGTATTTCTTGCAGCTTCTATATAATTATCAAATTGTTTATTGCTATATCCTGCAGTATTTTGACTTCTGTAGCTTAAATAATTTTCTAAGAAAGTCATAGGATCACTGTAATCACCAATCCATAAGGTTCTTATAAGCTGATAATTTTTTTCGCTTCTCATTTGCTGATAAGCTGCCCATTCCATAGAAGATATCTGTAAATCAACTCCTAAGTTTTCTTTCCACATCTGCTGAATTGCCTCTGCTACTTGTATATATACTAAATCTGCAGTAGTTTTATACTCAAGTACAGGGAAGCCATCGCCATTAGTATATCCAGCTTCAGCCATTAATTGTTTAGCCATTTCAACATTATTAGAATAAGCCTCTTTTGATAAGTCTATATATTCTCCGCCATTTTCTCTGAAATCTCCTTTTACATCATAAGCACCTACAGGCACCCAAGCACTTGTAGGAGATTTAGATGTAGGAACAACATTTTCTACTATATAATTTCTGTCTATAGCTAAAGATAAAGCCTTTCTTATTCTTGTATCTTTTAATACTTCATTAGTGGCATTAATACCAAATGCTACAGTAGAAAAATACGGAGCAATATTAACTATGCCTTCAGATTTTAATTTTTCTAAATCCTGTTCTATAATATAAACAGAAAAGTCTAATGAACCGTCTTTGATTCCTGCCAATGCTAAAGTAGCATCTTTCATCATAACGAAAGTGATTTTTTCAGGTACTATATTATCTTTATTCCAATAGTTAGTATTTTTTACAACAACTATTTTTTCATCAGGGTTTCTTTCAGTCATAACAAATGCCCCATTACCTATATAGCTTTCAGGACTTAATGACCATTGATCGCCGTACTGTTCTATTATATCTTTTCTCACAGGGGCAAATATAGGATAAGTTAATATATCCAAAAAATAACCTGTAGGAGCTTCTAAAGTTATTTCTAAAGTATAATCATCTATAGCTTTTACTCCGAGCTGTTCCACTGGAAGTTCGCTTGATAGTATTTTAACTGCATTTTTAATATATTCTACAAAAGAAGTATATTCAGCACCGCTTAAAGGATTTGCTGCTCTTTGTAAAGCATATACAAAATCATTAGCAACTACATTTTTACCATCTGACCATTTTGCATTTGTTCTTAAATTAAAAGTATATACAAGCCCATCATCAGAAATATTCCAGCTTTCACAAGCCCCAGCCTGTAAATTACCTTCTTTATCTTTTGTTATTAAAGTTTCAAATACATGTCTTGGATATACGAAGTCATTTCCAGATAGAGTAGGGTCTATTGTTTTTGGTTCTTCTCCTGCATTAATGAATAATTCTTTAGGGTTTCTGTTTTTAGATGATGAGCATGATATTGCAAATATCATAATAAACGTTATTGAGATAAGTAGTATTTTTCTAAACATAGCATTTTCCTTAAATATATTATTAGTTATCATAATACTATAATAATTTATATAATGCAATTATTTTTTACTAATAATAAATACTAATTTACTTTTCATTAAAAATTGGTAAAAATTATTTTACTAAATATAGTAATTTTTTGTTTTTTAAAGCAAAAAATTAAATCGGAGAGATTAATTATATGAAAAAGTTAATTAGTATTTTATTTATTTTAATTTTATCTATTCCTCTTTATTCTCAAACTTCAAGATTTAAAAGACTCACTCCAGAGCAATTAACAAATCTTGCAAATCCTAGAAGACTTTCTCACAGAATATTCTATACTAGAGCTTCTCAAGGTCCAAATGCCAAATGGTTTGATGCTGTTAAAGAAGGAAATCTTGATGAAATAAAGAAAATGGTAGAAGCAGGACAAGACATAGAAGTTCAGGATACATATAGTTTAAAACAAACTGCTTTAGGCTGGGCTGCTTTTATAGGATATTTGGATGTTGTTCAGTATTTAGTATCTAAAGGTGCTAATCTTTATGCAGGAGATACCGCTGACGTTACAAGTGCTTTTAAGTCTGCCATACTTGGAGGCAATATAGATGTTATAGAGTATTTATATCCTTTATACAATGGCAAATTAGATCTTAATGAGCAGGATAAAAGAGATGGAGAAACTATGCTTATGGTTGCTGCTGGAAACGGAAGGGAAGAGGCTGTAAAATTCTTATTAGATAAAAAAGTTGATGTAAATATAGTAAGCAAACAATTAAACAAATCTGCTTATACTTATGCATGTGAATCAAGAAATCAAAATATTATCAAGATGATATCCGATGCAGGCGGAATTAACGTACGTACTGGAAAGGCTTCTTGTCAATAATAATAATACTTAAATACAAAAATAGGGCTTAATAAAAGCCCTATTTTTATTTATACCCTCATTAATTTAATAAAATTATTTACGATAATACTACTATGAATAACAAAAACCGTTTTATTATATTTTCTACAGTTATTATTGTTTTGATAATAGTATCTTTTTCATCTCTTATAGTTACAGCAAATACAAAAGTTTCTGAAACTATAGTAAGAGAGAATGAATCTAATAATATTGAAAATCCTAGTAAGAAATTTAATGATATAATAGAAAATAGAAAAGTAAGAATACTAATAGACCCGGGACATAATGCCGCTACTAAAGGTGCTTTAGGTTATTTGGGCTATGAATATTATATGAATTTGAGAGTGGCAAGAGAATTAGCAAAGATACTTTCAGAGGATAATAGATTCGAGTATTTTTTAAGCAGAGAAGGTGCATATTACAGCAGACCTATAAAAGAATATATGACTAATAACTATGAGGAGCTTTTAGGTATATATAATACTAAAGTAAAAGGCGAGGAGAGAACTGGAAATTTAACTAGATATCAGACTTTAGAATTATATGCTATTAGGCACTATGCTATAGATAATAATTTTGATTTACTTTTAAGCATACATTTTGATTATATGCCTTATATAAGTAGAAGAAATAAAACTTCAGGTTTTCATGTTATAGTTAGTCCATACAATAAAGAATTTCCAGCTTCTATGCAGGTTGCTTATAAATTATCAGAAAGAATGCAGGAAAAATATAAAATTTCTCCTATAATAGGACATGACAGAGTTCTTCCTAATAATGTTTGGAAATTCTATGATAAAGAAGAGCTTATCAATAATGCTATATCATTAAGAGGATTAATAGTTATAGGCGACGCTTTTGAAAATGCTTATAATAAAGAAGAAATAAAAAAAGATGTTCCTTCTGTACTTATAGAATCTGGTTTTATACATGAATGGAAGTTTGAAAGTAATAGGGCTGTAAAAGAATTGGCTAATCAAATGTATTTGGCTTTAGTTGATGTATATACTACAAAATAAACTATTTAACTGTTATTATTATTGATTAAAAATCAATATTTTGTTAAAATGACTCTAAAATAGGCAGTAGTAGAATTATGTATATAAAACCTAAAAAAAAGAAAAATAATAATAGTAAATATTTAAATAAAAAAGAAAATTTTTTGCATTTATTTTTTGGTAAAATAGGTAAATTTCTTACCCATAGAATTTACTTTATGTTTATACCGCATTCTAAAAAGAAAACTAAAACCTTATCGCTTCCAGTATATTCTATAATAATAATAGTATTAATAATTTCTTTATCACTTCTTACAACTTTTTCTTTCCTTACAAAGAATACTGTTTTGGCAAGTAAAACTGAAGTATTAAGCGGAAGTTATAAGGATAAATTATCAGAGATAAACTCTCTTGAAAACATATTTAGTTCTGTGGTTACTAATGATTATTACAGAAATGATATGTCGAATATTGCTTCTCTTATGAAAGTTGATACCAATAGTATAAACCTTTCAACAAATTATGTAGACAATATTTTACTTGTAAATTCAAGAGCAGAAGAATTAGAGAAATTGAAGATGTATTTAGATGAATTGAAAGCTAATATAACTTCAAAAAATAATGCTTTAGAACCTATACCTTCAATACTTCCTATAGATTCAAGATATGCAGTTATATCCAGACCATATCAGGAAGGCTCTATTATATCAAAAGGAATAGGTTTTGAAACTATTGCAGGAACTTTGATTAGAGCTACAGCATCAGGTACTGTTAATGATGTATCTTATGATAAGGATACAGGATTTACTATTACTATTTATCATAGATTTGGTATTATTACTAAATACAGCGGACTTGCTACTTCTTTGGTATCTGAAAAAATGGATGTAAAGAAGGGCGAGATATTGGGTAATGCTAAAACTGGTATTTTTGACTATGAATTGAGAATAGCTACTAAATATGTTAATCCATTAATATTTACAACAGTGGAATATGAATGAATATAACTGAAAATAAAAAATTACAAAATGGAATAAAATATGCAGCACTTGGTGTTGAGTTTGGAAGTATGGTATTAGGTTTGACTTTCGTAGGACATTATGCTGATAAACATTTTAATAGTAAGCCTTTATTTACAATAATAGGTATATTTGTAGGTTTTGTCTCGGGAATTTACAGGCTTTATAAAATATCTAAAACTTTTGATAAAATAAATAAAAAACAGTAAGGATATAAAATGAAACCTATTATAAATAGTTTATTAGATACTGATTTATATAAATTTACTATGCAGCAATGTGCTTTAAGACAGTTTTCTGATGTTTGGGTTCGTTATGTTTTTAGAAGCAGGAATATTTTAGAATGGACTGAAGATATGCATAAGGAGCTTTTAAAACAGATAAAATATTTTTGCGATTTAACTTTTAGAAAAGATGAATTAGAATATTTAGCTTCTTTAAGATTCATAAAAAAAGATTATATAGAATTCCTTAAATTATATAGACCTTTAGGAGAACATATAAGGGCATTATTTGATGATAATAAATTAACAGTAGAAATAGAAGGACCTTGGTATCAAACTATTCTTTGGGAAATACCTATTCTTGCTATGATTAGTGAGATTTATTATGCTTATACTGTTTGTAGAGATGATAATGGTAAAAAAGCCTATGAACAGGCTGAAATTAATCTAATAAAAAAAATAGATGAAAAATTACTTCCTATACATAATTCGGATAATGGATTTAGATTTTCAGAGTTTGGAACTAGAAGGAGATTTTCTTTTGATTGGCAGAGGAAAGTTGTTTCTATATTAAAAGAAAAACTTCCTCCTGTATGTTTAGTAGGAACGAGCAATGTATATTTTGCTAAAACTTATGATTTGCTTGCTGTTGGTACCAATGCTCATGAATATTATCAAGTAGGACAGGCATTGGATAAAGTAAGGCTTGCAGAGAGTCAGAAGTTTATGCTTCAGTCTTGGGTTAATGAATATAGAGGTGATTTAGGAATAGCTTTATCCGATACATTAGGAACCGATAAATTTTTAAAAGATTTCGATTTATATTTTGCAAAACTTTATGATGGAATAAGGCATGATTCAGGAGATCCTTTTGTTTGGGGACGTAAAGTTATAGATCATTATAAGAATCTTAGAGTAAATCCTAAAACTAAGACATTGCTTTTTAGTGATAGTCTCAATTTTGATAAGGCATATAATATATATAAAGAATTTAAAGATGAAACTAATGTGGCATTTGGTATAGGCACTTATATTACTAATGATTTTGAGCCTGTAGCAAAACCTTTAAATATAGTGATGAAACTTCAAAGTGTTAATGGTAAGCCTGTAGCTAAATTATCTGATGATAAAGGTAAAACTATATGTGAAGATGAGGCATTTTTAAATTATTTAAAAATAGTTGCAAAAGAATAATTATTAACGCACAGTGATCATAGCATCATATTTATTTAAATTACGTTTTTTAGTAAACAATATATTATAAAAATTATTCTGCATGCGTTAGAGTTGATTAATCATTTTTATTAGTGATAATAAATAATTATTGTTTTAATTCTTCTATTTTTTCTAAAGCTTTATTATTATAAGGGTCTATTTCCAATAATTTTTTATAAGAATTAATGGCATTATTTTTATCATTAAGTTTTATATATAAGTCAGCTTGCTTTTCCAAATGATATATATCTGATGTTTCATTATATATTTCTATAGCTTTTTTGTACGCTCTATTTCTTTCTTCTATGTTTCCTAGTTTTTCGTATAGATTTCCAATATTTTCAAAAGTATAAGCATCATTATCATTTTTATATATTTCTATAGCTTTTTTATATATTTCATTTCTATCATCTATTTTATTTAATTTCTCATATAAATCTCCTAATTCAATATACGCTTCAATATTATTTGAATCTTTTTCTATAACTTTTTTTAATATCTCTACAGCTTTATTATATTCTTTAATGTCTTCATATAATGCCGCCATTGAAATATAATAATTATAATCATTAGGATTAATTTCTATAGCATAGTTGTATAGTTCTATTGCCTTATTATACTCTTTAATATCTTTATATAATTCAGATAAATAATAATAATATTGATTATTTGTAGGATTTTCTTTCATTACATCATTATATGCATTTATTATTTCTCTGTATTGTTCTATTCCAGCATCTTTATCATAAAATTTTGTTATTATGCTCCATAAGGAAGGATTAATTTCTATGTATTTTTTATATATATTTATAGCTTCTTCATTCTTTCCAATTTTTATGTATATTTTTGCAAGAGAATCTATCGCAGAAGAAGAAAAGTCTTCTAATTCACTATGATAATCTATTTTTAAGAGTTTTTGATATGTATCTATAGCTTCATTATATTGTTTATTTTTATCATAAGATAATGCCAAATAATGTATAATTTCATTATCATTATTAAAATTTTCCAAAGATTTTTTAATATATTTAACAGCCTCATCAAAATTATTAGCTTTTAAATATTCTCTTCCTAAAGTAAAAGCATAATATTGTTTATTATTATTAACTTCTTCTGTATAATTTATCTCATAAGCTTTTTTGTATGCTATTGATGCATCAGTATAATTTCCTATATTGTCGTATATCTCTCCAATCAAATACCAATATTCTGAATCTTTATTATTTATTTCTATTGCATTTTTTATATTTTTTAAAGCATCATTAATAACATTACAAGAATAATATACACATGCAATCCAATATAATGCTCTGTCATTTTGTGGGTCTAATTCGATTATTTTTTTTAATATTTCTATGCTACTTTTTGAATCAAAATTTAGATAGTACGCTTTTGCTAAGAGGAATAATTTTTTTATATTTTTATCATCGTTTTTTAAATATTCTTTTAATACATTTATAATATTGGAATATTCTTTGTTGTATATGAATTCTTTTTCATCACTTTCGGAATCATCACTATAGAACTCATTATCATTGAGTATTTCTTCAATTTTTTCTAAAGTATAATGTTCCATCATAACCCCCTATTATAAATTGATAATTTATATAACACTATTAATAGAGACGATTACATATTTTAACATCAATTAAGAAAATATATATAATCACTTGTAAAGTAATTCTAACATATTTTTATGTTTATTTCAATTATAAATATATAAATAATAAGTATATAGAAATAATGGATAAAAAAGTATTAAACAAATTTTAATTATACCGAAAATATTTATAAGAAATATTAAAATTTTTGGAGGAATACGCCTTATGATGCGTTCATTATTTGCCGGCGTGTCTGGTTTGCAAAATCATCAAACTCGAATGGATGTGGTTGGAAATAACATAGCTAACGTTAATACTTACGGATTTAAAAGAGGAAGAGTTACTTTCAAGGATATGATAAGCCAATCTTTAAGCGGAGCAGCTAAGCCGCAAGAGGATAGAGGCGGTATCAATCCTCAGCAGGTAGGCTTAGGTATGATGGTTGCAACTATCGACACTATACATACTCAAGGTGCTTTACAAGTTACAGGTGTAAACACTGATTTAGCTATTCAGGGAGAAGGTTTCTTTATTGAAAAAAGAGGCAATAATTCTTATTATACAAGAAATGGTGCTTTTTCTTTAGATAAAGATGGATATTTAGTAAATCCTTCTAACGGTTATAAAGTACAAGGTTGGAATGCTGTACTTAATCCAGAAACTGGTGAAATGGATTTAAATACTGCTGCTGGTGTAGAAGATATAATTATACCAGTAGGTTCAAAAGACCCAGCAAGAGCTACAGCTAATACAAAATATTTCTGTAACTTACAAAAGAGCGGAGAAACACATCAGTCAGATTTAACTATATATGATTCTACAGGAATACCTCGTCAATTAAGAGCAACTTTCACTAGAACAGATGTTAACAGATGGGATATGGTAATAGATATACCAGATGCTACAGAAGGAAGTGTAAGTGTATCAGCAGGAGATCCAGTAGAAGGCGGCGGAAACAATACTTTCCAATTAGTATTCAATGATGCTGGTTCTTTGATTTCAGTAAGTGACGGAACTAACACACAAACAGAAGGTGTATTAATGCCTAATGTATCTTTCACTTATCAAGGAACAGAAGGTGAAGTAAATCAAACTATTAACCTTACTTTAGGTGAAGTTGGTTTATTTAATGGTATTACACAATTTGAATCACCATCAACAACTAAAGCCATAGAACAAGACGGTTATACTATGGGTATGCTAGAAGGTTTCAGCTTTGATGACAGCGGTCAGATTACTGGTGTATTTACTAATGGAAATAGAAAAACTTTAGGTCAAGTTGCTTTAGCTAAATTCAATAATGCAGGTGGTTTAGAGAAAGCAGGAGATACTTTATTTGTACAAAGCAATAACTCAGGAGCTGCTAATATAGGTGTTGCTTCAGCAGAGGGCAGAGGTTCTATTAAAGCAGGAACTTTAGAGATGTCTAACGTTGATTTGAGTGAGCAGTTTACAGATATGATAGTAACTCAAAGAGGATTCCAATCTAATGCTAGAACTATAACTACAGCAGACCAAATGCTTCAGGAAGTTATAGCTCTTAAGAGATAATAAATAGACTTTTTATAATTTTATAGTATAATAGAGTTAGGAGTTTCTGATATATGATACATATAACAAGATTTGATGGAAGTATATTATATGTTAATCCTCATCAAATAGAATTCATGGAGGAGACTCCTGATTTGGTAATAACAATGTTATCTGGAAGGAAGGTAGTAACTAAAGATAGTTTTGAAACGGTGCTTAATAGAATAATAGAATACAGAACTAGAATAGTTGATGAAAAAACTGTAAAAAAGCCATCGTTCTATGGTAATGAAGAATGAAAATAAATAAAAAATAAAATTTTAGGTAGAGAGTAAAATATGGATATAATTGTACCATTAGGTGTATTTTTGGTAATAGGTATCAATTTGTTTGGTATCATTGGTGGAGGCGGTAATGTAGGACACATGATAGATATCGCATCTGCTATCGTTACAGGACTAGGAGGAACAACTTCTCTTTTAGTTGCCAATGATATGGGCACTATATTGGGTGTTCCTAAAGCTATTAAAGTACTTCTTCATAAACCTAATTATGATGAAGCACAGATAATCATAACACTTTTAAGTTTTTCAGAAAAAGCAAGAAGAGAAGGTTTGCTTGTACTTGAAGACGATATACAAGAGATTTCAGATCCTTTACTTAAAAAAGGAATGCAGCTTGTAGTTGACGGAACAGACCCAGAACTTGTAAAAAATATTTTGAATACAGAGATAGATAACGTAGAAGCAAGGCACGATACAGTAAGAAAAGTATTTGAAGATGCTGCTTCTTTATATCCTGCTTGGGGTATGATTGGTACATTGATAGGACTTGTAATCATGCTTAGAAGCTTAGGTGGTGGTGGTGGTGTTGAAGCAATCGGTTCAGGTATGGCGGTAGCACTTATTACTACATACTATGGTTCTGTTATAGCTAACGGTTTTGCTTTACCTATAGCAGGTAGACTTGCTGCAAGACACTCATCTGAGGCTACAGTTCAAAGTATTATGCTAGAAGGTATATTGTCTATACAAGCTGGTGATAACCCTAGAATAGTAAAAGATAAGCTTATATCTTTCTTGCCTCCTTCTCAGCGTCAGAAGGTTAATGAACAAGTTGGAGACAGATAATAATTCAGAGGTAAATAATGGCTACTATTAAATTTGGTAAAAAAGCTAAAAAAGCAGGTGATAAGGCTCAAGTACCGGGTCCTTCAGCCCCTTTATGGCTTCAAACTTATGGAGACTTCGTAACATTAGTATTGACATTCTTCGTAATGCTTCTTGCAACAATGTCTAGTTCTGTTAACGATTCTTCTATACAGCTTATCGCTACAGCATTCCAAGGATCATTTGGTGTTATGCCTGGTGGTACCACTTTATCACAAAGCAGACTTATTTACGGAGGAGCTACCGTTGATAATTTGCCTTCTACTGATAGAGGATATTCTGTTGGAAGAAGTATTGATAAGGCAACTTCTGTTTTAGAATCAGAAATAAAAAGCAGAAAGGTAAGAATCGAAGAAGATGAAAGAGGTTTTATTATAAGCCTTGGTGCGGATCAGTATTTTGAATCTGCTTCTACTAATTTGGTTGATAATCAAAATAATGTTGAAACTTTTATCAAATTAGCTTCTGTGCTTAGCGGTTTGCCGAATGATGTAAGAATAGAAGGTCATACAGATTCAGGTTCTATCATTCCTGGAAGTATTACAGAACAGAAATTTGGTAATAACTGGGGACTTTCTTCTGCAAGAGCTATGGTTATTTTAGAAAAAATATTTGAAAATGATCAGGCTGGTAAATTGGATAGAAATAAATATTCAATTGCTGGATATGCCGATACAAGACCGGTTGCATCTAATGATTTACCTGATGGAAGGGCTTTAAATAGAAGGGTTGATATCGTTGTAGTAAGAAATGATGTTACTTATTATAATCAAAGATAAAGTGTAAAAAATAAAATGCTCTTAGCTGATAAATGGAAAGACTATAAAATTATAGATTGCGGTGAAGGCGAAAAACTTGAGAATATAGGCGGATTTTTAGTATCCCGTCCGGATTCTCAAGTTATTTGGTCTAAACAGTTAAAGAAATGGGATAAATTAGATGCTATATATCATCGTTCGGATAAGGGCGGAGGTTATTGGCAGTATATAAATAAGCCTAAAGATAATTTTATCATCAAGTATCAAGATTTATCATTCAAAATAGAATTTACTAATTTCAAACATATAGGAATTTTTCCAGAACAGGCTGTTAACTGGCAGTTCATTATTGATAAAATAAAAGAAAAAAAATCTTCTACTCATATAAATAAAGAAATAAAAGCATTAAATCTATTTGCATACACAGGCGGTGCAACTGTTGCTTGTGCTTATGCTGATTGTAATGAAGTTGTACATGTTGATGCTTCAAAAAAAATAGTAGGGCATGCACAGAAAAATATAGAAATAAACAATTTGCAAAATAAAAAAGTAAGATTCATTATAGAAGATGTTATCAAATTTGTATTGAGAGAAATAAGACGCGAAAGAAAGTATGATGTTATAATAATGGATCCTCCTGTATATGGAAGAGGTCCTAATGGAGAACTTTGGCAAATAGAAACTAGTTTAAAAAGATTAGTAGAAGAATGTGTTAAACTTTTGTCAGATGAGCCTATTCTTTTTTTGATAAATTGTTATACGGCAAGTTTTTCTCATATATCATTAAAAAATATTTTATCAACTTCTATAAAACATAATGGAACTTTTGAAAGCGGTGAAATAGGTATTCCTATAGAAAAATCAGATATTGTTCTTCCTTGCGGAATATATGCAAGGTTTTATTCTTAAATAAGTTTAAAAATAAAAAGGAGCCATTTTACTGACTCCTTTTTTTATTAATTATATTTTCACTAAGTTAATAACTTATAGTACCGCCTTTTTCATGTATTTCTATGAATCTTAATAATTCAGCTTTAACTTCTTCAGCAGTATCAAGTGAAAGTACTCTTTTTGCTAACATCTGACATTCAGACTTTTCTAAAGAGATTATCATCTTTTTAACTTCAGGTATTGATATTGCTGACATAGAGAATACATCAAGACCGAGTCCGAAAAGTAATGGTACAGCAAGTAAATCTCCTGCTAACTCTCCGCACATAGAAATAATAATTCCACTTGCATGTGCACCTTCTATAGCCATTTTTATAGCTATAAGTACAGAAGGGTTATAAGGATCACAAATAGCTGCTATTTTTTCGTTTCCTCTGTCTGAAGCTAAAGTATACTGAGTTAAGTCATTAGTACCTATTGAAAAGAAATCAGATTCTCTTGCAAAAGCCTCAGCTCTGAATACAACAGAAGGTGTTTCTATCATCATTCCTAATTCTAAAGCCTCATTAAAAGGAACATTTTCTCTCATAAGTTCTAATTTACATTCATTAAATATAGCTTTAGCCTTACGAAGCTCTTCTATAGATACTATCATAGGAAGCATAACTTTAATCTTACCAAAAGCTGAAGCTCTAAGTAAAGCTCTGAATTGAGTTCTAATAATAGAAGTTTTGTCCAAACATATTCTTAAAGCTCTCCATCCAAGTGCAGGATTTTCTTCTTTAGGCATTTCTAAATAAGGCAAATATTTATCTCCACCTATATCCATAGTTCTTATGGTAACAGTATGTCCACTCATAGCAACAGCAACTTCCTTATAGGCTCTAAATTGCTCATCTTCTGTAGGGAAGTCTGTATTTTCCATAAATAGGAATTCTGTTCTATAAAGTCCTATACCATCAGCACCATTTTTCAAAACACCGCCTAAATCGGCAGGAGAACCTATATTAGCATATACTCTAATTTTTGTACCATCTTTAGATATAGCATCTTTATGAGCATACTCTTTTAATAAAGCTCTTTTCTTATCGAATTCATCTTTAAGCTTCAAGCATTCATCTATAGATTCTTTAGTAGGATTTACGATAACGGAACCTGTATTTCCATTAACTATTATAATTTGATTATTTTCTAAATCTTTTAAATTTTCACCTACACCTACAACAGCAGGAAGCTCTAAAGATCTAGCCATAATAGATGTATGTGAAGTTCTTCCCCCTATTTCTGTAACAAATGCAAGGGTATTATCCAAATCCAAATTAGCAGTGTCGGAAGGAGTTAAATCTCTTGCAATTACTATAGAATCTTTAGGAAGATTAGAAACATCAACTATATCCTCACCTTGAATATTTCTTATCCATCTGTCAGAAATATCAAGTAAATCTCCAGCTCTCTCTCTTAAGTATTCATCTTCGACTTCGCTTAACATTTTAGTATAAACTTCTATACCCTGTGATAAAGCATATTCTGCACAAACTTTATCATCAGCTATAATATTATTAACTTCTTCAAGCAAGTCCTCGTCTTCAAGCAAAGTAATATGAGCATCAAATATAGCAGCTTTTTCTTCAGAAACTTTTTTGGCAGTAGTTTCTCTTATTTTTATTAGCTGTTCTTTTGTTTTATTTCTAGCCTCTAATAGTCTAGCCTGCTCAGAATTTACTTCTTTACATGGGCATTTAGAAATTACTAAGTCTTTTTTTAAAAAGAGATAAACTTTACCTATAGCTATACCGGGAGAAACCCCAATACCAGTAATTCTTTTTTCCATATTATAATTCCATAAATAAAATTTTTAATTTAGTCTTTTAAATTAGCTATAAATTCTTCTACTTTTTTTAGATTTTCTGCTTCATTATCACCATCGCAATAAACTGTAAGTACAGATCCTTTTTTTACACCTAAAGATAAAACTTTTAAAAGAGATGAAGCATTAACTCTTTTACCAGCTTCATTTTCTATTTCTATCTTACAGCCTGTTAATGATTTAATAAATGTTACGAACTCATTACCAGGTCTGGCATGAAGTCCTGTATCATTTTGTATAGTAACTTTACCTGTAGTCATTGGCAACTCCTCTATTCTTTTCTTATATATAGTTTAAAGTATATCAGTTTTTTCTCATTTGTCAAATTATATATGTACTAAATGATATATTTTATTATACTAAGAGCATAGTTTTTTAGTGAATTTTTTTTATAAAAAACAAATATTATGTAAATTTCTATTAAAAAATATAAATGATTATATGATTTATTGTTTTTTATCTATCATATTAAAATAAATACCTTGCAAAACTAGAAACGGATAAACTTTGCACTTTAATAATTTTAAATTAGAGATTCCGCCTGTTAAAAATATCTTGCATTTAATATTATATTTGGATTTTATATACTTTTTAGTTTCTGATACAGCATAATTAACAGTACCTATTGTATTATATATAGCACCTGACATAATAGCATCTTTTACATTATTGTTTATAGGATTAGGTATTGATTGTATAGGGCCTATTTCATAATAAGGCAAAGAAGTAACATTTGATAATGCTTGATAACTTGTTTTTGTACCAGCTATTATCATACCGCCTAAAAATGTAAAATCTGAGATCATAATGCTCATTGTAGTAGCAGTACCCATATCTATAACTATTGAAGCATATTTATCTTCATTACTGTTACTGATTTTTTCAAGACATATGGAAGCATAAGTGGATAATATTCTATCTATGCCAACAGAATCTTTAGGTTCATAGAAATTATCTTTTAATTCAATATCATTATGAGTAACTCTATAAGGCTTCATATTAAAACAATCTTCTATGCTGCCTTCAAATAAATCATTTACTTTCAGTGAAACACTGCTGTAAAATACCTTTTTTATATCTGCATGATTATTTTTTATTTCATTTAAGGCATTTACTAGATCTAAAGCATTACTATGTTCTATGGCTTTGTAATATAAAGGTTTGCAATTTTTTTCTTCAAAAATTCCTAGCTTAACTCTAGTGTTTCCTATGTCTGAAAGCAAATACATTTTTAAACCCCGTCTTTTATATTATTACTCTCTAAAAAGTTTTTTGTTTTTTCCATAAGGAATTCCCTATTATTCAATTCTGGTTCATCCAATATTAAATCCAGTAAATAATTTAATATTTTACCTATTAAAGGTCCCGGATTTAAATTAAATTCATTGATTAAGTCATTTCCGTCTATTTTTAGATCTTTAACTGTAATAGCATTTTCTTCTTCAATTATTTTATCAATTCTAGCTAATAGTTTAGGTATAGCCTTGCTTTCTTTATCTTTTCTGTTTCCGCTTCCGAGTCTGTCAGCTTCTCTTAATCTTAAAAGAGGTCTTATATTTTCAACACCAATAGCACGCATAAATCTTCTAACCGCACCGTCAGTCCATTCATCTTGATAATAGAACATATGCTGTCTTACCAGTAATGTGACAAAATCTATTTCAGAATTTGAATATTTTAATCTTTTCATTATTTTTTTGGCAATACTAGCGCCTACAACCTCATGATTATAATAAACAGGATCATCTTGTTTTGATACCTTTTTTTGAACCATAGGTTTAGCTATATCATGAAATAATGCTGCAAGTCTTACCAATAATGTTAATTCTTCAGTTTCTAAAGGCTCAACTGATTGTATTGTATGCAGAATATGATAATAAACATCATACTTATGGAATTTATTTTGATTTACTCCAAAACCTTGCATAAGTTCAGGCAATATTAAAGATAATACACCAGTTTTTCTAAGTAATTCTAAACCTCTGAAAGGATTTTTGGATAGCAGTATGCCATTAAACTCTTCTCTTATTCTTTCTGCAGCAATTGAAGCAAGCATTCCTGTGGAGTGAGTTATAGCATCAAATGTTTCTTTTTCTATATCAAAATCTAATTTAGTAGCGAATCTTATGGCACGCATTATTCTAAGTCCATCTTCGCTAAATCTTTCATAAGGATTGCCTACAGATTTTACTATTTTTCTTTTTATATCTTTCATGCCGTCAAACATATCTATTAGACTTCCATCTAAAATGTTATATGCCATAGCATTTATTGTTAAATCTCTTCTAGGTAAATCTTCTTCTATATTAGAAGCATATTCTACATGATCAGGATGTCTTCCGTCACTATAATTTCCATCGCTTCTAAAAGTTGTTATTTCCACATGCATATCTTCTATAATTACAAGTACAGTACCATGTTTAATGCCTGTTGGGATAGTATATTTAAATATTCTTTGTACATCTTCTGGTCTTGCATCTGTAGTGATATCATATTCATGCGGAGTGATGCCCATTATAGAATCTCTAACTGCACCGCCTACTAAAAAACACTGAAAGCCTTCAACATATAATATTCTTGCTATTTCTTTTATCGGATGAGGTATATCTGTAAATATTTTCTTCACTTAATATCCTATAATGTTTTTATTTTATATAGTATATACAATTTTTGATTAATTACAAATTTTTAACACTGTACAAACATACTAATATTGTAGTATTAAATCAATTTTCCTTTCATATCTAGGCATAAATCAAGTATTGAAACAGCAATAGCAGCTTCTATAACTGGTACAGCCCTCACAGCTATACATGGATCATGACGCCCTTTAATAATAAGAGTTTCTTCTTCTTTAGTTTCTATATTTAAAGTTAATTGTTCTTTTGATATTGATGGGGTAGGCTTTATAACTACATTAACAACTATAGGCATACCGTTTGATATACCACCAAGTATTCCGCCATTATTATTAGTTTTTGTTTCAACTCTCTTTATATTATTATCATCTTTTATAGTGTAAGCATCATTACATTCGCTTGCTTTATAATTGACGAATTCAAAACCAAGTCCGAAATCTATTCCCTTTACAGCAGGTACAGCAAATACAGACTGTGATATTCTGCTTTCTATAGATGAATAAAAAGGATCTCCAAATCCAGCAGGCATATTAAATACAGCAGCAGTTATAATACCTCCTACTGAATCCATATTCATTTTAGCTTCTTCTATAGTCTTTATCATTTTATCCATTGCTTCATTATCAAATACACTCAATTCCTTATTATAATTATCAGTAAACTCTTCATAAGTTGGGAAAACATTATTTGGATATTTATCTTTTATATTGTATATTTGTTTTATATGAGCTGCTATATTAATATCAAATTTTTCTTTCAATGCTAATTTTGCTAAAGCACCGGCAAATACTAAAGGAGCTGTAAGTCTTCCTGAGAAATGTCCACCTCCTCTTATATCATTAAATCCGTCATATCTTAGCATTGCAGTATAATCACTATGTGAAGGTCTAGGAAGAGTTTTTAAATTAGAATAATCGCCACTTCTTTTATTTTCATTTTTTATGATAGCTGCTATAGGCATACCTGTGCTTTTATCATCAAGTATTCCTGATAATATTTCTACTTTATCAGCTTCATTTCTTGCAGTTGCTAGCTTTGCATTTTTAGCTCTTCTTCTGTCCATTTCATTGTCTATAAATTGATTATCTATATTAATACCATAAGGAAAACCATCTATAACACAGCCTATAGCTTCTCCATGAGATTCTCCGAATAAAGTTAATTTAATATTATTTCCAAATACACTTCCCATTTTATATATTCCTAAAGTTTAATTTGCACTAGTATATATTATTTTTGATAAACTTTCTATATTTGAATTATTAAATGATAAATTAAAATAAGATTTTATTAAAAGAATAAACTAAAAATTTTTAAGTTTGTCAATTGATGCACTTTATATAAAATTATCTACTTTTTTGCCGCACAAAAAAGTATCAAAAAACGCAATTACTATGACTTTATATTAAATATATACTTATTAAATATAGGATATAACCTAAATTTAGACCATAAATGCAGTTCTTCGCGAAGCGTATCCGAGCCTATTGAGGATATAGGTTATTTTATACCAATAAAAGAAGTGAGGTGCTGCACGCTGTGTACTTCGTATATATAAAAACAAAATATAACTTTATTTTTTGATAAGTATATTTATTTACGTATATATTATTTTTGATAAACTTTCTATATTTGAATTATTAAATAAATTAAAATAAGATTTTATTAAAAGAATATAATTATTTTTTGATACCTAGAATTTCAATGCCTGTTTGAGTGATTAAAACAGTATGCTCAAAATGAACTGCTAAAGAATAATCGGGAGTTGATAAAGTCCAACCATCTTTTTCTTTTTCGTATTTGTCTGTGCCATTTGTTATCATAAGCTCTAATGCTAATACCATATTAGGTTCTAATATAACATCATTATTAGGATGATAAAAGTTGAATATATAAGGGGCTTCATGATATTCGTAGCCTACGCCATGTCCTGTAAGCGACTTTATTACACTAAATCCATATTCATGAACTTTATTTTCAACGGTTCTTCCATATTCGCTTAAAAGTACATTAGGTCCTAATTTGTAAATACCATATTCCAAAGCTTTTTTGCAAGCCTCTATAAGTTTATAAGCTCTATGATTAACAGATCCCATACCGCCTTCTATAACTATAGTTCTAGCACAGTCAGCATAGTATCCATTATATTTCACTCCAACATCAACGCATACAGGTTCACCATGAACAAGTATCTTATTGTTTGTAGGTCTTCCATGTGCTATTTCATTTCCGCTTGATATACTTGTAGCAAATCCATAATCTGGAACTTCAAAATTAGCAGGGTAGGCATTTTGTGATTTTATATATTTTTCTACTTCTTTATCTACTTTAGAAGCTCTTACTCCTGACATGCAAAGTTTAAATGCCAAATCAATAGAATGCTGTGCTATTTCAGCAGCCTTTCTGATGTTTTCTATTGCATCATCATCTTTTATACTAGGTTTTACTATTTCTTTTACTTCTTTTATAAACATGTATTTTTTATATCCTTTATTTTAAAGATCTAGGAGTAAATATATATAAAAGAATCACCAATATAAAAGATCCCAATACAGCAGATGATAAATTTATTTTTATATATTGTATATTGCTTAATCTAGGTAAATAGTATGATCCAAGCAAAGCACCAACTGTTGCTATAAGAAACATCATAACCCAACCGCCGAATACTTTTATTTTAAGTATTTTACTGAATATCAAACTGACAATTATTCCTATAACTATAAATGCTGATACTACTATAATATATTCCATCTGTTTTCTATAACCTCTTTTATTTTACTAGTTAGATGATAAACCTATAAAAAATGATTTTAATCCTCCTTCATCATTTTCTATCGGTACAAATATCATATGAGAAATATCTTTTCTATCTTCAGGATCAAATTTACTTTTTATAGAGTCTGAAGCGAAAGGATCAGATACATATAATGTCTTTTTATGAGATAGAATCTTTTTGAATAAAGCTTCATTCTCGCTTATATTCAATTTATCTTTTGTACTATCAGATATATTTTGAGATTCTACTATATCATAACTTCCATTATCTTGTCTGCTTAGCATAGCAGCATGTATAATATCTAGTCCTGACTGCTCTTTTACCCATTCTAGCATTTCATTCATATTTTTATTAACAAATTTTTTACCTCTAAGAGCTTTTAAAACTTTTTTCCAATTAGAAGTCATGTTTTCTTTAACTTTTTCTTCTGCCTCTCTGTAAAAATCATCTGGAACTTTAGGTACTTCTTCAGGATCATATAAATCCCTATCTATTAAATCTTCTGTATCGAAAGTATCTTTTTCACTTGCAGGTTTGATTACTTCTCCGTCATCATATTCTTCGCTGAAATTAGGTGATATATTAGAGCTTTCATTATTATTACTGTCATTTTCTTCATCATCATAATCACCTAGTAAAAAATCTCTGTTAAGCGAAAAATTAAAGGCATCGCTTGAAGAAAAATATTCTTCTTCTTTTTTTACTATTTCATCTTCTAAAATAGAACCATGACTTATCAAAATATCCCCCTCATTGTTATCATCATTATCATCTATAATATCATCAATCCCTTTTATAATATCATTGTCAGATGAGTTATTATCATTATCAACAGTTTCTTCCAATTCTTCATTATCATCTTCTTTAGACTCTTTAATTTCATCATCTGAATCTGGTATATCATTTAAATCTTCTTCATTATCATCATCTAATATATTACTAGAATCTAAAAGCTCTTCATCAGAATACTCTTTCATCTCAGGAACATTTTCATTATTATCTTCTTCGTTATTATCAATTTCTTCAGACTCTTTAATTTCATCATCTAAATTAGGTATATCGTCCAAATCTCCAATAGTATCGTCTATATTATTGTCTTCATCATCATCTAATATATTACTAGAATCCAAAAGTTCCTCATCAGAATACTCTTTCATTTCTGGAATATTTTCATTATTATCTTCTTCATTATTATCAGTTTCTTCAGACTCTTTAATTTCATCATCTAAATTAGGTATATCGTCCAAATCTCCAATAGTATCGTCTATATTATTGTCTTCATCATCATCTAATATATTACTAGAATCTAAAAGCTCTTCATCAGAATACTCTTTCATCTCAGGAACATTTTCATTATTATCTTCTTCATTATTATCAGTTTCTTCAGACTCTTTAATTTCATCATCTAAATTAGGTATATCATCCAAATCTTCAATAGTATCATCTATATTATTGTCTTCATCATCATCTAATATACTATTATCTAAAAGTTCTTCATCAGAATACTCTTCCATTTCAAGCATATTTTTGTCATCTTCATTATCTTCTTCAGGTTCTTTTATTTCATCATTTAAATTAGGTATATCGTCCAAATCTTCAATAGTATCATCTATATTGTTATCTTCATCATCATCTAATATATTACTAGAATCTAAAAGTTCCTCATCAGAATATTCTTTCATTTCTGGAATATTTTCATCATTATTTTCTTCAGTACTATCATCTTTATTTTCATTATCTTGATCAAGTACATCATCTAAACTAGGTATATCATCTAGTTCATCATTAGTATCTTTAGAGTTATCATATTTATTTTTATTAATTTCATCTAGTACATCATCTAAACTAGGTATATCATCTAGTTCATCATTATTTTCTTCAGTAGTATCATCTTTATTTTCATTATCTTCATCAAGCACTTTATCTAAGCTAGGTATATCATCTAGTTCATCATTATTTTCTTCAGTAGTATCACCTTTATTTTCATTATCTTCGTCAAGCACTTCGTCTAAGCTAGGTATATCATCTATTTCATCATTATTTTCTTCAGTAGTATCACCTTTATTTTCATTATCTTCGTCAAGTACTTCATCTAAGCTAGGTATATCATCTAGTTCATCATTATTTTCTTCAGTAGTATCATCTTTATTTTCATTATCTTCATTTAGTACATCATCTAAACTAGGTATATCTTCTAATTCATTATTTTGTTCATCAAGTACATCGTCCAAATTTTCTATATTTTCTAATTTAATACTTTCATCATCATCTTCATTTTCTAATACTTTATCTAAAGATGATAAATCTTCTAATTTTATATCTTCATCTTCCTCGTCATCATCTTTAAGTTTTTCTCCACCATCTTCTAAAACGTCATCTAATTTTATTTCATCATCTTCATAATCTATTATGTTATTCAAATTATTATCATGATCTTCGACTTTTATATCTTCAACTTCATCTAAATTAGGCAAATCAATTTTACTATTTTTGGTGATTTTATCTACTTTATTTAGATATTTTATACTTTCATCATCCAAACCTTCTATATCATTATCATAATCATCAATATTAAATTCTTCATCATTTACGATATTTGAATTAGCATAATTATTTTCAGGAGGTTCGCTCTCATCGTATATGTCATCGTCTTCAGGTTCATCATTTACTATATTATTATTAGCAGCCGGTTTGAATCTTTCCACTAAAGCTGTTGTAAGTAAGAAAATAAAAGATAATGATAGAAGTCCTAGTATTATATATTTTAAGTATTTTTGAACTATAGGTACATTAAGCTCTAATATACCTATGCTGAAATTATCTATATCTTTAACTTTACCTGAATAAAATGCAAATGTGTTATTATCAGCTTCAATATTTCCAGTACTTCCTATATCCTTGTTCATATATTGAGTTAAACTATCTATTGATATGCTATTAATATCTATAGAAGGGTTATAATAAACAACACCATTAGAAAGTACTACAAAATTTAAATTGTATGGAGTATTTTCAAATATTTTTTTAAATACACTTGCTACTATGTATCCTACTTCTATTCCTCTGTCATTTTTTATAGGCTTAACAAAGTATACACCGTCATAATCTTTATCAAAAAATGCAATTGCCTTAGAGTTTTTATAGCTTTCTAAATCTACAGGCTTAGTTTTAACGGGTGAAGAAAATACTGATTTTCCATCAGCCAAATATAACGCTACAGTATCAAATGGATAGTTTCCGCTTCTGAATATTGATATTATTCTGTCTCTCTCGGCAGTGTCTATTCCATTTAATATAACCTGCTGTAAAAGATTAATAAAAGGATAACTATCAACTATTTTATTAAGTCTTTCATCATAATCTTTAACTAAATTGACTATACTATTCTGACATATTAAAGCATTTCTATCAAGTTTCTTTGTATCAACATCAAAAGCATCTTTTTTCAGACCAAATACAAATGTAATAAATAGTGCAAGAACTATTAAATTTATAAGTATAGATACATACACAAAGATAGATATCTTATTTTTGTCAGACATATTAACACCTCTAAATAACTATTATTTTTTTGTTATGCTTCTTTTAGCATCTTCCTCTGCTTTGCTTATTATAGAGGATAACATTTTATCGAAAGCAGCAAAAACATCATCTGTTCTTGAATTAGATGCATTATCTAAATCAGATGTTTTTGCATCATCTTTAGAATCCTCATATTTTTCATTTTCGTTTTTATTTTTTATATTATCGATAGCTTTATTATATGAATTTAATATATCCATACTAATATCATGAGAATCATTTTTTATATGATTTTCAGTTTTTTTGCTATTAAATAAATTTCTTACATATTCTTTATTTTTTTCTTCTTCTTTTTCTTTATAGCTTGATAATAAATCATTTTTTATTATTTGCTTATTAAATTCATTATCAATTTTTTGGTAATCATTTTCTTCTTTTTCAGAATTATTTAATACATTATTTTTTAATATATTTTCATCTAATGATAAAGTTTCTGTTATCACATTAGAAGATGTATTATTTAACTCTTCATCAGATATAGACATAAACTCTTCATTGTTACTGATTTCTTCATCGCTTTCTTCTTTTATTTCTATTTCATAATCATTTATAACAGCAATATCATGATTTTCTTCTTGCATTTCTACTTCATAGTCATTTATAATCATATCATCATTTTCTGATATTTTAATATCATCATAAGTTTCTTCTTCATTATTCATATCATAAAGGCTATCGTCCAAGAAAGTTTCTTCCATAGCTCTGTCATATTCTTCCTGTAAATCTTTTTTGATATTAGCAAATGCACTTTCAATATCTATTTCAGTTTTTATTTCTTCTGTTTTATTTTCTAAATTTTCTATCTTTTCTTCTAAATCTTTTTTATCAACAGCAAATTTATTTTTGCATGCATTTATTTCTTCTTTTATATTAGATACTATATTCAATATATCTTTTCCTATATTGAATTTATCCTCTTTTTTATCTTCATTATTTTCTTTTAAATATTCGTCAGGTATTTTATATTGTACCTTTTGAACAATAGGAGGCATTTCTTCAATAGTATTTGATTTAGGTAATTGAGTATTAACTATATTATTGTTTATAAGCTCATCATTTCCTTTTATGCTTTCAACATAATCTTTATTGCTTTTTATCTGCATAAGATACTTGAAGAAATATACTACAGCTTTTATGAATAATTGACAAACTAATATTAATAATGCTGTTATAGCTAATACTATAAGTTCGAAGTAGTTAGGATATTCTTTTCCTATCATAGAAACAGAAAGAGAATCATTAACCATAAAGCTAGGCTGTTTTTTATAGTAAGCATATCTGTTTATAACAGAGGATACTTTTTCTATATTGTTATCTCCAACAGCTTCTCTTACATTGTAAACAGAATTTCTAGCATCACTTACATAAAGTCTTTTATCAGCCACTTGATAATACATAGCTATATCAGATACATAAGCATAATCATTTCTAGTAGTAACTATTATTTCACCATAAGGATTTTTTATATACTCCATTATATAAAAGGCATTTTCATTTGTAGCATTTAAAACTAATGAACCTTTTGTTTTTATCTCATTTAATAAATTATCCTGAAGTTCTAAAGGCCAAGATTTATTTCTTGATAAATATAAGTTGAGAAGCATTTTACCTTCCATATTGAAAACAGTCATTCCTCTCAAATATGGGTTTTCAACAGTCATTTTGTAATAATTGTTTTTATATTTATCTATTTGTGCTTTTGAAGGTGTATTATTAGGATTAAAATCTTTTAGTGAATCTGATGTTTGATACATACTATATCCTACATAATCAGATATTGACTGAGTTATCAAATTAACTTGATATTCAGATACACTGTTTCTTTTAATTTTCATTTTTACAGCTATTTTATCTACTCTCTGCATCATCATATCTAGATAATCATTTATAAACACTGCTATGCCGTTATTTTCAGGCAATACAGTATTACTTGCAGCACGTGCAAACATTGCCACTATAAAAATGATAAGAAAAGATATCATTAAACTTAAAACTGTTTTCATTATTTTTTGTTTTTTATTTTCATTCATAGTATTCAGCCTTTAGATATAGTTATCTTATAATAAAGATATAAAAAACTATATTAGTTATCGGCTAAAGCGAATTTTACTTGAAATGTTTTCTTGGTTATTGGGATTAATTTGGAAGGTATATATTAAATATTAAAAAGCTCCGCTGAGCCGTATACGACATAAATGCGCCTGACTTTTTTCGTCAGGTGGGTTCCCCAGAAACATGACCTTGATTTCTCAAAACCGTATCGCGATAACGGCGAGCCTATCATTAATGCTTCGCTCCAGATCCCTAATGCATTAATTTATACTGGCGCAAGAATGTACTATCGTTCAACGAGAACAGCAGAGTTGCCTACAATATAAATGCTTTTTAATTATTTGTCAAGACTATAATAATAAAATTAACATAATATTAATAAATTTATTTCTATCTTGATTAATTTTGTATATACTTGACAAACATTTTATAGAAAATATAATATTAATAAATTTTTATTTTTTAGATATAAAGGTTATTTTTATGATAAAAAATATTGTTTCAGATATTGGAAATGTATTATATGAGTTTAGTGTAAATGATTTTATGAATAAATATATAGATGATGAAGATAAAGATAAGTTTATGCAAAATTCATTTGCAAATAAAAATTGGCATCTTATGGATAAAGGTGATTTAGCCTTTAATGATGCAAGAAAACTATTTATAGAAATGAATCCTAAATATAAAAAAATTATAGATGATTTGTTTGACAGTTCATTAACTTTATGTCTTAATAAGAATCATAACAATATTTCTTTACTTAAAGAATATAAAAATAAAGGATATGATATATACTATCTATCTAATATGCCTTCAGAAACATTTGAAGAATTAAGAAAAGAAACTGATTTTTTTGATAATACTTGTATTGGAGGAGTGGTTTCTGCTCATATAAAAATGATTAAACCCAATAGGGATATTTATGAATATTTTTTGAATAAATTTAGCCTAAAAGCTGATGAATGCTTATTTATAGATGATAATATAAATAATGTTAATACTGCTTTAGAGATTGGTATTAATGCTATGCAATTAAAAAAAATAGACGATATGAAAACTATATTAAAAGATATGCTTAAACAATAATTATATTATGAATTTTATTAAGAAAATACTATTAAAAATAAAAAACAGATATGGAATATTATTTCCAAGTCTTATATGTTTTTTTACTTTAGTAAATTTTATAGCCACTTTATGGATAAGCAGTTTTATATATGAACCTAACATTACAAATCAATTTTATACATTTTCTGTAATGTTTTTTCCTCTTACAAGCATTATAATAGGTGTTATAGTTATAATTAAATTTATAGTTGATGCTATAATGAAAAAAGAAGGTTCTCATCTAAAATTGGTAATAGTATTGATTATGGGGCTTATGACTGTTCTTCCAAGCATAGTTATAAGTAAAATATCAACATATATAATTAAGACAAACTTAAATTTATTTTTGGATCAAAATATAAACAGTTCTGTAGAATATGTAATAGACATTTCAAATAAAGAAATAACTGAAAAACAAGCATTTATGTCTGAAGTTATAGATAAAATAGGCATCAATTATTTTAATAATTTATTTGAGAATTTAGGAATAGGTTATTCAGAGTATGAGGATATAAGCCAGATGATAAAGACTTCAGAATATTTTAGTAATATAGTGTTTTTATCAAATTCTTATAATGTAAATAATATAATTTTTTTTAATTCTGCAAATTATATACCTCTTGATATTAACTATAAATTAACTAATACTAATACATTATTTATCAATAGTGAATATAACGGTTCATTTTATGTTAATGCTATTATACCATTATCATATAGCAATAATTATGTTATATGGTCTGAAACTATGCCAAAGAATTATATAGAAGTAAGAAACAATGCTTTGGAAAGTTTTAGGATATATAACTCTGTAAATATGTTTACTAATGAGTTTTCTATGATACTTAGCCTATTATATATATTTATTTTAGGTATATCTGCATTTTTTTCAATAATATTAGGAATAGCTTTATCAAGACTTATAACAAGACCTATAAGTTTAATACTTAATGCTACAAACTCTATAACTAATGCTGATTTTAATATAGATATGAAGCTTGGTGGTGTACATGATATGAGAAATTTGATACATAGATTCAATGTAATGGCTAGGGCATTAAAATACCATAGAGATAGAGAAAATACAAGAGCAAGACTTGAAACCTGGAGGGAAGCAGCCATTAAAGTAGCTCATGAAATAAAAAACCCTCTTATGCCTATAATAATGAATGCTGAACTTATAGATAGGAAAATATCTGTAAATATGACAGAAAAAGATGTTGCAAGAGCTAAAAATTCTTCTAATATCATAATAAAAAATGCTAATGTAATTTCTAATTTGGTGAGATCCTTTTCTGAATTTTCATTTGCTATTAAACTTTCTGATGAAAAACAGTCTATTAATGGTGCTTTAATAGAAGTTTTAGAATCTTTTAAGAATATAAATACTATTAAATTTAGTGTAGTATTGAGTAAGCATGATTATTTTATCAATATGGACAGGGAAAAATTAATAATGGCTTTTAGAAATTTGATAAAAAATGCTATAGAAGCTATGGAAAAGTCTTCAAGATCTGTTATATATATATCATCATACCATGAAATTATAGATTTGAACGAATTTTTTATTATCAGTATTACAGATACAGGTATTGGCATTGAAAATAATAATTTACATAAAATATTTGAGCCATATTTTACATCTAAAGAAAAGGGTACAGGTATAGGTCTTTCTACTGTAGAGAAAATAATATCAGAACATAATGGAACTATAGATGTAGAATCGATACCAGATGAAGGTACTACTTTCTTTATAAAGTTTATGGTTGAATCATAAAGATTCTATAATTTTTATTAATTTATTTATATGTAGAGGGTATTTCATACATATTATATTATGCTTTTGTGCCTCTTTTTCCAAGTCTATATCTATATCTTCGTATAAAAAAAATATTGTAAATTCATCATAATTAGGAAGTTTTTTAGTTCCGTAATGAACTCTATCACATTGATCCATACAAGATTGGGATTAAATACTAGAATTTTTACACTATATTTATATATTTTACTTATAAGTTCATATAAATTTTCAGCTATTAATACTTTTATAGAAGAACTTTCCAAAGTAGCTTTTAGTTTGTTCAATCTATTATTATCATCATCTATAATTATAGCTGAGTAATTCATAGGCACACTCATTTATAGTAATTTAATGTGCCGAGAGAGGGACTCGAACCCTCACTGAGTTGCCTCAGGCAGATTTTGAGTCTGCTGCGTCTACCAATTTCGCCATCTCGGCTTATGCTATATAAAAACATATAAATTTAAGTATTTTGATGCTTAGATTATAAATTATACTGAATAAAAATCAAGTATTATATTATAGATTTTTTCTTTTTTTATAGTTATATGTTTTATTTATTGTAAAATATGGTAAAATAACTATATTATGAAGGTTGTTTATTATGAAGATTACATTAGATATGTCTATATCGAAATTGCTCGATGCTTTTGACAGAGAATTTGGAGTATCTTTAGGAATATATAAAGGAGCTCATAAATCTGATAATATTAAATTATTTGAAATATCTGACCCTAGAAAAAATCAAAAAGCTTTTATAGTTATTAACAAGGATACCAGTGTAGAAAGTGCCGAAGCTATGTTTAGAAATACATTCGGAATAAGAGTTCAGATAAAAGACAAGAATGGAAATACAGTAAGTCAAGAAAGCACATTAGGAGGAATTAGAAAATTAGATAAAGGATTTGTTGATAGTAATAATGAAAATAATATTAATCTTGTAGATAATGATAATGAAGAAATAAATGAAACTTCAGAAGAGGAAAATAAAAAGAAAAAGAAAAAAAAATCATATTTTTTGAAACCTAAAATAGTTAAACATACTGTAGAGGATAAAATAAAAGAGATAGATAAATATTATTTAGGTTTTCAAAGATCAGAAAGATATAAATCTATGCTTAATCTTTTATCATGTATAGAAGAAGCTAAATTAACATATCCTGAATCGAAAGAATTAGCAGATCATATTGAGGAGATAAAGTCAAAATCTTTGAATATATCGAATTTAAGTATAAAAAAAAGAAGATTTGCTATATTGGTGCTGATTATAATAACTTCTATTTTATCACTTATAGGTATAGGTACTTGGGGATATAATCTTTATAAGAATATAAAAAAAGACAGAGAGGCTGATACTATAATACAAGAAATAGATAATTTGAGGATTAGAAAAGGCTCTCTTATGGAAAGCGGAAATATATCCGAAGCTAATGCAATAGATGAAAGTATAAATTCTAAATCAGAAAGACTTAATAGTATACAGAATGAGAGTACACTATCTATAGCTAATTATTTCATAGTAGCTGCATTATTCTTTGCTGTAATATTGGCTAGATTCATATTAAGGCTTAATAAATATAATGTAACATCAATAAGATTTGGAAAAAATACATAAATTTATAATTGCTCCAACATTTTATATATATAAATTAACATAATTTTACTTGATAATATACAACTATATGATATTATATTCTTTAATATAATGATTTATTTATAGTGAGGAACTAAATGCCAAAGATTATTATACCATTAAATGAAGTAAAAGAGGGAATGAAAGTAGCCAGTAATATATATAATAGCGATGATAAAAGAATTGTAGATATTGGAACTGTTATTACAAAAGATATTATAGAAACTTTAAAAAGAAATTCTATTACTACAGTTAGTGTAATGGAGCTTTTGGATTTAAAAAAAGAAAATACTGTTAATACTTCCGGAGACGGTAAAAAACCTGTATTAAGAGGCGTAATGGAAGAGAATGGAAAGAAAATACTTAAAATAGATAGTCAGGAAGTTGCTAAAAGACAGGAATCTACTATAGAAAAAACTAAGTCATTATATGAAACAGCTAAAAAGGGTGGAGGAATAGACTTTGATTCTATGAAAAAGGAAGTGAATAATATGCTTTCTTCTATTGTAGAAAATAAAGATGCCCACTCTTATCTTTCTATGTTAAAAAGAAAAGATGAAACTATGTATAAACATGCAGTTGATGTTGCAACATTGGCTGCTATTACTGCTGGTGAATTGAATCTTACTAAAGTAGATATGGCTAACATTATGCTTGGGGCTTTAGTACATGATATAGGGAAAGTTCTTATACAGGAAAGTTTGCTTTCAAAAGTTAATCTTACCAAGGAAGAAGAAGCTATATTGAAAAAACATCCTACCCAAGGATATAAATTAGTAAAAAGGGATAACTTAGATGATAATATAGCGGATATTGTATTAGAACATCATGAAAAATACGATGGAAGCGGATATCCTTTTCAAAAAGATAATAAAGATATAAGTTTGTACAGTAAAATAGTTTCTATTTGTAATACTTTTAATAATTTAATAACTAAAGGCGAACATGGTGTGCCATGCACTCCTGATAAAGCTGTAAAAATTATAATATCTTTAGCTAAAAAAGATTTTGACAGTGATGTTGTAAAAGCATTTCAGAAGGCTGTTGGATTCTATCCTAATAATACAAGAGTGAAACTTTCAAATGGCTCTATAGCAAGAGTTATAGAACAAAATCCTAATTTGCCTTTGAGACCTGTACTTTCTATTGTTAAACATCTTGATGGTACTGTTAGTGATGGATTAGAAGTTGTTGATTTATCTACATCTAATGACTTATTTATAAAAGAGATAATGTAATAATAATCAGTATTTTAGCTTTTGTTTTTTGGATAAAAGACGCACTAAATATTTTAATTCATATCTTGAATAGTAATCTTTTACCATTGTAACACCTTTTTTATTAAAGAAAGAAAAATAATGATATTTTTCTAATGTAGATAAAAGCTGTGAAAAATGCTCTTTTTCCAATCTAAAAGCTGAGGAAACTTCTTCTAAAGAATACAATTTATCTTTATCTTTAAAGTATTTATTTAAAAACTTATTTGATTTTATTATTATACAAATATTATCAATAATTATTTTTGCTATTAAAGCTATAATAAATAATATTAACGGATATTGTATTATTTTGGGCATTATCAATTAGTTTGATTAAACAAAATTAAGTTCATAAATATTTCACCTAATTCTGTTTTATAATTTATAGATAATATTTTATCATTTTCCTTTTCAAGCATAGACATTTGCTCACTCATAAGTATTGCAGGAGGAGTCATATCCAAATCTATATGTTTTGTTGATAAATCATTTATAGCGCTTCCAGCAACCATATTAACAAATTCTTTGATAGTAGCAATAAATATATCATCTATTGAAGTTATAGATTCCATATTAAGAGCTGAAGCCAATTTAAAAGCAGTTGCTTTGCTCATATTAAACATAAGTCTTCCGCTTAAATCTCCAGTAATACCTACAAATACTATAACGCCTCCAACATGATTGGCATTTCTGTATATTCTTACATCACCTTTTCCAACTTTTGAATTGAAATAACTTTTTAATATAATTACTGTACCTTTGCTAAAAGCATTTACTACATCTAAATCAAACATATAATAACACCATATAATTTATTTTTAATAATAATCGGAAATAAATATAATATTCTTAATAGTATACTACTATTAAGTAAATATTCAAGTAAAAAATATAATTATTATATATTAATTAACAGAAATCTTGACTACAAATAAAAAGAATGATATCATTAAATAAATTTATATAGTTACGTAAGATAGTAACCGATAATATTATGAGAGATAGAATACTTTGTTTATCTTTTACATTATTGATATTTGTATTTGGTGTTTTATAAATTTTTTTATAAAAATAAAAATGCAAATAATAAATTAATTAGTATTACAGTAAAAGGAGCTGTTGTTAATCAGGGAGTATATTTTTGTAAATATGGCATTTCAGTGTCTGAAGTTTTAGAAATTTGCGGAGGTATGACTGAATTGGGTTTTTTACCTATAGGATTTGATTATAATATGCCGATAACTAATGATACTACGATTAATATACAAAAAAGATATTCAACTATAAGAAAAAATTATGAAGAGAATTGATAGTGGAAAAAGAGTTCGCTAGTGTTTTTGAAAAAAATAAAGACATCCCCCTTGATGAGTATGAAATAAATAAATTCCTAGAAAGAACTATAGATATTAATGAAAATGAATTCCCTGTAATAGCTGTAGGCAATTCTGATAAAGAAACTCCTAAAATAAATGGTATAATAACTACTAAAGAATATGAGGAAAAAGAAAATTCTTCAATTAATGATTATTTAGAAGGTAAAGAAGGAACAGAAGTAAATAATAATGCTTATTCAGAAGAAGAAAATAAGAATTATAAAAATCTTCAGGAAACTTTAAGTTTATCAGAAAATGATATAGAAGTGGCAGGAGAAATAGTTGATTCTGAAATGGATATGTCTAAACTATTTCCAAATACTAGTGATAATGATAAGAAAGAAGAAATTAAAGTTGAAAAAGAATCAGAAAATACATCAGAATTAACAGAAGAACAAGCTGAAATAATAAATAATATATATTCTAAAGAAGAAAATAATATACATAAAGAATCTGAAGAGGAATCTTTAGAGGGCTATGAATTAAGCAATATTGAAACTGTAGAAGATTTTAATTTAGACGAAAGCTTTAAAAAAGATGATGCTTTAGAATATAATAGTGATTCAGAAGATCTAACTTCCACAGAAATAATGTCAAATGAAGAAAGTAATTCTGAAGATGATAATCTTGATTCAGATGAATCAGATTTAGATAGCTTAGAAACTAATTTAAAAGAATTATCAGATGATATAAAAGGTAATAATAAATCAATAGAAGATATTAATATAGAAGATCTAATCGGTACTGATAATTTATTAAATGAAGATATTAAAGATGAAACTATACGTTTAGGTGAATCAGATCTAGATAATTTAGAAGATACTTTAAAAGATTTGCCAAGCGATGCAAATGAAAATGTTGATAATAATTCATCTAAAGATATTAATATAGAAGATTTAATAGCATTAGAAAATATTCAAAACGTAGAAGAAAATAATGATGAAGAATATTTAGACGATGATGCTTCCGAAGAAGAATCAGGTTTAAATATGAGGGAATATACTGATGAAGAACTTCTTGATATTAATAATATCTTAGACGATGAAGAATCTCCATCTAATGAAATAGTCGAAGAAATATCAGAAAATAATGATAAAGATTTATCTTCTTTAGAAGAGCTTGAAAATTTAGAAGAAAATATTAATGATATAGAGGAAGAATATTTAGACGATGATGCTTCCGAAGAAGAATCAGGTTTAAATATGAGGGAATATACCGATGAAGAACTTCTTGATATTAATAATATCTTAGACGATGAAGAATCTCCATCTAATGAAATAGTCGAAGAAATATCAGAAAATAATGATAAAGATTTATCTTCTTTAGAAGAGCTTGAAAATTTAGAAGAAAATATCGATGATAATATAGCGGAAGAAACCGAATCCTCAGAAGAAAATCTAGATTTAGAAAAAAAGAATATAGTGATGAAGAGCTTCTTAATGATATATCAGAAGAAAGTTTAACTAAAGAAGATGAAGAAGTACTTGATGAAGGCTTATCAGCTTTAGAAGAGCTTGAAAATTTAGAAGAAAATATCAATGATAATATAGCGGAGGAAACCGAATCCTCAGAAGAAAATCTAGATTTAGAAAAAAAGAATATAGTGATGAAGAGCTTCTTAATGATATATCAGAAGAAAGTTTAACTAAAGAAGATGAAGAAGTACTTGATGAAGGCTTATCAGCTTTAGAAGAGCTTGAAAATTTAGAAGAAAATATTAATGATAATATAGCGGAAGAAACTGAATCCTCAGAAGAAAATCTAGATTTAGAAAAAAAGAATATAGTGATGAAGAGCTTCTTAATGATATATCAGAAGAAAGTTTAACTAAAGAAGATGAAGAAGTACTTGATGAAGGCTTATCAGCTTTAGAAGAGCTTGAAAATTTAGAAGAAAATATCAATGATAATATAGCGGAAGAAACAGAATCTTCAGAAGATAAATCAGATTTGGAAATGAAAGAATATAGTGATGAAGAGCTTCTTGATATTGATAATATTTTATACGATGAGGAAGAATCTCCATCTAATGAAATATCTGAAGAAACATCAGAAAATAATAATGAGGATTTATCTGTTTCAGAGAATCCAGAAGAAAATATCAATGATAATATAGCGGAAGAAACTGAATCCTCAGAAGAAAATCTAGATTTAGAAAAAAAAGAATATAGTGATGAAGAGCTTCTTAATGATATATCAGAAGAAAGTTTAACTAAAGAAGATGAAGAAGTACTTGATGAAGGCTTATCAGCTTTAGAAGAGCTTGAAAATTTAGAAGAAAATATCAATGATAATATAGCGGAAGAAACCGAATCTTCAGAAGATAAATCAGATTTGGAAATGAAAGAATATAGTGATGAAGAGCTTCTTGATATTGATAATATTTTAGACGATGAGGAAGAATCTCCATCTAATGAAATATCTGAAGAAACATCAGAAAATAATAATGAGGGTTTATCTGTTTCAGAGAATCCAGAAGAAAATATCAATGATAATATAGTGGAAGAAACCGAATCTTCAGAAGATAAATCAGATTTGGAAATGAAAGAATATAGTGATGAAGAGCTTCTTGATATTGATAATATTTTAGACGATGAAGAAGAATCTCCATCTAATGAAGTATCTGAAGAAACATCAGAAAATAATAATGAGGATTTATCTGTTTCAGAGAATCCTGAAAATCCAGAAGAAATTAGTGAAAAAGATTCTGACATTCTAAAAGACAATTCTAGTGATGAATTATCATTAGATAAGTATACATTAATAGAATTGGAAGACGGTACAAAAGTAAAAAGAACTTCTTATGCTAAAGATAATATAGATGTTGAAGATGCTGAATTTTCTGATGAGCAGAATTATGTTGTTCAGCATATATATTCTGAAGAGCAAGATATTCTTATGAAAGAAGTGTCTGAAAAAGATGCTCTTACAGAAGAAGAATTAGAATCTATTGACCTAGTCGAAGAATTTGATTTGAGTTCTTTCTTTAATAATCAGCAGATTAATAATGATGATAATATTATTGTAAATACTGAAGAAGATGAGGAAATAGAAGTACCTGACTTAGATGATGATAATTCTTTAGTTATTGATAATGATGATTCATTAGCAATAAATGAAGATTTAGAATTACCTGAAATAGATGATGAAGAACCAAAAGAAGTAGATTTAATAAAAGAAGATAATTTAAAAGAAGATGATATCAATATACAATACAATGATAGAAATGTTGTAGTTCCTGATATAGATAATGTTGATTATATAGATGAATCAAATTATATAACTGCAATAGATAATGATGATGATGTTATACAATTGTCTGGAAACGAACTTGATTTAATCACTAAAGATGTTGAAATCAATGAGGCAGAAGTATCAAAAAGTGAAGAAGAAGATATCATAGATGATTATAGAGAAAATAACTATACTATGTCAGAAATATCTGATGAAGAATTAGAAGAAATAGATGATGGTTATGTTAATGAAAACGAAGAAGATATCATAGATGATTATAGAGAAAATAACTATACTATGTCAGAAATATCTGATGAAGAATTAGAAGAGATAGATGATGGTTATGTTAATGAAAACGAAGAAGATATCATAGATGATTATAGAGAAAATAATTATACTATGTCAGAGATATCTGATGAAGAGTTGGAAGAAATAGATGATGGTTATGTTAATGAAAACGAAGAAGATATCATAGATGATTACAGAGAAAATAATTATACTATGTCAGAGATATCTGATAAAGAATTAGAAGAGGTAAAAGAAGGAGCTACTGAAGCTGTAGATGAATCATTAACAGAAGAATCAATATCTGAACCATTAGAAGAAGAGATAAAAGAAGAAGCTACTGAATCTGTAGATGAATCAGTAATAGAAGAATCAATATCTGAACCATTAGAAGAAGAGATAAAAGAAGAAGCTACTGAATCTGTAGATGAATCAGTAATAGAAGAATCAATATCTGAACCATTAGAAGAGGTAAAAGAAGGAGCTACTGAAGTTGTAGATGAATCATTAACAGAAGAATCAATATCTGAACCATTAGAAGAAGAAATAAAAGAAGAAGCTACTGAATCTGTAGATGAATCAGTAATAGAAGAATCAATATCTGAACCATTAGAAGAAGAGATAAAAGAAGAAGCTATTGAAACAGTAGAGGAATCATTAACAGAAGAATCAATATCTGAACCATTAGAAGAAGAGATAAAAGAAGAAGCTACTGAATCTGTAGATGAATCAGTAATAGAAGAATCAATATCTGAACCATTAGAAGAAGAGATAAAAGAAGAAGCTACTGAATCTGTAGATGAATCATTAACAGAAGAATCGATATCTGAACCATTAGAAGAAGAAATAAAAGAAGAAGCTACTGAATCTGTAGATGAATCAGTAATAGAAGAATCAATATCTGAACCATTAGAAGAAGAGATAAAAGAAGAAGCTACTGAAGTTGTAGATGAATCATTAACAGAAGAATCAATATCTGAACCATTAGAAGAAGAGATAAAAGAAGAAGCTACTGAAGTTGTAGATGAATCATTAACAGAAGAATCAATATCTGAACCATTAGAAGAAGAGATAAAAGAAGAAGCTATTGAAACAGTAGAGGAATCATTAACAGAAGAATCAATATCTGAACCATTAGAAGAAGAAATAAAAGAAGAAGCTACTGAAGTTGTAGATGAATCATTAACAGAAGAATCAATATCTGAACCATTAGAAGAAGAAATAAAAGAAGAAGCTACTGAAGTAGTAGAAGATTCAAAAGAAGAAGAAAAGCCAGAATTAACTAATGATTATATCTCTAAGATGCATGATGAATATCTTAGAAGTCAGGCATCAAATGATAATCAAAATACTTCAGATGACGACTACATATCTAAATTTAAGAAGATGAATGAAGAATATGTAGAAAGTCATAAACAAGAAGAAGTTTCAGAACCAAAAGAAGAGTTATCCACTGAAATAGAAACAGCTGTAGAATCAGACGAAGAAATCATCAATAATGAAGAAGATTTAACAGACGAAGATAAATCTATGATAGAAAACTACCTAGATAAAGTGGATGTATTATCAGAAGATTTAACAGATGAAGAAAAAGAATTATATAAAAGCTATTTGGCTAATACTGCTGAAGTAAAAGAATCAGAAAGTAAAAAAGAATCTAATGAATCTCAAGAAATAGAAAATAAAGAAGCAGAGTCTGAATCAGAACTTCAAGAAGATTATGATGAATTAATAGCAGCAACAGAAATAAAAGTTGAAGAAACATCAGCACCAGAAAATGAACCAAAAGAAGAGGATAAAAAAGAAGAGTTATCAGAAAAAATTGAAGAAATATTAGAAGAAGAAATCATCAATAATGAAGAAGATTTGACAGACGAAGATAAATCTATGATAGAAAACTACCTAGATAAAGTAGATGTCTTATCAGAAGATTTAACAGATGAAGAAAAAGAATTATATAAAAGCTATTTATCTAATATTAGTGGAGAAAATAAAGAAGAAATAATTTCAGGAGAACCTAAAGAAACATCAGAAGAAAATACATCAGAAGCTGTTGATGAAGTAATAGAAGAACAAAAAGAAGAGCCAATGCATGAAGCAGAGGAAGAAATAAAAGAAGAATTATCAGAATCTATTGAAGAAACAGAGAAAGAAATATCAGAACCAGAAGAAAATATATCAGTTGAAGAACGTTCCGAAGTAATAGAAGAGCAAACATCTGAAGCAGAGGAAGAAATAAAAGAAGAATTATCCGAAGCTATTGAAGAAGCAGAAGAAGAAATCATTAATAATGAAGAAGATTTGACAGACGAAGATAAATCTATGATCGAAGGCTATTTGGATAAAGTAGATACTTCATCAGAAGATTTAACAGACGAAGAAAAAGAATTATATCAAAATTATTTATCTAATGTAGAGCCTCAAGAAGTTGAAAGTGAAGAAGTAGAAAATAAAGAAGAAATAATTTCAGAACCTGAAGAAACTATAGAAGTAATAGAAGAATCAAAAGAAGAACAAGCTCCTGAAGCAGAGGAAGAAATAAAAGAAGAATTATCCGAAGTTATTGAAGAAACAGAGAAAGAAATATCAGAACCAGAAGAAAATATATCAGTTGAAGAACCTTCCGAAGTAATAGAAGAGCAAACATCTGAAGCAGAGGAAGAAATAAAAGAAGAATTATCTGAAGTTGTTGAAGAAGCAGAAGAAGAAATCATTAATAATGAAGAAGATTTGACAGACGAAGATAAATCTATGATTGAGGGCTATTTAGATAAAGTAGATACTTCATCAGAAGATTTAACAGACGAAGAAAAAGAATTATATCAAAATTATTTATCTAATGCAGAGCCTCAAGAAGTTGAAAGTGAAGAAGTAGAAAATAAAGAAGAAATAATTTCAGAACCTGAAGAAACTATAGAAGTAATAGAAGAATCAAAAGAAGAACAAGCTCCTGAAGCAGAGGAAGAAATAAAAGAAGAATTATCCGAAGTTATTGAAGAAACAGAGAAAGAAATATCAGAACCAGAAGAAAATATATCAGTTGAAGAACATTCCGAAGTAATAGAAGAGCAAATATCTGAAGCAGGGGAAGAAATAAAAGAAGAATTATCCGAAGCTATTGAAGAAGCAGAAGAAGAAATCATTAATAATGAAGAAGATTTGACAGACGAAGATAAATCTATGATCGAAGGCTATTTGGATAAAGTAGATACTTCATCAGAAGATTTAACAGACGAAGAAAAAGAATTATATCAAAAGTATTTATCTAATGCAGAACCTCAAGAAGGTGAAGAAATAGAAAATAAAGAAGAAACAAATTCAGAATCTGAAGAAACTACAGAAGTAATAGAAGAGCAAAAAGAGCCATCACCTGAAGCAGAGGAAGAAATAAAAGAAGAGTTATCCGAAGTTGTTGAAGAAGCAGAAGAAGAAATCATTAATAATGAAGAAGATTTGACAGACGAAGATAAATCTATGATCGAAGGCTATTTGGATAAAGTAGATACTTCATCAGAAGATTTAACAGACGAAGAAAAAGAATTATATCAAAATTATTTATCTAATACATCAGAACCTCAAGAAGGTGAAGAAATAGAAAATAAAGAAGAAATAATTTCAGAACCTGAAGAAACTACAGAAGTAATAGAAGAGCAAAAAGAGCCATCACCTGAAGCAGAGGAAGAGATAAAAGAAGAATTATCCGAAGCTATTGAAGAAGCAGAAGAAGAAATCATTAATAATGAAGAAGATTTGACAGACGAAGATAAATCTATGATCGAAGGCTATTTAGATAAAGTAGATACTTCATCAGAAGATTTAACAGACGAAGAAAAAGAATTATATCAAAACTATTTATCTAATTCCGAAACTCATGAAGAAGCATTGAATGATGAAAATAATGAATTACAAGAAGAAGTTAGCGATGAAGAATTAGAAGATCTTGTTTATATAAATAATGTTCAATTAGATGAGATAAGAGATTCTGATGTCAATATGCTTGAAAATATTATTAAAGGCAATGATGAAGACGGTGTAGAGCTTATAAGAATAAGTGATAAAATAAATGAGAATAATACTCAAGAAGATAATACTAAAGCAAAATCTTTAGAAAATTTTGATTCTATGGAAGAGCTTTTAAATAAGGAGACTAATATGTCTGAAGAAAAAGAATTAGAAACTATTGAAAAAGAAAATCTAGATGACAACGTAGCAGTTGAGGAAGAGTTTAGTTTAGGCGATGACAATGAACCTATACTAATGGAAGATGAAAAACATACTGAAGACGATGAAGAAGATTTTGACGGAGAAATTACTCAGTCTGATTTAGATTATGCTATTAAGCTATTTGAATCCGAAGAATCTAGCGGACAATCTAATGAGTACAGCTCTAAACATGATATATTATTATCAGAAAATGAAATTAATAAGTTCAAGAAACTATTCGGCTATTTCAAAAATATTGTGGAAAAAATGTCTCCTGAAGATTTAAATGATTTCTCTAAGACAGAATTTTACGATATGTATTCATCTTTATTTAGAAAATTTGGCGACTGAAATTAATTTTTTCAAATAAAAAAGGGACTTGAAATAAGTCCCTTTTTTATTAATTAATAATATATTTTTAATTTTTATCTTTTAATAAAACTAAATCCTCGCCCTCTAATTCTTTCACTCTTACAGATACATACTGGTCCTGAGGTACATTAAGAGCAATACCTACATAATTAGCTGATACTGGTAATTCTCTTCCGAATCTATCAACTAAAACAAGTAAAGCCACTTTTTTTGGTCTTCCATAATCAAATAGTGCATTAAGAGCGGCTCTAATAGTTCTTCCTGTGTAAAGAACATCATCGACAAGCAATATAGTTTTTCCAGTTATATCAAAAGGTATGTCAGTTTCTTTAATTTCTGGAAACTCAGAGAGAGTAGACAAATCATCTCTGTAAAGGTTAATATCTATTGCTCCAATTGGTACTTCTTTTTTGATTTTTTCTTCTAAAAGTTTTTTTAATCTTATACCTAAATAATCACCTCTTCTTCTTATACCAACAATAGCTAATTTGTCCATATCTTCTTTTTCAATGATTTCCGCAGCAAGTCTAGGGAGAACTTTTTCATATTCTTCAGCTTTTAGTAAAACTCTCATTTAATACTCCTTTGATATTTTAAGTTAATCGCTTTGTTTAAATTTTAATTAAGCAATTATGAAAATTATAACGATTATAGTAAAAAAAATCAACATAATATTTTTTTACTTTTGCATAAAAAATATGTTAAGTGTTTTTTTACTTTACCGATATTATATATAAGGACAGTAAAAAAAGTTAAAGTTAACATAAGAGTTGCTAATTTTATTTTACTGTTATATAATTGTAAAATAACATATTAATTTAAGTGAGGAAATTATATGGCAGACGAAGAAAATTTAGATTTGGAAGAAGGCGAAGAGGAAGAACAAGCCGAAGCTGCGCCAAAGAAAAAATTTGGTTTAAGCCCTATGATTGTAAAAATACTTATGGGAATTGCTGCCATTTTAGTTGTGGCTTTAATATCCGGGCTTATAGCATTTTTTGTATCTAAAAGTGTAGGAAAAGCTGCAGGCGTACAGGGCGGCGTTGTTGATGATATGGTAAAACAGCCACCACCATCAATCTATCGTATAGACCCTGAGTTTAACGTAAATACTGCAGATATGGATGTAGCAAGATATGTAAAAGTAAGTATTATATTAACTTATACTACTAATACTAAACAGCTTGCAGTAGAACTTCCAGAAAGATTCTATATGATAAGAGATAGAATCACTACTATACTCAGTTCTTATACTTATGATCAGTTGAGGACTAATGAGGGCAGAGAGCAATTAAAAGCTGATATTAAGCGGGAAATTAATAGTATGCTTAGAAATGGTCAAATAGATGGTATATTATTTGATAACTTCTTGTTAAGCTAATGCTAAAGAATGCTATTGAAAAAATTTATAAGAGAAGGATATTCGTATGACAGAAGTATTGTCACAAAGCGAAATAGATGCGTTATTAAGTGCTATATCATCAGGTGAAAGTTTAGATAATATTGATACTAAACGTGTAGAAGTAGAGCATAGAAAGATAAAGATATACGACTTTAAACGTCCCGATAAGTTTTCAAAAGACCAAATTAGAACGCTTCAGATGATGCATGAAAACTTTGCTCGTGTTACCACAACTTCATTATCTGCACAGTTAAGAACTTTAGTAGGTATTCACGTAGCAAGTGTAGATCAGCTTACTTATGAAGAGTTTATAAGAAGTGTTAGCAATCCTTCTACTTTGGCTATTGTAAGTATGGACCCTTTGAAAGGAAGTTCCATATTAGAGATTGACCCATCTATCACATTTACTATAATTGATAGATTGTTCGGCGGACCTGGTGAAAGTCCTAAGAACTTAAACAGAGAGCTTACAGATATTGAGTTATCAGTTATGGAAGGTATTATAGTAAGAATACTAGGTAACTTGAGAGAGGCTTGGTCGCAGGTAATAGACTTAAGACCGCGTTTAGGTTCTATAGAAACTAACCCTCAGTTTGCTCAAATGGTTAGTCCTAACGATATGGTAGTATTAATTACTTTGGAAACTAAAGTAGCTGATGTTGAAGGTATGATGAACTTTTGTATACCATATATTACTATTGAGCCTATACTATCTAAGTTTTCAGCTCAATATTGGTATGCATCTATTAGAAGAGGCAGCACTAGCGAGAATTTAAAGATAATAAAAGAAAAATTACAAAATATATTTGTTGAAACTTCGGCGGAACTTGGATCTATGCAATTACCGCTATCAGACATTCTCAATCTTCAGAAAGGTGATGTTGTTAAGTTTACAGATACTAAGATTACAGATCCTGTCATATTTAAGATAGGAAACAGAAAGAAATTCTTATGTCGTCCTGGTATATCAGGCAGCAGAATGGCTGTACAGCTTACAGGTGTTATGGATGGAGAGGCTGATATAACCGAAGACGATTTATTAAAAGAGGAGGATTAAGGTTATGATGAGTGACGGTGCATTATCTCAAGACGAAATAGAAGCTTTGTTAAAAGGTGCCGATGAAGCTTTTGGAGGAGACACTGCTCCTAAAGCATCAAGCAATGGAGGCGGAAATGTAGATAAACAGCTATTTAATGAAGCTGCAAAAATGATAGCTGAGAATCAGGCTTTCTCATTATCATCTATTTCTACAAAAACCGTATCTATCACTAATATTACAACTACAGTCGGAGATGTAAATAATTTACATCAAATGCTTTCCGGCAAAATGGTAGAGGCTAAAGTAGGATATACTGGTTCTATCAATGGAAATGTTTATTACTTCATGGGAGAAAATGAGGCTTTAATAGTTGCTTCTCTTATGATGGGACAAAAAGAAGCAGCTTTGAATGATATGGTATCACAAGTATTGAAAGAAGCTTTCTCACAAATGGTTGGAGTTTCTGACAGTGCTTTATCTTCAAGGTTCGGAGGAAGTTTTACTAACTCTCCTATAGAAACTTCTATATTGGAAGATGCTTTCAGTATTAATATACCAGGTCCATTGGCTATAGTAAGCGGTTCACTTTCTATTGAAGGTGAAGTGGAAAATGCTCCTTATGTATTTGCTTTAGAGCTTCCATTATTACAAAGCCTTATAGGTTCTGCATCTAATAATACTGCTGCACCTGCTGCTGGAGGAAATACTGCAAATGCCGGAACTTCTGCTAATAATTCTATGGCAGGACTTGTAGATAATCAAGCCTTTGATTCAGGTCCTCAATTAGGAGTACAGCATGCTGAGTTCAACTCTCTAATGCCTGCTTCTGATGTACAAGGAACAGGAAATATCGGTCTGCTCATGGATGTAACTATGAACATGACTGTAGAGCTTGGAAGAGCTACTATGACTATTAGAGATATATTAGGACTTGGTGAAGGTTCTATTATAGAGCTTCAAAAGTTAGCCGGTGAGCCTGTTGATTTGCTTGTTAATGGTAAGTTAATAGCAAAAGGTGAGGTTGTAGTAATAGATGAAAACTTTGGTGTTCGTGTTACTGATATTATCAACCCTATGGACAGACTTACTAATAAACCTAGATAATAAGTTAAAATAATTACCAATATAATGAAAGCGGGAGTAATTTCCCGCTTTTTTATTATTTTTTTATAAATATAATTGAAATTATTGAATAAATATATATAATATAATCGATCGTGTAATACAATAAATAATAGAAGTAAAATAATGAGTAATGTAGATAATAAAAATTCTAATGGTATACCTACTAATAACATCGGCCTATTGATGGATGTTACTATAAATGTAACAGTAGAATTGGGAAGAGCACGTTTAAGTATTAAAGAGATATTAAGTCTTGGTGAAGGTTCTATCATAGAGCTTCAGAAACTAGCTGGTGAGCCTGTAGATTTGCTTGTTAATGGTAAATTAATAGCTAAGGGTGAAGTCGTAGTTATAGATGAATGTTTTGGCGTGAGAGTTACTGATATTGTTGATTCAGTATATAATACAGTTGCAGCAGATACTGAGAAAAATAAATAATATATTTCAATTAATTCCATAATTTTTATATTCTAATAATTAAAATCTTTTTTATTAAAAAATAATTTAGTTTTTCTTGACTTTTAATATATTATTACATATAATAATATTACTATAAATAAAAATTTAAGGAGTTTAGAATGTACACTTCATTCACCTGTATTTCAGGACGTTCATATAATCATTCAAATACATGCTTTCAATTTTCTAAATTCTATAAATCTTCAAAACGTACCCTTTCAAAATCTAAGAAGTAATCTTTTTAATAATTCTAAAATTAATAAAAATAACATGCATAATAATATTTTATATCTATACGGTATAATTGTTTTTTTTGTTGAGGTGTTTAAATAATGCAGGACAATATAATATCAGAAAATGTTCTTTCAGCTATGAAGGACTTTTTAATAGATTTAAGAAGAGATTTGCATGCTCATCCTGAACTTGGATTTCAGGAGTTTAGAACATCAGAAAAAATTTCTTCTATACTTGATTCATTAAATATAAAATACAAGAATAAAGTTGCTGAAACAGGAATAATAGCGGATATAGAAGGCGAGGATAAAAATTTTACTATAGCTTTTAGGGCCGATATGGACGCTTTGCCTATGGAGGATAAAAAAAATTGCTCTTATTCATCACAAAATAAGGGTAAATGTCATTCTTGCGGGCATGATGTTCATACTACAGTGCTTACAGGCATAGCAAAATATTTTTCAGAAATAAAGCCTCCTTGTAATATTAGGCTTATATATCAGCCGGCCGAGGAAACTACAGGTGGGGCTTTGCCTATGATAAAAGAACATGCTTTAGATAATGTTAATGTTATTTATGGGCTTCATGTTCGTCCTGAAATAAATGTGGGACAAGTAAGCGTTACTTACGGAGCAATGTATGCTAGCTCTAATATGTTTGAAATTCATATATATGGAAAATCTGCACATGGAGCTAAATCATATAATGGTACAGATGCTATAGTAATTGCTGCTCATATTATAACTCAGCTTCATAGCTTCACTTCAGCATTTACAGACGGAAGTATGAGGCTTCATATAGGTACTATAAATGGCGGCAGTGCTAATAATGTAGTAGCGGATAATGTTAATATGGAAGGTATTATCAGAATGCTATGCGATGATGATACTAGAAATAAAAGATTAAATATGATAGAAAATATAATTAACAATACAGCAAAAAGTTTTAATGCTGATGCGAAGTTTGTTAATATTCCTTCTTATCCTGCTTTGATTAATCATGATGATGCTGTTAATATAGTGAAAAATTCTGCTGAATCTTTTTTAGGTAAAGAAAATTGTTTGCTTGAAAAAGCTAATATGACAGCTGAAGATTTCAGTTATTATGTTCAAAGGGTAAAAGGGGCTTTCTTTAGTTTGGGAGTTTCCAATGAGAAAATAAATGCTCCTATTCATAATGGTTTATTTGATATAGATGAAAATGCCATTAATATAGGGGTTAAAATGCAGGTATTGAATGTTTATAATACATATAAAAACAAGGATAAGTTTATAAAGTAACATTATTATTTTGCTTAAAACTATAGAAAAAAAAGAAATACAATATATAATTAAAGGAGATGAATATGTCATTATTTGAAGGAGCCGGTGTAGCTTTAATAACACCATTTACGGAAGATAATCAAGTTAATTACGAGAAATTAGAAGAGTTAATTGAATTTCAAATAGCAAATAAAACAGATGCTATAATTGCAGCGGGTACTACAGCAGAAAGTGCTACTCTTACACCTGAAGAAAGAATGCAGGTTATTAAATTTTGTATAGAGCGTACAAAAAAAAGAACTATAGTTATAGCCGGTACAGGAACTAATAACACAGCATCTGCAGTAGAGTTCAGTAAAAAGTCTTATGAATATGGTGCTGATATGGTAATGGCTGTTACTCCTTATTATAATAAAGGTAATGAAAGCGGCCTTATTGATTATTATACAAAAATAGCAAATAGTGTTAAATGTCCTGTAATTATGTATAGTGTTCCTTCAAGAACTGGGGTAAAATTATCTCTTAATGTTATTAAAACATTGTCTGAGATTCCTAATATTCAGGGAATTAAGGAGGCAAGCGGAGATATTAGTTATGTTGCAGATATAGTTAATATTGCACCTAAATTGGATTTATATTCTGGAAATGATGATATGGTAACTCCTATGATGGCTTTGGGTGCTAAGGGTGTTATATCTGTTACAAGCAATATCATTCCTAAAGAAAATCATGATATGGTTATGAATTTTCTTAATGGAAATGTTAATGAAGCTATTAAAACTCAAATTAAATATATAGATTTTGTAAGAGCTATGTTTATAGAAACTAATCCTGCTCCTATAAAAGAGGCTATGAATATTATGGGATTTAATGTTGGTGAATGCCGTTCTCCATTAGGCCCTTTAAGTGATAAAAATAGAGAGCATGTGAAAAATATTATAAATAAATATGGATTTAAAAAATAAATAAAAATTAAAGGAGAAAAATATGAAAGTATTAATACATGGAACAGGAGTTATGAGCTCAATTTTAAAAGAAGTTATAGAAAAAGAAGGAGAATTAGAAATATCAGGTTTTGCTGATGATTTTACAAATGAAAAGGGAGATATTATTATAGATTTCTCTCATTTTTCAAGACTTCCTGCTATGATAGATTACAGTTTAAAAAATAATATACCTATGGTTATATGTACTACAGGTTATGATGAAACTATGCTTGCTAAGATAGTTGAAGCTTCTACACATGTACCTATAGTATTATCATCTAATACTTGTATAGGAATAAATCTAATGAATGAAGTAGTTGCTAAAATAGCTCCTCAACTTAGAAATTTTGATATTGAAATCATTGAAACACATCATAATAGGAAAGTTGACTCTCCAAGCGGAACAGCTAAGAGTTTATTCAATATTATTAATGATGCTTTAGATAATGAAATGTTTTTAGTTAGCGGAAGAAATGGTCTTCATGTAAGAGATAAAAAAGAAATAGGTATGCATTCTATAAGAGGAGGTTCTGTTGTAGGAGAGCATAGCGTTATTTTTTATGGAGATGATGAGATTATAGAAATCAAACACTCTTCTACTTCTAGAAGAATTTTTGCTAATGGTGCTATTAAAGCTGCTAAATTCCTTATAGGTAAGAAACCTGGTCTTTATAGAATGAAAGAGGTTTTACAATAATAAATATTTTGAATAATAAGTCGATAATGCTGTAAACAATTTATTATAGGAGAATACTGAAATGGATATGTTAGAAAAATCAGAAGATATTATTGCATACATTAAAAATTCTAAAAAGAAAACACCTGTTAAAATCTATATAAAAGGAAATTTATCTGAAATAAAAACTAATGCTAAAGTATTTTCTTCAGGAAATTTTCATTTTGTAGTTGGAGATTATGAGGATATAAAAGATATATTAGAAGAATATAAAGACTCCATAGAAGATTATTATTTAGAAAATGATAGAAGAAATTCTGGTGTTCCTACTTTAGATTATTTTAATGTTAATGCCAGAATTGAGCCGGGTGCTATAATCAGAGATAAAGTAACAATAGGCAATAATGCTGTTATTATGATGGGAGCTGTTATAAATATTGGTGCTGAAATAGGAGAGGGTACTATGATAGATATGGGGGCTGTTTTAGGCGGACGTGCTATTGTAGGAAAGAATTGCCATGTTGGTGCAGGTGCTGTACTTGCTGGCGTTATTGAGCCTCCTTCTGCTAAACCTGTAATTGTAGAGGATAATGTTGTAATAGGTGCTAATGCAGTTATTATTGAGGGTGTTCATATTGGAAAGAATGCAGTAATTGGTGCGGGTGCTGTTGTTATAGAAGATGTTGAAGAAAATCAGGTGGTTGCTGGAAATCCTGCTAAAGTAGTAAAAACTAAAGATGAAAAAACTGCTGATAAAACTAAATTAGTAGATGATTTAAGAAAATAATTTTAATTAATTTTTTAAGCCTCTGTATTATAATTAATACAGAGGCTTTTTATAATCTTTATAATTTCATCAAATATTTTTTATAAAAAATATTCTACTTTTCCATAATACAAATTGACAAATTAAATATTTTTGGTAAAATATATGCATTATTATATATAATATTATTGTATGTAATATTGTATCTGAATATATTAATTAAAAAAAACATCTATGGAGAATCGTTATGGAACTCAATAAAAACATAGTTCAAGTACCATACTCGCTTATAAGAGAACTTACCGAAAAAGCACAGAAAAAAGAAAATGCTATAATGCTTACAATAGGTGAACCTGATTTGCTGCCTCCTAAAGAATTAATTGAATACGGATGTGAATACGCTAAAACTCATACTTTAGGCTATACTCAATCAGGCGGAAGCGAGCATATAAGAACATTAGTGGCTAATCATTATAATAAATATTATAATTCTGATATTAAAGCTGACAATGTAACTATGCATATTGGTTCTATGGAAGGTATTTCTTCTGTATTTAGAACTATTTTAAATATAGATGATGAAGTTATAATACCTACTCCTTTTTTCTCTCCTTATGAACAGGCAGTAAATCTTTCTTATGGTAAATGCGTGTTTGTAGATACAAGACCTGATCATCTTGTAATTAAGCCTGAAGCTATAGAAAAAGTAATAACAAATAAGACTAAGGCTATACTTTTCAGTAATCCAGGAAACCCATCTGGATATATGCTTAAAAAAGAGGAGATGGATGAGCTTGTTAAATATTTCGAGAAAAAAGATATATTTATAATAGCTGATGAAATATATTCTGCTATATCATTCTATCCTTTTACTTCATTTGCTTCTTATCCTTCTATAAAAGATAAAGTTATAGTGCTTAATGGTTTTTCTAAATCTCATTCTATGACAGGCTGGAGAATAGGTTATAGTATAACTCCTGAATATGTTAGAAAATGTTTAGTTAATGCTAGCTTTAACAATGTTGGAAGTATGGTAACTCTTTCTTGTGCTATTGCTGAATATGCTTTAGAAAAATATCCTATAATAGAAAGTTTCAGAGATATTTATAAAGAGAGAGCTTTCTTCTTAGCTAAAGAATTAACAGATTTAGGGTTCGATGTTATAGAGCCTAGAGGAGCATTTTACTTATTTGTAGGATATGAGAAATTTTCAAAAGAGCCTTCACTTGATTTTGCTATGAGATTATTAGATGAAACAGGTGTTGCAGTAGTTCCTGGTATTGCTTTTGGAAGCGAGAATTACTTTAGAATAGCTTTGACTCAGGATATACCTTTATTGAAAGAGGCTGCTAAAAAAATTAGACAATTCGTACATAAGTGATCATAAATTTATATTTGACGGCAGGAAGAATAAAAACTTCTTGCTGTTGAATTTTGATTAATTATCAAAGAATATATTTATAACAGCATTAGCATTTATTATACTTATAGGTCTTATATAATATTTAGTTTTTTCTAATACAATAAATCTGTCTTTATCAACACTGGAATTTTTATAATTCATTATGTATTTAATTCCATTTGAATGAATAGATGTATATTTTACATTTAAAGTTAATCTTTCTTCATCATCTTCTTTATAGTGATTTACAATATCAAAATAAAGTGTTTGTTCTATTTTATCGAATTCTTGATTTTCTATTATTTGAAATTCTGCTATTATTATTTTTGATCTATCATTTTTATTGAAATAATCATATTTGAAATCTATATTTTTTATATCATCATAGTTTTCTGCAAATAGTTCTTCATTGTTTTTAGAATCTTTTATTTCTTTTAATAATGTATAATTCATTCTATCATTTAAAATAACTGAAGTGAATTTACTTGATGATATTCTCTCTTCATCATTAACTTTATAATTTATAAATTTAAGTTTATATTTTGAAATTTCTTCTATTGAAATATTATTTTCAAAGTGAATTTTTTTTCTATAATTGCTTCTTACATCATCATAAGAGGTTTTAGCATTATCATAGAATGTAGGTATAACATAAGAGAAGAATGATAATTTTTTAGTATTTAAATTATATAAATAAGCACTTGCTCCCAAATATCCTGTAGAAGAAATCCAAGGGTAAGCACCTAAACCTAATAATTCAGCACTTTTTCTATTTATGTATTTGCTTCTCATCTCTCCTGTTAGAAGTTTTACAGTTCTGTTATCATTATTTTGTTTGGCTTTTTCTATATTTTTTATTGTATTATAAAGTCTTGAAAGTATAGCGAAAGCAAATAATTTATTAAATGATGCATGCTTATTTATCATAGAATCAATACTTTCAGCAATACTTCTAAACATCTTTGCCAATTCAGGCATATTTTTAACTTGAAGTTTTATACTTAATTGTTCTGCAATATCGAAATCTTTTTCACTGCATGAATAAAGTCCTTTTTCAAAAATATTTTCTATGTAGTCTTTTGAGAATTTTAAAATGTTTTCATCTATTTCTTTATCTTCTTCTTTAATTTCTTCAAGTGAATTGTACATCTGTTTGTATTTAAGTATTGCTATTATTTTATGAGCACAAAGAGAAGAATCTTTACATGAACATACAGCCTTTTTTATACTGTCTTTTTTTGGAAAATAGATAATGACATTTTCTTCAGGTATATTTATTTCAAGCATTGCTTTTTCTTCTATATCTGCTTCAATATCATCATTAAATCTGTCTAGAGCATATTCAAAATTTCTTTTGGTGCTTGATTTTTTTATTTCATCATAACTAATATTTTTTACTTCATCAAATATATTATTTTCTTCTTTTATTTCTTCTGTTTTTGTATCATTTTCTATTGTATTATTATTGCTTTCATTTTCTTTATTTTCTGTATTTAGATGTTCTATATATAAAAGCGACATTATAATATGCTTACAAATATCTTTTGAAGGGCAGGAACATTTACTTGATTTTATATCTTCATCATTAAGAATTACTTCTATTTTTTCGCCTGTATCTATAGTAACTTTTATTTTATCTTCTGCTTCTTCAATTTGTATTTTTTCAGGGCTATTATTTATAATATTATCAATGTCTTTTACTGAACGGTTGTATATACCTTTATTTGTTAGAGTAAGTAAGAAATTTTCATTGATGTATTGTTTTAAGTTATTAATTTTTTCAGTCATTATAAACCCTATATCATTTTTTATTTAAATATTGTTTGTAAAAAAATAATTAATTCATCTAATATATTCGACTCTAAGTAATTACCGCATTCTTGGAATAATCCGCCTATTGTATTTCTCTTTTTGCATCTTACAGATATAAATGCAAGTATTTTAGCTTTTAATATATGAGCTTCATTATTTCCTTGATCTATATAATTATTAGCGCATTTGAATAAACTATCAATGCAGTTGTTATATAAATCTTTATCATTTTCTAAAATTATTTTTTCAATTAAATCTTCTAAACAGCCTGAAGTTTTATCATCAGTTTTTGTTGTTAGAAATAATCCTTTGTCATCATAATAATAAATATTTTGATTTTGATCATATTCGCATTTTATAATATCATCAAAAATATTAAATCTTTTTTTGGCATTATTTTCAGCATCAACAACAATTGCAAGTTTTTCTATATTATTATAGTTGGAAGTTTTTATAAATGAATTAATATTCTTTTTATTATCAACTTCATTGATTGGTATTATATGAATAGTGTTATTATCTTCTATAAAAGATTTATCATATTTTCCAACTATAAATTGTAATCCTAATTTCTTACTAATTAAAAGGGAGCATAAATCTCTTTCATCATTTCCTTCAACTAGAAGAACTTTTTTAGCCATTGGATTTATTTTATGTTCCATTATTCTATCTTACCTCCCAATTATCCATAGCATTATTTAATTCTTCATTGTTGTATATTACAGCTTGATACTTATACATTTCTTTTTTATCTGCTTCTATTCTTACGCCTTGAATATCATCATTTGAATTGTATTCATTTTTTACTTCATTATAAACATCATTGAAAGCTTTTATGCATTCATAGGAATGAGTAGTAGCAAAAAGCTGAACATTATTTTTTTGGCACACTTTAAATATAGATAACCATAAATTATGTAAAGCACTGTAATGAAAACCATTATCAATTTCATCTATAAGCAACACTCCATTAGTAATAAATGGTATGCTGACTATGTAATTAAATATTTTATATACTCCTGAGCCTAATGCATTTATAGGTAAATATCTGTCAAGTCCTATGTCGGCCTCACAAATTTTGTCAGATGATATTCTTATTGACTCTATATTTGGTATTATAACTTTTAGACTATCTATAATTATTTTATCCATTTTGAAATTTTGTAGTTTATCAAACAAGGATACAGTATTATTTTTTACTCTTGCTTCATAAGATGTGTAATCATTAAAAAAATAAAAGTTAAATAATGAAGATCCTAAAATCACTGAACGTACATTTACATCATTGTCAATGGTATAACTATGATTAATAGGAGCAAAACTATTATCAAGCTGTCTATTATTATTTATAAGTAATGGAAGTTTTATAGTTTCTCCATTATTATTTTGTATTTGATAATAAATACCATCTAATGCATTTTCTGTTAATGATTTTATAGAATATATATTTAATTCTTTATTTGAAGTTTTTATATTTATAGGATTAGTATAATTAAAGTTGTGAAAAATCAATTCTAAATTATTATTCAAAGGTATATCTCTTTGCAAAAATGAAGAAGATAAAACTGTATCACTCCTATACATATTAGAATATAAAAATAATGCCTCCAAAAGATTGCTTTTTCCTACGCTGTTTTTGCCGAATATTAAATTAAATCTTTTAAAACTATCAATAGAAAATTCTTTGAAGCATTTAAAATTACTTATACTAATATTTGGTATTTGAATATCATTCATAATTTTTATTCCGTTATTAATTTTATAGTAAAAAAATAATATACTAAAATCAATATATTGTCAAAAGTGCGAGCCGCACCACCAACCCGCACGGTATCGCTTATTCTTATCGAATGCCAACTATACGTGCAGCTGATTACTTATTATTATACAAAAAACAAACAATTTATTTTACATATAAAACCTACTTTCTAAAAAGGAATAGTATTTTATACTATTAATAAATCAAAATTACATTCATAAATAAGTCAAAATTGACAAAATATAATTGTTTAGGTATATACTAAAAATTTTTAAGTTTATAAAAAATTATTTTTATATTGTTATAAAACTTTTATATTGCAAATAAAAAGAGTATACATTATAAATGCATACTCTTTTTATTGTTTATTTGTAATTTTATTTTAGTCTTTTTTAGTTTTCATAAATAGTATTAAAAGCCCGCTTGCTATGAAGTTACTAGCATAAGTACCTATAACAACACCGCAGAAGAATGTAAATGCAAAATCATAAAGTATGAATCCGCCCCATATCATAATGGCAAGTGCAGCAAGTAGGGTAGAAATACTAGTGATTATTGTTCTTCCTACAACATTATTCAAACTTATATTGACAATCTCTTTGAAAGGTTTCTTTGAATCAGCATTCTCTCTTATTCTGTCGAATACTACTATGATGTCGTTGATTGTATAGCCTATCAAAGTAAGCATTGATGAAAGAACTAATACAGAAAACTCTTTATTTAAGAAAAGAAGTATACCGAATACTATAACAACATTATGTATAAGAGTAATTATTGCAGGAAAAGCATATCTGTAATTAAATCTTATAGTAATGTATATCATTATGATAATCCAAGATACGATTATCAAAATGAATGCCAATTTTAAGTTGTCAGCAGATACTACACCGCTTATGATGTTGCTTCCTATTAACCTAACTTTTTCCTGAGTATATTTATCATAAAGAACCTGCATAGCTCTGTCGGATTCTTCATTAGAACCTCTGAATCTTAAAAGGAAAGCATTTACATTGTCAGCACCTTCAAGTTCCTGTATATTAACAGTCTCTGTTCCGAAATTATTATATAAAGCTCTTATTTCAGCAATATTAATTACTTCAGGATTATCTATCTGTACTTTTAATTCAACACCGCCTGCAAAGTCAATACCCATATTAAAGCTGTTTGTAGTAAGTTTGTTTATAAATAATGCTATAGAAGCTATAAACAATATAGATGATACTACAGCAGCTATAGGCATAATTTTAACAAACGGTATCTTATTTTTTGTCAAATCATTATTTTCTTTTTTTATTTCTTCACTCATTTACAAAATCCTATTTATTTTTAAGCAGTTATATTAAATAAAGAAGAATCCTGCTTTCTTTACCACTTTGGTACGTATTAATTCTTCATAGATATATCTTGTAATAAATACAGCTGTGAATAGGTTTATTAAAATACCAAAGAACAAAGTAATAGCAAAACCTTGTACAGGGCCGCTTCCAAATATCCAAAGTATTAAAGCTACAATTATAGTAGTGATGTTAGAGTCAAATATTGTGGCAAATGCTCTATCATAACCAGAAATAATGGCATCAGCAACACTAGATTTGATTTTCAATTCATCTTTTATACGCTCAAATATAATAACATTGGCATCAACAGCCATACCTATAGTAAGAATAAGTCCGGCTATACCAGGCAATGTTAAAGTAAATCTTAAAGGTGATAATACAGCTATAATTAGTACTACGTTCACAAGCATTGCAATAGTTGATAAAACTCCAGATACTCTATATACAGCTATCATAAATATAGCAACTAAAACAGCAGCCATAAGTAAGGCAGTAGCTCCAGCTTTAACTGAGTCAGCACCTATAGACTGTCCAACAACTTCCTCTTCTACAATACTAACATTAAGAGGCAAAGCACCTTCTTTTAATATTCTAGCTAAGTCCTGAGCTTCTTCCAAAGTGAATCTTCCTGTTATTACGCCTCTTCCGCCTCTTATCTCATCATTAATATTAGGAGCACTTATAACTTTGTCATCTAATACTATAGCAAGCATTCTGTTTTTATTTTGTGCAGTAACTTCAGCAAATTGAGTTGATCCTTCAGCATTAAGTTCAAATTCTACAGTAACCTCACCAAATTGACCGCCGCCTACTTGAGCATTTATTAAAGCACTTCCCTCTAATGAAGGTTCTTTATTAACTATAACAGGAGCACCTCTTACTCTTCTTCCGAAATCATCTTTTTCACTGTAGAAATAAAGCTGTTTTCCATATTCTGGAACTTTAGCTGTATTAGTGAATACTCCCATAAGCATATCATTAGTAGTTAAAGTAGCTGTAGCTTGTTCATCAACCAAATTGAAAGTTAAAGCTCCCTGACTTAATACAACACTTTTGATTCTGTCTGGGTCTCTTGCTCCGGGAAGTTCAACAACTACTCTGTCCTCACCTTGCTTTCTTATACCTACTTCACTTACTCCGAATTGGTCTATTCTTCCTCTAAGTCTTGATATAAGTCTTTCCATAGCATCATTTTTCTCTTCAGCTGTAAGAGATGATACTGTTCTGTCAAGTCTGTTTGCATACTCTTCAAAATCAGCCTGAAGAACTATTCTTATACCGCCTTGTAAGTCCAAACCCATATTTACAGATTCGCTTCTTAAACGTTTAAGGGATTGAACATTATCTATTTGTTCTTTAGTATATCCTTTAGCTATCATTTCATCTAAAGACATATTACTTTCTTCTTTCTTTTCATCAGATGTGAAAAAATACCATCTTACTGTAGGAGTAATAAACCAAGCCATTACACCAAGTCCTATAATGATGAATGCTAGTCTTAAATTATGACTCATATTATACTGTCCTATTATTATATTTTTTATTTATTCTCTTAATTATTCTTTTTTATCTTCTGCCTGAGCTTTTTCTAAATCTTCTTTTATTTGATTTTTATCTTCTATGGCTTTTTTATCCTCTTTTTCTTTTCCTCTTTTTTAGGAGGGTTTAACATTTCTTCTGTAACTACAGCTGATATAGAAGATTTAACTATTTCCATTTTAGTATTTTCACCAACTTTAACTATTGCAACTCTTCCGTTTTCTTTGTCAGAAACATATTCAGCTATTATTCCGCCTGCTACTATTACTTTATCGCCTTTCTTTAATTCAGCTATGCTTTGAGCTAATTTTTTTTGCTGTTGTTTTTGTGGTCTTATTAATAAAAAATAGAATATAGCAAAGATTACAACCATCATACCTATAGATACTAATGGGCTTCCTCCTGCCTGAGCTTGAGCTGCTCCTTGTGCATATAATGTAGCTGTGAACATTCTTTAATTACCTCTTGATTTTTTAAAATTTTTTTGATATTATATCATATTATCAATAATTTATACTTATGTCAATATTTTTTCTAATTATTTACTATATTAAAGTAATATGTTTTAATTTTAATAGTTTGCAAAATTAAAAAAAATATAAAATATAACTTGATTTTTTTTCACTAATATGTTAATATCTTAAGCAACTACCAGCTCGGGTGATGGAATTGGTAGACATAGCAGATTTAAAATCTGCTGGTCCTTGTGACCGTGCCGGTTCGATTCCGGCCCCGAGCAAATAACAATCAATTTATGAAACGGAGTGAATAGAGTTTGTAGTGTAATACCTATAAACTTTTTTGTATATTGAATATGGTAAATAATCACGATAAACTTTCTAAACAAAATATTATTATTCTAGTAATAGGTCTTGCTATTTTTGCTATTAGTTTCCTCTTTATAGCAATGGTAGGACAGCACCCTGAAGGTTTTATGGGATTTTTAGCACCTTTTACTATGCTTATTGGTATTGTAACTATAGTAGCTGGATTCCTATACAAATCTAATTCTTAATATAATTATTTAATTCTCATTTCCGAACAATTTTTGATAAATATTATTTTGTTCTTCCAAATGCACTACAAATCCAACTGCGATCTTATTTTCTGTAGCTTCTATTATTTTTCTAGCTCCTTCTTCTCTGAACCCTCCGCATAACTCTATACAGTCAATACCTTCTGATTGTAATTCTTTAGCTATTTTACATGCTTCTTCTATATTTGAAACTCCTATGATTTGTGAAACGCCATTATGTATAGATGCTTTATCTTTTTTACTGTCAAAAATTTTATCCATTATTAAATAAGCGAATTTCATTTTTATTCTCCAAAAAAGTATTTGCTTTATTATAATATAATCGCAAAAAATATAAATAGGGTCAGGTGTTAGGCGGAGTTATAAACTCTAAAATTTTTAGTATATACCTAAACAACTATATTTTATCAAAAATAAATTTATATATTTGTTTTGATATCTGGGGCTTTGCCATTACGAATTACACAGACGTGCCTGAAGCGTACCCGAACAAAGTCCAATACGGTGAGGTAAGACCCTACTTCTTTTGCCGTAGGCAAGTCCCTACTCAGTGGTGTCCATACGAAGCCCACCTTTGGTGTATGCTAAATTTAGATTATATTTTACATTTAATAAATATTTTTAAAATATAAAGTTCTAGCATTTGCGTTTTTCGTGTAGCGTATCCGAAGGATAAAGACTTTGACGAAGTCCGCAGAGCGTGTGCGACAAAAAAGTAGATAAAATTACATAAAGGCATCAGTTGACAAACTTAAAAATTTTCAGTATATACCAAATAATTATGGTTTGTCAATTTATATATTTTCAGCTATCATAAAAATATTTTTTAGTTTAAACTGAAAAATTTCATTAAATCAGCAAGTTTTTCAGTTTCTTTTTCCATATCAATAACTATATCAGCATTAGTTTTTACCAAATTGCTATTTTGTTCGGCACTGATATCAACACTATTAACGGCACTTTGAACTTCTCTTGCAGAAGCATCTTGCTGAGTAGAAGATTCAACCATTTGACTTACTATATGACTACTTTCTCTAGCTTTATTAGTGATGTCTTCCAAAGCATCCATAGTTTCTTTTATTTTTTTATTTCCATCTTGTATCTTTTCTATGCTTGTATTAACTATATTCGTAATATTTTTTACAGATTCCTGAGAAGTTTGTGCTAGATTTCTTACTTCAGAAGCTACAACAGCAAATCCTTTTCCTTGTTCTCCGGCACGTGCTGCTTCTACTGAGGCATTAAGAGCAAGTATATTTGTCTGCATAGCTATATCATCTATCATCTTTGTTATATTTGATATTTCAGATGTAGCTTTTGTAATATCTTCCATAATAACCATAGATTCTTTTGATAGATTATAACAATGTTCGCTTGAATTTGTAAGCACTTGTATCTTATCATTAGTCAGTGCTATATCATTAGTAGTTTTATCTATAACTTTTAATGTATTAGTCATAGTTTCATTTATAAGTTTTAAATCATCTCTTTGTTTTTCAGTTCTATTTGATAAATCTATTGTACCGGCACTTACATTCTTACTTGCATTTTCCATAGTATTAGTAGTGTCCAATATTTCTTTTATTATATTTGATAATTTATTTTGAGTATTTTGAATAGAATTAAATATCATTCCTATTTCATCTTTTCTTTTGCTTAAAGAGTTATTCTCATCAGGAGTTAAATTGCCACTGCTTAGTTTTTCAGATATATGCATAACTTTCAATATAGGATCTATTATACTTTTCTTTATCAAAATATTTATAATAATCAAAAATACTATAATAATAATAACAGCTAATATGCAAGTTACAACAGCATTTTTTATGTTTTCTTTTACTATAACAATTTCAGGTATATTTACAAGTAAGGCCAATGAATTATTATTATCTTTTAATGAATCTAATGGTATTAAAATATTAAATGTTTTTTGATCATCTATTTTGTTTACGAAAGAATATTTATTATTATTATTTATATTATCAGTTATTTCTTTTGAATGATCTTTATATATATCAGATATTTGTTTTCCGATGTTTTGAGTATTAGTTGCAGCAAGTATAGTACCATTTTGATTAATTAAATATCCAACCATACCATTATTTGTAGATATATCAGAAACTATTGAAACTAAATTATCAGCTGAAAAATCGACACCTATCATACCTAAAAATTTACCTGAATTATCTAATATAGGCTCAACTACACTAACAGTCAATACAGTTCCTGCATCTGCATAAGTATCATCTTTTTCTACATCACTTATATATAATTGTTTTGTATTTTTAGGTGTAGTATAATAATCAGGATTTTCATCAAATTCATCTTGATAAACTTTATCATAAGTAACTACATTATCATCATAGAAATATGAAGGACCATATCTTCCATCAACTTCAGAACCATAATCTGTGTCTATAAACTCATTATCTCTGCCATCAAAAGCATTTTTTTCCCACATTTCATATATTGAAAATAAATTTTTATTATTTTTAAGTGTATCTCCTAAGATTATTGCATGCGATTCTCTTGTAACCGTTCCATTTTCTATATCGTTTCTTAATGATGATGACAATGTTCTTAATGTTGATATATATGTGAGCATTTCTAATTCTATATCTTTGGCATATGTTGTAATCATATATTCTGTAGATGCATAGCCTTTTCTTTTAGAAGTAGAAATGTTATGCGTTACCATATAAGCAATAACAGCTACAAACATTATCAATATAGATACTGTAAGAAGTATAAATATTTTAAACTGAAGTCCAATAGATTTTTTATTTTGCATAGAATAATCCTATTTATATAAAAAATTAATTAATATTTAATATACAATAGTTTTATATTTTGTAAAAAGAATATTTGATATTTTTATATTATTTTTACAATTTTATTTAAAAATCAATTTATTTAACTCTTTTTATTTTCACTTCAAAACGTTCTTCAACCAAATTAATTAATTCTGGTAATTTTTGTTCAGCAATCATTCTTAATTTTTCTCTTTCTATATTTTGTGCCGGAGCTCCAAGCATAATGGAATGAGAAGGTATTTTGACATTTGACATTACAGCAGATCTTCCTCCGAATATTACTCTATCACCTACTGTAACATGATCAGCTAATGCCGCTTGTCCGCCTAATATACAATGATTTCCTATTTTAGAACTTCCTGCTATTCCTACCTGAGAAACTATAATAGAATGCTCTCCTATATCGCAGTTATGTGCTATCTGTACTAAATTGTCTATTTTTACGCCTTCTCTTATTACTGTAGAACCTAATGTGGCTCTGTCTATACAAACATTAGCTCCAAGCTCAACATCATTTTCTATTACAACATTACCTCTTTGAGGTATTTTCATCTGCTTTCCATTAACTTCAAAGAATCCGAATCCGTCATTTCCTATAACAGTAGAAGATCCAATTATAACTCTGTCTTTTACTACACATCTATCATGAATAGTAACATTTGCATATATAGTGCAGTTTTCTCCAATAACTACATTATCTCCCAAAAATACATTAGCTTCTATAACAGAGCCTTTTCCAATAATTGTATTTTTTCCTATATGAACATTATCACCTATATAGGTATTATCAGATATATTTACATTTTCTTTTATTACAGCTGTAGATTCTATAGTGCCAAGCGGATATTTTTTATCTTCAAATAAAAAGTAAAGTAATTTAATAAATGCTTCTTTAGGATTATTATGTATCAATGCAGCTTTATTTTTAAAATCTTTTATTTCATTAGCGGTATCTTCTCTTAATATTAATGCATTTGCATTGCTGTTTAATGCAGCTTCAAGGTATTTGTTATTATCTATGCATACTATGGAGTTTTCTATAATTTCATTGATAGGGGAGAGTGTAGATATTTCTTTATTTTCATCTCCTATTATTTTTTTGCTTGTATAAAATTAGATATATCTTTTATTTTCATAATAAATTTCTCCATTTATTTTATATATAAAAAACTAAAATGTATTAAAGCATGTTAATACATTTTAGTTATTATAAAAAATTATTTTTAAATTATTGTTTTTGAAGTGAAGCTTTAACATTTGCTATAACAGCTTCTGTTATATCAAAGTTTCTATCAGCATAAAGAATAGCATGTTCTGTTCTTTCTAATATTAAAGTATATCCTTCTTTTTTTACTATAGCCATAAGAGAGCTTGCAACCTGTCTTTTAACTTCTCCTCTCAAAGAATAATCTCTGTTTTGGGCTATAGATGTATCTTCCATATTTGTTTGCATAGCATCTCTTTCTTTATACTCTTCTAATTTCAATTTTAATTTTTCAACAAATTCCTCATCACTAGTGAGTTCTTTAATTACTCTTTCTAGATCAATATATCCAACCTTTGTAAGTCTGTAAGATTGAGTAAAAACTCTTGGACTAACGATGGATATAGCAAGTACTGCTATAAATAATAAACTCATAATATAATACTTTTTCATTTTTATCTCCTTAGAATTTTAATAAAAATTGTTTTTATATATTTTTAATAGAATGGGTGGTTCATAGTAAATGCAATTCCCCATCCTCTTCCAAGCCAAGCACCTAGAGGAGTGAAAGTATCTCCTTCAAAATCCTGAAAACCTTTACCAAATCCAACATCTTCTTTGTTATAAACGAATCTCTTAGCAACATAAAATCTTATATTGAATATAGGTATTGTAAGTCTGAATCCGAACCCTACAGAATAAATATATTGAGAAGGATCAAACATATCTTTAATATCCATAAACTGAGAAGGATATGAATGAGCATCTCCATCCTGATTCCATCCAGTACTTCCAGGCATCCATAATTGTCCTGCATCAAAGAAAGTAACAAAGCCAAGAGTTTTAGGTATAATAGGAACACGAAGTTCAGCAAAGAATCTTACTTTAGCTCTACCATAACTCCATGAGTCTGTAGTTGGATTACCATCAGCATCAGGATTTCCTGCCATATCATAAGTTGATAATCCTCTATTTTTCTTGAATATAGTATATTTAGAAGTATCCCATCCTCTTACATCTTCAAATGGATTGAGGTAATAGAGTACATCAGCATCATTTTGTAAAGGAAGTCCTGGAGTAGCAATTATTTGTCCTAATTCTCCATAGAATGCAAATGAAAGCCATTCTGTAGCAGGTACAGCCAAGAATCCTGTAGCACTCAATCTAGTAAGCTGTGTATGTCCAAAATAGAAATCTACCATACCTCTTAAGAAACTTCCTTTAGTAGGGTTCAAATAATCATTTCTGCTGTCTCTAAGCAAAGAATATGAAACAATGAAAGTTGTAAACCAATCACTTTCCCATCTTTCAAAAGAACCATCCTTTTTATTAACTCTATGAGTTAAATATTTTTTTACATCACTAAGAACATAATTAGGACCTGCCGCAGATGCTCCTTGGTCATGCCATTGCTGATACTGCTGTACTATAGTATCAAATGTGATGAATGTTGAATAATAGTCAGCAAAATAATAACCAAGTCTTACTATACCTTCAAAACCATGTCTAGTATAATATGAATATTTAGGTATTCCAAACTGATCTGTTCCTATTTCATATCCAGTGTTTACACCTTCATTGAAGTATGATAAATCAACACCTAAATATATAGGTAAATTAAGTAAATAAGGTTCAGCAAAATTCACAGCTATACGTTTCTGCTGCTCTCCAAATTCTCCGCTTAATCCTAATGTCAATCCCCTTCCTAAGAAGTTATTTTCTCTAATAGAAGCAAATACTTTAAATCCTGAACCAGTGGAGAAACCGCCTCCTCCTGATACCATAGCAGTTTTTCCTTCAGATACATTTAAATTTAATTCCATAAGTCCTTCAGCAGAACCAGGTTTTACTCCTAAATTAATATTATCAAAATACTGAGTATTATATAATCTTTCTTGTACTCTCTGTATTTTTGTTGTATTAAATACTTCTCCCGGTTTTATATCAACATATCTTTCTATAACAAAATCTTTAGTTTTTGTGTTTCCTGATATAGTGATATTTTCTATATGTACTTTATCATTTTCAACTATATCGTACATTATATTTACTATTTTATTTTCTTCATTAACATTAATTACGGGTATAACTTGTCTGAATATATAACCTCTTTCAGAGTATTTATTTTGTATACCTTGATAATCTGCCATATGATACGAGTAATTATATAATGCACCTTTTTTAGCTTTTATATCTTTTTGTATATTATCAGAAGGTATGATGAAATTTCCTTTAAATCCTATATCCCCAAAATAATATTTATCTCCTTCTGTAAGGTATACATCTATTATCAAATCTTGTTCATTCTTTATTTCCGGATTTCTCCATTGATACGTGAACTTTACATTATCAACTTTAGCTCTGTAATAACCTCTGTCAGCATAATACTTAACAATTTTATCTTTATCACCATCGAATGTAAATTCATTAAATTTTCCAAGAGTCATAAATCCATTTTCTTTTGTGGACATTTGTCTTTTAAGTTCGTTATCAGTAAAATGGGTATTTCCATGGAACCTTATATGAGCAACTTTTACTTCGTTACCTTCTACTATATTCATTTGTATTAAAACATCAGAAGTGTCTTTATTTTCTATAACTTTAGGCTCAACATAAGCTTTTAAATATCCCTTATCTTGATAATTTGTTATAATAGCATTAACAGCATCATTTAATTTCTGAGGAATATAAGGATCTCCTGCTTTCATTATAGGCTTTACAGCATCATTAAGGGCAGTTCTGCTTAATCTTTTATTTCCTATATACTCTATGTCTTTTATTATGAATCTTTCAGCTACTACAATATTTAAAACTACTCCATCATCTTCTCTGTTAGCATCTATTGCAACTCTGTCAAATAATTGAGTATCAAATAATTTTTTTATAGCTTCATTTATTTGAGTTCTTTGAAATTTACTTCCAGCTTTTATAGGGAAATTATTTATTATTTGATCTTTTGTAAGTCTCACTTCACCTGTAACATCTATACGGTTTATTGTAAGACCTTCATATACAGCTATATTTCTAGCTGTTCGTAAATTTTCAAAGTCGCTTTCTGCCGATATCAGCAAAGCTGCAGTAAGCAAAAGAAATGAAAATAAAATAATACAATTTTTCTTAATAAATATCACTAAAATCTCCACCGAGTAACAATATTAAAATCTTGTCCTTTTCCTCTTATATCGAAAGGATTTATTTTATACTCAAACACAAAATTTGCAAGTTTATAATTTTTTAATAGAGATACTTCAAAACCAAATTGATGGTCAAAATAGTAAGGGTCTACGTTTCTTCCATTTAAACTAGGTCTTGTTGTATCGTTTACTCTATATGTAACATCGTATTTTAAATATAAATATTTAGAAACATATTTACCTATACCAACACTAGTATTATCCCATACGGATGTAGGATTTATACTGCTGCTATTGGTTACGAATATTAAATTGTTAACTACTGTAGGGCTTAAGTTTATATAATCTATACCTAAAAATTGTCTAAACCATCTTTCTACAGGTCTTAATACTGTACTTCTTAATAGTAAGTCGCTGTAATTCATTGTAAGCTGCTGCAACTGATCACTGTTTATACTGCTTCTATTTGCTGTACTATCTGCAAACATTTGGTCTTCCCTGCTACCAAAAGTTCCTTGAGGTATTCCAGCAAGCTGATTAACTTGATATTGTCCTAAAGCAGGTATAGTATAGAATTTTACCGGCCTTAATGCACTGTCCTCAGATGATAATAACTGAGAAAGTCTTGCGTTCATTTCCATATATAAAGTTACACTTTCTCCTGATAATTCATTTTCATATGATTGAGAAGATGTATTTCCTGTTGAAGGATAATATTTTTTATATGTGTAGGCAGTGGCATCTATTATAGGATCCAAACTATTAGCAGGAGGGAAAGTTACAGAGCCTCTTTCCAACTGATATACATTTTGCAAATAGTATATACTTCCTCGCTCTACATTTATAGTTCCGGCAAGTTCTATTCCATCTAAAAGAGTATTATAAACTCTCATTTTAGAACCTTCTTCTAAATATACATCTCCTACTAAATTATGTGCAACTCTAACCTGACGCCAAGCTTCTATAGTGAAATCCCAATATATTTTACTGAGTATTCCATAAACCCTTTCTCTATATGTACTTCCAGAAGGAAGAGTAGACAATTGAACATCACTTTTCATAAGAGTAAGTATTCCGCCTATTCTAGGTGCTTCCATATTTCCATTTACTGTAAGATCAACGTGAACAGGACCTTTTACTTTTGCTATACCTAAATTTAAATTACCGTCTAAAAGTCCAAGCTGTTCATCTGATGATAATAAATCAAATGCCATATAATTTATGTTGTTTTTGAATAGTTCTGCCTCTCCTGTTACAGTTAAATTTTTCTTATTTCTGGAAGTAAATGTTAAGTTATTAACATTAAACATATGTCCGTCAAAGTTGAAGTCTACTATTGTATCATCAAATATATCATTGAAGTATGCTATTTTTACTTTTTTTCCATGTCCTAAAAATCTTCCATCTATTGCTACATTATCAGCATCACCATGTATATGAGCATATAATGTATAAGGTTTGCCGTCTACTGTAAAGTTTGTAGGAGATGAAGCTATTTCTGTGAATAAAACATTGAATATTTCAAAAACTTCAACATTTATTATATCTGATGTAACTAATAAATCTACTTGATCTCTTTTAGTATTTTTTATAACACCATTTATATTTAACATGTCATCATTATTATACATATAAACTAAATCAGTTCTTGTGTTACCTTCTTCTCCTACTATAGCACCTTTTATACCATGATTTTTAGTATTTGTAAGTAATATATCGTTTTTATCTCTAATGACTGTGGTTCCAAACTCAGGCAGTTTTCTTTTATTTACAGTAATAGGACCTGTTTGTAATCGATATTCTTCTCTTCCGTCTGGTAATTTTCTCATATTATAATTTATATTTCCTGAGAATGAACTCATAAATATCATGTTATTAACTTCTACTGTCATGTTTTGAAGTTCTTTTGAAAAATAGGCATAAGGAATTTTTATTTGCTGTTTTTTTGCAAATGGTTTTGCTGTAAGCATTCCGAAATCTCCGGTTTTGGTTATCAGCACATCTTTTATTTCAAGTTCATTTGCTCTATAATATCCATTTAAAGATATATCAAATTGCATTCCAGGTATTTGAAAATCTTTTATATCAAATTTTTCAAGATAAATTACAGGATTATTCATCAATCCTATTATAGTGGCATTTGCTGTTAATACTCCATAAGCCTGACCGCTTACATCAAAAGGTAATTGATTAACTGTTATTTTACCGTATATATTATTTTTATTTATAGATGTATCTAATGCAAATATTCCGTTATTTTCTAAATCTTTTAATAAGGCAGCAAACTTTGTTATACCATCTGTAGAACTTAATATTCCGTCTCCTGTTATTCTATTTTCTCCGTAAGTTAAAATAATATTTGTAAACATTATGCTTTGATTTGATAATTCAAATTGAGTATTCAAAGCAAATATTGGAGCAAGATTTTTATTGGCCTTTACATTACCATATAAATATAAAGGCTTTTGCATATAATTGTTTATGTCCACATCTACATTTATATCTATATCTTTTATACTTAAAGTTTTAGGTGTTTTAATATTCAAATCTAATATGCCGTTTGTAGCTATTATTCCGCTTGCTATTATTTCTGAATTATCAGTTGAAGCATATATTATTTTACTTCCATTAGTAGATGTTGTACTGAAACCGTTTAGTCCGTAATTACCAGCTGGAGTATTAACATTTCCATTTATTTTAACATTAAAATTCTTATCATATTCTATTTTAGCATTAGCATTTATTCCGCCGTCTTCAGAAAGTCTATAATAAATATCATTAATATCTATAATGTTTTTATAAACAGATGCTCCTATTCTTATCAAGTATTCTTCTGTATATATTTTTCTAGATGAGGCCTGCAGTACATGTACATTTCCTTTTCCTCCAGTATACATGGCATTACTCATAGTGTATTCTACATTTAGAGAAGATAAGTTATCTATTATATTCTGTCCTAATAATACTACAAATATCTCTTGAGGTATTACCCCTTTTGCAGAAGCTATTACAGGATTAGTATTGTCTAAAGAATAGCTGGCATATAAAGGCTGATAATATTCATTTGGTATTAATCTTATGGATATTTCTTTTTCAGGTTTCTTATATAAAAATTCAAATGTCATAGGATTAGGCATAGAATTAGCATAGCTTAATGATGCTATAGTAAATCTTGATTTTATTTCATCATTATCTGCATTAACAACCGGCTTTAAATATACTTTTGTTGATAAATAATTTGCTCCAGCCTTTACATTATTTACATTTAAAGAGACTGTACTTGATATAGGATTATCTAAATCAACTATTCCGCTTGCTATAATATTTCCTTCTAAAACACTAGCATAGGCATTTGACAGTATTATTTTATTATTAGTAAGTTTTGCATCTACTGCTACATTAAATAATTTATCTCTTACATTTAAATCAAAATCTATATGTGATTTTTTTCTTTCTCTAAAAGAATAATATCCGGAAGAATTAATTTCAGCATCTCTAAATGTATTTATATAATTACTTACAGTACTTATAGTTTTATTATCTAATTTTACAAATTTACTAACAATAGGTGTATCTAAAGCTATACTCATAAATTTATGTACAGTATCTTTTGTAAGTTTAATATTTGTAACAGAAAATACTATATCTTCTTTATTATAATTATATGTAAAATTTATGAAATCATATTTACTCTTATTTTGTAGGCCAATAAATATATCATAAAATGTATTAGTAATGAATAAATCATATTTAAATAAATCATTTCTATCATCTCTACCTGATATTTCTGATTTAATATTTGATAAGTTAGTTGAGCTTTCCATATTAAAATTCACTATTGTGTTATCAGGTAAATTTAAGTCATATGAAAGAAAATATCCGTAATCTCTGAAATTACCATTTAAATCTGTAATAGATACTTCTGTAGTGTTATTGTTATCTACTATTTTAGCAGAAAAGTTTTTTATATTTATATTCTTTTCTTGAAATATAGATGTAATATTATTTATGATATCTCTTGAATCTGTATATGAATTTTTATTAGTATCATTACTTTTAAATATGGAAGTATCTAATAAATTAGGATAAAAATCAGCATTATTAATATTTACATCACTTAAAAGATATAAAGGATCTTTTTTTATAAAGATTCTAAATATATTGAATCCTAAACTAGCTCTATCCATTTCAAAAAAAGCTTTTGGATTATTTTTAGAATATAATTTTACATTGTCTAATACTAATTCTAATTTATAGGATATACTTATATCTGATATGTATATATTTATAGGGCTTACTTTATTTATGTATTCTATAACATTATCTAAATATTTTTGTTTATTAGATACTACTAAAGAGACACTAAATAGAGCAGGTATCATAAAAGCTAATAAGGTTGTAGCCACATACATTCTAAATCTAGAATATCTGTTTTTTTGTCTCAATTAAATAAAATCCTATTTGTAAATATACTTTTCATTATATAATATAACCTATTTATAAAAAAATTGTTATATTTTAATATCTTATTATCGTAATTTCTGCTTTTAGATATTAAAATGCGTCATAACTTTATTATTTTGAAACTTTTATGTACATAAACAATAATAATTGACAAATAATAAAAATAAAAGTATAATAATCTACCAAATAAAAGTTTATTATGTGGAGGTTTCTAATGTTAAAAGAGCTTATAAGAAACAAAATAGATATAGTTGATAGTGTTGATAATTGGGAAGAGGCTATAAAAAAAGGAGCTGAACTTCTTATTGAAAATAAATGTATAGAACCTAGATATGTTGATAATATTATAAAAAATATTAAAGAAAGCGGACCTTATATTGTTCTTGGAGATGGAATGGCTATGTCCCATGCCAGACCTGAAGACGGGGTTATAAAAAACGGAATTACTCTTTTGAAAATTAAAAATGGTGTAGATTTTGATGAAAAAAATAAAATATTCTTATTATTTACTTTAGCTGCTGAAAATAATGATAATCATCAGGAATTAATGGAAGAAATAGCTGATTTATTGAATGAAAGTGAAAAAATCAAAAGAATAATGTATGATGAATTAACAGATTTAGAAATATACGATATTATTTTACAGTAATATATTATATAGTTACTTATACATAATTTTATAATATAAATTTTTAAAAACATTATATATTCATATATAAAATGTTTTTTTTAAATAATATTATTTTTTACAAATCCAAAAATTGTTATTATATTATAATAAATGAATTTTGGAGTTTTTATGTTAAAAGAGTTTTTAAAAGATAATATAAAAATAGTAGAAAATGTTTCAAATTGGGAAGAAGCTATAAAAATAGCAGCAAAATCTTTGATTGATAAAAATAATATAGAAGATATATATGTACAGGCTATAATAGATGATGTATATAAATACGGTCCTTATATAGTTCTTACTGACGGAGCTGCAATGCCTCATTCAAGACCTGAAAATGGTGTATTAAAAATGGGAATGAGCTTTTTAAAAGTAAAAAATGGTGTTGATTTTTATAAAACGGATGAAAAGGTATATTTATTCTTTGTTTTAGCTGCTGAAAATTCTGATAGTCATCAAGAGGCTATATCTGAATTAGCCGATTTTTTAGGTAATGATGATAAAGTAAAAAAATGATAAAAGAAGATTTAAATGAAGAAGAAATTTTATCTTTATTATAAAATAAAAACTATATTCTTATTATAATTATCTATAGATATAATGTAATGTTGAAGCTGTTGTTATAAAATACATTAAATCAGCATTATATCATCTATATATATGTTTTTTTCTTTTTCTATTATATATAAAATTATTATATATATTTAATGTTTATACTGAATATAAGTATTTATCTTAGTATCATATAAGTTTTGGCGATTGTTTAGAATATTATAAAAATATTCAATTATATTCTGTGTTATATTAAAATTAGTTAAGGAGATAATATGGAAGTTTTATTGAAGATATGGACATACTTTGTACAAAATATTCTTACACAGCCGGCATATTTTATTGGTTTTATAGTATTAATAGGTTATATACTATTAAAAAAAACTTGGTATGAATGTTTAGCAGGATTTTTAAAAGCTACTGTTGGATATCTTATACTTTTAGTGGGCTCTGGAGGACTTGTCAATAATTTTAGACCTATACTTGTAGGGCTTAAAGATAGATTTGATTTGCAAGCAACAGTTATAGATCCGTATTATGGACAAAATGCTGTTCAAACTGCAATGGAGCATATGGGAAAATCTTTTTCTCAGGTAATGATGCTTATTCTTATAGCATTTATGTTTAATGTTATTTTAGTTGCCTTTAGAAAAGTTACAAAAATACGTTCTTTATTTACTACAGGAAATGTTCAGATACAGCAAGCAGCGGCAGCTTTTTGGATAATATTTTTTGTTTTCCTGAATTAGGTGATATTCCTATGCTTATAATCATGAGTATAATTCTTGGTTTATATTGGGCTGTAGGTTCTAATTTAACTGTAGAAATTACTCAAGATTTAACAAATGGCGGCGGTTTTTGCATTGCTCATCAACAAATGTTTGCTTTAAAAATATTTTCTATTATAGCCGAAAAATTAAAAGGAAAAGGTGAAAGTAAGAAATTAGAAGATATTAAATTTCCAGGATTTTTATCAATTTTCAATGACAATATGGTATCTACTTCTATATTGATGTTAGTATTCTTTGGAATAATATTATTAATTTTAGGAAAAGATTACTTAATAGATAATGAATTCATGAAAGAAGGTCAAAGTTTCTTTTTCTATACATTAACAACAGCTTTGAATTTCGCAGTATATTTATCTATATTGCAATTAGGTGTTACAACATTTGTGGCAGAATTAACACAATCTTTCAAAGGTATATCCACAAGATTTCTTCATGGGGCTGTTCCGGGTATTGACTGTACAGCCGCTTTTGGTTTTGGACCTCCAAATGCTATTACTATTGGCTTATTATTTGGGGCAGCTGGACAATTTCTGGCAATTATTATATTGATACTTATGAAAAGCCCTATACTAATAATAGCCGGATTTATACCTGTATTTTTTGATAATGCTACTATAGCAATATTTGCTAATAATAAAGGCGGCATTAAAGCTGCTATGATTTTTACATTTATTTCTGGAATATGTCAGGTATTTGGATCTGCTTTCATAGCTTATTGGATAGGACTTGCTACTTATGGCGGTTATGTAGGTATGTTGGATTGGGCTGTATTATGGCCTGGATTTACAATAATTATGAAATATTTAGGTTATGCTGGTGTTGCTATTATAGTATTAATATTGATAGCTATACCTCAAATTCAGTATATGAAAAACAAAGACACATATTTTTTAATTATTGATGATTACGATGCTTATAAAGAAAAATTAAAAGAAAAAAGCAAATTTTAAAATATTATTTTAAGTAAATTAATAAATGTTTTTGACATAATAATAAAGATAATTTTTAAAAAATTAAAATCATTGAATATTGATAAACATATAACTTCATTATATTATTTTTGATATGATGATAAACTAAACAGGATAAAATAAAACTTAAATTAAGAAGAAATTTTATAATTATTTGGAGATAATTTTGAATAATATTGAGCTTATAGCCACAGATTTAGACGGCACTTTATTAAATAATAATCATCAAATAAGCGAGTATAATAAAAAAGTGATAAAAAGAGCCTCTGAAAAAGGAATAAAAACTATATTATCTACAGGAAGACCTACAGCATCGGCTTATAAATTTTTATATGATTTAAATATTGATACCGAGCTTATATCATTCAATGGTGCTATGATAACGGATAAGAATTCAAATATTATATATCAAGAAAATTTAAATCCTGAAATAAGTATTAAACTTATAAATATTGCTGAAAAATATAATGTATATCATCAGGGATTTTTAGGTGATAGATGGAATATTGGTTTCTTTGATAAAAAATGGACTAATTTCTATACATCAATAGCAAAAATAGACAATTATATTATAGGTTTTGGTGATATAGAAGATTTTTCTTTCAGCAAATTTATGTTTATAGGTGAAAATGATATATTAAAAAATATAGCCGAAGAATTAAATTGCACTTTTGGAAGCAGTATATATCATACATTTTCAAGAGATGTTTATTTAGAAGTTCATAGTCCTAATACTTCAAAGGCTAAGGCTTTAAAATATTTAGCTGATAAATACAATATCAATTCTGATAATATAATAGCTTTCGGTGATAATAATAATGATTTGGAAATGCTTGAATTTGCCGGTATTTCTGTTGCTGTTGAAAATGCTGAAGATACTGTAAAATCAAAGTCCTTATACATTACCAAAAGCAATGAAGAAAATGGGGTAGGGATATTCATTAATAATATTCTTAATTTAAATATATAATTTTTATATTCTATAATAAAAACCACTTTGACAAATTTATAATTTACTGATATAGTTTTTCAAGTTAGTTAGGAGTTTAATTATGCAGATATTTCAAGAAAAATTATTAAAAGCTTTAGAAATGTATCAAAACGATTTTGATAATATTATAGGAAGTTTTTTTGATGATAAAGATAAATATAATAATTTAATAAGTAAATATTCATGCGAAATGGAAGATGATGTTGATAAAAATTATTTATTAAGGGCAAGACTTTCATTTTCTATCATATATTATAAAAATCTACAAGCTTTAAATAAAGAAGCTTTGAAAAATATAATCATTCATTTATTTAATGAAGAATTAAAAGACAGAGAACATTCAAAATATAAAGGAATAGGAATAGCATTAGAATCTTTAACATTTCTTTTAAGCAAATACAATAAAGATAATAAAGATTTATTTGAAAAAGCAAAAAAGATAAATACTGATTGTGCCATTGGTTATGACAGCAATGTGAGATTTGAAAGTGATATAGAAAAATTAACTATTCAGTATTGTATGCATTATGCTTTGGAATTGGGATTTAAAGATTTATATTATGAATTAATAGATGTATGGAAATCAAGTATTGAAAAATGGGACAGAATTAATTTAGAAAGACTTAGAGATTTTGAAATAGAAATAGGAAACAGAGATGGTGAATTAGAGGCTAATAAAAAACTTTATGAGATTGTTAAAAGTGATTATGATAAAAACAAACAAAATCAGGCATTATCAAAGAAGTATTTATTTTATTTAGTTTCATATTTAAGCAATTATGCAGAGAATTTAATAAGACTTTCAAATTATGATGAGGCTTTGAATATTATTTTATTAAATATTGATGATATAAAGTCTATTAATAATAATGCTTTTTATAAAGTTCATGCCGGTATATCAATAGCAGATAGTGCATTAAAAATTCTAATTAACAAAGAAATTAATGATAATATAAATTTATTATGGGATTTTATAAAGATAGCATTTACTAATGAACATAATACATATTCAAAGAGTTTATATGAATCTTTCTTTAAAGCATGCGATAAAATGAATGATTTAGAATTGAAAGAGAAAGTTGAAAAAGAGATGAAAAACTAAGCACGGGCTACTGTAAGCAAACCTATTTTGTTAATGCATTCTAGTTTCTTAATCTCTTTAGAAATTTCATTTAAAGTGCTTCCCGTGGTAAGTACATCATCTATTATAAGAAGATCTATTTTATTATGATCGCTGTAGTCGGTATTTATCACAAAAGCATTTTTTATCATGTTTAGTCTTTCTGTTTTACTGTTTAAAGAACTTAATGCTTTGGTTTCTTTTTGCCTGAATATTATATCATCTATTAATTTTATATTTAGAATTTTAGATATTGTTTCTGCTATTATTTCACTTTGATTGTATCCTCTTTCCAAAAATCTATTTTTACCAAGAGGCACAAAAGTAACGGCATCATAATTTTTTATGTAGTCTTTATAATAATAACTAAGCATAGCAGCGAAGTCTTTACATATCAAATATCTATGAGAGAACTTCATTTTGTGAATCAAATCTATTGTATGATTATTATAATAAAGCATAGATTTGCATTCATCAAAATAAAGTTCTTCATCTTTGCAAATGCATATTGATTTTTCACTTTCTAAAACTTTACCGCATTTAGGACACCTTATATATTCATCTTTATGTATATAATCCAAATTTTTATTTATGCAGTCAATACAAACATAATTCATATTATTACTTTGCATTAACTCTCCGCATATTATACAGTGATTAGGAAATATTAAAGATAATATATTATTTATAATATGCTTGTAAAGTTTCATTTATTATTTCATTATTTTATTTGTATCATAGGGCTTACACCAGAACCAGCAACCTGAGGCATTTTACCATCCCATTTTTCTATATACATTCTTTGAATAAGAAGAGGTGTTAAAGATTCCTGCATTATTCTATTGGCTTCTGCTATACCTTTAGCCTTTGTAATTTCAGCTTCAGCTTCATATTTTACTTTTTCTAAATCATTTTGAGCAGTTAATGCATTTTGTGAAGCTATCAATTTTCTTTCTATTGCTTGATCAAATTCATCAGAAAAATCATGTTCTATGATAGAGCATGCTGCAACTGTGATGCCGTAATCCTGAAAATCACTCATAACCTCTTTTAAAAGCTCTCCAGCCATTTCATTTCTTTTTGTTATGAATTCTTCTATAGTGTATCTTGCAGAAACAGCATTCAAACTCTCTGATATTCTAGGATTAACTAATTTGTTTTTATAATCTGTTCCGAATTTTCTAAATAAATCTAAAGCATCTCCTGTTATAGAATACTGAACATTTAAAGTCATAGATATTGTCTGCATATCCTTTGATGATACAGCATAAGTTTTTTCTACTGTTTGTTCTCTTACTTCCATAGTTTTTATTGTGTCTATAAAAGGTATTCTAAAATGAAGTCCGGGTTCTTCCTGAGATATAGCTTTACCTAATCTGCTTCTTATTCCAACTTCTCCAGTAGATACTATTGTAACGCTAGAAAATATTAAAAATCCTACAACTAAAACAACAGGTAATAGTATAAAAAGTAGAGAATGCAGTTTATTTGAACTCACATTTATTATTCTCATATGTTCCTCCTTAAATATATACGAAATATTAAAATATAAGTAATTTTTTTGCAAGTATATCCTATTGGGGTATTATTCGGAATCATTTGTATTAAAATAAAAATAATTTATTATACTAAAATATTAATTGCATTAAGAAAAAAATACTATATAATTTATCCTACTATTTACAAATAACAGCTGCATTAATTATGTCAAATTGAATAATAGTCAAAAAAGTAATTTTTTATTATCGGAGTCTTTTTATGGAAATGCTTAATAGAGTTTTAATATCAGATGATGGTCATAGAATGTATACATATATTTTTAAACCTGATTCTAAGCCTAAAGCAATAGTGCAAATAGTTCATGGACTTGGAGAGCATGCTGGAAGATATAAAGAGATTGCTGAAAAACTTAATAAAGAAGGATTTTTAGTTTGTGCCGACGATCATAGAGGATTTGGAAGAAGCACTGTAAGTAAGGATCAAATAGGGCATATGGCCGATAAAAACGGACATGAACTTATTATAGAAGATATGAAGCATTTAATGGTAAATACTAAAGCCGATTATCCTAATCTTCCTTATTTTATGATGGGTCATAGTATGGGTTCTTTTCTTACTAGAGGTTTTTTGATTAAATATCATAAAGATTTAAATGGTGCTATAATAATGGGTACTAGGGGAAAACCTAAGGGAATAGAAAATCTAGGAAAAACTATAGCTAATATTCAGAAGTCATTATTCGGCGGAAGAAAAAGAGCTTATTTACTTGACAAATTATCAGTTGGCGGATACGGTAAAAAATTCTTCCCTAAAGATAATTCAGATTTAGCATGGCTTACTTCAGATAAGGAAGAAATTAAGAAAGCTCAGGAAGATGAATACTTTGCAAATAAGCCTGCAAGTATAGAAACTTACATTCAATTATTTGAACTTATTGATAAAATTTCAAATAAGGATAATTATTCTTCTATGGATAAAAATTTCCCTATACTTTTAATATCAGGAGCGAAAGACCCTGTAGGAGATATGGGAAAGGGAGTTAAATGGGTTCATGAAATGTATGAGTCATTAGGATTTAAAGATGTTACTATAAGTCTTTATGAAAATGGAAGACATGAAATACTTAATGATGTTCAAAGAGATGATGTAGCTAAAGAGATAATTGCTTGGCTTAATGCTCATATAGCATAGTATTACTATATGATATTTTTATAAAGCATAGGTACTTATGCTTTTTTAATAGTATATACTAAAAATTTTTAAGTTTGTCAAAATTTAGATTTTTAATTTTATTGTTTGTGGGGACTAGCCCCCACACCCCCAGTTCTTTTATTGGTATAAAAGAACCAAAAAAACTGCATTTTTAACCCATATTTTAGGTATTACTACACATTTAATACATATTGTAGTAATATAAGGTTGTAGCACTTGCGTTTTTTGCAACTTTTTTGTGCGTCAAAAAAGTTGATAATACATTTACAAAAATATTAAAATTGACAAAATGTAATTGTTTAGGTATAAATTTAATCATAATAGGCATAAGAACCTAATTCTCTTGATGCATCATAATCTTCTTTTATACTCATAGCATATTTATTTTCTGAGTTAATAAATTTTAAACATGATTTTATTGCTTCTTTTGATAGGGGAGGCACATCTTTTTTATTTAAAGCTTCTTCTACATCAAGCCAAATAACTTCGCTGTTTTCACTGTCATTAACTTTTGCCTCTCCTGAAATATATTCTGCTCTGAACATCAAATACCAATCATTTTCAGTAAAACGCATTGATACTATTTCTTTTGTCTTTACTTTCACATTTGTTTCTTCTAATACTTCACGCTCAGCAGCTTCAGCAGGCAGTTCTCCTTCATTGATAAATCCTCCTGGTATTATAAGAAGTCCTTTTCCTCTTCCGTAATTATGACGTCCTAGAAGAACTTTACCGTCCTTTATTACTACACAGCCAACGCCTTTTCCAAATATCATTCTTTCATTATCTGAAAATGCCATTTATTATTCCTTTTAATTTAATTAGTTTTTATCATTATAAAAATGTATTTCTAATATATATTCATCATCTTTATTTACAGCAGCATTTTTTGATATTCTATTTAATCCGTAAGGCTCTAAATATAATGCTAGTATATCATCATTTACAGAAGTTATTATTGGTATTAATTCCCTTTCATACAAAGGTATTTTTAAATCTATGAAAATTTTTCTTAAATATTTTTTATTTCCATTAGGATAAGCATTTATAAAGTCCGATTCTTTTTTATTTCTTATTATTAATGGATAATCTGCTTTTATATAAATATTATCCTTATAATTAATATCTTTGTTTAAAACGGTTTTTACTTCTATTTTTTTATTTAAAAAGTTATATACTCCGTCTTTTTCAATTTTTATAAAATTATTTGTTTTTATATCATCAAGTTTTTTTTCATTTTGTTTTTCTATAGTTTTTATAAAGTTATATTCTTTTATTAAATAAAAATTATCTAGTCTTAATCTTATATTCGGCTTATCCGATTTTATCAGTTTTAATATTTCTGAAACTCTTTTCTCTGTTATCTCTATATTATTCTTTGCTAAAAATTTGATTACGATTTTTTTTATAAAAAGTTCATTTGTATTTTTTATTTTTTCTATATTAAGTTTTGTATTTTTTTCAGATATATTTTTTTTGTATAATTTATTAACTTTTTTTCTTAATATATATGTTTCTTCATAGCTTCTTTTTGCAAATCTTATTATATTGTTTTTAGCATTTGTATTTATTTCTTCAAGCATTGGTATTATCAAATTTCTTATCTTGTTTCTAGAATAATAATTTTTTTTATTTGAAACATCTTCTCTATGTTCAAGATTATTATTTTTAGCGTACTCTTCAATGTCTTTTCTATAGAAATTTAAAATAGGTCTTAAAATATAACTTTTTTTATCTCTTAAACTTTTATAAACATTAGTTCCAGAGCCTTTAATCATTCTGTAAATTATAGTTTCAGCTAAATCATCTTTATTATGTGCTATTAATAAATAATCATATATTTTTTTATTATGAAGTTCTTCAAAGAAATTATATCTGTCATTTCTAGCTTCAAGCTGAATATTTTTTCCATTATAGCTGTTAGGTTTTATTTCTTTGACATATATTTCTATATTATATTTCTTAGCCATATCGCGTGCGAATAATTCATCATTTGTAGAATCTTCGCCTCTGAGATTATAATTAACATGTATTATTATTAAATTAAATGATAACTCATCTTTTAATCTGTATGCAATATTTAAAAGAACTTGAGAATCTATTCCTCCTGAATATGCTACGGCTAAAGTTTTATTTTTTATATCATATATATTTGAAAGTAAAAAGTTATAAGTTTCTTTTAACATAAAAATATCCTAAAGTTTAAATACAGCATTCTTTTCATTAATTATTATTTTTCTTTCTGTTACAGATGCATTTTCATTATCAATTAAATTTTTATCTGATAATATTTCATTGTTTGCATCATAATCTTTTAATATATTTTTTGAATTAGCATAACAGTAAATGCATCCGTTAGTGCATGTATTATACATTCCTATATCAATACTTTCTATACAATTGCATAATTTTCTTTGAGATTTATCCTTTTTTTCTTTTATAGAATAGCCCAATATTTTTTGTATTCTTTCTTTATCTATGCAGGCTGATTTTTCTATTCTTATATTTGTTATATTATCAAAATCTTGAGAGCAGGATTTTAATTTTATATTATTTTTTTCAGATATTTCTTTTATATTTTTTATTAATATAAGTTTATCATTATCATTTATATTCTTGATATTGTTTTTTATCTTTGAATATATTTGCACAAAACTGAATATGCATTCATCTGTATAACCATTTAAATTATCAGCAAAGTTTTTGAAATTATTTATATGATAATTAGCATCAAAATCATCATTTAAAATAATAGGGTCATATCTCCATATAATTTTTTCTTTACCGAATAATTTGCTTATAGTTTGAAAGTTTTTTATTAATAATTTTTTATCAGGTATATTTTTTTCTATATTTTTGTCATAAGGTGTGATAGTAAAATGCAGATAAAACTCGTATCTTAAATCTTTAACCTCTTTTAGAAAATCAATATTAGGATTCTTCGACCAAAATACTATTATATCAACTATATTTTTATTTAATGGTATTTTGTAGAAATTATTTTTACTTATAGGATTTTGAGTAATAACATATTCTTCTTTTAATCTATTTAAAAACCATTTAGTATGTAAAGAAGGTATATCGGTTCTTCTGCTTGCACTTATTATCATTTTCTATTGATGTATTAAAACACACCCATTTTTTTTCTTTGAGATAATTTTACACCGAAAGCATCATGTCCCGGATATAATAAAGTATCATCATCTAAAGCAAATACTTTTTGAGAAATACTATTTTCTAAAGTAGCAAAATCACCTGTAGGAAAATCTGTTCTTCCTATTCCATAAGCGAATATTGTATCACCGCAGAATAAATGTCCTTTAGTATAAAAGCATACTCCGCCTCTTGTATGTCCTGGTGTATGTATAACTTTGAACTCTATATCTTTTAATTTGAAAGTATCTCCATCATTGAATTGTATTTCTGGGCTTTGGCATTTTATTACGCTGCCTAAATATGAACTTACATTCAAACTTCCGTCCTGAAAGAAATCATAATCCATACTATGAACGCAATGAGGAACATCAGGAAACTCTTTTCTTATATCATCAGCACCAGATATATGATCGAAATGCCCATGAGTGTATATTACTCTTACTAGCTTTTTTCCTTCTAATACTTTTTTATAAACATTATAATTATTTAATTGTGCTGCATCTATAATCATAGCTTCATCATCAGCTATTACTACATAAGAATTCATACCGTACATATTATTGTTTATGCAATATATTTGTAATTCGCTCATTATTATTTCTCCTGTTTTTAGTAAATTATTTTTTTCTGTATCTGTAAGGAAAATGTCCATAGTATCAAGCATTCCTGACATAGTATTGTATTTGATTATTTTTCTTGTTTTATCATCTTTTTCTATATAAGCTGCTATTTTAGGAAGAAATATTGAGAATGGTATTCCTTCTATTTTAATTTCCATTTCATAGCATTCTTTTTCTTCATTTTGTATTTTATCTTTTTTATTCCATTATTTAGTATAGATACTCTTATTTTATTATCCTTAGAAGTCATAGGCATAATGATATTCATTTCATTTGTTGCCTCAAGAGGAAAAGTTCTGGCTATTTGATAAGCACCGTACATAGAGAATATAGCTAAAGAACCTTGAGCATTTGTGTATTTTACTTTGCCTCTTATATCGAATGTATGCTCCATAGTACCGAAATCATAATAATCTATTGTTTTATTATATACGGTTCTCATATTTACCAAATCTATTTTAGAATACATTTCTGACTTTCTGATATTAGTCATCATACTTTCTTCTAGTAAGAATGGGTCTTTTAACTTATTTGTTACATAGCCTTTTATAGAAGTTTCTTTGACATTCCAATATCCGTTATTATCTATAGAAGTTTCTGTATATATTATTACAGCATTATTTTTCTTTCCGGATACTCCCTTATGAACAAAATATTCCTTTTTTTGAAAAGATGGAATATTTGTATAAGAGTAATATTGTGCAAATAAAAATGAATTTAATATAAAAAAATTATCAATATGTTTTTCATCTCAATATAATAACCTTAAAAATACAAATTTCAATATATATTTCATACATTTTTTATTTTTAATATATTGCCTTCAATGTCTATTATGATTATATTATTATTAATTTCTATTTCATATTTATTTTTTCTTTTAATTATTCTATATATATTGAAGCTTGTATATTTATCTTTTATAGTTTTTATTATCTCTTTTTCTATAAGATTATCTTCAGCAAGTTTTTCTACTATATTAAATGGTATTTCATTTCCGTTTCCTATTATTGAAGTCCATTCTCCTTTTGTATTAAAATTAATTGAACTTCCGCCTTTAAATACTGCACTATATGATGAATTAAATGTTACTTTAAATAAATAGTAATTAGAGAAATATGTTTCTATAAAGTTTCTTGCTTTTTGAGGCAGGTTATTTGATGAAAGAATATCCATAATTATCCTTGTTTTTCTAATAGAAATTAATTTATTTATTTTCTTCGTTCTTTTCTTTTTCTATCATATCTTCTAAATAAGCCTTTAAGAAAATATAATTGTGAACGTCTGCAAGATTTTGATTATTGTTAATTTTTTTGTTTAGAAATTCCACTAATTCTTCTTTTGTTTTCATATAAGCTCCTTTAATAATTTAAGTAATAATTTTTGGGTTAAACAATATAATATTATTTGTAGTATGTCAATCTATAATTAGTAGATAGAATTGCTTAAAATAGAGTATCAAAAATGTATTTGAAGCCAAATAATTTTAACTTTTTATAAATACTTATTATTTATCAATTGTGCTTATATATACTGAAAATTTTTAAGTTTGTCAATTTTTATATTGTTCTTTTTCCCGCCGCAAAAAGAACCAAAAAGTGCAAATGTAAAATTACTACTAAATCATACTGACTTTGTTTTACATGTATATAAATTATTAATTTAAGATAAAATATAGACATTCGCCTGCCGTATGCACACTTCGTGAGGTGGGCTGTGACTGCTTCTTTGTGGCAATACTTACAGAACTTCCTCCGGTCGCAAAAGAAGTTGGGTTGCCGTAGGCACGCACAGCGGTGGCAAAACCCCAAATATAAAAATAAAACATAAATTTATTTTTTAAGAATCTAATATTTTTATAAAAAATTATAGTATTATTTTTAGGCTTTTTTGTTTTTAAAATATTTCCGTTATGGTCTATATAAATATAATATGCATCATCTACTTTAAACTCATAGCCTTTGCTTCTTTTGTATATATTGTTTATGCTTGTATATTTGTTTTTTATGATATTCATAATTTTACTGTCAATAAATTTTTCTGCTGTACTTATCTGTATTATTTTTCTATTTCCTATTATAGAAGTCCATTCGCCTTTTCTGTTAAAGTTTATTGATGAACCGCCTTTAAAAATAACCATATAATGAGTGGATACGGCAGCACTATATACTTCATATTCGTTAAAGTATGTATTTACGAATTCCTGAATATTATTAGGAAGAGAGGTATATGGTACAAACTGAATATTTCTTTCATCATCAAAAAATATAAATGAGGAAGACACTATATATAATATTGATATTAAAAAATAAAATTTTATATTATATTTAGTCATAATTCTTTCCTCCTTATATTAATAATTTTAAATATATATTAAAAGTTAAATATTTCAATATAAATAAAAAGTAAAAAATCGTACTTTTTCTATTGACAAACAAATAAACATGCATATAATACTTCATTACTAATAGTACGAAATAAGACTATATTTAAAAGGAGTTTATTATGATGAATATTCAAAAAATGGATAAGTCTTTTTTCAAATATGTTTTACCTGCTATAGTATCAACTATGCTTGGAGGATTTTATATAGTTGTAGACGGTTTTTTCGTTGGTAATTCTATGGGAGATATTGGGCTTACTGCAATTAATTTAGTTTATCCTATAGGTACTTTGCTTATGGCTGTAGCTATTATGCTTGGTATGGGAGGCTCTGTTATAATGTCAACATATCTTGGAGAGGGTAATATAGAAGGATTTAATAAGGCTAAAGTAAATACTTTTATTTCTCTTATATTAGCTAGTATAATATTAACAGTTGTTCTTCTTTTATTAAAAAACAGTCTTATATATTTGCTTGGTGCAAGAGATGAGGTATTTAAACAGGCTGATTCATATATTACTACTATAATTTTAGGAGGCAGTTTTCAAATAATATCATTCGGTTCTATGCCTATAATAAGAAATTCAGGAAAAACTATTCATGCCATGAGTTTTATGGGAGTTGGACTTATAACAAATATTATTCTTGATTATTTATTTTTAATGGTTTTTAGATTAGAAATGTTCGGTGCTGCTTTAGCTACAATAATAGCTCAAGGATTAGTTGCTTTGATAGCTGTTTATTATCTTTTCATAAGAAAGAAAAACAGAACAAAAATAAAATTATCAGATTTTGATTTATCTATGACAAAGAGAGCTTTGCAAATAGGTTTATCTCCATTTGGTTTGGTTATGGCTCCTTCTCTTATAGTGATATTTAATAATCTTCAATGCATCAAGTATGGCGGATATTTAGGAACTACTGCATACTCTGTAATGAATTATATATACGGTTCTATTTTGCATTTATTTGAGGGAGTGGCAGAGGGCTGTCAGCCTATGATAAGTTATTTTAAAGGTGCATGCAGAAATGATCTTATGAGAAAAGTATTTAAAAAAGGCATATTATTCGATATTATACTTGGAGCTTTTCTTATAATAATAGTATTGGTTTTTAGAAATAAACTTGGAATATTATTTGGTGCATCTATAGAAACTAATGCCATAATAAGTTTAGGGCTTCCTATAATATCTTCAGGTTTTATACTTCAGCCTATAGTAAGGCTTGGAACTGCATATTTTTATTCATCAGGAGAAAGCAGATATTCTACACTTTTAACATATATAGACCCTTTATTTGTAAGTCCTTTATGTATATTGATACTTCCTTTATTTTTGAAACTTAATGGTGTATGGTTTGCGGTACCTGCATCACAGTTAATATTAGCTATTGTATTTTTATTTATATTTTATAATACGAATTTAAAGAATGATAATTTAGTAAGTAAAGCAGTTTATCAAAATGAATAGTTAGTATAAAAAATATAGGCTTTAAATAATAATAAATATTATATTATTTAAAGCCTATAATTATATTCTTTTAATATATACCTAAACAACTACATTTTGTCAATTTTAGTTTTTTTAATTTTATTGTTTGTGGGGACTAGCCCCTCCGTTCTGCGTACTTAGTAACACCCCAACTTCTTTTGTTGCCACATACGTAGTACGCCTGCGGCGAAAGGCTATATTTGACGAAGTCCGCCTTTAGGTGTGCTTAAATTAATAGTTTATATTACATGTAAAACAATTTTAGTATGGTTTAGTATTAATTCTATCCTTGCACTTTTTGGTTCTTTTTGCTGCGGGAAAAAGAACAACAAAAAAATTGACAAACTTAAAAATTTTCAGTATATAACTTAAAAAATATAGGCTTTAAATAATAATAAATATTATATTATTTAAAGCCATATTTATATTTTTATTTATTATATTGTTTAGAAAATTATTGAAGATATGAGCATAGAAATAAGTTTAATTATTATCAATGCTGCTAAAGCAAATATAGCAGAAGTTAATATTAATTTATTAGCTTTTTCTATATGATTAGGATTTAAATCTTCCAAATATTCCCCTATTAATGGTCTGTCATATATTTCACCGTCTTTTATATATTCTCCGCCAAGTTCTATATTCATAGCACCGGCAATGCCTGATTCTAATCTTGCTTTATTATTTTTACCGTCTTTTTTCAAAACAGCAAATGCATTTTTATATTCATATTTGAAGAATATAGATGTAATAATACAAATCAAAGCAGTAAAGAATGAAGGTATTATATTTAATATATAGCATAATTTGATATTGAGTATTCCAAATACATCATCGCTTTTATTTTCATCTAAATATATTGTATCAGAAGAACTTTCAGAAAGTACATATATAACTTTATAAGCTATACAAAGAGGAGCTCCTCCTAATAATAAAAATATAGCCGGATATATATAATCTTCAGCTATGCTTATTATAGTATATTCTATTGTATTTTTGATTATTTGTTCATCTTCAATATCATCAGTATCGACTTCAGCATTTTCTTTCAAAAGAGATTTAGCTTTTTTTATATCATTTGTTATCATGCTATGGTATATATAAGAACTTATTTCTAAAGGCTTTCTAATGCCCAATGTTATATAACATAAAGCAAGTTCTATTATTAATCCTAATATAAAATGTACTTTATACAAAAACATTAAAAGAAAGAAAGGAACTAAAAAACCTATAGCTATAAGTATTAAAGAAGATAATATGCCTAATATATAGGCTAATATTTTATTATCATTTTTTACTTTTTTTCTGAATAAATCTTCAGCTATGAAATGTAGTCTTGATACAAAGACAAAAGGATCAAATTTAATATTCTTTATAAATATATTTAAAAGAAAAGATATAGGAAGTATTAATAATATTTTCATGTTATTTATTCCAATAAAAGTTATTACTAATAATCATCGTAAAATTATAACTTTTCTATAATATTTATATTATTTTTATCATCTATTTCTGCATAATATCCGCATCCGTTTTGTAATAGATAATCATAGAAATTCAGTTTTTGCTTATCATATCTGCTGAATATTGACATAATAACGCCGCCATGAGTAACTACAGCAGTATAATCTAAATTATTTTTTTTCATATTTTCTATAATATAGAGGTATGCATTTTCTGTTCTTCCAAAGAAATGTTCAGCAGTTTCACCATTTGGTACATTGCTTTTCCAATTAGTTCTAAAGAATTCTTTATAATATGGATTATTTTTTAATTCATCATGATTCTTACCTTCAAAATCTCCAAAGCATCTTTCTTTTAAATTATCTATAACCTCTTTGTTCATATCATTAAAATATATATCAGCTGTTTCTAAACACCTTTTCATAGGGCTGCAATATAATTTTTGAACAGGTTTATATTTTTCTACTATATTTTTTTTATTAATTAATACTTCTTTACCAGATTCAGACAATGGAGCATCGGTAGAACCAAGCCATCTTCCTTCAGCATTTAATTGAGTTTGACCATGGCGTATAAATAGTATTTTCATGTGATACTCCGATTATAATATTTTATTTCTTAGACAATACTAACATTATAATAATAGTTTATTTTTTTTCAATAATACAATGTAATTTTTTAATTATAATGTATTAAATAATAGTGTTTTTATTTTTTAAAAAATTATAATATAGGTGCGGTATGTATAAAAAATACTGTGAAAAATGAATTGACAATTTCTCTAATTTGGGTTATAATCAATAACTGTACAAAATCTAACAAAATTCAAAAATAGGGTATGTGTATGAATTATGAAATATTAGCTGAAAACGCCCGCTTTTTTACAATATCAGCGGCAATCTTAACATTAGCGTTTGCCTTCTATTTCTATAAATGGATGCGTAAACAAGATGAAGGTAATGACACTATGAAGGAAATAGCTTCACATGTTCGTTCCGGTGCTATAGCTTATCTTAAACAACAGTATAAAGTTATAGCTTTCTTCTTTGCTGGAGCTTTCATTATTTTTGCTATTCTTTCTTATGCATTAAAAGTTCAGAACCCTTTCATTCCTATAGGTTTTTTAACAGGCGGTTTTTTCTCAACTTTGTCTGGTTTCTTAGGTATGAAAACTGCTACTTATGCATCAGCTAGAACTGCTAATGCTGCTAGTAAATCTTTAAATGAAGGTTTAACTATCGCTTTCCGTTCTGGTGCTGTTATGGGACTTACTGTTGTAGGTCTTGCTTTATTTGACATTTCATTATGGTTTATAGTATTAAATGTATGGCTTGATAATAGTTTATTTGGCACAGACTTTTTAAACTTAGCTGCTACAGGTATAACTAAAGGTACTGCTGAATATACTGCTGCTAAAATGCACTTTGTAACTACTACAATGCTTAGCTTTGGTGTAGGTGCTTCTTTCCAAGCTTTATTTGCTCGTGTTGGAGGCGGTATATTTACTAAAGCTGCTGACGTAGGTGCTGACTTAGTAGGTAAAGTTGAAGCAGGAATACCTGAAGACGACCCAAGAAACCCTGCTGTTATAGCTGACAACGTAGGTGATAACGTAGGTGACGTTGCTGGTATGGGTGCTGACCTTTATGAATCTTATGCAGGTTCTATACTTGCTGCTATGAGTTTAGGTTCTGCTGCTTTCGGATATATTAATCCTGATGTTAGTCCAATATTTGCTGTATCTCTTCCTATGATACTTGCTGCTATTGGTACTCTTTCTTCTATTATAGGTGTATTCTTCGTTAAAACTAAAGAAGGTGCTACTATGGGAGAATTATTAAAGTCTTTAAGAGTTGGTGTTTATGTAAGTAGTGCTATAATCATTATCGTTGCTTTCTTACTTGTAAAAGCTTTACTTCCAAACAATTTGGGATTATTCGTTTCTATAATTGTTGGACTTATAGCTGGTAACGTAGTTGGTTTCTTTACTGAATACTATACTGCTGCTGAATACAGACCTACTCAATGGGTAGCTGAACAATCTAAAACAGGTCCTGCTACAGTTATAATCGGCGGACTTGCTGTAGGTATGCAATCTACTTTAATACCTGTTGTTACAGTAGTTATATCTATAATATTAGCATTCGGATTCGCAGGCGGTTTCGGTGCTGAAGCTTCTTCATTCTCTCAAGGTTTATATGGTATTGCTTTAGCTTCTGTTGGTATGTTATCTACTTTAGGTATTACATTAGCTACAGATGCTTATGGTCCTATAGCTGACAATGCCGGCGGTAACGCTGAAATGTCAGGACTTCCTGAAAGTGTTAGAGAAAGAACAGATGCTTTAGACTCTTTAGGTAACACTACTGCTGCTACTGGTAAAGGTTTCGCTATTTGTTCTGCTGCTTTAACTGCTATGGCTTTAATTGCTGCTTATATTGAGGAAATTAAAACTTCTTTAGGAAGAATGATCAATACTGGTAATCTTACTTCTATAGATATAGGTACTGTTCAATATACTGCTAACAGTGCTAAAGAATTGTATGACAAAGTTGTTTATAGTTTAGGTATGAATGAGTTTATGAATGCTTTCAATATTCACTTAATGAACCCTAAAGTATTAATAGGTATATTTATTGGTGCTATGTTAGTATTCTTCTTCTGTGCTTTAACTATGAAAGCTGTTGGACGTGCTGCTGCAGGTGTTGTAGAAGAAGTTAGAAGACAGTTCAGAGAGATTAAAGGTTTATTAGCTGGCGATAAAGGCGTAAAAGCTGATTATGAAAAAGCAGTTCAAATCTGTACTAAATCAGCTCAGAAAGAAATGATTGTTCCTTCTGTACTTGCTATAATCGTACCTGTTGTAGTTGGTTTCTTATTCGGAGTACCTGCTGTTATAGGTATGTTAGTTGGAGGATTAACTGCTGGATTTGCTATGGCTGTTATGATGTCTAATGCTGGCGGTGCTTGGGACAATGCTAAAAAATACATCGAAGCTGGTAATTTAGGTGGTAAAAAAATAATTGATCCAAAAACAGGAGAAAAAATTACTAACCCTAACCATGCTGCTGCAGTTATAGGTGATACAGTTGGTGACCCATTCAAAGATACTTCTGGACCTTCTATCAACATTCTTATCAAATTAATGAGCTTGATAAGTGTTGTATTCGCTGGTGCTATAGTTGCTTTCTCACCAAAAATTCAAGCAATATTAGGTATCGCTGATCAAATTATTAAGTAATCAATTTTATTTAATATAAATTATAAGCTGTCTGACTTCAGTAAAAGGTTAGACAGCTTTTTTTACTTTAACTTCTTTTTTGTAAAAAAATTTTTAGAAAAATGTGTAAAAGTAAAAAAATATTTTAGATTATTTATTGACTTTATCATATTTTAATTTATAATCATCTTCTATTCAAAGTTTAAATATATCAATTTTTTGTTTTAATGATGAAACTATTATAATAATAGATACTATATTTTTATTTTATAACCTTTGTTAAAAATTTTTATTATCAATATTACATATTTATAGAAAATAAAATAATTTTATAAAAGGAAAATATATGAAAAAAATACATTCTATAAGGGTACAAATGCCTATAGCCATAAGCATTTTAAGTACATTTTTTTTAGTCTTGATAGTAGCAATATTATCATACAGATCACATGCAATAGTTAAAGATTCAACATTATCCGGTTTTGATAATACAGTAAATGGTTATAAAGATATGCTAGATGTTTGGCTTGATGACAGCAGAAATTTAATAAAAACTTATGCTGTATCTCCTATAGTGAGAAATTATTTAATGGACAGAACTATCGATATAAGATCTACTCTTACTGAATTTGAAGCAATCAATGAATATGTACTTGATATAGGTATAACAGATACGAATGGAATAATTTTAGATAATGTTAATAATGTGAAAATAGGTGAAAATATAACAACAGTAAGACCTAATATTTTAAATATATTAAAAAGAAATAATAATGAAGCATCTTTTGATGACAGTATACAAAAATCAAGTGCTGATAAAAAATGGTCATTAGCAGTTATTTGCGGAGTGAAATATAATGGGGAATATGTTGGAAATGTATATATGATTATGGATTGGGAGGATTTAGCTGCTAAACTTCAGGAATTAAAATTGCCTGAAAGAACTAGAATATTTGCTATTGATGATAATAATATAGTTGTATTAGATACTAAAAATGAGATTAATACAGAAGCTAATGAGGCATATACTTCAATAATAAAAGGAGGAATGCCTTCTGGAGTTATGAATTATATATCTTCCGTAAGCAATGATCCTAGAACAGCAGTTTACAGCAGACTTATGAATTTGGATTGGTATTTGATTATGGCTATGGACGATAAAGTTATTTATAAGGCTAATAACGATTCTATAATGATATCTATTATTATATGTATTTTATCTATTGTTTTCATAAATATATTTGCTTTTCTTTATATTAAAAAAGTTACACATCCTCTTAAAGTTTTAATGGATCATGCTACCAGCATATCAGAAGGAAATATAACTACTCATATTAAAGATAATTATGGAAAAGATGAATTCGGACAATTAGAAAAAGTATTTGATGTTATGAGTAACAAATTAGCTGAGGTTGTTTCTAGTGTTAATGATGCTTCAAGAGAAATAATGACAGCAGCACAAAGTATGATGGAAAGTAGTAATGAATTATCTGTAAGAACTGATTCACAATCATCTAGTTTGGAGGAAACAGCAGCAAGTATTGAAGAGATGGTTTCTAATATAAAAACTTCTGCTGAAAAATCTTTGCTTGGAAAAAATATGATGTCGGAATCTATGCAGTATATAGAAGATGCAGCAAATATAATTGCACAAACTGCTTCTAATATAGAAGATGTTTATCAAGCCAGTGAGAAGATAAAAGATATTACAAAGATTATTGAAGACATTGCTTTTCAAACTAATATATTAGCTCTTAATGCTTCAGTAGAGGCAGCACGTGCAGGAGATCAAGGAAAGGGATTTGCGGTTGTTGCTTCTGAGGTTAGAAACCTTGCTCAAACTACTCAGGCTTCTGTTAAAGATATAACTGAATTGGTTGATAATACTTCACAAAAAATTGATACAGCCACTCGAACAGCAAAACAATCTCAAGAAATATTTGTGGACTTACAGAATAAAGTATCTGATACTTCTAAATTAATGGAAACTATTACATCAAATGCTTTGGAACAAGAATCAGGAACTAATCAAATAAGTGTGGAAGTAAATAATATGGAATCTGCTACAACTCAGAATGCTGCTTTAGCTGAAAACTCAAATGAAATTTCAAAGAGTTTAGTTGAAAAAGCAGAGTTTTTAGAAAGAAGTATTGAGTTTTTTAAGATTTCACATAGCTAATTTTGTATATTATAAATATAAGCTGTCTGACTTTATTTTAGTTAGGCAGCTTTTTTATTTAACTATAATTACTTTTACTATACAATAAATATAAAACAATGGTAATTTAGTATTTGTCTATGATACTAATCATACTTAATATTATTAATTTTAGGTATTTACGATATTATTTTTGTTTTGTTATTTTTAATATAAAGTTTTTTGGATTTATTATGAAGTTTGTGAAATATTTTTTATTTGTAAACATTTTAATTATAACTATTACATATAGTGCATTTGCTAGTTTAGAGATAAATTTTCAAGGACATTATGGAATTGCTTTTCCGTTTAATTCTATAAAAGTAAATGATAATTATAAAAATACTATTTATGACAGCGTTAAAGGTTCTTTAGGTTTTGAAGGAGCTGTATTTTTCCAAATAGGAAATTATTTTAAATTATTTGAAGATGATTATACAAGTATTATTAAAGGTGTGAGTTTATTTGGAGATATTGGTTTTAGTATTAATGCTTTGATGTCTGATTATAAAGAAAATAATAGAAAATATACAGAGATACTTGGATTTTATTCTATGATGGTTGGAGCTACTGTTAAATTAAATTTCAGTAAAATGTCTATAGGGTTTGGTACAGGAATAATAGCTCCTTTATATGCTATGGAATCTTCAAGTAAATACGGAGGGGTTATAGCTTCACCTAATTTGGATAATTGGAATGTTAATGATATGAGAAACCTATTTAAAGCTCCTATAATGCCTTATATAAAACTTACAGTAGAAGGATTTTTATATTTAGTTCCTAATTTTGCTGTTACTGTAGGAGGTTATATTATGTATAATTTTGGTATGCAGTATAAAACTGATGTTGTTAATAATAATTTAGGCGGCAATATATATAATCAATATAATTTCTCTGATCTTTCTATTGGCTTAATTTTAGGTATATCTTTTGGAAGAAGCGACGGATATAATTAAAAATCTATAATTTTGACAAATTAATTTTTTTCTGTATAATAAATTTAAAAATTAATTTGGATAAAATAAATGAATATTTTTGATGATCTAAGCCTTTTATATACAATAGCAAAATATTATTATTTAGAAGATTATTCTCAAAGTGATATAGCAAAGATTTTAAATATATCAAGACCTCAAATATCAAGACTTTTAAAAAGGGCTAGGGAATTAGAAATAGTAAAAATAGAAATATCAATGCCTAATAATCTTCAAGATGAAAATAAATCAGAAAAGATAAAAAAATATTTAGGACTTAAAGATGTTTTGATAGTTGAAAATTCAAATGATAATAAACTTTTATATGTAAAGTCATCAGAGTATTTATTACCCTTAATAGAAAAGAGTAAAAAAATAGGTATAGGCTGGAATGAAACCTTATACAATATTTCTATAGAATTAAAATATAATGATTCAGATAAACAAAAAGTATTTTATCCTCTTATAGGAAATTTAGGAAACAATAATAATCCTTATTTGCAAATAACGACTATAGTTGATAGATTTGCTGAAAAATTCAATTCAAAAGCCTATTTCAATAATTATCCTGCATTGATAGAAAAAAAATCTCTTAACAATAATGATCTTGAAAAATTAGAGGAGTTTAAAAAATTTTGGTCTGACTTAGATGTTGCTATAGTAGGTTTAAGCAGCAGGAGAGAATCTTATCAATCATATATATCAGATATACCAAAAGTAGATAAATTAAATGTTGATGAGATAGAGGGAATAATATTAGGAAGTTTTTTCATGAATAATGGAGAAACTTTTAATTATCCTGATAAATATTATGTAAACTCGATAATGCTTTCAGAATTAAAAAAAATTAAAGATATAGTTTGTATAGTTTCAGGAGTAAAAAAAATAGATACTATTAAATTTGCAGCTATGAATAAGTATTTTAATATTTTAATTACCGATGAATCTACAGCAGACTCTATAATATCAAATTTTAATTTATAACATATTTAAACAACTATATTTTGTAAATTTTAGTTTTTTCAATTTTATTGTTTGTGGTGGCTTTGCCCCACACCCCCACTTCTTTTGTTGCCACAGGCGAAGCCCGCCTACGGCGAGAAGCAAAAAGGCTACATTTGGTATTTAATTTAACAAATTATCTTACATATAAGACGATTTTAGTATTATTTAGTACTAATTTTTTACACTTGCATTTTTTTGGTTCTTGGCGAAGCCCGCCTGTGGCGTGCGGCGGGAAAAAGAACAACAAAAAAATTGACAAACTCTAAAATTTTTAGTATATCTTAAATAATTTTATTTTATAAATTATTATTCATTTAATCAATTTAATAAATATTAATAAATTTATACTTAAATTTTAGAAATTTATTTCAGAACAATTGACAAAATACAGCTATATTGTATAATATAAGAAATATTGTTCAGAACATTTGTTCTATTGTATATGATATTAGTTTTGGAGGTTTATTAATATTTATGAATAAAGATAATATTTTTTCTAAGTCATTATTATTTGCAGGTGCATTAAGCTCATCAATGATAAGTGTAAGCTGTAATAATGATAATAGAGCGTCTGATAATAGTATGGTTTTAGCTAGTAACGATATAGAAAAGCCCAATATTGTTTATATAGTTATAGATGATATGGGCTTTTCGGACTTAGGTTGTTACGGTTCAGAGATAAGCACACCTAATATAGATAGGCTAGCAGAAAATGGACTTCGCTATAATAACTTTTGTGTTACTCCTTTAAGTTCGCCTACAAGAGCAGCACTTTTAAGCGGAAGAAATTCACATTCTGTAGGTATGGGAAGACTTGCTAATTATACTTTAGATGCTCCTCATTCTACAGCACAAATAACAAATACAGCAGCTTTAACACCAAGACTGCTTAAAGATAATAATTATAATACTTATGCAGTAGGTAAATGGCATGTGGCTCCTTTATGGGAAACCAGCAGCATAGGGCCTTATAATAATTGGCCTTTAGGAAGAGGATTCGATAAGTTCTACGGATTTATGGATGGAGAAACTGATCAATTCAATCCTGAACTTGTTGACGGAAATACTCATGTTGATACTGTGTATGATGATAATTATCATTTGACAGAAGATATTACAGACAGAGCTATTTATTATATTAAAAGCCATAAATCAATATCAAAAGAAAAACCTTTCATGCTTTACTATGCAACAGGAGCAGCACATTCACCTCATCAGGTACCGGAAGAATATGTGAAGAAGTATGAGAATGTTTATAATGTTGGCTGGGATAAAATAAGAGAGGAGAGATTAAAGAAACAAAAAGAATTAGGCATAGTACCAATGGATGCGGAACTCTCTCCATTAAATGAGAATGTTAAGCCTTGGAATGAACTTGATGAAGATACAAAGAGATTATTTATAGAATACGAAAAACATTATGCAGCTTTCATAGAACATACTGATGCTCAAATAGGAAGATTAATAAAAGCATTGGAAGATATGGGAGAGCTTGATAATACTTTAATATTTTTAATAGCTGATAATGGACCTTCACCATCTGGAAAAGCTACAGGAACTTTAAATACTGTTAATATAAAAAATGGTATTATGTCAGATATAGAAAAAGATGTTAAAAGAATAAATGAATTTTCTAAATTAGCCCCTAATTATCCTCAAGGCTGGGCACAGGTTTCTGCTACTCCATTTAGATATTATAAAGAAAGTGCAAATTATTTAGGAGGAATAAGAGTACCTTTAATAATACATTATCCTAAAGGTATTGATAAATCACAGAATGGAAGCATAAGAACACAATTTAGTTTTGTTACAGATATAGCGAAAACTGTATTAGATATTACAGGTATAAAAGAACCTAAAACAGTTGATGGTATAGAACAAATGCCTTTGCATGGATATAGTTTAGTTCCTACTTTCAATGATGCAAATGCTGATACTAAAAGAACCACTCAGTATTTTGAACTTTATGGAAATAGAGGCTTATATGATAATGGATACTTCTTGTCAGTTTCTCATAAGAAGGGTGATAGTTTTGATAATGATAATTTTGCTCTTTATGATTTGAATACTGATTTCTCTCAGCTTGAAGATATATCAAAAGAAAATGAAAGCAAATTAAAAGATATGAAAAACTTATGGGATAAAGAGGCAGAAAAATACGGAGTAAATCCTCTTGATGACAGAGTGCATGTTGAACTAATAGCTAAGCAATTAAGTGCGAATATAGAAAAGAAAAACTCTTTAACATTATACCCAAATACATCAAGTATAAATGTTAATATATCGGCTATACCTACAGCATTGAACCGTTCTTATGATATAACAGCTTATGTAAATAGAAAATCATCTGCAGAGGAAGGCGTATTATTGGCATTCGGTAATCATTACGGCGGATATTCATTATATATCATCAATAATAAATTAAATTATGAATATATATATGATGACGTAAAATATCATATAGAAGTAAATGAGCCTTTGCCTTTAGGGGAGTTAATTATAAAAGTTAAATACACTAAAACAGGTAAGGATTCAGGAGAAGCGGCATTATTAGTAAATGATAAAGAAGTAGGAAAACTTGCATTACCTAAAGTATATCCTATGACAGCAAATACAACAGATGGAATGTCAGCAGGAAGAGATTTACAAGGCAATGTAAGCGAGAGATATGAAGGCAGAGGACATTTTGAATACAGCGGAGATTTAGAGAAAGTAACAGTTGAAGGACATAATGATTATAACAAAATAGCTATGTGATAAATATAATGATTTAAAGGACATTTTATATTTATATTGAAATGATTTTAGTTTGCCAAAAAACATTTTAAATTTAGGTATTTGTGGGGACTAGCCCCACCGCTATGCGTACTTCGTAACACCCCACTTCTTTTGAGACCGAAGGAAGTACCTTAGGTATGACCCAGGCAAAGCCCGCCTACGGCGAGAAGCTATATCCTTGATAAACTCGGATACGCTTTGCGAAAGGCTATATTGGGTTTTAATTTAATAAATTATATTACATGTAAAATATTTTTAGTATGATTTAGTACTAATTTTACATTTGCACTTTCGCGAAGCGTGCCTGCGGCAGCAACTTTTTGCGGCGGGAAAAAGTTGACTAAAAAATGACAAACTTAAAAATTTTCAGTATATATAAAAAATACGGAATTGTAAGGAGAATAAAATAGTATATGAGAAAAAACAATAATAATTTTAAAAAAGGTTTTTGTATAGGTTCATCTGTACTCATGGCGGCAAGTGCAGTATCCTGTTCAACTGAAAATAAGAATCAATCGGAGAAGCCTAATATAGTTTATATAGTATTAGATGATATGGGATTCGGAGATTTAGGCTGCTACGGATCAAGTATATCTACACCAAATATTGATGCTTTGGCTCAAAATGGTATAAGGTATGTTAACTATTTTACTTCTCCATTAAGTTCTCCAAGTAGAGCGTCACTTCTTACAGGCTGTGAAGCTAATAAGGTTGGAATGGGAGCGGTAAGTCAGGTTGATTTCGGAGATTTAGCACCTAATATGGCAGGAAGAATAAAGCCGGAACATGCTCCTATTACCCATACTTTAAAAGCAAACGGATATAATACTTATGCTATAGGTAAATGGCATTTAGGACCTTATGATGAGTTTACACCAGACGGAGATAAATATCATTGGCCTTCAGGAAAGGGATTCGATAAGAATTATAATTTTATAGCAGGACAGGCTAATCAATTTCAGCCGGGCGGTATTATAGAAGGCGATGAGTTTATAGTTCCTGATACTTCAGATCCTGATTATCATTTAAGTAAAGATATAGTTGATAGAACATTAAAATATATTGATGAATCTAAAAATGAACCTTTCTTTGCTTATGTGGCATTCGGAGCTATGCATGGACCTTTCAATGTTGCTAAAAAATATATAGATAAATATAAAGGTAAATTTGATCATGGCTGGGACGTTGAAAGAGAAAAGATATTTGAAAGACAAAAAGAGTTGGGAATAATGCCTGCTGATGCAGTATTATCAGAAAGAAATGATGAAGTGCCTGCTTGGGATAGCTTAACAGATAAAGAAAAAGCAGTTGCGGCAAGACATATGGAAACTTATGCTGGATTTTTAGAGCATACTGATGAACAAATAGGACGTCTAATTTCAGAAATGAAAAAGAGGGGAGTATATGATAATACAATATTTATAGTAGTTTCAGATAATGGAGCTAATTATAATGGCGGAAGAAATGGAAGTATAATGAATCATGCTAATGAAAATTTATATGTTCATGATTTAGATACACAATATAGTTTATTAGATGAATTTGGAAGTGCTTTATATGGAACAGAATATAATAAAGGCTGGGCTAATGTTTCAAATACTCCATTAAGATATTTCAAAACAAAAACACATTACGGCGGAGTTAAAACTTTCTGTATAGCTTCTTGGGCTAATGGCATAGCTGATAAAGGCAGAATATCAAAAGATATGATAGCTGTATTTGATATAACTCCTACTATGCTTGATATTATAGGAGCAGAACCTTTAACAGAAGTTAACGGAGTGAAGCAGGAAAAAATGCAGGGTATGTCATTCAAAGAAAGTTTTGAAAGTTCTAATCCTATGAGTAATCCTAGAAAAGAAATAGCTTTGCTTATGATGCTTGATAGAACTTATGCAGACGGAAGCGGATACATTATAGTAACTAATCCTAAAACTCAGGAATGGGAATTATATGATATAAATAATGATCCTACTCAGATAAATAATTTAGCTTCTTCTATGCCTGATAAGGTAAAAGAAATGGCTTTGAAGTATGAAACAGTAAGAAGAGAATTCCATGACTCAGAAAATTTACTTATGGATATAGTACATAAAACAAATCCTGAAACATTAACAAAACGCTATGGACAATTAGCTTCAGATGTGCTTACTTCTCTAAAAACTGGTAAGGCTGTATCAAAAGATGCAGAAGAATATTTAAGACTTTATAAATTCTTTAGTTATGTTCCAGAAGGTGCAGGATATACTGGAGTAGGCTCTGTTTGGTATTATCCTTCAACATCTAAATTCAGAGCAACAAACTATACATACAAAAAAGAAGATGGATATTTCTTCTCATTATCAGCAGCAAGAACAGGTCCTGTTTCTCATAAAATCAATGTTGATATAGAAGTGCCTAATAATGCCAAAGGTGTTATATATGCTAACGGAGGTTTAGACGGAGGATATGCACTTTATATAAATGATAATGGAAACCTTGTATATGAATATAATTATTTAGGAGAAAGACAGAAAGTTATATCACCTGAAGTAATGAAAGAAGGTAAATATAATATAGTTATGGATTATAAGAAAGATAAAGTAAATAGCGGAATCATTGATATGATCATAGACGGAAATGCGGTTGCAAGCTCTCCTGTGAAAATGCTTCCTATAATGATTTCTTATGATTATTTCAGTATAGGTGAAGATGTAGGATCTAAAGTAAGTTTAGATTATAAAGATGACTATGTATTTAATGGCAAGGTAGATGAAGTTAATATAGTGCTTGGAGATGATTTATTAAAATAAGAAATATTTTTTAATATTTATAAAGGAGTATTGATATATGACAAATAAATTTAAAAAAGGATTTTGTTTCGGTACATCTTTAATGGTGGCTGCATCTGCAGTATCATGTTCAACTGAAACTCAATCAGAGAAACCTAATATTGTTTATATAGTATTAGATGATATGGGATTCGGAGATTTGGGCTGTTATGGTTCAAGTATATCTACACCGAATATTGATGCTTTAGCTAATAATGGTATAAGGTATGTTAATTATTTTACTTCTCCATTAAGTTCGCCAAGCAGAGCATCACTTCTCACAGGATGCGAAGCTAATAAAGTGGGAATGGGAGTTGTAAGCGATGTTGATTTTGGAGAATTAGCTCCAAATATCACAGGAAGAATAAAAAAAGAACATGCACCTTTCACTCATACATTACAGGCTAATGGATATAATACTTATGCTATAGGTAAATGGCATTTAGGTCCTTATGATGAGTTTACACCGGACGGAGATAAATATCATTGGCCATCAGGAAAAGGTTTTGATAAAAATTACAACTTTGTAGCTAGTCAGGCTAATCAGAATCAGCCGGGCGGTATGATAGAAAATGATAATTATATAATAGCAGATACATCAGATCCTAATTATCATTTAAGCCAAGATATAGTTGATAAAACTTTAGAATATATTGATGAATCTAAGAATGAGCCTTTTTTCGCTTATGTGGCATTTGGTGCTATGCATGGACCTTTCAATGTTGCTAAAAAATATATAGATAAATATAAAGGTAAATTTGATCATGGCTGGGACGTTGAGAGAGAAAAAATATTTGCAAGACAAAAAGAATTAGGTATAATGCCTGCTGATGCAATATTATCAGAAAGAAATGAAGATGTACCTGCTTGGGATAGCTTAACAGAAAAAGAAAAAGCAGTTGCTATTAGACACATGGAAACTTATGCTGGATTCTTAGAACATACTGATGAACAAATAGGACGCTTAATTTCAGAAATGAAAAAAAGAGGCGTATATGATAATACTATATTTATAGTAGTTTCAGATAATGGAGCTAATTATAATGGAGGAAGAACCGGAAGTTTAATGGCTCATGCTAATGAAAACTTATATGTTCATGATATAGATACTCAATACGATTTGATAGATGAATTCGGAAGTGCTGTATATGGAACAGAGTATAACAGCGGTTGGGCTAATGTTTCAAATACTCCATTAAGATATTTCAAAACTAAAGCACATTACGGCGGAGTTAAAACTTTCTGCATAGCTTCTTGGTCTAATGGTATAGCTGATAAAGGCAGAATATCAAAAGAGATGATAGCTGTATTTGATATTTCACCTACTATGCTTGATGTATTAGGTTTTGAACCTTTGACAGAAGTTAACGGAGTGAAGCAGGAAAAGATGCAGGGTATATCTTTTAAAGAAAGTTTTGAAAGTTCTAATCCTATGACTAATCCTAGAAAAGAAATAGCTTTAATGATGATGCTTGACAGAACTTATGCAGACGGAAGCGGATATATTATTGTAACTAATCCAAAAACTCAGGAATGGGAGCTTTATGATATAAATAATGATCCTACTCAGATGAAAAATCTAGCTTCTTCTATGCCTGATAAAGTAAAAGAGATGGCTTCAAAGTATGAAGAAACTGTTAAGAGAGATTTTAACGGAGCACAAAATTTATTAATTGATTTTGCTCATAGGGTAGACAGTAAAATATTAATAGAGCGTTACGGACAATTAGCAAAAGATGTACTTACTTCTATGCAGACAGGAAAAGCAGTTTCAAAAGATGCAGAAGAATATATGAGATTATATAGATTCTTTAGTTTTGTTCCTAAAGGTATAGGATATGCTGGTGTAGGTTCAGTTTGGTACAGACCTCCTTCATCAAAATTAAGAGCAACAAACTATATATACAAAAAAGAAGACGGATATTTCTTCTCATTATCAGCAGCACATACAGGATCAGTTTCTCATAAAATAAATGTTGATGTAGAAGTTCCTAATAAAGCTTCTGGTGTTATATATGCAAACGGCGGTTTAGACGGCGGTTATGTATTATACGTAAATGATGATGGTAATTTAGTATATGAATACAATCATTTAGGAGAAAGACAAAAAGTTATATCTCCTACAAAACTTGAATCAGGAAATCATAATATAGTTATGGACTATAAAAAAGATGATGTAAACAGCGGAGTCATTGACATGATTATAGATGGAAATGTTGTTGCTACTTCAGATATAAATACTTTGCCTATAATGATTTCTTATGACTATTTTAGTATTGGGGAAGATGTAGGTTCTAAAGTGAGTTTGTATTATAAAGATAATTATGCATTCAATGGAAATGTAGAAGAAGTTCATATAAATTTAGGAGATGATTTACTTAAATAATTAATACTCTAATTTTTTTAAGGGGGGATAATTATTCCCTCTTAAATACATACTTAAATTTGATATCTTAAAATTTTTTTATTTTTTATTTTTCCTAAAACCGCATGCTTTTTAAATCGTGTGCGGATTTTATTTTTTTATTTATATTATAAAGGAGAATTATATGAATAAAGGTTATCATTTAATGGCTAAGCCTTTCGGACCTATATGTAATATAAAATGTGAATATTGTTTTTATTTAGAGAAAAAGTCATTATTTCAAAATACTGAAAAATATAAAATGTCTTATGATGTTTTAGAAAATTATATAAAAAAATATATAGAAACTCAGGATATACCGGAAATAAGTTTTGTTTGGCAGGGCGGGGAACCTACTCTTGCTTCTTTGGATTTTTATAAAGATGTTGTAAAGCTCCAAAAAAAATATGCTGGTAATAAAAATATTACTAATTCATTACAAACTAATGGGCTTTTAATAGATGATGATTGGTGTAAATTCTTAAAAGAAAATAATTTCCTTGTTGGTTTAAGTTTAGACGGTAATAAAGATATTCATAACAAATACAGAAAAGATATTTTTGGTAATGGTACTTTTGACAGAGTTTTTAATTCTTTGAAATTGCTTCAGGATTATAATATAGATTTCAATGTTCTAGCTTCTGTTAGCAGATACTCTTCTAAATATCCGTTGGAAATATATAACTTCTTCAAAGAAAATAAAATTAAATATATACAATTTTCTCCTATAGTAGAAAGACTTCCAGATGAAGAAGCTAAAAAACTTTCTCTAACTCATTCTATACCTAACAGCAATTCAAATGAAAAAGTTACTGATTATTCTGTAGAGCCTGAGAGTTACGGAGATTTTTTAATATCTATTTTTGATGAATGGGTTAAAAAAGATGTTGGAGAAATATTTGTTATGAACTTTGAATGGGCTTTAACTTCTTGGCTTGGATTAGATAGTACTATATGTTTATTTGGAAAAGAATGCAGCGGCTGTACTGTAGTTGAACATAATGGTGACATTTACAGCTGTGATCATTATGTTTATCCTGATTACAAAATAGGAAATATAATAAATGATAATCCTAGAAGTATAATTGATTCAGATAAACAGAAAACTTTCGGACTTAAAAAATCCAATTTGCCTAAAAACTGTTTAAGATGTGATGCTTTATTTGCCTGCAGAGGTGAATGTCCTAAAAACAGATTCGATAAATTTTATGATGGTGAAGAAGGAAAAAATTATTTATGTGAAGGATATAAAAAATATTTTTATCATATTCACCCTTATATGAAAGCTATTAGGGAGCTTTTAGAAAATAATATAGATATTAGAGAGATTATGAGAATAAAGGAAAGCCCTATTGTAGTGGTGAAAAAGAATAATTAAATTTTATTATTTTTTGTTATTTATATTTACTAAGTAGACAGCTATATTTTGTAGGAAAAGTCTATATTTTAACTTAAATTTAATAATTTATATTACCTGTAAAATAAAATTAGTATTATTTAGTAATAATTTTATACTTGCACTTTTTGGTTCTTTTTGCGGCGGGAAAAAGAATAATAAACAATTGATAAAGTTAAAAATTTTCAGTATATATTAATTTGGCTTTATTAATCTTATAAGTATTTTATAAAAAAAGCATTTAAATTTTTTTATTAACTTATATAAGCCCCCCACCCGCACCTTATTTTCTAATATGTATATTATAAAAAATAGTTTGCATTTCTTTTTATTTTGTTTTATAAATATAAATAAACAAATAAATTAGGATAATTTTATGAAAGAGATAAAAATCACAGATATAGAAAACATAAAAATAGGCAATGCTGAAAACAAGGAAGCAGCAACAGGCTGTACAGTTATAATATGCGAAAGAGGTGCGGTTATAGGCTTAGATGTTAGGGGAGGTGGACCGGCTTCAAGAGAGAGCGAACTTACAAAGGCACAGGCTTCTACTGATATAGTTCATGCTGTACTTCTTAGCGGAGGAAGTGCATTCGGACTTGATGCTTCAGGCGGAGTTATGAAATATTTAGAGGAGAGAAATATTGGCTTTGATGTTGGTATTACAAAAGTGCCTTTAGTATGTCAGTCTTGTATATTCGACTTGAGAATTGGCGATTATAAAGTGCGTCCTGATATTAATATGGGCTATGAGGCTTGTGTTAATGCTCAAAATAATAATCCTAAAATGGGTAATTATGGAGCTGGAACAGGTGCTACTGTTGGAAAGATACTAGGTGCTGATTATGCTATGAAGTCTGGACTTGGTTTCTATGCTGTACAAGTTGATGATGTAAAGATTGGGGCAGTAGTTTCTGTTAATGCTTTCGGTGATGTGTATGATTATGACAGCGGTAAAATGATTGCTGGTGTTCTTAATGAAAATAAAAATGGATTTAGAAGTTCAGAAGAAGAATTAATAAAAATTACACAGAATAATAATTTATCTTTTACTTCTAATGCCTCAAATGCAAAAGAAAATACAACAATAGGTGCTATTATAACAAATGCTAAATTTACAAAATCTCAAATGGGAAAGATAGCTTCAATGGCACATAATGGATTTGCAAGGGCTATAAAACCTGTTCATACAACATTAGACGGCGACAGTATTTATGCTATGAGTGTGGGTGATGTTAATGCTAATCTGGATGCAGTAGGTACAATTGCTGCTATTGTAATGGGTAAGGCTATTAATAATGCTGTTAGAAATGCTGAAACTTCTCATGGTTTTAAATGCCATAATGATATAATGAAAAATTAATTCTTATTAATATTAAAATATTGTTTTTATAAAAAATAAACTAGAAGTGCTGATTAAATATGTACTTCTAGTTTATTGTTTTTTTATAAAAAATGTATCTTGTGTTGGTAGGCTTAAATAAATTAATAAAAAATTTAAAATGCTTTTTAAGAATATATAAATCAATCTACTTGTTTAGTTTTTGCTATTACAATTTCTCTTACACATATATCCTGAGGCATATTATAGGCAAACTCTATACAATTAACCACATCAGAAGCATTAAGTCCATTTCCTATACTTTTTTTCCATTCAATATAATCAGATTTTATATTTTCATCTGTAGTATGGCTTAAAAGATTAGTTTCTACTACTCCAGGAGCTATAACTATTATCCTTACATTTTTATCAGCAACTTCTTCTCTTATACTTTCTGTAATAGCATGTACAGCAAATTTACTTCCGCAATATATTCCATGATTTGTGAAAGTTTTTCTTCCAGCTATTGAACTTATATTAATAATAGTTCCTTCATTTCTTTTTATCATATCTGGAAGTATAACATTTGTAGTTGTAAGTATTCCATTAACATTTACATCAATCATGTTTTTCCATTCTTCATAACTTTGTTTATCAATATTTCCTAAAAGCATAACTCCTGCACAATTTATAAGCAGATCTGTTTTACCATATTTTTCTTCAGCTATTTTTACTGCATTTTTTATTTCTTCTAAATTTGTAACATCGGCAGAAACACTTATAGAATTTTTTAAATTTAATTTTTCCATTATTTCTTTTCTTCTTGATATTAATAGAGTAGGGTATCCATTTTCAGAAAATTTTTTAGCAGTTTCCATTCCTATACCTGAGCTTGCTCCTGTAATTACAACTAATTTTTTCATTGTAAAAAACTCCTTTATAAAAATAATTTATGATTTATAATACAGTATAGATATAGTAAAACAAGAACGGAAATATCTGTTATTAAGTATCATGTATTTCACTGCATTATTAATTTTTATTAAAGGAAATAGTATTTATGAAAAAAATTAAAGTATCATCAGAGATAGGGGTTACACTTTATATGATAGGCGGTAAATATAAACCAATAATACTTAATTATCTTATAGAAAATAAAACAAAAAGATTTAATGATATGATGCGTTATATGAAGCCTATATCTCAAAGAACATTAACTAATCAGCTTAGAGAATTGGAAGAAGATGGACTCATAAGCAGAAAAATATATGCAGAAGTTCCTCCAAAGGTAGAATATTCAATAACCAAGAAAGGTAAATCATTATATAAAATATTAGAAGCTATGTGTGAATGGGGAGAGAAAAATATTGATGAGGGATTTGAAATTACTAATCCGCAATGTTTAGAAGATGATTAATATAATAACTTTTTATACCAGACCTTTAAAATTTCCTGTTTAATTTGGTATACAATTTTTTCTTATTTTTTTTGTTTGAATTTGAAAAAGCAACCTCACCCAAATTTTTATTAGGTTTATTGATTTTATTAGAAAATAAGTTAATAAATAAAAATGCCGCAGCATAATAAATATACTAACGGCATTTATGATATTATCAGAAAAATATTTTTTATTCTTCTGTTTTTTTCTTTCTAGTAGAAGAAGAAACTTTTTTCACACTTGATTTCTTTATAGATTTAACTTCTTCTTTATCGCTTTCAGCTTTATCAGATTTTTTAAGAGGTTTTATAGGTGTATTAAAAACTTCTTCCTTTACGCTTTTTACTTCACCTTCCTGATATGCTGAAGGGTCTTCAAGCTCATCAGTACCTCTTTTTGGGTCTTTACCAGCATAAACTAGCTTATCTTTAATTCTATCTAATTTTACTTCGCATATTCTTTCAATATCTTCTATGTCAAGAGATTCTTTTTCAAATAATTCTCTTGATAAAGCCTCAAACTTATCAGCATTTTCAGCTATTAATTTTTTAGTTCTTTCATAAGCTCTCATTACGAATTTGTGAACTTCTTCATCTATTTTCTGAGCAGTTTCTTCACTATAATCTTTATGTCTAGCAATCTCTTTTCCTAAGAAAATAGGCTGTTCCTTTTGTCCGAATGATATAGGACCAAGTCTGCTCATACCCCATTCACATACCATTCTTCTAGCAAGTTCAGTAACTCTTTCTATATCATTTGAAGCGCCTGTAGTTACAGAATCTTCTCCAAACTTGAATTCTTCAGCAACACGTCCTCCAAGAAGCAAAGACATCTCATCAACAGCTTTTTTTCTTTGAAGGGTATATCTTCCGTCAGAAGGCAAAGTCCAAGTAGCACCTAAACTTCTTCCTCTAGGAACTATAGTAACTTTATGTAAAGCATCAGTATTTTGAAGAAGTACAGCCATTAAAGTATGTCCTGCCTCATGATAAGCAGTGTTTAATTTTTCTTTTTCGCTTATCAATATGCTTCTTCTTTCAGGTCCCATCATAACCTTATCACGAGCTTCTTCAAAGTCAGAAAGTTCTACTCTTTGTTTATCATTTCTAGCAGCAATTAAAGCAGCTTCATTAACCATATTAGCAATATCAGCACCTGAAAAACCAGGAGTAGCTCTAGCTAAATGATATAAATCTATAGAAGGATCATGCTGTATTTTAGCAACATGCACTTTAAATATTCCCTCTCTTCCTTTAACGTCAGGTAAATCAACAACAACTTGTCTGTCAAATCTTCCTGGACGAAGTAGAGCAGGGTCAAGTACATCAGGTCTGTTAGTAGCAGCAAATATTATGATTCTAGTATCAGTATTAAAACCGTCCATTTCAACAAGCATTTGGTTTAATGTTTGTTCTCTTTCATCATGTCCGCCGCCGTATCCAGCACCTCTAGTTCTACCAACAGCATCAAGCTCATCTATGAATATGATACAAGGAGCAGATCTTTTTCCCTGTTCAAATAAATCTCTTACTCTTGAAGCACCAACACCTACAAACATTTCAACAAATTCAGAACCAGACATACTGAAGAAAGGCACATTAGCTTCGCCAGCAACTGCCTTAGCAAGTAAAGTTTTACCAGTACCAGGAGGGCCTACTAATAATACACCTTTTGGTATTTTAGCACCAAGTTTTGTAAATTTGCTTGCGTCTTTTAAGAATTGTACAACTTCCTGCAATTCCTCTTTAGCCTCTTTACAGCCTTCAACATCTTTGAAAGTTACTTTTACATCTTCTTTAGTTAAAAGTCTAGCTCTGCTTTTTCCGAAACTCATAGCTCTGTTATTAGAACCCTGTACCTGCCTGAACATAAAGAACCAAAGCAGAAATCCTATTAACAGTATAGGAAGTAAGTTTACAAGTATAAGACTTAAATAACTAGGTTTTTCAGCTTCTCCTCTAACTTTAACATTATTATCTATAAGTAAGTTAACGAATCCGCTTGCAGTAAATGGTATAAATGAGTAAAAGTTTATCTCTGTTATTTTACCATTAACTGTTTCTATAGCTTTACCATTTCTAATATTCTGATCTACTATAGTAACTTCTTTAACAACTCCTTCTTTAACTTTCTGTACTACAGTTGAGTAATCCCATTCTTGAGCTTTCACCTGTGGTGTTTTTTGAAAGTACATTATAGCCATTACTACAACCATTGTAAGAAGAAGTATGATTATGATTTGATTTCCTCCGCCTCCGGATTGCGGCATAGATTGTCTTCTATTATTTTTTTTACTACTCATGTATTCTCCAAACTTATTTTTAACTTTTATATATAAATAAATATTAATAAAATATCAAATATTTACAAATTATTATTTTTCAGGTATATCTAAGATAGTACCATAGCTATTAAAGCAATGAGATGCTAGAGAAGAAACTCCTCCGCCTCTCTTAAGAGCACTGTTTATTATTTTCCCATCTTTTCTAGCTAAATCAGGGTATTTTAAATTCATATATCCAATAATAAGTCCTTTGCTTGTAGAGGCATGAATATATGTTACAGTTTCATCTTTTTTATCAACTCCTATTACTATACCGGCATGAGTAAGCTTTTTATCATTAGAAGTAGTTTTGTCAAACATAATTATATCGCCTACATTCGGCAAAACACCTTTATAAATTTTTTTATATTTTGACAAAGTAGAATATATAGTTTTTACTCCGCCAGAATCTAAAATTGCTTGTTTTTCAAATACCGCTATATTAGAAGTCCAATAAACAGCAGCTACATATCCTGAACAATCAAATCTGAATGTTTTCTTCTCTTTAGAAGTAGGGTGTGTTAATGTAGCTTTTTCATTATATTGATAATGTTTATCCAAATAAAAGTTAGCCCATTTACTTATATCATTTCTAACTTTTTGCTTTTGCGTATCATTTATTTCAACTCCACTTTTTTCTAACTGCTTTTGATATTCCTTATCATATCCGTAAGTTTGTGTAAATGATACTGAATAAAATAACATCATCAATAATGATAGTATAATAATATAAAAACGCATAATACACTCTTATACATAGTAAATTATTTTATAAAATATTAGTAAAAAGTCAAGGCAATTTACAATATTATTATTTATATTAATTTGGTTTTTCTAAAACAGTACCATAACTGTTAAAACAATGTGAAGCCAATGAATAAGGTACATCACCTCTTCTAAGATAGCTATTTATTGGCTTTCCATCTTTTCTTGCTAAATCTGGATATTTTAAATTCATATATCCTAAAATAGGACCTTTGCTTGTAGATGAATGGATATAGGTTATAGTTTCATCTTCATCTATATTTATAACTATTCCAGAATGTGTAAGTTTTTTATTTGGAGATGTAGTTCCATCAAAAAATATTATATCACCTATATTGGGCATACCTTTTTTATAAATTTTATTTGCTTTAGATAAAATAAAATGTATATTTTCTGTTGATCCTTGAAGTTTTATAGTAGGCTTTTCAATAGCAGTCCAATACACAGCATTAACAAATCCAGAACAGTCAAAATTTACTTTCTTCTTTTCTTTTGAAAAAGGATTTGTTATTGTGTCGCTTTGGTTATATTTATATTTTTTATTCATATAGAAATTAGCCCATTTTACTATTTCAAGTCTTGTATTTTCCTGACTGAATGCAGGCATAGTAAATAATAATGAGATAATTAAAATACTAATATAAAAACGCATGCTATCTCCTAATAATATTTGTATATAATTAATAAAAGTTGTTTTACTATATTTTTGTAAAAAAAAATTACATCAAATATTTATTGATTCTAACAATTTTTATATTTATAAATCGGATTTTTAATTATAAATAATAGTTACATGTTATTATAATATAACTCTTTAATACTGAATTCATCAGATTTTAACCATTTTATTCTATATTGTATAGGTGTTATTATATTGAAAAATACTGATAGATAAGGGTAGGCATTTTGAAACTGCATAGATAATCTTGTTTTGAATATATATTTATTGTTTTTGTTTAGTTTATTTACATTGATAACTTCTATTCTATTTATTTGATAAATATTTTTAATTAAGATTTCTAAATCTGTATTTCTTGTTTCTCTCATAGTTTCTGAGTTCAAAACAACGTATTCTTTAGTAAAAAAGTCATAATACAATTTTCTATATATATATATTTCTCTTACATTATCATTAATAAATAAATTCTTTTTTATTAAATCGATTCTATAATTTATAAATAATATTATTCCATTATCTATATATTTTTTTATATTTTGATAAATCTCATTTTCATAATATGTTCTTACATCTACATAGAGCGTATCATCATATATATAGCTTTTTGAAAAATGTAATCTTAATTCATAAGCATACGATACTTGTGAAATAGCAATTATTAACAATAGTATAATAAAAATATGTTTCATAATATTATATATTTTATATTGTTTTTATTAAAAGTAAACTAATATCAAGTACTATTTTCTATGTAATAATATCAAACTTTTAGAAAAATAAACTAGCTTCAAGACCTATTCTGCTTTCCATTTTTCTATATGCGTATAATTGTTTTGAGCGCGCATATTCATATTTTACACCTATTACAAATCTGTATATTTCAAAACCTATACCTGTGGATATAGAAGGAGTCCATTCTGTATATTTGTCAGTAATAGGATAGCCTTGTCCATGTCCGCTAGTTCTATTTATTAAATTTATTCTATCAAAATATGCTCCTATATGAATGCCTGTTATTAAACTTATTTCTCCCCATATAGGTATTCTTACATCAGCTCCAGCATAAATATTAAATAAATTAACCAAATTAGATATATCAAAACCTGCTATTGCAAATGATGTTCCGCCATAGAATGAAAACCAACCCCATCTGTAATTTGCTGATAAATGCATCTGTTCAAAGCCAACATCTCTGAATTCTTCTTTATTTTTATCGTATAATGTTTCATCCCCAAGTATATCGCCTCCCATATGAATACATATATGTCTTAAAGGAGCGAATCTTACTTTTAATTTATTATTAAATATGTATTCAAAATACGCTTCCACTTGCATATAATTACCATATAAAAATGTTGTTCCATATAGCTGGTCTTGTCCTTTTTTATAACTGCTGAAAAATAGTTTCAAGTAATAAGCTACACCTATTCTGAATCTATGCTTATCTTCATCTATATTAAATGCTATAGGAGCTAAGTCTACGGCCAATTTAGGACTAAAGTACATAACTACATTATCTAAATTAAAATTTTTATTTTGGTATAAATGATTTGCATTTAAAATATCACCAAACCAAAAACTGCTGTTATAATTATCAGGGTCAAGCCATGGAGAAAAATATCTATCAGTTTCATATATTCTAAGAGGATTATATCTCCACTTTACTTTTACTTTTTCTTTATAATTATTCATCTTATTTTCTAGAGAATTTTCATTTTCTGTATTTTGAGAATAAAGTGATAAACTTAATAGAACAAATAAAATAATATACAATGTTTTTTCATAAAAAATCCATTTATTGAAAAATAAGTGAACATTATATATAAAAACTTCATTTTTTCAATAGAATTAAAAATTATAAAATTAATTTTTTCTTGAAAGGAGATTTATATAAGGTTCTGTTTCTATAGAGTTTTCATCTATTCCTATTTCATTTAATATAGATTTTAATTGAAGTATTTGATTTTCAACAGTTTCTTTTGAGTTTAAAAATTCTATTTCTATAAAGTTGTCTAAATTTTTTATTTTTGAAATTTCAACTAAAGCATTTTTATATATAAAAGCATAACCTTTTTTTTCTTTTTTTACATATTCTTTATATTTCTGCAGCTTTGATAAAAAGTTAATTATAAATCTTGCTTTTTTCTTGCTGACTTTAATTTCTATTTCTTCATTGACTTCTACACCATCAATTAAAGTTCTTTCTTTTGTGCAGAAAGTATATCCTCCATGTTCTATTCTGAGTCTTATACAATCACTTGTCTTTATACTTCCTTTTTTAATGCTCTCTTCTCTAGCATAGTAAATATCTTTTTTGAAATACTTTTTTTTGAATTTAGCATTATTTTTAAGAAAATTTAAAACAGAATCAAAATCTTTTATATATGCTTTTATTTCAATTTCAGAGTTTGCCATATTTTATTCAGTATATTCCTTAGTGCTGTCATCTACATGTATTTTTTGTTTATCGTAAATTAAAGGAGCAACTTTTTCAAATAATATGAATGCTGGTGAAGATAGTATAACTGTAAGAGGAAGCCCAACAAGCAATTCTGATCTTATCAATACGGCAACATTTGAAAGATCTGAATATATAGAAGTTACCAAAAATAATGCTACGATTTTTATTAAATAGCCTACTAAAGTTACAAATATTCCAGCAGCAATTTGCTTTATAAATATTCTTGTATTGAAAAAACCCACAAAGAAACCAATATTAAGAAATATTATAGCATAAGAACCAAATGTTCCGCTTGATACAATATCCTGTAAAAGTCCTATGATAAAGCCATATATTATTCCATCAAATGAACCGTATCTAAATGCTATGAATGTTAAAAAAATTAAAAGCAAATCAGGTTTAGCACCTAATGCTACTCTTATTAAATCATAAGCAGGAGATGATTGTATAAGAAGTAAAATAAGAGTTGTAATGATTACTGTTACTATTCTTTTCATTTTGCCTCTCCGTTATCATCTTCTTCATTAGCAAGCATAATGATTTCCTGATCCGGTATCTTTTTTATTACATAAACATTCTCTAAAGTGGAGAAGTTTACAGCAGGCTCTACATATAAATCATGGAAAAGTCCATAGTTTTTCTTTTCAACTTTGAATATAGTACCTACCAATATACCTTTAGGAAATACTCCTCCCATACCGCTTGTAACAACTCTTTCGCCTTCTTCAACGTCCATTTGTAAATCTATATACTGCAAATGTGTTTGTGTAGATTTAGGGCTTTGTCCAACCATTATTCCTGTAGTTCTTGAGCTTTCAAGCATTACAGATATTTGAGATCTTTGGTCAACTAGAGATAATATTCTGCTGTTGTATCTTCTTACTTCAACTACTTTTCCCACTAATCCTTTATATCCGTTTTGATAAGATATAACAGGCATTCCAACTACTATACCATGTGCACTTCCTTTATTTATAACAATGGTAGTGTAGAAGTTTTGAGGGTCCTTAGAAACTATTTCAGCATATTCTAAAGGGTATTCATCGGTAGGAGCTTCATTTAATAATGCTCTAAGTCTTTCATTTTCAGCACTTAATTGCTCATATTCTAATGCGGCACCGCTTAATTCAGCTATTCTATCTCTTAATACCTGCACCTGACTTTGAAGTGTAAATATATCTGTTATGCTAGTGTAAAGGTATACAAAAGCTCTTGATACACTTTTTGTTGCACTTTGAATAGGGTATACTCCAAGTGCATAAATAGACTGTAAATTAAATACAAAATTACTTCTATTTAGCACCATTAGCATTCCTGCTACAAGATTAAGCAGAATATATAATGTTAATAATTTATGTTTTATAAAAAGCTTCACGTGTATGAATATCGGCTATATTAATAAAATTTTTATTATTTTTCCGATTAAGAGTATCTTCTGTAATTTTTCAAATTTCTAGTCTCTTCTATAAACTTTCCGCATCCTATAGCAACGCAAGTAAGAGGACTTTCAGCAAGAATTACAGGAACTCCTGTTTCCATAGATATCAAATCAGTAAAACCAGGAAGCATTGAAGTACCGCCACTCATAACAATACCGCGTTCTACTATATCAGCAGAAATTTCCGGAGGTGTTTGATTGAGTACAGATTTTACAGCTTCCAAAATTTCTATTAATATATCAGCTATGGCATCTTTAATTTCAGCACTGTTTATTGTAAGAGTTTTAGGAAGTCCTGATACAGAGTCCCTTCCTCTTATGTCCATAGTTTTTGATATATCGCCTTTATAAGCATGACCGATATTGATTTTAATTTCTTCAGCAGTTTTTTCACCGATATATAGGTTATGAGTTCTTTGCATATATTTGATAATAGCATCGTCAAGTTCATCACCGCCTACACGTATAGAAGCACTTCTTACCATACTTCCAAGTGAAAGAACAGCTACCTCTGTAGTACCTCCGCCTATCTCTATAATCATATTACCATGAGGTTCATTAATAGGCATATCAGCACCAATAGCTGCAGCTCTTGCCTGTTCAATTAAGAATATAGTTCTAGCTCCTGCCTGTTCGCAGCTTTCTCTTACGGCTCTTCTTTCTACCTCTGTAATTCCAGTAGGTATACCTATAGCTATTCTAGGTTTTACTAAAGTTCTTTTATTATGTACTTTATTAATAAAGTATCTTATCATCTTTTCAACAGTTTCAAAGTCAGCAATAACTCCATCTCTCATAGGTCTTATTGCTGCTATAGAATTAGGTACTTTACCTAACATTTGCTTAGCTTCATTTCCAACTGCTATAACATTTCCTGTGCTTTTTTCTATAGCCACAACTGATGGCTCAGCCAAAACAATACCTTCTCCCTTTACATATACAAGAGTATTAGCAGTTCCTAAATCTATTCCCATATCGCTTGAGAACATATTATATAACCAGTTAAACATTTATTACAATCTCCTTAAAGTATCCCTAGCGGGCTTATACGAATTATCTATTTTTATAGCTTCTCTAAACATTTTTATAGCTTCATTTCTTCTTTTAGTATCTAAATATAATGTCCCTATACTATAATATAAATCAGGATTTTTTTCATCTATCTCTAATGCCTTTTTGTAAAAAAATTCACTTTCTTTATATAATCCTTGTCTGTAATATAAATTCCCTAATTTAAAATAGGTTCTTGATTCAAGCATAGTATTATTGTTAAAGCTTTCCATAGAGGATAATATTTGTATAGCTTTTGTATAATCTTTATCCCCCTCATAGGCATTGGCAAGCTCATAATATAATTCCATATTTATAAATTTATCGCTGTTCTCTTTTAATTCTCTGTCAATGGCATCTTCTAAATATTTTACAGCATCTTTGAATAATCCTATTTCATAACAAATTTTAGATAATTCTATAGTAGTTGAAGTTCTGTTATCGCCTTCATTTATTGCTTGTATATATGAATTGTATGAATCAATATAATATGCTGAACCTAATCTTTGATAACTATAAGCTAATCTTTGATGTATGATATTTTTATTTTTTATGAATTTGAAAGATAATAATAATTGATTAGCATATCTTATGATATTTTCACTTGCATTTACAATTATTTCTTTTTTATCGGATCTTATAAGTATATCATAGTATAAATCTATGCCTGTTATTAATATATTTTTATTTAAAGGTCTTTTACTGTATAGATCATTAAATAAAAATGAAGCATTATTATAATCTTCTGATATCATATAGTCATATATAGATTTTAATCTTTTTTTTTCTATATAGTTTGAAGTAAATAAATATGCAACTCCAATTAGAGTTACTGCAGCAATTAAAGTTATTACTATAATATGTATGCTAATCTTTTTTTCAACATTATATAGGTAAGGCATTATTATTTAATGTAATCCGTAAATTAATTTTAATTATCCATATTACCATTATTATATAATTCTAAAATGGTTTCTTTTGGATTAGTAAGAGGATCTTGAGATACTATACATAAACCCTCTAATATAACACCATTTTGTATTATTAATTCAGGAGTTCTTATCTCTCCAAGTACTCTGCTTGTAGGCATAAGCATTACTCTGTTTTTAGCCTCTATATTTCCAATAATTATTCCTTCTATAACAGCGGAAACAGTTTTTATATTTGATTTTACTTTTCCTGTGGCACCTACAAAAACATTATCTACTTCTAATTTTTCACCTTCATAACGTCCGTCTATTCTTAAAGTACCGTTTAATGTAAATTCTCCTTTAAAGAAGGAACCTTCACCTATAATAGAATTAGATTCTGTATTATCATTTCTTTTTGAAAACATTAATAAAACTCCTAATTTTTAGTATATACTATGGAATTATCTATATTGTTAAATTTAAATTTTGTATCTAGTCCGAATAATGATTCACTATGTCCTATAAATAAAAATCCATGTTCATTTAGTATATCGTAAAATCTATTAACTGTAAGTTTAACAGATTCATTATCAAAATATATAAGAACATTCCTACAAAAAATAACGTCCATATTTGACTGACTTCCTCTATGTCTCAAATTATGATAATCAAAAGTTATTAATTTTTTTATATCATTTTTTATAGAGTACTCTCCGGAAGCTAATTTATCAAAATATTTTTTTAAATATTCTTTTGGAACATTTTCTACCTTATGTTCCTCATACCTTCCTTCTTTGGCAGCTACCAAAGAATTGAGAGATAAATCACTAGCAAATATTTTTATATCTCTATCTTTTATCCCGGGTGTTTCCAAACAAGTTATTGCTATAGAGTAGGGCTCTTCTCCAGTAGAACAGCCTGCACTCCAAATTCTTATTTGTTCGCCGGGTTTTTTATATTTCATTATTTTTGGCAGAACATAATTTTTTAATAGTTTAAAGTTTGGCTCATTCCTGAAAAATTTAGTAAGATTTGTAGTAATGTTATCTAAAAATTTTTTTAGTTCTTCTTTGTCTGAAGAAACAAGTTTATAATAATCTTCTACTACTTCTAAATTTCTTTCTTTCATAGAAGAAGCTATTCTTGACTCTAAAATAATTTTATTGATAACATTAAAACATATACCGCTTTCTCTATATACAAAATCTTTAAACAGATTAAATTGTTGTTCGGTTAATTTTATCTCGTTCAAAATAAATTATTCCAAGTAAGTAGGCAATAAATTATTATTGTTTTTTTGCAAGAACCATTTTTATACGTTCAAGAACTTTTTTTCTGTCTAAAGGTTTAGTAATGTAGTTTTTAGCACCAGCTAGAAGTGCTTTTTTTACCATATCTTCTTTACCTAAAGCACTAACCATAACAACTTTAGCATTTTTATCGTATTCTATTATTTTAGTCAATGCAGTAATACCATCCATTTTAGGCATTGTAATATCCATAGTTACTAAGTCTGGCTTGTATTCTTTATACATAAGTACGCCTTCTTCTCCGTTTTCTGCTGTGCCGACTACATTGTATTGTTCTGATACAAAGATTTGCTGTAATTGTTTAACAACAAATGCAGAGTCATCTACGATTAGAACTTTGTATGGTTTTCCAAATTCATTTATACCATCAGCTTCTTTTGTATTAATGTCAGACATATTTCTTTACTCCTTTTCTGATTCTACGGCAACTAATATATTAAAATCGCCAATAGAGGTATCTAGTTTTATATGCAGAAATTCCGAATCGCTTATCGAAACTTCCAAATTTTTGCTTTTCATAATAACAGGCGGAGATATATCAACATCATAGCCGTCTGTTTCTAATTTTGTTACAGAAAGACCTGCTATTAAATTAACAAGCTCCTGTATAGTAGATAATGATAACTTATCAATATCTTTTATTTCTCTATCATTCATAATAGAAACGATTTTTTTGGCAGTTTCCAATTCCATATCTATTATGAAATGACCTACTATATCTTTTGATAATGCTACTATAGCTATAATACCCGAAGCATTTACAAAATCACCTTTTAAAGTTATATCGCCGATTTTGATACCGTCTTTAATATAATTTTGCAATATTTCGTTTGACGCATCTGTAAATGGTCTTATATAGTCAAGTCTCATTATAACACTCTTTACATACTAATTACTTACGTTTATTTTAACAATATATGAATTTTATTGCAAGTATAGTTGTAAAATATAGCATTATGCTTCTATAAATATCGAAAAAAAAATAATTTGCTTGAAAATATTTTATATTTTTTGATATAATTTATATTACTTGTTTATATATATAACTGCATAATTGTATATTGGTTGTTAAATACTATGAAATTTATATGTCAGTTAAATATTTTCAAATAAAATTTGTATATAAAATATTAATAAAAATTTTATAATTATTTAATATAATATGACACTTATTTTATAATTAGTTTTATTGACTTTTAAAAAATGGGTTTTAATATAAAATATTTTTTAATACAATGATAATAAAAAATATTGATTTATAACTTCTTTTGATTTTAGAAAATTAAATAATAAATTGTCTGGTAATTATAATAACTAATCATATTTATGGAATATTAATAATAATAATTTTATATTTTACTTTGTCTTTTTATGCTTTTTGTACATCATTTTTTTGTAATTTTTGTTTTTATAAGAGTTGTTCTCGTTAAATTTCTAAATTTAATCATATAAAATCTAAAATATTGATACTGCTATACGGTATAATAAAGTTTTGTATTTTAGTATTATATTTTGTATAAATGACTTATAGAATATATAAAAAATTAAATCATAAAAATATATAATTTAAATTATTTATAAGTGATGAAAATGAATAATAATATCATTTGTTTGTTTTTGTAAGTAATGATCGTATTTTGTTTTTCATTGTATTTATTTTTGTCTAATTGTTTGTTGTCAATTTTAAGTTTTTAAGCTATTTGTTTTTATAAATTTAATACAAATCATCGTAGTATAATTATTAAATGCTTATTATTTTTTGTATATATTTTATAATTAATAAAAAATTGTAATGATATAAAAATTATTATGACAGTTTAAAATATTAAATTATATTTTTAGCAATAAGCTATAACATTTTATAATAGATAATATTAATATTTTTAATTACTTGATTATTTTAATAAAAAAGGGCTTTGAAAAAATAATTTATTCAAGCCCTTTATTTTTTAGTAATATTTTTTACAGTCTGAATTTTTACATATTTTTGTAGAAATCTATATGATGCTGTAATTCAGGTGGAAGAGGATTTCCTGATTTTGTGAATTTGAAATATCTGTTTTCTAATTCAGTAGCTTTTTTATTTCTTATGTTTTTGAATCTGTTAGCTATTTCTGTATACATAGGCTGTTTTTCAAGTTCAACTCTTATGCTTTTAGAAAATGGTACTTGTCTATATAATATTCCTCTTGCAACTCTGTTAAGTCTCATAATACCTTTGCTTTCATATCTTATCCATAAGTTATAATCTGTTACAAAGACTTCTCTCAAATTGTTTCTGCATTTTTTAATTTGAACTTTCAATTTTTCTTTAGCTTCATCTGAAAGGTTTCTATTTTTTCTGTAGAATTGAACATAATCGCTGTACTCAGAAGTAATTGACATTTGAGTAATATCATTCCAAGCAGGTCCAAGCATAGTTTTACATAATTCCCATCTGAATGCACCTATAGTAGGTATGAGTAAAGTATCTATTTCTTCAGAAGTAAATATAGGGAATAAGAATCTTCCTGTACTATTTTTTTGTCTTGTTGAAAGTTCTTCCCACATTATAGCTCTTGAACCAAATGTAGGCATAAGTATTATATTAGGCAATACTTCCTGCATAACCAATTCTTTTTCTATGTTTAACTCTTTATTTTTATATAAAACCTCTCTGTAGAATGCTGAAAAATCTATATCAGTTATCTCTTTTATAGATTTTTCCATGAAATCTCTTCTTATTAGCGCTCTTTCAAAGTCTTTAGTTATCATATCTTTGTGAAGTATAGGGAAATATACACTAACTTGTCCGTAACATAATCTATGAGTAGTTTCAATCATGTTGTCAACTTCATATTCAAGTCTTTTTGATGAGCTTTCCCAATGCTCCTCTAATTCTTTATCATTGATAGTACCGCGTTTTTTTAATTCTCTCAAAGCTTCTCTATAATCCTGACCGAATCCATTAACAGAAGGCGGCTCTTCTTTATCATAAATTTTTTGAAGCCATTCGTCTATATAAAACACATTGATTCTTTTGGTTTTGCTTTTATCTTTTATTTCATAAAGATCCATTATTTGATTAGGAGTAAGAAGCTGATCGTCCATATATCCGAAGTTTAAAAACATTTTTACAAGTTTATTATTATCTCCGTTTATTATGGCTCTTTTCGCAATTTCTTTATATATTTCAAAGAATACACTTGAAACGCCTCTTCTTATTTTTCTTACATCATCATCAGTGCTGAATTTATCTCTTAATTTTCTAAATGCCTGTAAAGATTTCATGAAATTTTTAGCTTTAGTTTCATCAATTCCAGACATTTCTATTAATTTTTTAGTAGGATTTTTTACTTCTTCAGGTAATTCTTCAAATCCCAATTTAACTTTTATATTATCAATATCATCTATTCCAGCAATAATATTGTCATCAGATGAAGTAATTGAGTTTGCAGATACTCTTCTTAATATCGAATCTATTTCATCAGAATCTATGTGAAGATCATAATCATATTCAGTTTTAATTTTATTGTACACATCTTTTATTATATTAGACATGAATTTTATATATTTAACCCATACTTCATTATCTTTACCTTGTTTGTCTAAATCAAGAGCAGTTTTAGCATACTCGCCAAATAAAGATTCATCTTCATTTGAAGATAAAAATAATATGTTTTCTATAGCTTCAACTATTTCATTTTTTAATAGTGATGATATCTTTTTTAAATTTTCGTATAACATATGAGAAGCATCTAAACTCATATTCTCATCATAAGTGAAGAACTGATTTTTAATTTCTTTAGGCATAGTTAAAAATCTTCTTACATAGTCAATTTCAAATTCCAATTTTTCTGTATTTTCTATTAATTGATTTTTATTATGCATATATATTTCAGAGTGATCTGCTCTTATGAAATCTACATCAAAAGATGCAGGGAAATTAAAACCAGAGTTTATAGAATCATCATAAATTTCTTTATATCCTTTAAAAATTTCTGATTTTATATTTTTTGATTTGTTTTGCTGCAAATTGAAATATATAACAGCAAGATTTGAAGATAATATTTTTATATCAGAGTTTATTTTTTTTATTTTTATATATTCTTCATAGGATTTAAGTATCATATATGCTATAGAATGATACATACTTGTAAGATATGGTTTATTAACTTTAAAAAAACTTTTTACATACTCTTGATTTGGTGTTTTCACAGCATATATTTCAGTATTTTCTTTTGCTTTAAAAGAAAACATGTATTTAGAATTAGATTTATAACTTCCAATACCAAGCATAATATTTTTAGGAATTGAAAATAATCTGCAGCTATATCTCATAACTTCATTTTCATCTTCTATACCTAAAATTTCTTTAGAAGAAATATAAACATCTATTTCTCCTTTTGTAACTATTGATATGTTTTTTACGTTTTCTCCCTCATAAAAAACAATATTTCCAGCATTTAATTTTAAATTTCCATTTTCTTCAATGTTTACACTCATAATTAATAACTCTCTTTTCAAATGTTTATTAGTAATTTTAAAAAAAATTATATATTATTTTTCTAAAATATGCTAGTTATTTGAATTTTTAATAAAAAAATTCCTAATTTCTCTTGTAAATTCATTTTTTAATAAAAAATTTCCAAAATTCACCCAAAATTTCAGCGAAATTCCTGAAATTTTGAAAAAAATTGCCCCTCAAAAAAGGCTTTTTATAGCTTTTCAATTTTTCTAAGTTATTTTTTGTATTAAATGTATGATATAAGTGATTATTTTAAAAATATTTGCGTTTTTTAGTCGAAATAAGGCTTTTCAAGTATTGCGTTTTTCTGACTGTATGCTATAATAATAAAACAGTTGATGAGAAACAAAAAACAAAACGAAAGAAACGAAACACCAACTGAAAATGAAAAACTTAAGATCTTTGACAGATATATGAGAGCGTAGATTTTTAGAAAGTTTTTTCCAACATTAAAAACGGAAATCAGCGATTATAAAAATCTTCACTAGATAAAGAAAACACAATTAGATTGTGTGTCTTAGAGTAGAAACAATTAAGCGGAGCGTTACTAAAGAATTAGATAAGAAACAGCTTTAATTAGCTAAAAGTCTCATTCAATTTGATATATTAGCTTTGGCTTCTATATAAAAGAAGAAAAGGATAATATGGTCAAGTAAGTAAGGGCTTAAGGTGGATGCCTAGGCACTGGAAGGCGATGAAGGTCGTGACAAGCTGCGATAAGCTACGGGGAGAAGCAAATATTCTATGATCCGTAGATCACCGAATGGGAAAACCTATAGAAGTAAACCTTCTATATCATACACTGAATCCATAGGTGTATGAGGCGACACCCAGGGAACTGAAACATCTAAGTACCTGGAGGAAGAGTAATCAAAATTGAGATTCCCTAAGTAGTGGCGAGCGAAAGGGGAAGAGCCTAAACCTTAATAATGTCAAGTTGTAAGACGTTGTTATTATGGTGTTGTAGGGCGGTAAGTGATGTACTTACATGCATCGACTTTGCTTTATATGATAGTAGAACTGTTTTGGAAAAGCAGACCATAGTGGGTGATAGTCCCGTACACGAAATCATATAGACAAGGTTTTATCGTTCCTGAGTAGGGCGGGGCACGTGAAACCCTGTTTGAATCTGGGTAGACCACTATCCAAGGCAAAATACTAACCAGTGACCAATAGTGTAGAGTACCGTGAGGGAAAGGTGAAAAGTCTCCCGTTGAGGGTTATTAAATAGAACCTGAAACCTTAAGCTTACAAGTAGTCAGAGGGTACCCTGCTAGCAATAGTAGATGGCCTGATGGCGTGCCTTTTGTAGAATGAGCCTGCGACTTATAGTACGTAGCAAGATTAAGAGGTAATAGCCTTGTAGTCGTAGTGAAAGCGAGCCTTAATAGGGCGAAATTAGTTGCGTGCTATACGACCCGAAGCCAAGTGATCTACCTATGAGCAGCGCGAAACTCGAGTAACATCGAATGGAGGTGCGAACCAGTGGCCGTGAAAAGGCTTTGGATGACTTGTGGGTAGGAGTGAAAGGCTAATCAAACTTGGAGATAGCTGGTTCTCTCCGAAATGTCTTTAGGGGCAGCGTTATGTGTTTACTTGCGGGGGTAGAGCACTAAATGGACTAGGGCTCCTAACCGAGTACCAAACCCAACTAAACTCCGAATACCGTAAGTTAAGAACATGGCAGTTAGACAGCGGCGGATAAGCGTCATTGTCAAAAGGGAAACAGCCCAGATCCTCAGCTAAGGTCCCAAAATCTATGTTAAGTGGGAAAGGATGTGAGAATACTTAAACAGCCAGGAGGTTGGCTTAGAAGCAGCCATTCCTTTAAAGAGTGCGTAACAGCTCACTGGTCGAGTGTCCTTGCGCCGAAAATGTAACGGGGCTCAAACATAGTACCGAAGCTAGGGAATTATAGAGTTAATCTATAATTGGTAGGAGAGCGTTCTTTAAGCCGTTGAAGGTTTACCGTGAGGTGGGCTGGAGGTATAAGAAGTGAGGATGCAGGCATGAGTAACGAGAAAACGGGTGAGAAACCCGTTCGCCGCAAACCCAAGGTTTCCTAGGTAAAGCTAATCTGCCTAGGGTTAGTCGACCCCTAAGATGAGGCTGAAAAGCGTAGTCGATGGGAAACAGGTAAATATTCCTGTACTATGATATGTTTCGATGGAATGACACAGATTGTTTGCGTACGCGTTAGATTGGTAGATAACGTCAAACAGTTTAGACTTGTGATGAGTAAAATGCTTGTTGCTTTAAGGTTGAGGCTGGATAGTGACTGGGCTTTCGGGTTCAGGAAGTTGCGTGAGCTAGGCTGTCGAGAAATAATTTCTAAGGTTAGGCATGTCATAATCGTACCGCAAACCGACACAGGTGGGTGAGATGAGTATTCTAAGGCGCTCGAGATAATCTTCCCTAAGGAACTCTGCAAATTAGTCTTGTAACTTCGGAAAAAGAGACGCTTGAATCTTGGTAGCAATATTGAGAGGAGAGTCGCAGTGAAAAGGCCTGGCCGACTGTTTAACAAAAACACAGATCTCTGCAAACATGTAAATGGATGTATAGGGATTGACACCTGCCCAGTGCTGGAAGGTTAAAAGGAGAGGTTAGCGTAAGCGAAGCTTCGAATTGAAGCCCCAGTAAACGGCGGCCGTAACTATGACGGTCCTAAGGTAGCGAAATTCCTTGTCGGGTAAGTTCCGACCTGCACGAATGGTGTAACGATCCGGGCACTGTCTCGGGGAAGAACTCGGTGAAATTGAATTATCAGTGAAGATGCTGATTACCCGCAACAGGACGGAAAGACCCCGTGAACCTTTACTATAACTTGACATTGAGTTTTGTTTTGTGATGTGTAGGATAGATGGGAGGCTTTGAAGTGGGAGCGCCAGCTTTCATGGAGCCATCGTTGAAATACCATCCTTCGCAAAATGGGATTCTAACGGTTAGCCGTTATCCGGCAGCCGGACATTGTCAGGCGGGTAGTTTGACTGGGGCGGTCGCCTCCTAAAGAGTAACGGAGGCGTGCAAAGGTCACCTCAAACCGAATAGAAATCGGTAGTAGAGTATAAAGGCATAAGGTGGCTTGACTGCGAGAGAGACATCTCGAGCAGGTACGAAAGTAGGTCTTAGTGATCCGGTGGTCCCGAGTGGAAGGGCCATCGCTAAACGGACAAAAGGTACTCCGGGGATAACAGGCTTATCTCCCCCAAGAGTTCATATCGACGGGGAGGTTTGGCACCTCGATGTCGGCTCATCGCATCCTGGGGCTGGAGCAGGTCCCAAGGGTTTGGCTGTTCGCCAATTAAAGCGGTACGCGAGCTGGGTTCAGAACGTCGTGAGACAGTTTGGTCCCTATCCGTTGTGGGCGTTGGAAAGTTGAGAAGAGTCATTCTTAGTACGAGAGGACCGGAATGAACGCACCGCTGGTGTATCTGTTGTTCTGCCAAGAGCATCGCAGAGTAGCTATGTGCGGACGGGATAACCGCTGAAAGCATCTAAGTGGGAAGCCTCCTTCAAGATTAACTTTCCCTATGAGTTTCGTTGGAGACTACGACGTTGATAGACTGCAAGTGTAAGCAGGGAAGAAATACCTGTTCAGCTGAGCAGCACTAATCAGACCAATGACTTGACCATATTATCGTTTTCTTCTTAAATAAGGAAATTATAATAAAGAGTAGAATGAGACATCTACGCTCTTATATATCTGGCAAAGAGATTAAAAATTGTTCTTTTAATTTGCTAATATTATTTCGGTGACCACAGAGAAAGTGATACACCCGTTCCCATTCCGAACACGGCAGTTAAGCCTTTCATCGTCGATGGTACTGTAAGGGTAGCTTTACGGGAGAGTAGAACGTTGCCGGGTATATATTATATATTTATCCCAATAGATTGATTTCTGTTGGGATTTTTTATATTTAAACTTTTAATATTTAGAGATTTATAAATGAATAATAAAGAAAGAATTATAAAAACTATTAAAATTATAGCATATTTATTTTCTTATATGATGGTTACTGTAGTTGCTTTCAATTATGGTTATATGTATTATGCTGTTAAATTTGATGGTGCTTCTGCTTCTCCTACTGTTTCTTTTATTTTTGCTGTGCCTTTTATTATTGCTATACTAGTATGTGTTGTTTTAATAAAAGTTATAAATAAAAAATGAAAGATTAAGAATTTGTTTATTAAAAATGACGATTGAAGAACTATTAAAAATACACAAATTTTCTTCTAATCATAAGAAATTATTAATGAAAGAAAATATTTGAGGTTGTTTTTATTGTTTAAGTATTTTTAGTCCTAAATTTATAACTGATTTGATTGAAGATGAAAATGATTTAACTGCTATTTGTCCTTATTGCGGCATTGATTCTATTATACCAAATCATTCTGATTACAATTAAATAAAGAATTATTGTGATAGATTAGAAAATATTTTTTCTAAATATATATTTTTAAAAGATTTCTGTATTTTTTAACTAACCAATAATTTAGTATTATATTTCATTATATAACTACAAATATTACTTTATTTAAAATAATTAGTTATATATACTTTATATAGGTATTTTATTTAAATTATTATAATAAAAACAACTAAATTAAACAATTTTTTGGATTTTTGAAAAATGGAAAAAGAAAATAAAAAAGTAAATAGAAAAATCAGGTCGGCTTCTACAATATCAGTTTCTATATTTACTATTATAATTGCTCTACCTCTAACTTTTATTATTTATCATTTTAAATTAGAAAATGCTTCTTTTCTTTCAAATACTTTTTCTAAATATGCAGTTTCTTTTTTAATAGCATTTATAATTACCCAGTTAATAACTGCAATTGTCCATAAGCTTATATTACTTGTTTTAACTTTAATTGGGGTGTTTATTGTTAAGAAAATAGCAGAAGATGAAGAAAATAAACCAATTTAATTTTATGATTATATAACAACTTATCAAAATAATAATATTACTTTATTTAAATTAATTAGTTATACTTTAGACTAGTATTTTTATTAACTTAATATATAATAGTAAATTAAATAAAAACAATTTTGGAGGTTTAAAATTATGGCAAATCCTGTTTTATCAGATAAGGCATTTAATTATGCTTCAAGTTATGAAAATGAAAACACAATGACTGTTAATGGAGCAATTAACAAATCAATAATACTTACATTAGTACTAATACTTTCAGCTATGGTAAGTGTGTTTTTTGTTTTAGCTGCAAATCCTGGTCTTCTTTATCCTGCTGCTTTAGGATCATCTATAGCTGCTTTTGTTTTAGCTTTAATAATGACTTTCAAAAAAGAATTGGCTAAAGTGTTTTCTATACTTTATGCTATACTTGAAGGTGTTGCTATAGGTGCTGTTTCTTATGTTTTTAATGCTGCTTATGACGGTATTGTTGTACAAGCAGTATTTCTTACATTTTTAGATTTATTTATAATGTTAGTATTATATAGATTTAGAATAATAAGAGTAACTGAAAAATTAAGAAGTGTAATAACTGTATCTACATTATGTATAGGTCTTGTATATTTAGCTAATTTTATAATGTCATTCTTTGGTGCTAGAATTCCTTTCTTATATGGTTCAAGTCCTTTAAGCATTGGAATAAGTATTGTAGTTGTTCTTATTGCTTCATTTAATTTGCTTTTGGATTTTGATTTTATGGAGAAAGGTGAGCAGTATAATATGCCTAAATACTTTGAATGGTACGCTGCTTTCGGACTTCTTGTTACTTTGGTATGGCTTTATTTAGAGATATTAAAACTTTTAGCCAAAACAAGAAGCAGAGATTAAAATTAATATAATTAAGGAAATTAAGGCATGCATATTAATTTATGTATGCCTTTTTTATTTGCATTATAATTTTCAAAACGCTTCAAATATTATTATTGAATGTAAGAATAAATTCCTATAATATTCTGAAAATTTTTAACTTTGTTAACTGATTCATTTTATATAAATGTTATCTACTTTTTTGTCGCACAAAAAAGTAGCAAAAAACGCACATACTATAGCTTAAAATTTTCAAAATATCTATAAAATATAATGTAATACCATAATTTTAGTTCACACATTGCTGAAGTCACGCAGAGCGAAGGTGGACTTCGTCAAAGTTGCAAAAGCACATATTATTTTTATATTCAGTTTGAATATTATTATATAATTGTTTTATGGTATTATCTCTAACTTATTTATTTTTCTTTTATAGGTTAATTTTGTAAACGCTTCAAATCCTTGTTATTGAAGAGAAAATAAAAGTCCTGTATCGTACTAATAACTGCAAACGCTTGAAAGCCTATTATATGGGTGAGAATAAAAACTCTAATAATAGTACTGAAACATAATTATTTTTTTAAACGCTTCAAAACCTTTCTATTGTAAGGAGAAATATAGTCTTATTATAGACTAATATTAAAAATCATTAAAACTTTTATTGTTCTAATATTACTGTTTATAAAAAATAATACTAATATTATAATTTCTTTAAAATGTTGATAATTATATATTAATAAAATATAAATTTATATTGATTTTAATTTAAAATAATATATAGTATAATAAATTTAAAAATAAATTTAAATTCGTATTTAAATTTAAAAACGCATTTAAAATAATAGTTAGTTTTTTGGTGTAAAAATATTAAATACATAAAAACTTAAAAAATTATGACAAATTTTGTCTCATTGATAGTGCATAATTAAGTTATAACAAAATTGAATAAGCAAATAAACATGAAAATGTTTAGAATAAAAATTTAAAAAAGGAGTTCTAACTATGAACAAAAAATTATTAACAATCTTTTTAAGCCTATTTTTAGTAGGCATTTTATCAGTAAGCTGTTCCAATGCTGACAAAACAGGTGCAGGAGATACAACTACACCAAAAACTATAAACACAAAATATGCTGGTATATGGTCGTCATCAGATAACCCCGATGCTGTAGAAATAGATATAAATGGTAATATATACGAATACAATAGCACTCGTGGAAATAAAGGTGAAGTATTAGAGTCTACTGATCCTAGTTATAAAGTAAAAATTTATGGTAGTGAGATTACAATAACATTTAAAGATGTAAATAATGCAACTGTCAATATTAATGGACAAAATGTTACATATACTAAAACTCCACAAAGCATAGAACAATTCAACGGTAAGACTTATGCGTCAGAAAAAAGTTTTAATGTTCCTGAATTAGGTGCAAGATATCTATGGGCATCTGTGAAAGATAGCAAATTTGCTATGAATATTAATGATAACAATACTTATGCCCCTGGATTCAGTTTAGATAGTTATTTTACTGTAACAGGTTATGGCACTGATTATACTTTTTCTACTCCTGATCCTCAAGGAACGCCAGATCAAGTTCAAGGTACTTTAAAATTTGCTCCAGATGGTTCTTCTGTAACAATGAGATTTACAAAAAATACAGTGATGCCTAGTATTGTAGGTCAAGATATAGTTTGTAATATAAAACAATAATAATCAATCATATATTTAATTAAATGGCTTTGCTTGAAGTTTTCAGGTGAAGCCTTTTATTTTTTATGTTAAAAAATAATTTTATAATTTATATATTGGAATTTTGTACTCTAATATATACTGAAAATTTTTAAGTTTGTCAACTGATGCACTTTATATAGATATTATCTACTTTTTGCCGCATAAAAAAGTAGCTGCCTCAGGCACGCTTCGCGAAAACGCAATTGCTAGAACTTTATATTTGAAAAATACTTATTAAATATAGAATATAACCTAAATTTAGACTAAAAATGCAGTCTTTTTGGTTCTCGCCGCAGGTGTACTTCGTATGTGCCAACAAAAGAACTGGGGTGCGGGGCAAAGCCCTACAGATATTTAAAATTTAAAAAAATAATTTTTGACAAAATATAGTTGTTTAGGTATATTTTAATTTTAATCATCATATAGTATAATAAAATCAAAATATATTTCAAAACTATTCTATATTTTTAAATATAAAAAAATATTTAAATAAAAAATTCAGGAGTTTTACTATGGGTAAAAAATTTTTAACAATCTTTTTGAGCCTATTTTTTGTAAGTATGTTATCAATAAGCTGCTCTAATAAGGATAAAACAGGATCTAGTGATGGTTCCGCCACAACAACAAAAGGCATAGAACAGTATAATGGTAATACTTATGTATCATCAAAAATACAAATAAATAATCAACTAGGTTATGTATGGATATCAGTAAAAGATAGTAAAGTTGCAATTAAACCAAATGAAGATAATAACACTTCACCAATATTTGATACAGGAAATTATTTTTCTGTAACAGGTTCAGGTACAGATTATAATTTTTCTATTCCAGACAGTAAACAAAATCCTGATTCAATTGTAGGTACCTTAACATTTTCTGATGATGCTTCTTATGTAACTTTAAACATTACAAAAAATGGTGATGATCCAACTGGAGAAACATTAAATAAACATTTTGTTTGTAATATTAAAAAATAATAATGATATTTTTATTAAAAAGGCTTTACTCTAAGTTTTTTGAGTAAAGCCTTTATTTTTGCAAAAAAAAATAAAAAATCAAAAATTATGACAAATTTTGTCGCAGCCATATTTTATAATTAAATCATAATCAAAATTAAAGGAGATTCTTATGGAAAGAAATTATTTTTTACACAGAATATCACATGGTTATGAATGTTCATATCCTATATTGGAAAAAGGTTATCTTTCAACAGGATATGAAATGTTATTTAGTGAAGAATTATATAAAATAGTTGAAAATGGAGATTATTATGGCGAGTTTAAATCTTATGTAGAAAATATATGGGGTGAATGTCCAAAATGGATACATCATTTATGGAGATTTATACATGGTTTTAAAAAAGGTGATTATATTATAGTACCTCAATTTGGAGGTTTATTTTCTATATATGAAATAATAGGTGATAATTTTATTGGTAAAAATGATAAAGAATTAAAATCAGTACTTAAACCATTTATAAATACTGAAGATTATCAAAAATTGGATTTTTTTTGGAAAGTAAAACCTGTATATACAAATATAAAAAGAGCTGAATATGCAAATGCCGAACTTACAAGAAAAATGCATTATAGAGGTACTAATATTTCTTGTAATGATATTGCAGAAACTATAAATGAATTATTAGAAAATATAAATAATAATAGACCTATTAATTTAACTTATGACATTTTAAACACTTGTTCTAAAAATATTTTTGATTTAGTAAGGAATAGATTGAATCCAGATAAATTTGAAAGATTAATAGGTTTATATTTTAAACAATGTGGTGCTGATAATATAGAAAGACCTTCCAAAATAGATAATCCAAATGGAGATTGTGATATACAGGCATCTTTTGATTTAATAAGAACAATAATACATGTTCAAGCAAAATTTCATACAGATTATACAGATCAATGGGCTATAGAACAAATTAAAAATTTTTTAGAGTATAAATCATCAAATGAAGATGGATATTCACATATAGGTTGGGTAATATCCAGCTGTGATGATTTTTCAGATGAGGCTAAAAATTTAGCTATTGATAATAACATATTATTAATAAATGGTAAAACATTTTCAGAAATGTTGATTAAAGCAGGTATATCTTCTTTGGAAGGTAATATATAATTAAAATATAACAAAATTAAAGGAGGCTTTTTATGGCTCAAAATTTTTACTGTGAATATTGCGGTGCTAAATATTCTTCAATAGCTTCACTAACTAGTGGTTATTGTCTAAAGCACCCGAACGGTCCAAACAAGGGTAAGCATAAACTTTACGAAGGCGGTGAAAAGTCAGAATATTTTTGCAAGTACTGCGGTGCTAAAAATAAATCTTTACAGTCGTTAGTAAATGGTTATTGTCTAAAGCATCCTAATGGTCCTAACAAGGGAAAGCATTCGCCTGCTTTATGATTCGCACGGTGATTAAAACTAAAAAAAAATTAAGTTTTGTTTTATTTTTAATTATTAAAGAAAATAAAATTAATCGTGCGTTGAATAAATTTTTAAATCTAATCTAAACTTGGGTGGGCGCTTTATTTTCTAATTTAATTAAAAAATAAATTTAAATTAAAATTTCAAAAATAAACTATAAATATTAAAGGGTGGGGTATGTAATAAAAGTTTTAAAATTTAATTACATTTGCCCGCCCTTTATATTTATAAATTAAATTTTGTATTTATATATTATATTTCTTTAAAGCCAATTATGATATTATAAAACCCACCCAAGCGTTATTTAAATTTCTAATGTTTACACCGCACGCTGAATGCATTTTTTATACTAGTTGATGTAATAATATAATTTAAATTAAATAAACAATCTGTTTACCATGCGTTTAATAAAAAATGACTTTCAATATAAAAAATAATTTTGTTTTTACTATTCAATTAATTATTATTTGGTTTATAATATGATGATAAGTTTAATTAAATAATAGGTGTTAAAAATATAAATGGCTAATCATATAGGGACAGATCTTACAGAAGCAAAAGTTGTTCCCACATTATTAAAATTGCTTATACCAATACTATTGTCGAATATGCTTAATGTTGTATATAATATAGTAGATAGTATTTGGATAGGTAATATTATAGGGCCTCTTGGACTTTCGGCAGTTGCAGTAAGTTTTCCAATAATGCTTATAATGGGTTCTTTTGCTTTCGGTATTAATATGGCTAATGGAGTTATAGTTTCGCAGTATTATGGAGCTAAAGATTATGACACTGTAAGCCATGTTATAAAAGTATCTACCACTTTGGGAGTTATAATATTAGTTACTGTTGGGGCTTTAATGCTTATATTCTCAAGAAATATATTAGTAATGATGAAAACTCCTGAAAATGCTATGGATATGGCATTAATATATTTAAGAATATCTATTTTGGGTATGCCTTTTGCTTATACTTACTTTTTTATTTCTTCTATATTAAGAGCAGTAGGCGATACTGTAAGACCATTAATATTTTTGATTGTATCATCTATAATTAATATAATATTGGATCCTATACTTATAAAAGGTTTTTGGATAATACCTGCAATGGGACTTCAAGGTGCAGCTATTGCTACAGTAATTTCTCAATTTACTTCTGTATTTATAAGTACAACATATCTTAGAATAAAAAACAGCTTTATAAAAATAAATCCTTTTGTATTTACATTCGATTTGAATATGACTAAAAAAATACTTAAATTAGGAATACCTATTTCATTCAATCAGTTTATAGTAGCTTTCGGATGGTTAGTAATTACAAGACTTATAAGCAGTTTCGGAGAGGCAGCAAGTGCAACAGTTGCAATAGTTAATAGAGTAGAATCACTTTTTATAATGCCTATGGGAGCTTTGGGAAATGCTGTTATGACAATGTCGGCACAGAATATTGGAGCTAAAAAATTAGAGAGAGTAAAAGAAATTCTAAAAAGCGGAATCGTTATAGGAATTATAATTTCTTCTATTATGAGTATATTTTCAATAACTAATCCTTATTTACTTATAAGAATGTTTACAAAAGATACTCAAGTTTTTGAATATGCAAGAAGCTATATTTATACTATAATGCCAATATTTATTTTTTATTCTGTGATGTTTGTATGTAATGGTATTATAAACGGAGCAGGAAAAACTATAGTTATAATGGCTTTTACAACATCTACTACTTTAATTTTGAGAACGATTTTAGCTTATGCTTTATCTCCTAATTTTGGACTTGTTGGTATATGGCTTTCTATGGGTATATGCTATATAATCAATACTTTCTTTAGTATGTATTATTTAAAATCCAACAAATGGCAAAAGAATTCAAATATTACTCTGTAAATATTTTTATTAATACAACAATAATTTTTGTTTTTATTTACGAAAGTGTTTTGTTTGTAAATAATATATAATATGTTTTCGGTATTTTTTACATATAATATCTTTATATTAAAAATAAAAATATTATAATTATTCATTAAAATTTTCATTAAAAAAATAAAATATTTAAGGAGTTTTCATTATGGGCGGAACTATAGTAATAATTATAGTAGTTCTATACTTGGTAGCTATGCTTCTTATAGGAGTATATTCCAGTAAAAAAATCAGCAACAGCAATGATTTTGCATTAGCTGGAAGGAATTTGGGACCTGTACTTTTGGCAGGAACTTTGGCTGCTACAAATATTGGTGGAGGTACATCATTAGGTCTAGCAGAACAGGCTTTCGGTAAATGGGGACTTTCTGCTGTTTGGTATGTAATAACAGCTTCTATTGCTTATCTTGTTTTAGCATTTTTAGCTCAAAGATTCAGAAATGCAATGGTTACTACTGTATCAGAATATTTTTATAAAAGATATGGTAAAGCAAATGCATTAGTTACTTCTATTATAATGGGGCTTCCTATGATAGGTATAACAGCAGCTCAGATAATAGCTTCAGCAAGTATATTAACAGTTATGACTGGCTGGAATTATAAATTATCTGTAGTAATTGTTACAATAGTAGTTACTGCTTATTCTTCTATGGGCGGACTTTGGGGAGTTGCTTTTACAGATTTGATTCAAGGTTCATTAGTATTTATAGGAAGTTTAGTTGCTATACCTTTTGCTTTGAATTATGCAGGCGGTTTTGATCATGTACTTGCAAATTTAACACCTGCACAAAAATCTTTTACTGCAGGTATGGGCTGGCCTACTATAATATCATTAACTATAATGTATATTGCTTCATATTCTGTAGGTCCTGAAATTAGTCAAAGATTCTTTTCTGCTAGGGACTCTAAATCTTTAATGATAGGTTCTTTAGTCGGCGGATTGGTATGTATATTATATTCTTTATTCCCTGCATTTTTAGGTTTGATTGCTTCAAGTGTTGTTAAAGACGGACTTCTTACTTCTGAGCTTCTTACTTCTGAAGGTACTAGATATATTTTACCTGTACTTGCTATGCATACAATGCCTCCCGTAATAGTGGGTTTATTATTCTCGGCATTAATATCTGCTACTATGTCATCAGCTGACTCTGATATGCTTGCTGTATCAGTAATAGCTACAAATGATATATACAAAAAATACATTAATAAAGATGCTACTGACAAACAATTACTTTTTCTTGGCAGAGCATGTATGGTTGCTGTTGGGCTTATATCTATGTTTATAGCTTTCAAGGCTTCAAACTTAATAACAATATTGATGTTCTCATTCAGCTTGCGTGCTGCAGGTGTATTTATACCATATTTATTTGGTAACTACACAAACAAAAAACTTTCTGCAGTTGCAAGTATGGGTTCGTTAATAGCTGGAAGTGTTGTTACAATATTCTTCCAATACAATAAAAATATTAATTTATTTGGAGTTGACCCTATAATACCTGGTATAGTTGCAAGTTTAGTAGTATTCTTAGTTCTTTCTGCTATAATACAGCCTAAGCCTGATTCTGCAAAAACTGAATAGAATTTTAATAAAAAATAGATAGTTAATAAAAAAGCGTATATAAGAATATATAAATCTTTTATACGCTTTTATTTTTTATATGCATCTATAAATAAAAGTCTTTATCTAAAAAATCAAGCAAAGCCTTTAATTACAAAAAAATATAATTGATTATTTTTTATTACAAGTTATATCAGTATTTAAAATTGATTCAGATGCATCAGGATTTTTTGTAAATCTAACAACTAAAATAGAACCATCGGGAGCAAATCTTAAACTACCTGCTATTGTTCCATCTGCTGAACTAAAAACATAATCTGTACTAGTAGAACCTGTTACTGAAAAATCAATATCTGTTCCATATGTAGGGGCAGTGTTATTATCAGTATCAGTAACCATATCAATTTTACCATCTTTTACTAATACCCATAAATATTGGTTAGCAGATACAGTAGATGTTGATACATAATTATTTCCATTATACTGCTCTATGCCTTTTGTAGTTTCTCCTGATCCTGTTTTGTCAGCATTTGAACAGCTTACTGATAATATACCTACTAGAAATAGGGTTAAAAAGATTGTTAGAATTTTTTTAATCATAATAAAGCTCCTTAATATTTTTATTAAAAATAATAATATATTATATTTAAAATTAAAATAGTAGTAAATTCATTTTTTTATGTTTTACCCAAAAAATCAATTATTAAAAGTATAATTAATACTTATTTTAATTTTTTTATAATATAAACATTTTTATATTTATTTGCTAATTTAATTTTTGTTATAACTTAATTATGTATTGCAATATATAATTAAATGTAAAATTGTTATGTCGATAAGAAGACTTTCAAATATTTACGCACGGTAAGTAAGTTAAAATACAAATAAATTTTTATTACTAATTTATACTATAAAAAATAATAAACTAACCGTATGTTAAGAAAATTCGATATCTAATAAAAACTTTGGCGGGTGCTATATTTTCTAGTTTAATTAAAAAACAAATTTAAATTAGAATTTCAAAAATAGACTATAAATATTAAAGAGCGGGGTATGTAATTAAAGTAAAAAATTTAATTACATTTGCCCACCCTTTATATTTTTTAATTTCATTTGTCATTTTTGTATTACTTTTCTTTTTTGTTTTATATTGTGATTATAACACCCACCCAAGATTTTTTTAAATTTATTGTATTAACCACCGTACGCATAGGAAAATTTATAATATATATTAATTATAAATCAGAATTTTAATTATATATAAATTTTACTAACCGTGCGTTAAAATAGCTAAAAAATCAATATATACCTAAACAAATATACTTTGTCAGAAATAATTTTTTTAATTTTAAATATCTGCAGGGCTTTGCCCCGCACCCCACTTCTTTTGGTGTCCCAGGCGAAGCCCGCCTACGGCGAGAAGCAAAAAGACTATATTTAGCTTAAGTTAATAACCTATCTTACATGTAAAACGATTTTAGTATGATTTAGTACTAATTTTCTACTTGCACTTTCGCCGCAGGCGTACTCCGTATGGTTCTTTGACGCTGTCCGCCTGTGGCGTGCTGCGGGAAAAAGAACAATAAAAAAATTGACAAACTTAAAAATTTTTAGTATATATTTAGTTAATAGAAATTCTTAAATAAATATATTATACTGTTAAGATAAAAATTACGGATAAATATATGCATAAATACAAACCAGAAATTTTAAAAGAATTATATGAAATAGTACAAGATGAAAGTATTTATTTAGGCGATATAGACACGAGCCTTATTAAAGATATGAGCGGATTATTTTCAGGAAGCGAAAGAGAAGATTTTTCAGGTATAGAAATTTGGGATACTTCAAATGTTGTAAGTATGAACTCAATGTTTTCTTTTGCCCGTAAATTTAATCATAATATAAATAACTGGAATGTATCTAATGTTGAAGATATGGGCTATATGTTTAGGTATGCAATTAAATTCAATCAGCCTCTTAATAATTGGAATGTTCATAAAGTAAAAATTATGAATTATATGTTTAATGATGCTATGGAATTTAATCAGGATATTTCATCTTGGAATGTTGAGAGTGTTAAAGATATGACTTGTATGTTTGAGGGATGCAGTAAATTTAATCAGCCGCTTAATAGTTGGAATGTATCTAATGTTGAAAATATGTATTGTATGTTTGCACAATCTTTTGAGTTCAATCAGCCTTTAAATGATTGGGATATATCAAATGTTAAAGATACATCATATATGTTTTATTTGGCTTCAAAGTTTAATCAGCCTCTTGATAAATGGAATGTTAATAAAGTAAAAAATATGAGTTACATGTTTGGCGGTACTTATAATTTTAATAAGTACAGTTCTTTAGAAAATTGGGATATTAGTCAAGTTAATTCTATGGAAAATATTTTTCAATTCTGTAATAACTTTCAAAATTTTAAAAATTTGAAATGGACTTTATATTTACATGTATTAGGTGATTATTATTACGGTAATGATATTATAAAAGACAATTTGAAAGAAGCTCATAAAATAGCTTCCGAAAGTAAAAATAAGAAAATAATATCTTTCAAAAGAAAATTAGAAAATACTTATTATAATGAATTAAAAGATTTATCAGATTTAAAAATTTTTAAAAGTATAGAAGAAGCAGAAGATTATATTGAAAATAATTTAAATAAAAAAGATGAAAAGAAAGTTGATTTTATAAAAGAAGCTAGTGTATTAATAAAAGATAAATCAAGAGAAGTTAATATAAAGGTAATAAAATACATATATTTGAAATATTTAGAATTAAAGAAGTATATTTATCGTATTGTTGAAATTGATTCTATTATAGAGCTGCTTGATAAAGAAAGTTTTTTGAGCTTTGCTTATAATATTTATAAAGAAACAGATAAGGAAACAGCACAATTAATTTATGGATTATATGGTGGCTATGAAGCATTAGAAGAAATATACAAAAAAGACGGCGAATCAAAATTATTTTTTAATATATTATCTTTAAATAAAGAAAATGAATACACCATTAAAATATTATTTAATATATATAATAATGCTAAAAAAATGGCAACAAAAAACAATGCTTTAGATATTTTGATAGAAATTGCAAAATATAAAAAAAATCCTTTTTATAATTTAGAATTGAAATATAATTCAAATATTGGCTTTGACAAAAATAGCGAAAAGATTCTTGATGAAAATTATAAATTAATACTAAACAATGATTATTCTGTAAGTATATTCGATATAAAAGAAAGTAAAATATTAAAATCTATTCCAAGAAATTTAGATGAAAACAAAAAAGAAGAAATAAAACATATAAGAGAACAAGTTTCTAATATGATAAAAAAATTCTCGTATATATTAAATCAATTACTCATTGCAGGAGATAAATATAATTATGATTTTTTCAAAGAAATATTTATTGATAACCCAATAATGAATAAATTTGACTTATCTCTTATATGGAGTTTATACAACAATAGTAATAATTTTATAACAACATTTAGATATGCAGGAGATGGAAGCTATACAAATTGTAATGATGAAGAAGTGAAAATTGATAATAATAGTTTTATTAGTTTAGCAAGCCCTATCGAAATGGAAGAAGAAACAATTACAAAGTGGAGACAACAATTACAAGATTATGAACTGTCTCAGACTATAAATCAATTAAGCATAATAAATATTGATAAAAATAATTTAGAAAATGAAATAGATAAGCTTCAAAATATAGAAATTGCTTACGGTACTTTCAAAGCCTTTGGAATGAGATATGGTATGTTTCCTTTATATACAGAATATAGAACAATTAAAGAATATACTTTAACTCTTGATGATGGAGATACTTTTACAATAAAAGCAAAAATTAACGGTGAAACTGATTATGCTGATTATAAGGATAAAATCAAAATAAATATTGAATTTACAAATAATGAAAACAAAGAAGTGTCAAAAAGATTTATATATACTTTATTAATATTTATGATATGGGATTTTAGACTTACTGATATGTTTAATTAAGAAATAATATATGTAAAAGAATAAAATATACCTAAACAAATATATTTTGTCAAAAATAAATTTATATTTTTGTTTTTATATCTGGGGCTTTGCCCCAGCCCCCACTTCTTTTGCGACCGTAGGGAGTGCCTGTGGCGTGCCACAAAGAAGCAAAAGGGCTATATTTTATCTTAAATTAATAATTTATATTACATGTAAAACAAAGTTTGTATGCTTTAGTACTAATTTTACATTTGCACTTTCGCCTGCCGGAGGCACGCAGAGCGAGGCGTACTCCGTATGGTTCTTTTTGCGGCGGGAAAAAGAACAATAAAAAATTGACAAACTTAAAAATTTTCAGTATATACTAAAACGATTTCATTTTGCCGACTACTACATATTATATAATTATTATCAACTTTTTTGCCGCACACGCTCTGCGGACTTCGTCAAAGTTGAAAAAAACGCATATACTACAGCTTAATAATTTAAGAATATATGTTAAATGTAATATAACACTATCATTTTATGTCAAAAATGCAGTCTTTCGCCGTAGGCGGACTTTGTCTGGTTCTTTGTGTCAACAAAAGAACTGGGGGCTGGTACTAGTCTCAGAAAATAATAACAATATAAAAACTAATTTTGATAAATTTAAAATTTTTAGTATAAATTAAATGTATTTTTTATTTAAATAATATATATTTTTATATAAAATAAAAACTTGTAAAATTCCTACTTATAGTATAGAATTGAATATCTTTATAAAGTAGTAAAAATTTTATTAAAGAAAAATTTAATCAATGGAGCAAAAAATAAGATGGATTATAGTTCTACTATCAATTTGCCTAAAACCGCTTTTCCTATGAAAGCAGGTTTAAAGGAAAAAGAACCCAAAATAATAAAAAAATGGGAAGATGAAAAACTTTATCAACAACTTAGAGAATTAAGAAAAGGTGCTCCTAAATGTATTTTACATGATGGACCGCCTTATGCGAATGGAGACATTCATATTGGAACATCATTGAATAAAATTATTAAAGATATTATTGTAAGATATAAATCTGCTAAAGGTTTTGATTCTCCTTATGTTCCTGGTTGGGATTGTCATGGTATGCCTATAGAATTAAAGGTGCAGGAGAGTTTAGGAGATAAATATAAAGAAACTTCTAAATTTATAATGAGAAAAAAATGCCGTGCTTATGCTCAGAAATATATTGATATTCAAAGAAAGGAGTTTAAAAGACTTGGAGTAATGGGAGATTGGGAAAATCCTTATCTTACTATGTCGCCTGAATATGAATCTGAAATAGTTGAAGTATTTGCACAGTTAGTAGAGAAAGGTTACATATATAAAGGTTTAAGAACTATTCACTGGTGTATGGATTGTGAAACTGCATTGGCTGCTGCTGAAATAGAATACGATGATAATCATACTTCTACAAGCGTTTATGTAAGATTCCCAGTATTAAATAAAATTAATGATAAATTAGACGGTAATGTTGATGTTATGATATGGACTACTACTCCTTGGACATTGCCTTCAAACATGGCTTGTGCTTTCAATAGAGATTTAGAATATGTTGCTGTTGAAATAGACGGAAGATATGCAATAATGACAACTTCTTTGGTTGATACTGTTCTATCTAAAAAAGATATGAAAGCAGAAGGCAGAGATATGATTCCTGTATCTATGGAAGAGATTGAAAAACTTGAAATAGCTCATCCATTCATAAAAGACAGAAAATCTGCTGTTGTATTTGCTGATTATGTTGAAGCTACTGCTGGTACTGGTATAGTTCACACTGCACCTGGTCATGGTATGGAAGACTATCAAACTGGTATGAATTACGGACTTGAAATATATTGTCCTGTAGATAAAGCTGGAAGATATACAAGCGATTTCCCAGAAATGCAGGGAATGAAAGTAAGAGATGCAAATCCTAAAGTAGTAGAGATACTTGAAAATAACGGTTCATTATATCATAAAGAAAAAGTTACTCACAGTTATCCTATTTGCTGGAGATGTAAAAATCCATTGATATTCAGAGCTACTTCTCAGTGGTTTATGAATATGACACATGATAATATAGATAAAAGAACAGTTAAAGCTTTAGATAATATTAAATGGTATCCAACTTGGGGACATGATAGAATGCAGAAAATGCTTGAAAATCGTCCTGACTGGTGTTTATCAAGACAGCGTTCTTGGGGAGTTCCTATACCTGCATTCTATTGTAAGAACTGCGGAAAAACTTTATTAACTGCTGAGTCTACAAGACATTTTGCTGAAATAGTAAAAACTAAAGGAATGGATGTTTGGTTTGAATTAGAGGCTAAAGATTTACTTCCTGAAGGCACTAAATGCGAATGCGGAAGCTGTGATTTTGATAAAGAGCAAGATATTTTGGACGTTTGGTTCGATTCTGGTGTATCATCTTTTGCTGCACAGAAAACTAATAAAGATTTAGACGGGGTTTTCCCTGTTGATATATATTTAGAGGGAGGCGACCAATACAGAGGTTGGTTCCAAGCTGCAATTTGGCCTTCTATGGCTATAAGAGGAATACCTCCATACAAAGAGCTTGTAACTCATGGTTGGACTTTAGACGAACAAGGCAGAGCTATGCATAAGAGTGCAGGCAATGTTGTTTCACCTTTAGAAGTTATTGACAAATACGGTGCTGATATATTAAGACTTTGGTGTATAAGTGAAGACTTCACTCACAATGCACGTGTTGGTGATAACATGATGAAGGCTATTGCTGACAATTACAGAAAAATAAGAAACACTTTCAGATATTTGTTAGGAAACATTTCTGATTTTGATTTCACTAAAGATAAAATTGAAGTTAAAGATTTACTTCCTGTAGACAGATATGCTTTATCAAGACTTCATAGTTTTATAAAAGTTGCTGAGAAGGCTTGCGATGGTTATGAGTTCCATTTATTCTATCAAAGACTTATAAATTACTGTGTTGTTGAGCTTTCTGCTACTTACTTTGACATTATCAAAGACAGATTATACTGTGATAGAAAAGATTCTGTTTCAAGAAGAAGTGCTCAGACTGTACTTGTTGAAATATTAGATGTATTAGTAAAAATAATAGCTCCGGTACTTCCTTTCACAACTGATGAGGTTTGGGGATACTACAAAGGAGAAAATGCTTCTTCTGTACATTTAGAGTTATATCCTAAAGCTGATGACAATTTAATTGATTTAGAGTTAGAAAAAGAATGGGCTTCAATTCTTAAAGTACGCGATGATGTATTATTATCACTTGAAAGAGCTAGAGATAATAGCACAATAGGTAAATCTTTAGAGGCTTATGTAACAATATGCACTAAAGAACCAGCAACTAAAGAATTACTTACTAAATATGAAAAATATTTAAACGAAATATTCATTGTAAGTAAAGTAACACTTTCTGACAGCAAGGACGATACATTTATAGAGGGCGGCGTTTCTTTCGTTAAGACAGAGAAAGCTAGTCATGAAAAATGCGTACGCTGTTGGGGACATTATGACAGTGTAGGAACAGACAGCGAGCATAAAGAGTTATGTACTAGATGTGCTGAGGCAGTGAGATAATTATATTTGAATATTAAAAAAAATTATATTTTAATTGGGGCTTTGCCCCAAACCCCAGTTCTTTTGGTGACCCAAAGAACCAAAAAGACTGCATTTTTTAGTTCAAATATTTTTATTATTAATTTGTTAAATATTATTAAAAAAATAAAAGGGCGGCTATGAATAATGGCTGCCTTTTTTATTTGTATTATTATTGAATATTTAAGTAAAATTTTGTATACTATATAAAAAGTATTGTGAAAAAGAGGTGTTTATGGCTAAATATAATTCAGCTAAACAAAAATCTTATGATATTATAGGGCATTTAGTAGATAATTTCAAAAATGGTACAAAAAGTAAAAATGAAACTGAGACTAGAAGGTATTATATTGATAAATTTTTTGAGGCTTTAGATTGGGATGTCGGCAATGAAAAAGGTAAGAGGGAAGTTATACATGAAGATATAGTGAAGGTGAAAGGTAAGACTAAATTTCCTGATTATGGGTTTTATTTTAAGGGTAAAAGGGTATTCTTTGTTGAGGCTAAAGATACTAAAGTTGATATAAAAAATGACAGTAAGCCTGCATTTCAGTTAAGGTCTTATGCTTGGAGTGCAAAACTTGGTGTGAGTATTTTAACGGATTTTGAGGAGCTTGCCATTTATGATTGTACTGTGCGTCCAAAAGAAAATGACAGGACTGAGGCAGCTAGAATAAAATATTTCACTTATGAAGATTATTTGAAAGAGGAAGTTTTTGATTATATATACGATTTATTTGAAAGGGATAATGTTGCTAATGGTTCTTTAGATGCTTATTCGGAGAACTTATGCAATAGAAAGGGAAGCGAAACAGTTGATGTTCATTTTCTTAATACTTTAGATGAGCTTAGGACGAAATTGGCTGTTGTGATAAGTAAGCTTAATAAGGAGATGAGCGAGAAGGATATAAATTATGCGGTTCAGCAGATTATTGACAGGATTATATTTTTGAGGGTGGCTGAGGATAGGAATGTTGAAAATTATGGGCTTCTTGCTTTGGCTAATCCTAAAAATAAAAATGAAGATGATTTTAAGAATTATGGTTTTAATGCTGAAAATAGTTATTATTGTAATTTGAATTATATTTTTGATAAGGCCAATGAGAAATATAATTCCGGATTATTTAATGAAGATGATATAGTAAAAAATTTAAATATAGATGATAAAACAATAAAGGAGATAATAGAGGAGCTTTATACACCTAGGAATCCTTATCAGTTTTCAGTGATACCGGTTGAGATAATAGGGAATGCTTATGAGCAGTTTTTGGGTAAGACTATCACTATAGGGAAGAACCATAGTGCGAAGATAGAATTAAAACCAGAGGTGCGTAAGGCAGGAGGGGTTTATTATACACCTGAGTATATAGTTGATTATATAGTAGCGAATACGGTTGGGGAGGCTATAAAGGGGAAGAAGCCTGAGGAGATAGCGAATATAAAAATATTGGATCCGGCTTGCGGCAGCGGAAGTTTTTTACTTGGGGCGTATAAATATTTACTTAATTATCATATTGAATATTACAACAAGATAAAGGACAGGGCGAAGTTTAAGGGTTCAAAAGAAGATGTAATAAAAGAGAATGGGGATTTAACAATTTGGATAAAGAAGCAGATATTACGCAACAATATATTTGGAGTGGACATAGACAGCAATGCGGTAGAGGTAACGAAATTATCATTACTTATGAAATGTTTGGAGGGAGAGAGTCCGGCGTCAATACAGAACAATCAGGATTTATTTAATGAGCGAGCTTTACCGTCATTGGAGGACAATATCAAATGCGGTAATAGTTTAATAGGCAATGATTTTTACGAGAGTCAGTCGGTGCTTTATTTTGACGAGGAGACGCAATATAAAATAAATTGTTTTGATTGGGAGGACGAGTTTAAAAATATTTTTAAAGGGGGCGGTTTCGATGTGGTGATAGGCAATCCGCCTTATGTAAGAATACATTTATTAGATAAAATACAGTTAGATTATTTTAAAGATAGATATTCTGTATATAAAGGTCAAATTGATTTATACAGTCTTTTTATAGAGAAATCTATATCTTATTTATCAAAATCAAATGGGGTAGTTAGTTTCATTGTTCCTAGATTTTTAAAATTTAATATAGATAGTGAAGAAGTAAGAAAATTATTTTTAAAATATAATATTAAACAATTAGTAGAAGTTGGAAAGGCTTTTAAAAATGTTAGTACCGAGTGTATAGTTTTTCTAGTTTCAAAAGATGATAAAAAAGAAGATATAAAAATATATGACTATTATCCAAATAAAGATGTTACATTTGTAAAAACTATGGATAAAAATATGTTTTATAATTTTCCAAATATAATTTTTAATACAATAGTTTCAGAAGAAGAAATAAATATTATTAATAAAATGTTATCAATAAGTGTGAAAGTTTCAGAAATATGCAGTTTAAAAAGAGGTATGGAAATTGGTAAAAAAGATATTAGAGAAAATAAATCAGGCATACCAACTTTACTAGGTGAAGAAGTTTCAAAATATCAGATAGTATATGAGAATACATATTGTTTAGAAAATCACAAAGAAGTATCAAGATTAAAGTTATTTTCAGAAGTAGAAAAGATTTTAATTAGGAGAGTTGCAAATCAATTAATAGCTACTTATGATAATGAAAATTATTATTTTATTAAAAATTTATATTCTTTAATTTCCAAAGATTATAATTTAAAATATATATTGGGTTTACTTAATTCTAAATTGTTAAACTTTTTCTTTAAAAAATATTTTACTACTAAAAAAGAAGATATATTCCCAGAGATACAAGCATATCATATTAATGAATTACCTATATATAAAATAGATTTAAATAAAAAAGAAGAAAAAGAAAAATACGATAAAATTATAGAATTAGTTGACTCTATGATAATTCTAAATAAAAAGCTTATATCAGAAAAAAATCCTAACTCTTTAAATATGATAAATAGGCAGATTTCCGCTTGTGAAAAACAACTTGATAATTTGATATTTTCTATTTATAATTTAAATGATGAAGAAAGAAGGATTATAGAAGGAGATTAAATGGAACTATAAGAGGTTTAAATAAAATTATTACATTATTATAATTTATATAAATTACAAAGGAGTTATGATGATTACAGTATATAATAAAATAGGAACTTCAAATGAAAATCCACCAAGTGGTTATAATACTTGGAAAGAATATTGGGAAGATAAAAAAGAAATAAAATTTCAAAAGTGCTCTAATTTAGCTTGTAATAACGATGCTGAGGTTGGAGCTCATGTTTATCCTAATTATTCTCATGATACGACATATATAGTACCTTTATGTAAAGAATGCAATTATATTTATAATCAATCGCCTATGAATGTAGAACGAATAGATTTACTTAGACTTAATCAGTAAATTATTTATATATTAATTCTTTTATTGATAAAACCGTTTATTCTATTTATAATATATCGGAGGAAGAAAGAAATATTATAGAAAGTTAGTAATATGAACTGTAAATTGTGTAATTTTTATAAATAAGTGTTATAATTAATTATTATTTTTTTAATTGAATATATTAATAGGAGTTTATCATGAATATAATTTTTGATGTTACATTAGGTGATATTATAGGATATATTATAACAATAATTGGTTTTGGATTTGTTGGGGTTAACATTAATAAAAAAATAGATCAATCTGGGAGTAATGTTGGAGGCGATCAAATTGGTGGGAATAAAAAAGAGGTTAAATAATTATGTCAGATAAAATAAATCAATCTAAGAGTAATGTCGGAGGCGATCAAATTGCTGGGGATAAAAATACTCAAATTAATATAACTCAATATTTAGACAATATTTTGTGTGATAGTGATGTTAGTATTTTTAGAGAGGATTTTAATGAGTTTTTAGAAAATACGGAATTATCTGTTTTATCATATGAAAAAAAATAAGATTATCTGATTTATATATTCCTATAGAATTAAAAGATGAATATTCTAATAAAAAAATTAGTATAGAAGTATTAATGGATATGATGGAAAAAAATCCTAAAAATATTCTGATAAGTGGTGATAGTTTATCAGGGAAGAGTTCTTGTATAAAATATTTAATAATGAATTTATCAAATAGTTTTACAACAATATTTATTGATGGTAATGGTGATATACAACTTCCTATTAAATCTCATATAGAAAGAATGAAAAAAAAATGTTACAATCGTATTCCAGATAATGAAACTACGATTGTATTTATAGATAATTTTCATCAAATAAAAAATTCAGATAAACGTAATAAAATTTTGGAGTTTTTTAATAAAGAAAAAAACATATATTTAATAATAACAACAGATAAATTGTACAATTTACAAATAATAAAAAATTCTATTTTTGATACTAGTTATGAAATATTACCTTTAGGTTATGCTCTAGAAGATAAACTGATAAATAATTGGTTAGAAATTGTTGATTTTACAAAAGAAGATTTTAATCAAAAAAGGATATATTATTCTTCATTGATTAATAATATCTTCTTAAAGTATACAATGCCAAGATATCCATTTTTTTTCTATACAATTTTATATTCTTTATATAATAATACTAAAGGTTTATCTGTAAATATTACTTCAGAATATTATTGTTATTATTTTCTAATATCGCAATGTTTACTAAATGCTAATATTGAATTAAATCAATTTGATATGTATTTAAATATTCTTTCAGAAATATCTTATTTATTTTTTAAAAGAATTACTAGTAAAAATATAAAAGATAAAAAACTAAAAGAAGAAATGATTTTAGATTTTTTAGAAAATGATTATAAAACTAGATATAATATAAATGAAAATATATCTATAGATAAAATATTGTCAAAACTACATAATGCTAAAATTTTTGTCTATTCAGATATTAGAGAATATCATTTTGCTTATCCATATATATATTATTTCTTTTTAGGAAAATATTTTTCAGAAAATTTAAATGATAATATGGAAGATATAAAAAAATGATAGATAATTTACATATATTAGAAAATTCATATATTATTATGTTTTTGATATATAATACAAAAAATTCAGATATATTAGAATATTTAAATTCATCTATATTATCATATTTAAAAAATGAAAAAATAATGACATTAAAAAATGAAGATGTAAATCATTTAGATAAATATTCTGAAAAAATATCAAATATAGTATTAAGTAATATTGATATTGAAAAAAACAGAGAAGATCATTTTAAAAGAATGGATAAATTTGAAGAAGATTATAATCTAAACACTGATATGTATGAAGAAGCTGATACTTATGACGATAATTTTCTGGAAATAAAAAAATCAATTAAATCAATAGAGTTAATGGGATGCATAATAAGAAGTAGACATGCTTCTTTACTTAGGGATAATATATATAGATATTTTACTAATTCAGTTATATTATCTTTAAAAATTTCTAATAATTTATTTGGTATCTTACAAAAAGAGGAAAAAGAATTTGTAAATTGGATTGAGACAAAAATGTTAGAAGAAGATATAGATAATATTAATAATATAAAAAATATTGTAGATTTTATAGTTTATCAAATTTATTATCTAATATCAATATTTACCATAAAAATATCTTCTCAGTATTTATGTTCTGAAAATTTAATATATTGTATAAATGAATTAAAAGAAGAAATGCCTTTACCAATAATTTTTTTAATAGAAAAAGATATAAAATTAAATTATAAACAGAATGTAGATACTAGTGAAATAAGAAAAATTTTGAGTGATAAAAATATTTCTAAATATGTAAAAAAATATATATAGATTTGATTACTTCATACTGTAATATAAATAGAATTAATAAAAAACTTTGGAGGAAGTAGAAAAAATAATAGGTATATATTATGCTAAAAAATAGATGTAAATATTATAATTAAGTTTAGTATATAAAATTTGATATTTAATAAAAAATATTTATGTTGTGATTATATTTTTAATTATTTTTTTATTTTATGTTGGGTAATCAGCCGCACGTATATTGTACTTTCTGTAAGTGTGAGCGTTACCGTGCGGGAAGGTGCTACAGCTCGTAGTTTTTTCGTGTTTTTTCTAAAAAAGTTACTGTTTGTAGGCTTATTTTGTTAAAAATGTTTGTTTAACTATAAGGGCGTACCCTCACCTCCGGTGGACTTCGTCCGGGTATTTCCTCGCTACGCTCGGTCAGTGGGGGTATATGGTAAATTTTCAAAAAAATTATTTCTGGGTTAGTTTCTGTTTGTGGGTTAGTTTTTATATTTTTGGGTTGGCTTTTTAGTTAATTTCTTTTTGTTTAATATTGGATAATAAGCCGCACGTATAGAGGTCTATCCTTAATGGTTTGCAGTACCGTGCGGGAAGCCCCTACGGCGAGTAGTGCGTTAGCTAGGTGAGTAGTATAAAGTATTACATGATATATCCAAATCATCGTTCCAAGAAATGCCGTATCCGCCAACATCTACTTTTACAAGATTAAATAAAGTCTTGTCATTCAAAATTTCAAATTCTTTATGTTCAGAAATTAATTTTTTTATATCATAATATTTTATTTCTTCATTTTCAAATATTATTTCTAAAATGAGGTTATCTAAAGCTTTAACATTTTTAATTTTATGGAAAGTCATAATTACTCCAAAGGCTCTAATTGTTTAAAGTTTTGCGTATTCCATATATTTAAAAGTTCGTCTTGATTATTTTTAGCCCATTCCAATACAAGAGAACATGCTTTATTAGGTAAATCACCTTCTATCATTTTTAATTCATTGATATCAATAACCCCAACATACTCACCATATATAGCATGAAAATGCGGAGGATTATGCTCTTTTTGCTGAAAATACATTTTGATAATGATACCATAAAATCTTGATATAACAGGCATTTTTTAGTCCTTATTTTTTTATTATTAATTTTAACATGCAGATTATCTTTTTACAAATTCTTATTTTTGTTTGATGTTGGATAATAAACCACACATATATTGTACTTGCTGTAATGGTGAGCGTTACCATGCGGAAAGCCCCCGACCGTAGGGAGTGCGTAAGCTAGGCGAATAGTGGGTAATCAGTCGCATACCCTTCGGGTACTTCCTTCGGTCGCGTATAGTTGACTGTATGTAAGTGTGAGCGTTACCGTGCGGGATGCCACACGGCAAGTGTTTAGAAAATATTGTCTTTTATGTTCGGAAGTAAATTGTAAATTGAAGTTCCTATAGTACTTTCAAAATACGATTTTATTTCAAATACCCTTTTCCACCTCAAGGCACTTTGCGGAAATGTTCCATATCTTAAAGCAGCATCAACGAACCTTTTTTCAAGCAAACAAAATCCAGAAGGTAAAGCAAGACAATCGCATAATTGAATAAGTAAATCATAATCATCATATACAGCATTGGCAACGAAATTTTTTATGAAGTTGAAATCTTCTTCAGGCATATCAAATTTTCCTATTGCAGTATTTACATCTTGTATCATGAAAGCATGAGTTATGCATATTTGAGCCATTTTCTCCCAGCCGTAATTAATGCAGTATTTGTACCCGTCTATTAAATGCCTTTCTACACTTATACCAGTGTATCTTCCTATATCATGCAAAAGCCCGAATATGTAGGAATTGTCTTCATCTAATTTTTTATTAGTTGATTTTTTATTGTATTCAGAGGCTATTATCCTCGCAGCTTTAGCGACATATCTTGAATGTTCAGCCCAAGGAGTAGGGTTTGATTTGTATGCTTTGTTTAACTCGTATTCGGCTCTTTCTAAATCTAATATTTCCATAATTATTTCCATTTAGATTAATTATAATAATACAACTTTTTGATGAAAAATAAATATTTATAGGGAACTTTTATTATAATTTTTTCGTCTAATAAAGCAAATAAAATAATGGGTAACTAATATGTTAAAAAAATCACTTTTATAATTTCATCTATATTATCACTTTTTTTATTGAGTTCATGCTCTCCAGCATTTGACAGAATGTTTCATACGCCTCCATATCATCCTCATGCTAGGAATTATTTTGACTTTCCAATGTTGTTTGGGCCTCATTTTGGTATTCATGGCATACTTAGTATTATAATAAAAATATTAATAATTGTGGCATTAGTTTTCCTAGTAAAAATGCTTTATAATAAGGATAAAAACAATAAAAAAGAATAGTCAATTTTATATTATACCTAAACAACTATATTTTGTCAGAAATAATTTTTTTTAAATTTTAAAGATCTACAGGGCTTTGCCCTGCTAAGCACACATACGTGCCGCGAAGCGTACCCGTAGGGTAAGCCCCCACTTCTTTTGCCTACGCTCTACGTGCCGTAGGCAAGGCAGCTACTCGGTGGTGCCTCATCGCAGTACGGCTCACGAAGTGTGCCTGCAGCAGCAACTTTTTGCGGCGGGAAAAAGTTGACTAAAAAATGACAAACTTAAAAATTTTTAGTATATATATTTTTATAATAGTTTTTATTAAAATAAAAATATATATTTTGTTATGCAATTATATGAATAATATAAATTTCAAATATTATTTATTAGTAGTTTAAAAGGAATAAAAATTTATAATAAAAACTATTGAATATTTTTTAGAATTTAATATCATATTTGCGTAATATTTTTATGATTTAAATTTACGAAAAAATGAAAAACTTTATTACTTTCATAGTAAATAGACCTACAACAGTATTTGTTACATTGGTATCCATGTTCATAATTGGATTTATCAGTATATCAAGACTCAGTATAAATTATCTTCCCAATATGGAAGTTCCTATTATAAGCATAAAAACAACTTATGATAACGCAGGAGCTGAGGAAGTAGAGAAATCTGTTACAAGAATAATTGAAAGTGCTGTGTCATCTGTTAATAATGTAAAAACTATTAAATCAAAATCCAAAGAATCAGAATCTAATGTTGAAATAGAATTTAATTGGGGAACGGATTTACAGACTGCTGCTGATGATATAAGAGAAGCTATTGATATGGTTAGATCTTCTTTGCCTGATGATGCAGATAACCCAAATATATCTAAATTTTCAACCGATTCAGAACCTATAATGAATATAGCTTTTTTTGGTACGGATAATTTAGCTTCTCTCTATGATTTAGTTGATAGTCAAATACTTACAAGATTGGAACAAGTTGAAGGAGTAGCACAAACAGAAATAAGAGGCGGATTAAAAAAGATAATTTGTGTAGATATAGATTTAAATAGACTTAATGCATATTCTATAAATATTAATGATATAGTACATACATTATCTTTAGAAAATCAGAATGTTGCAGGCGGTGAAACTTATGAAGGCGTATATAAATATAATATAAGAACAACAGGAGAGTTTAAAGAAGTTAATGATATTGAAGATGTAGTTATAATGCTTAAAAATCAAGTTTATCCTGTGAAGGTAAGAGATATAGCATATGTACATGAGGATTATGAAGATGATTCAGAAATCGTTCGCATAAACGGACAGAAAGCTTTAACTATTGCTGTAACAAAAGAATCAGGCGGAAATATTATACAGATAGCAAGAGATGTAGAGAAAAGGCTCAGTACTATTAATTTACCTTCAGGTGTTTATTATCAAATACTTTTCAATAGTTCGGATACAATAAAGAATTCTATTCATAATGTTTTGAATACAGTTTGGCAGGGAGCTTTATTTGCTGTTTTGGTTCTTATGATATATTTATGGGATATAAGAAGCGTATTTATAATAAGCATATCAATACCTGTATCTGTAATAACTACTTTTATATTGATGTATTTTTTCAATATCACTATTAATGTAATATCTCTTTCAGGGCTTGTGCTTGGTGTAGGAATGATGGTTGATAATTCTATAGTAGTGTTAGAAAATATTTTTTATTATAGCAATTATTATTCTAAATATAATATTAATAAAAATGATAAAAGAACTATTAAAATAAACAATATAAAATCTTCTATAATAGGAACAAATGAAGTATCTATAGCAATAACAGCTTCAACTTTAACAAGCGTATGCGTATTTCTTCCGTTTTTGTTTGTTAAAGGACAAATGGGACAGATGTTTAGTGATTTATGTATTACAGTTTCTATATCATTATTAACTTCTCTTTTTGTGGCTTTGACTATAGTACCGCTTTTAGCTTCAAGATTAAATAAATTAAATCCGGATAGTAAATTGAATTTATTATTAAGAAAATCAGAAAATTTCTTTAATAAAAATCTTCATAATAATGTAGAAAAATTTTATGTAAGCACTTTAGCGATAGTAATAAAAAATAAAAAGAAATCATTTGCTTTAATATCTGTTATATTGACTATATCATTATTTTTATTATTAATGAATATAGGTAAAGAAGGATATCCTGTATCAGATGAAGGTACTATTATATCAAGGTTAAGACTTCCTGTTGGGGCTAGGGTAGAGTTTACTGACATGTTTATAAATAAAATGGAGCATGATATAGAAAGTGCTGTTAGCAATAATATGGCATACTATGAAACGAGAGTGCGAACAGGAAGAAATGAACATCATGGAGAGGTTAGAGTAAAATTAATAGATAGAGAAAATGGAAGAAAACTTGATATTACTCATTATATAGAAAGTATAAGAAATAAAGTTAATGGATATCCCGGAAGAATAGAACTTAACTCTGAAAATACAGCTATGGGAAAACCTAAAAATTACAGTGCAATCATTATAGAGCTTGTAGGAGATGATCTTGACAGGGGATATGATGTGGCAAGCAATGTTATAGCTGCAGTTAATAATGTTGAAGGTGTTAGAAATGTTTTGATAAAAGAAGATGATTCTAATCATGAACTTATTTTTGATGTAGACAGAGATTTGGTATCTAAAATGGGAATCAATATTAATACCATTGCAAATATCATAAGAACTTCTTTCAGCGGTACAACAGCAAGCAAGATGACTTTAAATAATTCTATATATGTTGATACTGATATAATAGTTCGTTTGGAGGATAGAAACAGAGATGATATTTCAAGCATTCAAAAGATGATGATACCCACTTCAAATGGTATAGTTCCAATATCATCACTTGTAAGCATACATAAATCTACAGGACCTATAGAAATTAATAGAAAGAATGATAAAAGAATAATAGAGATCAATGCTAGTGCTTATGGAAGACCTATAAATGAAATCATTACAGATATTAGAAAAGAGCTTAATAAAATATACATACCAAGCGGATTTTCTGTTAATTTTTCAGGAGATTATGAGGATATGCAAGAAGCATTTGTCCAATTAATAGTATCTTTAATAATGGCTTTAGTATTTGTATATGCCATAATAGCTGGGCAATTTGAATCTTATATTACGCCTTTTGTTATATCTTTGGCTGTTCCTTTTGCATTATTCGGGGCTTTAATATTCTTGTACTTTTCAGGAAATACTTTAAATGTTTATAGCGGAATAGGTATTATAATGCTTGTAGGAATAGTTGTTAATAATGGTATAGTATTAATAGATTATATGAATAGGGTTGTAATAGAAAGAAATATAAGCTGGGATAATGCAGCATTAGAGTCATGCAAAAGAAGATTAAGACCTGTACTTATGACATCATTGACTACAATATTAGGATTATTACCTATGATTTTTGAAATAGGAAGCGGAAGCGAAATGTACAGACCTTTAGCTATAGCAGTTTGCGGAGGGCTTATATTCTCTACGATGTTCACTCTTATAATAATACCTTCCGTTTATTCTAGCTTCAGAAACAGATTCAATATGAAAATACGTGAAGATTAATTATTTATAAAAATAAACTACTGCATTTTGAATAAAATTAGTAATATAATGAAAGTTTATATAAAAAATTATAGTATGATTTATTTTTATGATAAATGTTTTATATACCTAAACAACTACATTTTGTCAAAAATAAATTTTTTAAATTTAAAATATTTGCAGGGCTTTGACGACCGCTCTGCGTACTTCGTAACACCCCCAGTTCTTTTGCGACCGAAGGAAGTACTGTAAGTATTGGCACAAAGAACCTTATATCCTCGACAGGCTCGGATACGCTTCGCGAAAGTGCAAATAATCAAATAAGACTAAATAATACTAACTTTGTTTTACATGTAATATAAATTATTAATTTTGTGCAATAATGAGTAATCAGCCGCACGTATAGAGGACATTTGTTAAGAATAAGTGATACCGTGCGGGAAGGTGCCGCAGCTCGCGGTTGACAAACTTAAAAAATTTTTAGTATATACCTAAACAACTATATTTTGTCAATTTTTTATTGTTCTTTTTCCCGCCTCACGCCTGCCGTAGGCACGCTTCGCCAAAGTTGATAAAAATACATGGTATTTTATTCAATGAGTGGTATTACTATTTAATTATAATATAATTATATTTGCCCGCCCTTTAGCCTTATAATACTTATTCTGTAATTTTTATACTATTTTTCTTAATTAACTTTAACTGATATTTTAGCTACCCACCCAAAAGTTTTTTAAATTCGTAATATTCTTACCGCACGCAGAATAAGATAAAAAATATAGATTTGTTTTTAATTCAGATTTTTATTATATTATAAATTTAGTTTACCGTGCGTTAATAAAAATTATAAATCTAATTAACGCTTGGGCGGGTGTGCTTTTTCAATGTACGCAATAAAGCCAATTTAAATTTATATTTTTAATTAAAACAATAAATTTAAAAGGGTGGGGATTAGAATAAAGTTAAAATTCCATATAATTATTTTTAGAATCTATAATACCTGTTTTTATATCGCAGTTAAAAAATTTTGCTAATAATTCAGCAAGTTCATCTCTAGCTTTGATAGCTTTATCATCATTAATACCAATAAAAGCATCTATAGGAAATATTATATTTGAAGAGTTTTCAGTGATTTTTCCATATTCGCTTTGTCTCCATATCCATCTTCTAGTTCTTATATCATGAGCAACAGCATAAACTAATTCATTATTATCAACTTTTTCTGTTTCAGTTTCTCCAAATGGAAGGAATGTATCATCATCTACAGAATATCTAATATAAAAATCTTCATTGTTCATAGAATCTAAATCATGAGCACCCATAGGAAGTTTATATTTAATAGAAACAGCATTAACTAAATCTACTACAGAATTTATTTCCGGCATTCCTTTATTTTTTGATATTCTTGTGAGTAATGCTTCTATAGAACACATGAATTTATTAGGATTGATATTTAGTTTTTGAAAAGCATCTCTATAACATTTTATATATTCGCTTTCTTTTATCTTTATATTTTCAAATTCTTTTTCAGCATTTGAAATACTTTCTTTAAGCATTATTGATATATCATTTATTTTATTTTGATTATTAATTCTTTTTGCAATTATCACAGCAACACACATATCGTTTAGAGTTTCGAATACTCTATCTTCTATTATAAATTTCATGATGAATCCTAATATTTAATTATTATTTAGATTGAGATTATTTTTTATTTGATTAATAAAGATAATATGTTCTTAATAAAAAAATAATTAGCCTAAGTTAAGAAAATAACTTAAACTAATTATTTTTTATACAATTTACTTTCATATATTATTTTTTTAAGCCATAACGTTTTTTAAATTTATCAACTCTTCCAGCAGTATCAAGAATTTTTTGTTTTCCTGTAAAGAAAGGGTGGCAGTTATGACAAATATCTACGTGTAAACTTTTTTGTACTGAGTGAATTTTAAAGTTAGCACCGCAAGCACAGTTTACATCTGTTTCAAAATATTGAGGATGTATATCTTTTTTCATTTTTGCTTCTCCCATTAAAAGTAAAATATAAGTAAGTATATATTATATTATAAAATCTTTCTTTTTGCAATACTGTAAAATAATAATTTTTAAATATTAGAATTAAAATATAAAAGCGAGTCGTAGCCAGCTAGTGAGTTTACTCGCTAGATTATTGTAGGGCACCAAAGGTGGACTTCGTCACGAGCATAACAATAATAATAATTTAATTAAAAATATTTCCTACCTCTAACTAAATTTGAAGTAATTTATATCATTAACTATATCTTCAGTCATATTTTTTACCTCATTGCTTGAACTAGCACTTTCTTCAGCTATTGATGAATTTTCTTGAGTGATGCTATTTAAAGATATTATAGTTTGATTAATCTGCATTATACTATTTTGTTCATTAAGAGCAGTTGTGCTTATCTCTGTTAATATATTAACCACTTCTTTAGCAGAAGATGAAATTTTTTGAAGAACATCTGTAGAATATGCTACTGACTCATTACCATGTTCTATTTTAGCAACAGTATCATTCACTATTTTTGTAATATTATTAGCCGCTTCATTAACTGTTTGTGCCAGAGAACGAACCTCGCTTGCTACTACAGCAAACCCTCTTCCTTGTTCTCCAGCTCTTGCAGCTTCTACTGAGGCATTAAGTGCTAATATATTAGTTTGAAAAGCTATTGACTGAATGAGTTTTGTTATATCTGATATTTGTTTACTAGATTCTGATATTTCAGCCATATTATTAGATATAACATTAACAGCCTCTACACCTGTTAATGTAGAATTAGCTACTTCTAAACTCATATTCTTAGCATGTTCCGTATTAACAGAGGTGTTTCTCAAAGAGTTAGATAAACTTTCTGTTGAGGCAGATAATTCTTCCAATGATGCTGCCTGAGATGTTGTTCTGTCTGATAAATTTTTGCTTCCATATTGTATGGTATCAATAGAAGAATTTATATTATTTATATTTTCTTTCAAATTATAAACAATTTTTCCTATATTGTCCTGCATGCTTTTGATATTTTTGTATAATTCAGCTGTCTGATCTTTTTTAGAAAGCATTTTTTCATTGAAATTACTATTGAAATAACCATCATTCATAAGTTTTATATTTGCTATAGCCTGATCTAAAGAAGCAGTTATAGGGTTAACTATTACAACAACTAAAACACTTTCTAACAAAATTATTATTATAAGAACAAATAATAATATAAACATAAGTGCTTTTATTTGATTTTGTACTTGAGATAAATTTCCGCTTAATACTATACTCCAAGGAACGGTTTCCAATTTTTGTACCATATACCAATTATTTTTATATATGTTTGTATAATTTTTACCATCAATTATATATTGCTGAATATTTGGGAAATTAATATCATTAAATATTTTATTATTTTCACTTAATATTTTATTTTCATCAGTATTATTAATAAACATACCATTTTTAGTAACTAGATTTACATTTTCTTCATAAATTGTGTTCTGAACTATATCATCCATTTTGGCAAAGTCTATAGCAACTACACCCTTTAACTGATTATTATTTGTGTATACTGCTTTAGCAAAAGTGATACATATTTTTTTTGTAACAAAATCAACATAAGGATCGGTTATATAAATATTTTTGTTATTGCCAACTGCAGACTTATACCATCCTCTAGAAGTCTGATCATAATCAGGAGGGAAAGGTTCTAAAGAGTTTATGAAGATACCGCCTGTAGGATATGGTATAGTATTTCCAAAATATATATTCATATAATCATCGCTAAGTTTTGCTATATTTGTTATAGCATCTCCGAAATATTCATAAGGTAAATCATTTATTTTGAGGTAAGAATCTAAAATATCTATTACCTCATTTACATTATTTAATTTTGATTCTATTAAGTCATGTATGCTTACTGCTTTAAAAGTTTTAGTATTAAAAAAAGAATTAATATAAATATTCTTATAAACAAATAATATTATGAAATACATAATAGTTAAAAATATAGCAAATGGTAAAATAAATTTTATCATTAGGGATATTTTTTTATTTTTTGACATATCAGTGCTCCAATAATATATTATATAATATAAGATTTTATTTATAAAAAAAGTGAGAAAATATAAATAATTATAATTTTCTCACTTTTTTCTATTCTTTATAATAATTTATATTTTTTAATTGTTCACAACAGTATCATAGTAGTTAACTATATACCAATAGTCTCCCATTCTTCTCAAAACGAAAGTTCTTTTTACAACAGGATCATAAATATCTCCTGTATCTGCATTAAAGTATCTATGATAAAGAGTAGCTTCTACTTCAGCTTTTTGTAAGCCATATTCCTGAGTAACAGTAGTTTTATCTATTGTATAATTTAAAAGTGTGTAAGTTACAGCAGGATCATACTCTTTTCTAATCATATCAAGTACAGAAGTATAATGTTCTTTAAGTTTAGCATCTTTAGTAGCAATTATATCCCTTTGAAGTTCTGCTATAAATGCATTTCTTACCTGTCTGTCATAAGCAGAAGTTAAATATTTTTTAAACTCTTCAAATAGAAGTTTTCTGTCTTCAGGTAAAGAAGTTCTATAGAGAATATCAAATCTTATAGCAAGCTCTCTTATATTGCTTGATTTATAAGCCATTTCCAAATTATTTAAGAAATTATTTCCAAAATTAGTTCTTAACATATTGGCACTTATATTATCTGAGAATTGAGTTCTTAAATAATTTTCAAAACTTAATTCTCTTGCTTTTTGACGAATTCCAGTATCTGTAAAATCCTCTAAATATGCATTGCTGTAATTATTTCTATAAGTTTCATAGTATCTTTGGCTTATACTTATTATAGAAGGCATATGCATATAAGTGTAATAATTAGTCCAATCTCTATTTTTCATAGCACTTAAAGTATTAGATATAATGCTTGATGGAGCATAATCATATAAAACACCTTGTTGCTGAGAAAGATTGTTATTATTAGTTATATAAACAGGTGCAGTATTTGTTTGTGTCTGATATACTCTTGCAGCTTCCAATAAGAAATAAGCAGTGTCGGCATGCATAGAGAAATTATCACTTATCTCAGGCATAGGGTTGAAACTGCATTCTATTCTATATCTTCCTATTTTATCGAAATGGAACCAATTATTCAAATCTATATAATATGAGAAAGTTTCTCCTTCATTAAGAGTGACTATTCTATCTTGAGAATTATCTAAGTTTCTTTCACTTTTATATTTCCAAATAGTATAATTATCTGATGATACTACAGGATTATTGTAATTATCATAAACTGTAAAGCTGTAATTATTAAATGGATTAACTGAATTTGTAAAACTTATAGTTCCCTTCTTAGCATGTATTTTTATTTCCATAGTTATAGGTTCGTTTAATCTGTATCTGTTTAAATCAAAATTCATGCTTATAGTGTAGCTTGAAGGAGAAACTACATTATCATTAGGATAAATTCTTTTTATCTTATCCAAAGTAATTGTATCTAAAAAGTTGTCATTTTGAGCGAATATATTAGAAAAGCTCATTATAAATAAAAGTAATAATATTCTATATTTCATATCTAATTACCTTAAAAAATACTATTATTATTCTTTATCGGCAAAAAAGAAAATAACATGAGAAAAATTATATATGATTATTATATCATAATATAAATTAAAAATATATATAGTGATGTTTATTAATCAGTAAATAATAAGATGAGAAAATTTATTTACATTCCCGCCCATTATTTTTTATTAATTTATTTTGAAATAGAAATTTAAATTTGTTTTTTGTTACTGTAGAAATTATAGCCCCGCCCTAGATTTTTTTAAATTTATAGCATTATATACCGCACGGTGAGCAAAGTTTAAAAATATTATTTTATTTTGAATTCTAATTTTTATTATATTTGAAATTTATCTAACCGTGCGTATAAAAAGTTATAATTCTTTGTTTATCTTTATTAATGCACGCTCTATTATATAATGATTAAAATCAATGCTGTCTTTCATAGCTTCATATAATTTGAAAGAACTTATTATAGATTTATGCATAGTTTCATCTTTAAAATCAAAACCTTCTGTTATAGTCTTGATAGTCTTTTGCATTGTAATACCTAAAAATTCATTAACTTTGCTTATAGTGAGTATTTTAGCATCGGATTCATCTAGTTTAGAAATGAGCTTATCTACTTTTCTATGCCTTGATAACTCATCATTTATCGTATAGCATAAATTAATAGCATCTTCAACATAAGGCTTTAATGATGTAATTTCTTTATCTATTTTTATTAATCCGTTTTTTAAATTCTCTAGTATTTTTGTTTTGTCTGATGTATTTTTGTCATTTTTATCTATTTGTATGTTTATATCATCAAATTTATCTATTAGTTCCTGAAGAGTAATATTCTCCATTGCTTTTATTATTACACCGCCTTCAGTGGCATTGTAGAATTTTATTTTACTATTATTGGCACATTGAGCTTCATACCAATTTCTGTACATATCGAATCTTGAATCAGTAAATACGCTCTCACCATAGATATTTTTCTCTTCTCTTAAATTCCCGGAAACAAGTACTTTATATATTCTGCTGTCATAAGAATCTAGCTTTCCTATTTCGGTGAAGAAATTTTCTTCATGATAGCTTCCTTTTATATGAGTTTGATGATTAGGGAAAGAGAGATCCAAACCAACCATTATTATAGGATTAGCTCCTATTTTTACAGCAAAATCATAAGCGGCAGTGGAAACGCTTCCTCCCATAGTAATATCGCCTCTATCCCCTAAAGGCTTCATAAAATATTTTGCAAGCGGGAATATTGAATCTATAAAAAATATTGATCCATTGAATGATTCTACAGCCTCATGATCAACAGAAGATTCAGATATTAATACAGTATCTTTAAAATGAATATTCCTGAAATATTTAGAATTTTTCTTTTGAGGGTCTATTGTAATTACAAAATGTGGAGATATGCTATGGGATGATAAAGGTTTCATTGCAGTATCAACAGCTATTATTATTGCTTTGTTTTTCATCTCTTTTAATTTTGTAATATTTTTTTCAAGAGAAGGACCTGCTGATACTATAACTGCAGGAATATCTTTGTATTTATTAAAAAATCTATTGACTCCATAATGAGTGGCAATTTCAACTGCATTAGAAGCTATATTATAAGCCCAAAGTTTATCAAATCTTGAAATAGTGTTTATATTAATGATTTTTTTATCTACTACAGAAAGTACTTTACTTTGATAATGCAAGGCTTCTTCAGCAAATAGGGTAGCATAAGACCTTGTAATAAAAAATTTTACTTTTTTTGTTGTTGTTAATGATATAAATTTCTCTATATCCTCATCATCATTTCCGCCTATAAAAAAGGTGATTTTATCATCTTCAAGTATTTTGTCTAATTTGAAATTATTTATTAATGTATTAAAAAAATTTATATCAGGTTCAATCACAGCGACAGAAACATTTAATTTTTTAACAGCATTAATCAAATATCCTCCGCCAATTCCAAATACAAATACTAAATCTAAATCCTCGTCATTTTCTATTTCTTTTATCAAAGTGTTAGCCTCTTTTATAGGGTCATAAGCACTATGAAGAAGTATTTGCTTGCCATTTTTTGTTGCTTTGGCAGAAGGTTTCTGTGATTTTGTTTCTATTACCTGTAAAATTATATCTGATTCTTTAGCATTATTAAGCATATTAATGAAATCATAAGGATATGCTCTGATATTTTTATTTATTGCTTCTAAATTGATTTTTTTAATTTCATTCATAATATATTACAAATTTCTTCTTATTATATTTATTTTTTATTTTTGTTATCGGAGAGTTATAAAAAGAGTTTAACCATTTGTAATGATGTTTATTTATATAGTTATGATTTTCTTTCTATTATGTAATTTGCTAATTCTATTAATATATTTTTAGCTTCACTATCTTTATAAGGCTTTAAATATTCAATAGATTTTTCAATTACTTTTTTGGCTTCTTCTTTTGCACCTTCTAGTCCGAACTGTTTTACATAAGTGAGTTTTCCTTCTTTTTCATCTTTACCAACAGTTTTTCCTAAAGTTTCATTGTCTGAAATAACATCAAGTATATCGTCCTGAATTTGGAAAGCAAGTCCTATAGCTTCACCGTATTTTGTTATATTTTCTATATCATTATCATTTTCTGAGGCAATTGCTCCTAGTCTTATAGCACCTCTTATCATAGCACCTGTTTTTTTAGCATGAAGTATTTTAAGCATATCAAAATTGATTTCTTTTTCTTCATAATATAAGTCTATAAATTGCCCCATAACCATTCCATTTATTCCTGCAGCATAACTCAATTCAAATAAAAGTTTTCTTAAAGTGCTGTCTTTAACATCTGTCTTTGAAAGTAATTGAAATGCATGAGTTAAAAGTCCGTCTCCTACAAGTATTGCATTAGCTTCACCGTATTTTATATGTGTTGTAGGTTTTCCTCTTCTTAAATCATCATTATCCATAGCAGGCAAATCATCATGAACTAAAGAATATGTATGTATAAGTTCTAATGCTACTGCAGGTATTATAGATTTTTTATAATCGCCGTTAAAAAGTTCGCATGCTAAACATGTAAGTATAGGTCTTAATCTCTTTCCGCCCGCATCCAATGGATATTTAAGCATTTCTATGAAACTATTTTCTAATTCTATGCTGCTTTTATCAAATACATTGTCAATAGTTTTATTGATTTCTTCTAGTCTTATATTCATATATTCTTTAAGATTCATAATTCAGTCCTGTTTTTGATGATTTTATTTATTATTATGTATCAATATAGATAGTATATAATAAGAAGTGAAAATGTAAAGAATAAAAATAATATAGTTTTATATAACTTATAGTTTATTAAGTTTAGAAATATTTACTTTTATTAGCCTTTTTGTTATAATTTTCGCATGAGAAATATTAACAGAATGAATGATTATTTTGTACGCTATCTTTTGGGTTCTCTTGGAAATGAAGATATACTTGAAAATATAGTTAATTGCGTACTTAGAGATTCAGGCTTTCAAGAAGTACATAATTTAGAAATAATTAATCCTCATAATTTACCCGAAAACATTAATTTAAAAGAGTCAGTTCTTGATGTTAAAGCAATTACTAAAGACAATAGAAAAATCATTATAGAAATACAATTATCAGGCAATATAGATTTTGTTAAAAGAATATTTTATTATATATCAAAAAATATAGTGAGTGAACTTAATGAAAATGAATCTTATGATATTATTAGTCAGGTAATAAGTATTAATTTTGTTAACTTTAATATGGACTTTTATGATGAAGGTAAGGCACATAGATGTTTTAAATTAATAGATACTGAAAATCATTATGTATCATTGGATATGATGCAAATGCATATAATAGAAGTGCCAAGGTTTATAAAAATATTAAATATTTCAGATATAGATGATATTAAGAAAAATAAAATATTATCTTGGATAGAATTTTTTACAGTTAAAGATTTGGATAAAGTAAAAGATAAATTAAAGGAGGTAAATAGCATAATGTCAAAAGTGATAGATAAATATGAGAGATTTATATCAAGTGAAGAAGAGATGGAAGTTTATAATGCTAGAGATGCTTTTTTATATGGGCAAACTATAATGCTAAAAAAAGAGAGAGAAGAAGGTATAAAAGAAGGTATAGAACAAGGAATGGAAAAGGGTATAGAAAAGGGTGAAAAAAATAAAGCTTTAAGTATAGCTAAAAGTCTTAAAAAATCTGGTTTAGATATTAAGTTTATCAGTGATAATACAGGTTTAAGTATAGAGGAAATAGAAAAATTATAATAAAAATTATAGATACTAATTTTATATAAATTAAAAAGGAAAGAAATATGAAAATATTAGTTATAGGTTCAGGTGCCAGAGAGCATGCTATTTGTAATAATTTACTTAAGAATGAAAAAGTCTCAAAAGTTTATTGTGCTCCGGGAAATGCAGGCACAGCAAGAGAAAAAAATTGTGAAAATGTTAAAATTTCTACTATAGATGAGATTTTAAATTTTGCTAAAAAAGAAAGCATTGATTTAACCATTGTAGGAAGCGAAGAAATGCTTGTGTATGGAATAGTAGATAAGTTTGAAGAGAACGGACTTAAAATATTCGGACCAAATAAACAGGCCGCTATACTTGAAGGTTCTAAGGCTTATGCTAAAGATTTTATGAAGAAGTACGGAGTAAAAACTGCTGAATATGAATTATTCACTGATTATAATAAAGCTGATGAATATTTGAATAGATGCAGCTATCCTATAGTTATAAAGGCTAGCGGTCTTGCTTTGGGAAAAGGCGTTTTAATATGTCAGGATAAAGAAGAAGCTAAAAATGCATTAGAAGATATAATGGTAAAAAAGATTTTTAAAGATGCTGGAAATGAAGTTGTAATTGAAGAGTTTTTGGAAGGAGTTGAAGCTTCTATACTTTCTGTAACTGACAGCAATGTTATAATACCTTTTATATCTGCTAAGGATCATAAAAAAGTTGGTGATAATGATACTGGAAATAATACGGGCGGAATGGGAGTTATTTCTCCAAATCCTTATTATACAAAAGAAGCTGAAGAATTATTTATTAAAGATATATTAGAGCCTACACTAAAAGGAATAAAAGCTGAGAAAATGTCTTTTGCTGGTATTATATTTTTTGGACTTATGATCACTAAAAAAGGTGTATATTTACTTGAGTATAATGTTAGAATGGGAGACCCTGAAACTCAGGCAGTGCTTCAGCTATTAGAAACTGATTATTTATCTATAATAGAATCAGCTATGAAAAGAGAATTAGCAACTTTAAATATCAAATGGAAAAAGAAATATGCATGCTGTGTTGTAATGGCTTCCGGCGGTTATCCTGCTTCTTATAATAAAGGATATAAAATAGAAGGCATAGATAAAATAAACGGACAATGCTTCATTGCCGGTGCTAAATTAGATGAAAATAATAATATAATCACAGATGGCGGAAGAGTACTCAATGTTGTTAATATTGCTGACAGTTTAGAAGAAGCAAGAAAACTTACTTATGCCGACATTGAAAAAATAGATTTCAAAGATAAATACTATAGAAAAGATATAGGATTAATAAAATAAATATATTTCAAAATTTAATATAATGAATTTTATGATTTTGGGTTTGTATTAAGAAATATAATACTTAATATAAACCCAAAAATTTTATATTATTCCCTTATGATATTTACAGATACTCCAATACCTAAAGTATTTCTCCATTCTACATCTGATGCTGTGCTGCTTTTAGGTATATAGACATTTTTTAATGGAGAGTATGAAAATACACTTTGTCCTACTGTCATTGATTTTGGATCATCATTTAGAAATCTTATATTTTCAAAATTTTTACAGGAATAAAATGCATATTTTTCTATAGTTTTTACAGAAGCTGGTATAGTTATTGTATTAATAGATCCGCAGCTTTCAAACATACTATCAGGTATTGTCTCTAAATTATTTGGTAATTTTATATTTACTAAATTTTCGCAATCGCCAAAAGCACTTTTACCTATAGAAGTTACAGAATCAGGAATTTCAATACTTGAAAAGCCACATTGGTTTAATGCTGCTTCTCCTATTGTTTTTAATGAGTTAGGAAGTTTTAATGATTTTAGATTATAACATCCTATAAGTCCTCGGTTACCTATTGTTATCAAATTACTTGGAAGTGTTATTTCAGTTAATTCAGGACAATAAATGCTATATTCTCCTATTTCTGTTATAGTGTCAGGAAATGTTATTTTTACTATTGACTTATTTACAGCATTTGCCCCAAACAAATTATCTGGGATTTTATTGTTTGGGAAAATTACATTATCAAGAGATATTTCTATTTTTATATTTTTTAAAGAAATTTTTTCAAGCATTTGAGTTATTGAAGTCCAAATATCATATTTTTTGTTGATGTGCCTGTAAAAATTAATTTGTATTGCCCATTATGATCAGCGGCATATCTTTTTAATGCTTCTTCCATGTTTTGAGGATTAGCTTCATCTATTTTTAGAGCATATTCCAAGTCTGGTATAGTTTCAGTTGGTGTATCTGAAATTTTTTCTACTAATGTTATAGAATTTCTGCAAGATGATAATATTATTAAAAGTGCTGTGAGAATTATCTTTTTCATACTAAATATTATAACAATTATTTATTATAAATGTTAATAAAAAAATTATCTAATTTATAATTAAATTTTATTTTTCATAAATCAATTTTACTTTGTTATGCTATGTGTATTGAAAATTTAATAAACTTTCATTTATGTAAATAAAATTAAAATACTTATATTTTTTAAATTAGGTTTTTAGCTTTATTTTAAATCCCACCCTTTAGGCTTTTTAAACTCATCTGATATTTTTGTATTATATTTATTTTTTTGTTTTCATCTGTAATTACAGCACCCACCCAAAATTTTATTAAGATTTATAATATCTCAACCGCACGCAGAATAATACTATAAATATAAATGAATTAATAATAGCACTTAAACTATATAATAAGTTTTGTTTACCGTGCGTTAAAGAGATTGAAAATTTAATTTAAACTCGGGTGGGTTCTATATTTTCTGATTTAGTTTATAAGAAATGATCAGTTAAACTGCATATAAATTTAATAAGGAAAAAGGGTGGGCATATGTAATAAAAACTATAATAAAAAAGGATAGCCCTTTTAAAGAACTATCCTTTTTTATATTCTCATTTTAATTTAATAAAATCAAGCGGCATCTTTTTTTATTCTAGTTTGATAGAACCAATCAACAAATACAGCTATAGCATTATCACCAGATACATTAGCAGCAGTACCAAATGAGTCTTGAGTCAAATATAATGCTATCATCAAACCTTGTAATTCTTCTCCAGTTATTCCAATCATATAGAAGAAAGGCAAAGCACTCATAACAGCACCGCCAGGAGCACCAGGAGCTGCCACCATAGCTATTCCCAACATAAGTATGAAAGGAAGTATAGAACTGTAAGTAGGATTTTGTCCTAAAATTAATATAACAGCAGTAGAACAGCAAGTTAATGTAATCATAGAACCAGCTAAGTGTATAGTAGCACAAAGAGGTATTACAAATTTTCTAATCTGTTCAGATACTCCATTTTTTTCAGCAGCTATTAAACTAACAGGTATAGTTGCAGCACTGCTTTGAGTACCTACAGCAGTAAAGTATGGGGGAATCTGATTTTTAATAAGCATTAAAGGAGATTTCTTTGCTATTAATCCAGATATTATAAATAAAGCGGTAATATAAAGTATATGAAGAGTAATAACAACAGCAAATACTTTACCAAATATTATAAGTATATGCTGTATACTTCCGGCATAAGCTAAATTAGCAAATGTACCTAAAATATGTAAAGGAAGTATAGGGATTATTATATTTTTTAAAATTGCTTGTATAACTTCTTCGGAGTCTCTTACTATAGAAAATAATTCTTCACCTTGTTTTTTAGGTCTTAGCATTGTTATACCAATACCTAATATAAAAGCAAATACTACAGCAGATGTAACATCAAATAATGGTTTAAGAGGTATAGTAAAATAGCTGTCTAAGCCAGATTCAATTTTTACACTGCTTAAAGCGGCAGCACCTAAAAGAGTAGGGAAAAGATTAGAAGCTACTAAAAATGCTATACTTCCAGCTAATAAAGTAGAACCATAAGATATAGCAACTGTAATCCCTATTAATTTAGTTGCACCTTCTGTGAGATTTGCAATACCATAACCAATAAAAGCCACTATCATAAGAGGTATAATGAAATTTAAGAATAAACTGAATATGCTACTTATAGTTACAAAAATTCTCACCACAGGAGCAGGAAGAAACATACCAACTAATATACCCAGAATTATACCTATAATAATTCTTGGTAAGAGACCTATTTTTTTCATTTTCTTTCTCCATATATTTTATATTTTTCTATGTATAGTATTATATAAATTTTTTATGTTCATTCAACTAATATATGTAAATTTTAGTTCTTTTTATTTTATATATAAATATAGTATCTATTTTATTATACAAATCATACTTAATTATTTGTTTGAAATTTATATAATTAATGAATATGCATTGTAATTACACTATATAAAATAATTTGACAAATTAATCTATTTTAGTATAATTTAAACAGTATAATATAAGGATATTATTAAATGAGAATAGGCTACGGATACGATTCACATATATTTTCTGAGAATCGTAAATTGATATTGGCAGGAATAGAAATTCCTTATGAATTGGGGTTAAAAGGTCATTCAGATGCAGATGCTGTTATTCATGCTTTGATAGATTCTATATTAGGCGCATTGGCACTTGGAGATATAGGAAGTCATTTTCCTGATAATGATGAACAATATAAAGATATTTCTTCTATTGTATTATTGGAAAAAACAGTTTCGATTATGAAAGAAAAAAATTATGAAATATCTAATACTGATATTACAATTATATTAGAAAAACCAAAATTAAGAAAATATATAGACACTATGAGAGAAAATCTATCCAAAATTCTTAAAACTGATATAGAAAATGTTTCGATAAAAGCTAAAACTAATGAAAAAATGGATTCTATAGGCAGAGGAGAAGGCATAGCAGTTCATTGTGTATCTTTACTAAAAAAAATAAAATAAAACTTAGGAAAAATATATGGCAACAAAAATTAATACGAAATATTTACTAGATTTAGTTTCAAGAAGCTTTGCTTTGACTATACCATTATTAGATAAGAATAAAAAAATAAAGTTGAAGTTCAGTATTTGCTTGCTAGAATAATAGATACAATAGAAGATTCTACTCATAGTGCGGAAGATAAAGAAACATTAATAACTGCTTTTATAAATATATTAAAAACAGAAAATATTGATAATTTAGAAAATTTTAAAAATGTAGTTATAGCACATTCCATAAATGAAAATGATAGAGTATTAATAGAAAATATAGATATTGTGTTAAAATCTTTTTTTACTTTTAAACAGGAGATAAAAAATATATCTATTTCATATTTAAGGGAAATGGGTTATGGTATGGTTTATTATCAGGATCATACCATATCAACATTTGAAGATTTAGATGATTATTGTTATTATGTTGCCGGTACTGTAGGACTTTATCTTACTGAGCTTTCAAAAATATTGGATAATATGGAATTGGATAGAGAGAAAGCTAAAAGTTTGGGAAGATTTTTGCAGAAAGTTAATATTATTAAAGATGCTAAATTAGATTATGAAGAGAAAAGAGTTTTTTGGCCTATAAGTTTATTTGAAAATGAGAATCCTGCTCCATATTTTGAAGATGGTGCTTATATGGATAAATCTATGGAAATATTAGTTAAGATGGTAGAATCAGCTATGGCTGAGTTTAGGAATTCTATAGAATATATTATGGCAATAGATAAAAAAGCATCTGGTTATAGGCGTTTTTGTTTGGTGGCTGTTCTTATGGGGTATGAAAGTATAAAACTTATGAAGAGCAATTATAATATATTTATGGGTGAGACTGTAAAAATTCCTAGAAAAAATACTTTAGAGATAGTTGCAAAAGCGAAAGCTGATTATTATACTAATAAGAGATTGGAAGATCTATTAGAAAAAGTATTTACAACAGAATCAGTACAAAGTGAATCCGAAATCCCTGCAAATAATAATGAATAAATAAAGTATTATATTTAAAATTAAAGTCTTGTGTTTTGTATTGATATATATTAAAATTATGTAAACTTTAAATTACGGAGCAGTATTTAGTATGTTTATCAGAAAAATTTGTATTGTATTAGCAATTTTAATATTTAGTGCATTTAATTTATTTTCGCAGTCAAATAAAGAAGATGAAAATGTATTTAAAGATTCTCAATATATAAAAAGTGAAGAAGAGGCAAAAGCTGCATATAGTTTGGCTTTATATTACAAAGAGCGTGCTTTGGCAAGTAAAACTTTAACAGAACAAACTGTTAAAGATTTGGAAAGTGCTAAAGTAATACTTCAGGAAATTGTTAAATATGTACAAAATAAAGAGATATATATAACATTAGCTGAAACTCATGAGGCTTTAGGAGAATATTATGAGAGCTCTAGAATTTATGATAATTTAGTTTTTGATTCTCCTGAAGATATTGATATATTATTTAAAGCTGCTGAAAGAAATATATTTATTATGAATAATGTTGATAAGGCTAGATATTATTTAGAATATGCTTATGAAATAGATAATTCTAATAATGATGTTCTAATATTATTAGGTTATACTTATTATCAAAAAAGAGAACTTGAGAAAGCTGTATATTATTTTTCTAAAGTAGATGAAACTAAAAAACCAAGTAATAATAACAATTATTTAAGTTATTATAATTTTTATTATGGTATGAGTGAGTTTTATTTAAGCAGATTTTCCAGTGCTATAGGCAGATTCAATAAACTTCAAAATGTTCAATTATCACCAGCCGATAAATATACTGCTTCCTATGGTATAGTAAAGAGTTATCAGGCTTTAGAAAAATATAATGAAGCTTATTCTAATAGTATGGATATAGAAGATGGATTATTTTTGAGTGCATATTTAAGTTTTATGTCTGATAAATATGATGACGGTTTATTTGAAGAAATAGACCCAGCAAATCCTAATACTCCTAAGATATTATCTATTATTTCAGAAGCAGAAAGTTCAGGATATAGTAATGCCCTTAATATTATCGAAACTGATTTAGACAGAAGGGAAATAGATTTAGATATTATACAGGCATATTATAAAATGATTTATGAAGTAGGCAGTAAAGAAAATAAAATGAATTCTGAAATGGATATAATATCATTTTATTTAATGATAAAAAATATAGATGCTTTACCTAAGCATATAGATAATTTAGTTAGCTATGATAATAGCGGAAAATTTAATAATTTATATTTACAGGCTGCTTTAGAGTTTAAAAATCAAAATAATTTTCAATCATCAAAAGAGATGTTAAATAAATATTTATCTTTGGATAATAAAAATATAAAAGAAAATGAATTAGTATCTTTAGTATTGACAGCAAGCGATATAGGAGAAAGCGAACTTGCTATAAGTGCTATTGAAAAATATGAAAAAGAAAAATATTCTTACAGCTATTTAAAAGCTTATGCAGCATTAATGAATAATGATGAAGTTAATGCCAATAAATATTTAGATGAAGACTTTGAATATTTCAGCAATAATAAATCAAATACTAATGATTATAGAATAAATATTCCTTATGTAACATCATTAGCATTAGATAATACAAATTCGGCATTACTATATGCTAATTATAAATATTCTCAGGATACAAGTTCTGCAGAAAATATGAACAGTTTATCTTGGGCATTGGTTTCATTAGGCAGTGATTTGGATAAAGCTATAAAACTTTCTCAAAGTGCTGTTCAGTTAGAGCCTAATTCTCCTCATTATATAGACACTTTAGGTTTTGCTTATTATAAGAAAGGTGATTATGATAATGCTTTGAAAAACTTATTAAAAGCTGCTTTATATGTAGATGATGATTCTAAAGCTGAGATATATGCTCATATAGCTGATACTTATTATGCTAAGAATGATTATAAAAATGCTCTTAAATATTATAGAAAATCAATATCTTCATATAAAAAAGAATTCGATTATGATGAAAATAGAATAAAAGACAGAATAGAAAGTTTAACAGAGAAAGAATAAATAGGTTTTATATTCTATATCTATTTTTAAGAGGTTTATAAATAATGATGAAAAAGAATATTATAATATTTATTATATTTTTATTAATTTCTAGTTTAGTATTTGGTCAAAATGAAAAGGAAGTGATGAAAGAGGCTTTTACTAGGTTTTCAAAATCTCCTTTTACAAGCATATATTCATCAGGTGGAGCTTTTTACAGCGGTGATGATTTAGATCAAATGCCTATGCTAGTTAATTATTATAAAAATAGTAATAATAAATATATGAATGTTGTTGATGGACTTTTAGGAAGTCTTATATTTGATGCTAAGGTTAATAATAATAGTCTTACATTAGATTTGCCTGAAGCAGAAGCCCCTTTAAAAAGAAATTTCGATGAATTCGCATTGGAAGCTCCTATTATGCGTTTCCCTAAAGTTTATGCGGATATACTTGATTATAAATTTATAGATTTGTCTAAAAAAATAGTAAGCAGTAATATAACTTTAGGAAAGAATTGGCATACATTAGAAATAGGCTATAATGATAGGGTAGATACTATAGTTTTCTCAGCATCTACCTACAGAGTAAGAAGTTTTTCTACTGCTTTTATGGATAATGTTGTCAATGTGGAATTAGGTTCTTATACAACTGTTAATAATATACCTTATCCTAAAGAGTTTATAATGAAAAGTAAAGTTGATAAGAGAGAACTTCGTTATAATGTTACAAATGTATCAGCTGGAGATAAAGCTAAACAAGATGCTAAAAAATTAGGCTGGTAATTATGGATTTTGATTTACTATTAGACAATATCAGAAGTAGTATAAAAATTAATGAAAATCAAAAACAAAAACTTATAGAGTATGCTTCTCTAGTAATAGATTATAATAAAAATGTTAATATTACAGGAGCAAAAACTATAGAAGATTTCTTTAATGATCATATTGCTGATTGTCTTCTTGCTTTAGATATATTTGCTGATTATGATAATATAATAGATATAGGTTCAGGTTCAGGACTTCCTTCTATACCGCTTGCTATTGTGTTTAATGATAAGAAATTTACTTTATGCGAATCTAAAAATAAAAAGGCTGAGTTTTTAAGATTAGCTAAAGATAAATTAGAATTAAATAACATAGAAGTAAAATGTATAAATGCTTATGAGATAAAAGAAAAGTATGATACTATTACATCAAGAGCTTTTTCAGATATAGCAACACTTTTAAAAATATTTAATAAATTAAAAACAAAAAAATCAAAATTAGTTTTGTATAAAGGCAAGAAAGAAAAAATAGAAGAAGAATTAAAAGAAGCCAATATACAAAAAAATAAATATAATATAGAAATAAAGAAACTTGAATCAAGAGATAAAGAACGTCATATGGTTATAATATCAAGTTTATGATATTTATGCATTATTTTGTTCTTTAGATTCTGTTTGATTATTATCACATTTAGTAGCTGTCTTTAAATCTACGCCTAACATAAATAAGAATATGAATCCTATTATTACTATAGGTACGATTCCCATCATATGGTATACAAGAGCATAAGGAAATGCTACAGTTTTTTCTATTCCTATAAGAGAAAGTCCAAATACAATTGCCCATTCAAAAGGTCCTATTCCTGATGGGGCAGAAGGTACAGCAAAACCAAATCCTCCTACAGCAAACATAAATAATGCTATTATAGGACTAGCTTTAATATTAAATGCTGTCATTAAAAAGCTTATTGTAAGTATTTGTCCTATAAGATATAAAGCTGTATAGAAGAATATTAAAAATATATGCTTAGGATCATTTTTAAATCCTATTCCATCTATAAAATTGCATGAAAACTCGATTAGTTTATCTCCGATATTTTTAGGGAGTATTCCAAAAATTTTATGAAAAACTTTATGTGCAAATTCTCTCTGCCACACTAAAAATATTAATACCAAAAATCCAACTATTGATAAAACAAATAAAGCAATAGCAGCATAAGTAACTTTTTCAGGTAAATTAGGTATAAATACTACAGATATAGTTAATATAATACCTCCTGTTATAACATCGAAAAGTCTTTCTGTAACTACAGAGGCAATTAATGCAGATTTGCTTACATTTTCTTTCATTCCTAATATATAAGCTCTTGCTACCTCTCCAAGTTTAGCAGGAAGTATATTGTTTCCCATATATCCTATATAGGTCGCCATTACCACAGTTCTTTTTTTTATAGGCTTTTTTAAAGGAATAAAACATTCCCATCTCAAACCTCTTAATGCTATAATAACCACACTCAATACAAGAGAAATAATAAAATATGGAATATTTATATTTTTTACTATCTCTATAGATTCTTTTATATCTATTCCTCTGAAAGCAAAATATAAACAAATAACACTTATAATAATTCCTATAACTACCTGTATGATGGTTTTAGTATTTTTATTCATTATTAAATTTTCCAATTAAAAAATATTTTATCTTACGAAGTTTTTCATAAGAGCAATAAAGTTATCAAAATCATCAAGCATTTTTTTAGCTATATCAAGATTGAATTTAGGTAAATACTGCACTTTATTGGCATTAGTAATTTCTACTTTGGTATTATTTCTGCAGTCTTCAACAATATTTTTTACTATAGTAGTTAAATCTATTACTGAATTATAAACGCTTAGAACTATTTTATTTCCTTCAGTATCAATTTTATTTACCATAGTTTCTATTAAATCTTTATTGGCATTTGCTTTATTTTTTGATATTATCCAAGTTTTAAGACGCTTGAAGTTTTCAGATTCAGGACTTAGCATAGTATCAAACTTTTGTATCATTTCTCTTGAATCATTTAAAATATAGAAAGCATCTAATCCTAGAGAATTTCTATCTTTGCTTACAAATTCAGCACCCAAAAACATATCATTAAGCGGATCTTTGTAATTTATATCGAACATTTCTATAATAAATGTTTTTATATACTGAAGTGGCTCTACGCATGTAAATATAGGGCAATCAAATTTTTCAAGCTGTTCATTTTTCTCTTCATTTACATTAGACATTTTCAATATTTCTATGCCATTAAATATCTTATTTCTCATTCCAGCAATTTTACTGCTTTTGATTTCAGCAACAATACTGTCCATATCCTTTTTCAAATTATTTGTGAAATCAGTTATGTAATTTACAAATATATTAACATTAGAAGGGTTTATACTGCATTTATATGTAAAATCTTTAAGTAAATAAACTATAATATCATGCATTACATCAGGAGTTTGAAGATATTTAACTCTTGCTAAGAATGATTTAATATTTTTTTCAGGTATAGCAGGCATTCCTAAATATTGCTGAAAAACCTTTAAAGCAGATAATAATTCTTTCCTTATTACTATAGAATTTACAGCATAATCCAATTTTACTAAATCATCAACTATCTGCATATTTGAGCTAGGTTTAAATTGAGGATTAGAATTATAAGCTGCTTCTACAAATGAAGGGCAAAAAGCTCTCAAAAATAGGAAGAAATCAAAATTAGATAATTGGGCGAAATCTTTAAGTAAATTAAAAGTTAAATTTATTTCTTTTCCGCTTTCTCCGCTTATAAATTTTTTAAATTTTACAAAATTATTTTTTACTTCATTAAATACAGCATTAGGGTTTTTACCGCTTTGTATTTGAGACATCATATAATCTCTGTTTAAAGTAGCATATAATTCTTTCATTTCATCACTGAAAGATACTTCTATCAAATAATATGAAAATTGTTTTCCATCTTTTACTATAAATTCTTCTTTTAATGGATTGAGTAGAGGACCTACTACTTTATACATCTCAAATATAAACTTTGCACATGTAACTGTCAATGATTTAGTTTTTAAATCTACAAAATTATATTTTTGTTTGGATATTCTATCAGAATACTCCTCCATACGCATTTTTTCTACTAGTTCAGGAGTTCTTATGTTAAATAAATTGTATTTTATATAATCGAAAAAATTCACAGTTGCAATACCCCATTCATTTACTATATTTTAGTTACTTATAATATACTAATTTGACTAATATTGAAAGTTTTTTATTTATTTTTTTATATAAAAATATTATTCTTTAATAGCCTCCAAAGCCTTTCTAGCTTCTTCATAATTCTCATTAATTTTTAAAGCATGTTCAAAATTTTCAATTGCTAATTTTTTATTTCCTGTTGAAGCATATATAGAACCTATAGTATAGTATATTACCTTATCATTATTATTTACTTCCAATGCCTTTTCTAAATATCTTATAGCCATTTTATTACTATTTTTTTTATTATAGCATGAAGATATATTGCATAATACATAAGGATTTTTACTTTCATAATTAGCATTTACTTCATGAAAAAGAGAAAGAGCCTTATCATAATCTTCATTATGATGATATATACAGCCTAATAGGTTAATTATATCATTTGTAGGCTTTGCATTATAAGCTAAATTTGCATATTCAAAAGATATATCATATTCCTTCCAAGCATAAGATTGAAAAGCAATATATGAACATCTTTTATAATCTTTAGACTTTATTTTCATATTTTTTGATAATTCCAATGCTTTTTCTAAATATTCTCTTCTATTGTCTTTATCCATTGAAGATAAATATTCATATATAAAAACATTTTCTTTACCATTTTCTAAAAGTTTTTTAAAATAATTAATAGCTGTAGTATGTTTATTTCTTTTCATATTGATAAATCCCATCATATATAATGATTCGGGATGATTATGCATTTTAAGTAAAATAGCAGTATAATAGTTTTCTGCATCTGAAATTCTATTTTCTTTAATTGCTATTCTAGCCAATATAGCTAAAGCATGAGGATCATTTGGTTTTTTAGATAAAATATCATTATATTTAGCTAATTGCTTATCATATTTACCTGCCATAAATAAACTCGCTTAATTATTTTGTGTTATATAATACAACTTTTTGTAAAATATGTAAACTAATAAATTTTTAATAAAATTTATTCATCATATCCTTTCTATAATCGGAAAATACATCATTTTCAATAGAATTTCTTAAATCTTTCATAAATCTTTGCATAAATCTTACATTATGTATAGTCATAAGTATAGAAAATAGTATTTCATGTGTTTTATCCAAATGATTAAGATATGCTTTAGAGAAATTCTTACAAGTATAACAATCACAGCCCTCTTCAAGCACTTCATCATCCATTCTATATTTGGAATTTCTTATCCTCACAACTCCATTCATAGTAAATGCCTCTCCATTTCTAGCATTTCTAGTAGGCATAACGCAGTCAAACATATCTATACCTTCCATAACACCATTAAGTATATCTCTAGGCTCGCTGACACCCATTAAATAACGTGGTTTTTGCTTGTTAGTGTATAGCATAACTTTAGAAAGTACTTCATGCATTTGTTCAGGAGTTTCACCTACAGAAAGTCCTCCTATAGAATAGAAAGGAAAATCCATATTCACTAGAGTTTCAGCACTTTCTTTTCTTAAATCATCGAACATTCCGCCCTGTATGATGCCCCCTAAATACTGATATTCACTGTTTGGAGTACTGTCATGATATTCTTTGCATTCTTTAGCCCATTTATGTGTTCTAAACATTGCTTCTTTTACATATTCATAAGAAGCATCATGTTTAGAACATTCATCAAGACACATTATAAAGTCTGCCCCTATAATATGCTCAGCTTCCATTACACTTCTAGGGGTAAAAAAGTATTTAGAACCATCTATATGAGAACTGAATTCCACTCCGTCATCATTGATTTTTCTTAATTTTGCCAAAGAAAATACCTGAAAACCGCCGGAATCTGTAAGCATAGCTCCTTTCCAGCCCATAAATTTTTTAACTCCGCCGAATTTTTTTAATACTTCAAGTCCAGGTTTTAATACTAAATGATATGTATTTGCTAGTATTATTTTACTTTCAGTTTCTTCTATCATAAGTGGTGTTAAAGCTTTTACTGTTGCTTTTGTACCCACAGGCATAAAAACAGGTGTATCTATTTCTATTCCATTAATATTTATTTTTCCAAGTCTTGCTGCAGTTTGACTACTGTTTTTTAATACATTAAATGTAAATGACATATTATACCTTATATAAAAATATTTAATGCTATTTTATACGAAAATCAATAAATATCAAATGTATAAATATATAGTTTTCAAATATTAAGCATTATTTTACAGGAAGCTTGAATAAATGTACAGTTTCCATAAGCTTTTCTGATTGATTAAACAATGTTTTAGCTGAAGATGCTGCATCTTCTACTAAAGAAGCATTCTTCTGTGTGTCAGAATCCATTTGAGAAATGGCTATTTTTACTTGATCTACACCATTCTGCTGTTCTACTGCATTTTGACTTATATCTTTCATAATTTTTGAAGCTTTATTGATTTTATTTTGCACATCTACAAATATTTTTTGAGATTCTCTTGCTGTTCCTGTTGCTTTATCTATTTTATCAGATACGTTTTCAATTAACTCTGTTATGCTTTTTACTGAAGTTTGTGTAGTTTGAGCCAGATTTCTTACCTCGCTTGCAACTACAGAGAAACCTTTTCCCTGTTCTCCTGCACGTGCAGCCTCTACGGAAGCATTAAGGGCGAGTATATTAGTTTGAAATGCTATATCTTCAATGATTTTTGTAATATCTTTTATTTTATCGCTTGCTTCATTTACTTCTTCTATATTGGAAGTAGTTTCTAATATTATATTTCCTGCATTTTCTATAGAATATTTTGCATCCAATATCATTTTATTTCCATTTATAGAATTATCCGCAGAATCTTTTATAGTAGCTGTTATTTCATTCATAGATGCTGAAGTTTCTTCTATACTTGCTGCTTGGCTTTCTGTTCTATTTGATAAATTATTATTTTGTTCGGATAAACCTTTAGCAACTGTACTGATATTGTTTGCTGAAACTTCTACTTCTTTTATAGTATCAACTAGTTTATTTCTCATATATGTAAATGCATTGGATAATTCTCCTAACTCATCTTCACGATTTATGCTTTCTTTTGTGTTTCTCAAATCTCCGCTTGCTATTTCTTTTGCTGAATTTACTAATATGTCTAATGGTTTTGTTATAGATTTTATGAATAGGAATATGAATGCTGATAATATCAATATAGCTGCTGATGATATTGATATTATTATAATTAGAAGTATTTGATTTTGTTCATAAATTTCTTTTTCAGTTACTGATATTCCAAGTACCCAAGGTAAAGTTTTTAATGTAATTACAGATGATACTCTTTTTTCATTTTCCCAAACATAATGGAAAACGCCTTTTCCTAAATCGAATCCGCCTTTTAATTCGGAAGGTGCTGAAATATTTATATATTGAGTTTTACTATGTATCTTACAAATTAAATTATTATCTATCATAAACATATTGCCAGTTTTTCCAACAACTAAAGGCTCTACATGCTGTATATTGAATTTTGCCCAGTCGAAAATAATATAAAGATGTCCTATTAATTGATTATTATCATCAAACACTTTTTCAATTAAAGTTAAAGACCAATTATCTGTTATAGAAGATTTTGTTATTTCTTCTGAGAAGATAGTATTTTTCTCAGAATTTAATTTATCTTTTAAATCAGCATTGAAATCAAAAATACTTTTACCTATATAATTTTCATCAGTTGAATCTAATGTTATATTACCATCAATATCAGTTAATCCTATATTAATAGCATATTTATTTATTGACTGTATTTTTTTTAGTCTATTATAAGCTGCTTCTTTTTCTACTTCACTGCTATTTTTTAGATAATCCATCAATTCTTTATTTGATCCGTAAGTTTCTGCTATAATTATTTGTTCATCAAACCATGTATCTATTAGAGAAGCATATCCGAAAACAATATTATTATATCCGTCTAATGCTGTTTTTTTAAGACTTTCTGAAGCTTTTATATCAGTTATTACAATTAATGCCACTATAAATACTACTACTACAGAAATGATTGTTAGGGGTATTTTCACCTTCAAGCTTTTGAGTTTGTTCATAAAATATTAACCTCATAATTTTTATTTGTATAGTTATATAACTATACAAATAATATTGAATAATAAACTATATTATAATTTTATGTAAAAATATGTTAAAACAAGTAAAGATATTGTAATGTTTAGGATTTTATTATATAGTATTATACATGTTATACATATATTGTGATTTTTTATTTCAATATATATTTTATTTGGATAATATTTTTATTTTAATATGTTTAAAATAAAAATACCCCATACCCTAAATAAAAGTATGAGGTATTTTTATAATCTATCATTTATTTATTTAGTTCCATCAGGAAGTTTGAATAAATGTATAGCATCCATTAATTCTTTAGACTGAGCAAATAATAATTCAGCAGATGCAGTAGCTTCTTCTACTAATGCAGCATTTTTCTGAGTTGTAGAATCCATTTCTGCTATTGCTATTTTTACCTGATCTATACCATTTTGCTGTTCAACTGCACTGTTGCTTATTCCTTGCATAATTTTAGAAGCATCATCTATTTTATTTTGTATCTCTATAAATATTTCCTGAGATTCTCTTGCTGTTCCTGTAGCTTTATCTATTTTTTCATAAACATTTTCAATCAAATCTGTAATGCTTTTTACTGAAGTTTGTGTAGTTTGAGCTAAGTTTCTTACTTCAGCAGCAACAACAGCAAAACCTTTACCTTGTTCTCCGGCACGTGCAGCTTCTACTGAAGCATTAAGAGCAAGTATATTAGTTTGGAATGCTATATCTTCAATTATTTTTGTTATGTCTTTAATTTTACTGCTTGCATCATGAACTTCTTCTATATTGGAAGTTGTTTCAGATATTATATTTCCTGCATTTTCTACAGAAGATTTAGAATCTAATATCATTTTACTTCCATTAATAGAATGTTCAGCAGAATCTCTTATTGTAGAAGATATTTCTGTCATAGATGCAGATGTTTCTTCTATGCTTGCTGCCTGACTTTCTGTTCTATGAGCTAAATCTGTATTTTGTTCAGATAATTCTTTTGCGGCCATTGTAATATTATTTGCTGATTCTTCAACAGTGATAATAGTATCTACTAATTTTTTTCTCATAGCGACAAATGCATCTGATAATTCTCCAAGTTCATCTTTTCTTTTAATTTTTTGTTTTGTAGTTCTTAAATCTCCGTCTGCTATTTCTTTAGCAACACCTACTAATAGATGTAATGGTTTTGTTATAGACATTATAAACATTGATATAAATACAGCTATTATAATTATAGCTATAACAGATATTATTATCATCATAAGCATAAGCATTCTATTAGCTTCATATATTTCTGCTTCTGTTACAGATATACCCAATACCCAAGGCTGTGATTTTAATGTCATAACTGATGAAACTCTGCTTTCACCATTGAAATCATAACTTAATATTCCTTTTCCCAAGTTGAAAGCATCTTTAAATTGAGTAGGAGCAGGTTGATTTATATTTTCTGTTTTACTATGTATTTTTATTATTAAATTTTTATCAATAGCAAACATACTTCCTGTTTTACCTATTACAAGAGGTTCTATATGATTTTTATTTAAAGTAGACCAATCAAGTATTACATATAAGTATCCAATAATCTGATCATTATTATCTTTTACTTTTTCTAATAGTATTAAAGACCATCCTCCAGTTGTAAGAGAATGAGTAATATTTTCTCCAAATACTCCTTTTGTATTATTATTTATTTTGTTTTTTAAATCTGGATGTATATTAAAAATATTTTGATTCACTAGATCCGGATTATCTGAATCTATTAATACTGTTCCATTAGAATCTGATAAACCTATATTGATAGCATATTCATTTAATGATCTGAATTTTTTTAAATTATTTAAAGCTAAAATTTGCAAATCTTCAGTTCTTAACTGTAAATATCTTATTAATTCTTCAGAAGTTCCATATATGCTTGCTATAGCCAATTGATCATCAAACCATGTATCTATAAGTGATGCAAAGCCCATAACAGTATTATTATATCCAGTATATGTAGCATTTTTTATTGCATATGATGCTTTTATTTCCGTTATTACGATTAATGCTACAATAAAGAAAGTAACCATAGAAATAATTATAAGAGGCATCTTCACTCTTAAGCTTTGAAGTTTTTTCATGACTTATGTTCTCCAGATTCAAAAAATTATTTTATTTAAACTATACTTATTAATTATACCTAATTTTAAAAAAAAGTGTTATATTTTTTTTACATATACTTGTAATCTAATTTACATTAGTGTACAAATTTTTTATATATTCATAAGGCAGCATTACATTTTTATCGGTATAATAAAAATTTCCTATAGAAGCAGCTTCAGATGAATATATAGTTAAATTATTAATCATATTTTTATTAGTTGAATATATATCTATTATATATCCTATTTTTGATTTATTAATTTTTAATATTGATTTATTTAACGATATACTATTCAGGCTTTTTATTATAAAATTTATATCATTAGTATTTGTTACTATTATTGCATTTCCATTATAAGTTATATCTATTTTTGATACACTTTCAGGATAACATTTTATTCCGTTAATAGGTGATTTGTACCATAATATAATAATTATGACTATAAATAGAGGGGTAAAACTTAATAATGTTTTTAATTTTTTCTTCATATTTTTCATAAGGCTATAATAATATTTATTAATTGTAAATGCCTGATTAAATAAATTTATTAATTAAATGATTATAAAATATAAGTACTAATTAAAAATAAAATAAATTTTTTATTAATTGAATTTTTTATACAAAAAACGATAAATTTAGTTAGTAAATTTTCTAATAAGTGTTAAATTATTCTTATAAAAATTAAATTTTAGAGGGGCTAAACTATGAAAAAGACTAGTTCTATAAGATTTAAGATGCCATTAACTATAAGCATTATAACAACAATACTTTTGGTAATAACAATAATAATATTATCATATAAATCTTATTTAGGTATAACAAAGTCCACATATGCTGGATATAATAATACTATAGAAGGTTATAAATCTATGTTGGATACCTGGTTTGAAGAAAACAATACCTTAATAAGAACATATTCTATTACACCTTCTATTATTAATTATTTGTCTGGAACTCAAACTCCTGAAGAAGCTGTGGCATTAATAGATACATTTAAGCAATTTGAAGCTATAAATAAATATTCTTTAGATATAGGCGTAACCGATGGAAACGGTGTTACTTTACAAAATACAAAAAGTATTAATTTGGGAAGAAATATAAAAGATTTAAGACCTGGTATTTGGGATAATTTTGTAAAAAATAATTATGATGTTGCCTATGATACAAAAGTAATAAAATCTACTATAAGTGATAATATGACTTTAGCAATCATTGCAGGAGTTAAAACTAATAATGTATTAATTGGTGCTGTGTATATGATTCTCAATTGGGATGCTTTGGGAGAAAAATTAGGCGAATTGCAGCTTCCGGAAACAGGAAGATTATTTGCAATTGATTATCAAAGAAATATTTCTCTTGACACTAGAAAGCAAATAAATACATCAGCTAATCAAAGTTATGATAATGTAATAAAAGATAATAAAGATAGTGGTATATTGAAATATATATCTGATACAAATGGAGAAAAGAGAACAGCAATTTATACAAGAATGAATACTATGCCTTGGATATTATCTATGGCAACAGATGATAATGTTATATATGCTGAAAATATAAGTATGGTTAGAATAGCTATAATAGTTTGTATATTATCTATAATATTTGTTAATTTATTTTCAGTTTCATACATTACAAAAACTATGAGTCCTTTAAGTGTTTTGATGAAAAAGGCAAATAAAATATCTGAGGGAAATATAGAGCTTAAATCATCTGCTAATTATAGAAAAGATGAATTTGGAGAATTAGAGAAAGCATTTAATATTATGAGTCAGAAATTGGCTGAGGTTGTAAGCAATGTTAATGATGCATCAAATGAAATAGTTTTAGCTTCTCAGAGAATGATGGAAAGCAGTGTTGAACTTTCAAGCAGAACTGACTCTCAAGCCTCTAGTTTGGAAGAAACAGCTTCAAGTTTGGAGGAAATAGTTTCTACTATTAAAGCATCTGCTGATAATTCTGTATCCGGTAAAAATATGATGTCAGAATCTATGACACATATTGAAGGAGCTGCTAATATAATAGCACAAACTGTTTCTAATATAGAAGAAGTACATCAGGCTAGTGATAAGATTAAAGATATTACAAAGATTATTGAAGATATAGCATTCCAAACTAATATACTTGCTCTTAATGCTTCGGTAGAGGCTGCTCGTGCTGGTACTCAAGGTAAAGGTTTTGCGGTTGTAGCAAGCGAGGTTAGGAATTTGGCACAAACCACTCAGACATCTGTTAAAGATATTACTGCCCTTGTTGATAATACTGCTGAAAAAATAGATACTGCTACAAATACCGCAAGAGAATCTCAAGAAATATTTATTCAATTGCAGGATAAAGTATCCGGTACTTCTGATTTAATGCAGAGTATAACTTCTACATCATTAGAACAAGAGGCAGGAGTTTCTCAAATAAGTATTGCTATAAATAGTATAGAAAGTGCCACTACTCAAAATGCTGCTTTGGCTGAGGAATCAAGCGAATTATCTAAGAGATTATTTGATAAAGCTAAGTTTTTAGAAGAAAGTATAAAATTCTTCAATATTTCATAATGGTTTATATTTAATGAATGATAATTTAATTGATATAAAGAATTTAGCTAAACAGAAATTTAATCTTTCACTTTATAAAGATGTTGTAGATATAATAAATAATTTTCTTAATGATTTTAGAAACTGTTCTGATAGCGAAATATATTACATAAGAGGGCTTGCCAATCAAGAATTAAAGCTTTATGAAAATGCTATAGATGATTATGACAAAGCCATTAAATTAAATTCTAATGATGAGAAAATGTATTATTTAAGGGCATTATCTAAATTTCAATTAGGTTTATTTGAAGAGGCTATAAGAGATTATAATAAGTTTATAGAATTTAATCCCAACTATGTATGGGCTTATAATGACAGGGGGAATGCTAAATATAATTTGGGTTTATATTATGATGCTATAGAAGATTATAATAAAGCTATTGAATTAAAGCCTGATAATGAACTTGCTTATCATAATATGGCTAATGCCAAGTATAATATAGGGCTTTATGAAGAGGCTATAAAAGATTATAATAAAGTTTTGGAATTGAATCCTAATGCTAATATAGTATACTGTGATAAAAATAATTTAAAAGATATAAATAACGATCAATAAATATATGAAATACGGCTTGAAAAAATAATTTGTTATAATATCATTATTATATTAAATTATTTTTTTGGGGGTAATTATATGAAAAAATTTATATTTATAATCTTTACATTTTTATTATTTTTATCTTGCGGTAAAGGCGGATCTTCCGAACAAAATGTTAATTTCTTAGCTACAACTTCAGGGGTATCTGCTCCGCCTCCTGCTCCTCAAGCTAGAATGGAAGAAGAAAGTACCGTATCAGACTATGCAGATTCAAATGGTGCAGCCGTAGAAAGAAAATTAATAGTTTCAGTCGATATAAGAGTAAATTCAAAAGATGTAGAAAAAAGCTATAAATCCATAGAAGAGAAATTAAAAGAATATAATGGATATTTTGATAATGTTGAATCTTCTAAAAATAGATATTATCTTAATATAAGAATACCTAAAGAAAATCTTTATGGATTTATAGATTTCATAGAACAAAATGAAAAAGTTGAAAATAAAAATATAAATACTCAGGACGTTACAGAAACTTATTATGATACAGAAAATAGGATAAAAAATAGGGAAGTACTTTTAGAAAAATTAAGAAACTATTTAAGAGAAGCTAAAAATATTGATGAAATATTAAAAGTAGAAGATAGAATCAATAATTTAACTTATGAAATAGAAAGCATGAAAGGAAATTTAAAGAATCTTCAGTCATCAGTTGATTATTCAAGAGTAACTTTAAATATATCAAATCCTGAAGCAATAAAAAGTAATACAAATATATATAATAAATATTTGAATTTAATTTCATTCTTGAAAGAATTTTTCTCAGGTATATTATTCTTTTTGGTAGGTTTTACAGCTGTTGCCGTTCCTGTTGTGCTAATATTGGCATTATTCTACTATATATGCTTTGGAAAAATAGGATTAATAAAGAAATTATATAAAAAAATCAAGTAAATTACATATACATACCCTTAGTATATAAAAAAATTCAATTTTTTTAATAAATTTATATTTTTTCGGGAACTTTTTATTTTTATCATCGTCTAATAAGGCATAAGAAAACAAAATGATAAAAAATAAAAAAACAGGAGAAAATATATGAGAAAAGGTATTATAATTTTTATTTCAGCATTAATAATGATTTTTGCTTCAGTGTCTTTATTTGGTCAGTACGGCAGGGGATACGGTGACGGCAGAGGTTATGGAAATGGAAGAAATAGAGGAAACTCTTGCGGTTATAATAACAATTATTACAACAGGGGCAATAATAACGGATGTTATTACTACTACAATTAATTAGCATAATAATTTAAAAAAATATATAAATTAAAAGGAGAAAACATTATGAAAAACAAAATAAGTAAAAAAGCAGTAATATTAATTTCAATAGCAATTATGGTTTTAGGTTCAGTATCATTATTCGCTCAATATGGCAGAGGTTACGGAAGAGGATATGGATACGGTGATGGTTATGGAAGAGGATACGGTAGAGGTTATGGATATGGTGATGGCAGAGGATGCGGATATGGCAGAGGTTACGGAAGAGGCGGATGCGGATATGGCAGAGGCTATGGATACGGTAATGGTTATGGAAGAGGTTACGGATATTATGGTGCTGCACTTACTCAAGAGCAAATTGATCAAGTAAGAAGCATACAAGATAAATATTTCCCTCAAATGGATAGCCTAAGAATGGAAATATATAATCAAACACAAAAATTAGATGCTGAAATGAGAAAAGAAACTCCAGATCAAAATGCAGTTAATGCTGCAATAGATGCTAGAAGTAAAGCTTCAGCAGACTTACAAAAATTGAGAAGTCAGTGCTTTTTAGAAATAGACAAAGTATACCAAAATAAATAATTTTTTAATCGCTCAACTTTATACCCCGCATGATATTTATTATGCGGGGCTTATTTTTTGATATTGCTTTATTGTATAATAGTTATATAATAATCATATAAAATAATTAGGAGGGTATATATGAAAATATTTTTAATATTTTTAGTTGCCGCAAGCTTAGCTTTTTCACAATATCGTTATTCTCCGACTCCTAGGGTTGGGAATGTAAAACCTTTTATCCCGTCAACAGCAAAGAATGCTATACCTGTTTATCCTTATAAAAATGATTTATCAACACCAAGATTCTCAAATCCGGGATATACTAAAACCTATTACAGGAATGGAAGATTTTACAAGTTCGGAAGCGGTTATATGAGCTATTGGGACAGACAGAAATTAAGAGATATAGACGGCAGATATTCTCCTAGATACAGAATGCTTGAAAATCAGATGAGAGTAAATAATTCTACTATTAAATCTCAAATGCATCAGAGAAATCCTAATAATAACGCTATAAATAGTGCTGTTAATGATAATTTTAGAATAGAAATGGAAATGCAGATGATTAGAACTTTAAGAGAGCTTGATATAAACAGAAATTTTAAATAATTTAATCAGAAGTTTTTAAAAGGTGCATTGATTATTTCTTTTATATTTTCAATGCACATTTTTTATATACTAAAAATTTTTAACTTTGTCAATTTTTTATTGTTCTTTTTCCCGCCGCATACGCTCTGCGGACTTCGTCAAAGAACCTTATATCCTCAATAAACTTGGATACGCTTCGCGAAAGTGCAAGTATAAAATTAGTACTAAATAATACTAAAATCGTCTTACATGTAAAATAATTTATTACATTTAAGTTCAAATATAGCCTTTCGCCGTAGGCGGGCTTCGTATGTGTCAATACTTAACAGTACTTCCTTCGGTCGCAAAAGAAGTGGGGTGTTACCCTACGGGTACGCTTCGCGGTGGGCAAAGCCCCAGATATAAAAACAAAAATATAAATTTATTTTTGACAAAATATAGTTGTTTAGGTATATATCAATAATAATCCCTATAATATTTTTTATAATCATCTTCTTGATTATTATCATCATCTTCTATATTTCTATAATTATCATCAAAGAATTTAAACATGCTGTTTATAAATTTATTGCTTATATCTAAATCACCCAAATATATGTATAATGGATCTTCTGATACTATTCTTCCTTTGAATTTCCTGAAATAATAAGTTTGAGGATCTTTCAAATATATAAATAAGTAGCTTCCTATTATATCCAAGTCTTTTATCTCTTTCCAAAGAACATAAATATAACTTTTCACAAGTAAATTATTATAATATATTCCCTTATCATCTAATATAAAACTTGCTTTTTTAAAGATTACGCTTCTTATTAGAATGATAGAAAGTATAATAACTCCAAACATAAAAAAAGATACTACAAATATAATAGCAGCTTTCATATCCTCATCAGGATTTTGTGTAAATAGTACATCTATCAAAAGTATGGCGATAATTAATCCTATCATCATTACCGCGAAGAATCTTATATTATTTATATAAATTTTAATAGAAAATTTATTATCTGAATGTAATTTATTATTTTCATTATTCATAATTAAATATCTCCTTTATAATTTTTTATTTTTTATTTTCAAAGTAATGTGTTATGAGATATATTAAAGTATTTCTTTTCATATTTATTTCTGATATATATATGACAATAGGTTCATCATTATTTTTTTTATTTTCTAATAAACTATTTTCTTCTTTCAAATAAATATATATAAATGTTTTTGAAAAAAGTATTTCTCTAATATCTGTCCATTTAATAAATATATTTTGATTTTTTAATAAAACATAATAAGCTATGCCGTTTTCATCTAATGTGATTATAGGTTTTCTAGATTTTAACCATTGCATGATAAAAGTTAAAATACATATACTAAAAAATATTAATATAAAAATACTTATAATTTCTTCTTTAAACTCTTTTCTATTGATAAATATAAATATACCCATTAAAATAAAAATTAAAGATACGAATATGAGTATGGATAATTTTTTTTTATTGACATATATTTCAATTTCAGGGAAAGAGTCATCATCATTGATTAGTGTTTCATTATTATTTAATTCTTTATTATTTAGTTCTTCATTCATAAAATAATACCGCCTATAATTGATTTATATATCAAATATTATAATAATTCAATAGGCAATTATTATTTGTAATATGAATATTAAGATTAAAAATATAAAAAATTAATAAATTTTGATATTGTTTATATTATATTGCTTTTACAATATCATCAATATTTCTTGTTCTTGAGCTTTTGCAATATGGACATTTCTGTTTATTAAGTTTTATTATAAGTAAATTTATAGTATGTTTTTTTCTTCTTACAGTGAATCTTCTTTTGCATTTTTTGCATTGATAAAAATAAGGCGGTTCATCTAAACGCATGTAAAATATCCTATTTGTTAGTTATAAATTATATATGCAGTTTTATTATCGTAAAACTTTAAATTTTATTGAGGGTTAATATTATGGTATAATACTAATAGTTTAACAACCCTTGAATAACTTTTTATTCCGTCATCTTGGCTATTTGCTTTAAGATATGTATCATTAACTTTTTGGCTTACTTTGGAAAGATTTCCCATATACTGCTGCCAAAACTCATAATATTTTTTTATTTCTTCTTTGGTATCGCTATTTAAATTTGCCATCAAATGAGCATAATTTTCATCTCTTTTTAATTCACCCAAAACATATAAAAGTGCCTCAAAATTACCTGAATATCTTACAAATGGATCTGTATGTTTAGAGCAGGCTACATATGATATAAAATTAGCCTCATCTTCATAAGCTATGCCTATTTGATGAGCCATTTCATGTCCTATTGTAAAAGGTATTGATATGCTTGGAATGAGTATATTTACATTTGCCTCAGAAGTAAAAGGAGAATATATTCCTGTTATTTGAAGATGTAAAAACAATTTTGATATCATTATTGGCTTTGTTTTTGAATAATGCATATTTAAAAACTCAAAATCCTCAAATACTTTATTATATTCAGATTCTATCATTCTATTTAAAGCCTGATAATTGGTATTAACTTCTTTATACTTCATTTCATCTTTTATACTATTTATATTTTTTATAAGAGTATCAGCCAATAAATATATATCATCATTATTTATTTCTCTTGGCGGATAATTTTCTATTAAAGGTACTCTATGATAATTTAATCCCCATACTAAAAGAAATATTATATATATAACGATCATAGAGCAGGCTAGTATATATAAAAAATTTAATGCTGTTTTTGTTTTATCTGCTAATGATTTTATATCCGCATTGAAAAAAGATTTTTTAAAAGCTATTACAATAAAAATTATTACTGCTATTATAAATAAAAAAAGCAGTATTTCACCCAATGAAAAATTAAAATTTGAAGATATGCGGTTTATAGTACCAGCAATATTTTTGTATATTAATCTAGAATAATAATTTTCTACAAAGTTTTTAGAAAATGTTACTATTTTTAATATAATAACAACAAATATAAGAGATAGTATCAAAGTAATTTTTATTTTCATAAGTATTATTATTATACTAAAAAGTAAAAAATTGTAAAGGTATGTATATTATTTCATTTTTTTGATATCAGCATCTAATTTCTTTTTCCAAAGATCATACATTTTCTTTTTCTCTTCGGATTCTTCATTTTCATTTAAATATACATGTATTCTTCTTAGAGATGCGATGATATTTAAAGCCATTTTCATATCATCTAATCTTTTATCTTGAAGTTCATATTTAGTTCTGTATTGTTCAGCGGCAGAAGCTAATAGTTTTTTTACTAACTCCATCATTTTTACTCTGAATTTATATCCTTCCAATTCAGGGCTTAATTCTTTAATATAAGTTTTGAAGTCTATCATATTTTTGCCTATAGTAGCAAATCTAGCTTCTATTTCTACAAAATTTTGAAGCCATTTAGAATTCTCACCGTAACAATATTTGAAATAGTCTATAACATATCCAAACGAGCAGATAAATTTATATTTCCACTCATCTGATAATTTACCTTTAAAATATTCATGTATTTCTTCGTTTAAAGAGAGAGAATCATCTGTATGATTTCCGAATACTTCTTCTAAAAGCATAATTGCTTTGTTAATGTATCTTCTTCCATCATTAAGCTGATTATCAGAACGGACATCTATAAATTCTATGGCTATATAACAAGTAGTTGCAATGTAAGAAGATGCCTGAATGTATAGTACAGCCGCTTCTATTTTTTTAGCAGCTATTTCAAAACTATCTTCCAAAGTAAGCAAATCTTTTTCTACTTTTACTAGTTTTGATTCTATTCCTGCAAGTAAATTTTTATATTTATTTTGCATCCTAGTGCAATCAGCTTTTGCAGCTTCACTTATTTTAGCCATATTTTCATCTCCACTAAATTATTATCGGAAAATGATTTTTAATTATTTAAATTAACAGGTATGGAAACAAAAAAAGTTGTTATTTTAGACGGACTATTAACACTTTTTATAACCATACTTCCGCCATGTGCTTCTACTATTCTCTTAGAAATAGCAAGTCCTATACCAACCCCATGACTCTTTGTTGTAAAGAATGGAGTAAATACTTTTTCAGCTAATTCAGGTTCTATATATGAATTAGTATTTTCTACTATGATGTCTATTATTGATTCTCTGTATGCATTATCATCAAATATGACGCTTTGAAGTACATTATTTGCATATACAGCAAAGTGTCCTATAACATTTTTTATTTCATCAATTATAGAGTTATAGAATTCTATTTTATTTTCTCTATTTCTAAAAAGAACAACTCCAATAGGATTTGCATAGAAAAATATCGGAAGTACAAACATAGATGAATAATTTGAAAAAACTTCCATATTTGTATGATTGATATTTTCACCTACATAAACTTTTTGATCATATAATACATCTTTACAATGATTGGCAGATATTGGAAAATCAACTTTACATACATAGTATCTGTCTATTCCATATACACCTCTAAGTATAAGATAATCCCCTTTAGGAAAATACACTTCTCCGCAATCAAAACCGTAGTACTGACAAGTTTTTTCCAAGAATAAATCTACAACTCTATCTATTTCATTGGTGTTTTCAGCAAAAAGCAACCCCATAGATAAATCTGAAAAAAAACTGTCTATAGATTTTCTCTCTTCCATAAAATAAACTTCCTATAATTTTATACCCAATACATTTTTCCTTATAAAGCGAATATTTTTAATTGATACGGTAATATATCAATAGTTTCTGTAATATTTTCTATTTTGTTTTCAAATGATATATCTTCTTTTATTCCGTATTCTTTTGTATCTAATTGTCTAGTTTTAGAAGTTATATTAACTATAATTAAGAGCTTATCATTTTCATCCAAACTATATTTATAAAACTTTCTAAAAGGATCTTTTTCTTTTTTTTCTTTATAATTTCTTTCTTGCTCTTGATAATATTCATGATGTTCATGATATTCGTAATGAGTATCGGTTTCTTTTTTTAATTTTTCTAGTTTCTTTTTTTCTTCTATATCAATAGAAACTATTTTACCGCAATTAGCAAGTATAGGATTATTATTTATATAATTAGTGATATCTTTTATATATTCACTCAAATCATAGTTTATATTTTCATAATCTTTTTCATTTCCACCCACAACATTGCATCTTTTTAAGAATCCGAACTCATCACCTAAAGTTATCATCCACATATCGCATACTATTGCTGTAAACAAGAAAGTCTGTTTTACTCTCCAAATATTTCCGTCATATTCTTCAATAAGTCTTCTAGTATCATGATTACTTGGGAATGCTATTTGTTTGCATTTTTCTCTTGCAAGATCATACTGTTCTATAAACCATTCTCCTTCATAATCCCACCATTTAGCACTGCTTGCTACATAATCAAAACCTGCCTTTATAAGTTTTTTAGTATCTTCCATAGAGCAGCCTAAACTTTCAGCAAAGAATATAACTTCATTATTTATTTTTTTAGCATTATCTATTAAATATTTCCATAATTCTTTAGGAACTTTATATGCAGCATCGCATCTGAATCCGCTGAATCCTAAATCAAGATTATGTTTTATTAAATCATTCCAGTAATACCATATAGGATTTAATATTTCATTATTATTTATCTCATGATTATTTTCTTCTTCACTATTATCTTTATTATCAGCGTTTTCTTCATCATCTTTTTCATTGGGATCTCTTTTATTGTTGAACATAGCTAAATCGCCCCATTCAATCCATTTTCCATTATCCCAAGCTCCAGGAGATTGCAAAGCCCCGTCTTTGGTTTTATACCATTCAAAATGTTCATTAGTCAAATTACAGTCTTTTGATGAATGATTAATAACCAAATCTATCATTACTTTTATATTTTTATTATTACAATAGGCAAGGAAATCTTTAATCTCTTTTTCAGCAATTTCTTGTTCACAGCTAGTGAAAAAAGCAGGGTTATATTTATAATAATATTTTGTAGCGTATAGACTTCCGCTGAATCCGGGATATGTTATAGGATTAATATACACCCATTCAAATCCCATATTTTTAATCCTATCAATATGGCTATACCAATTTTTTATATGCCCTAAAAGGGGCGGAAATAAATTATATCCAGATGTTTTCATCTCTTTATTATATATAATAAATAAAAAAAACAACTTTTTAGTATATTTTTGTTAATGAAATATAATAATATCTTTTTATTAAATGTATAATATACCAAATGTAATATATTATGAAGTATATTATAAAAATTATTTACTTATTAGAGTTTATGATTAAGTTTATATATATTATTGATTTTAATTTTTTCTATTATATAATGTAAAAACAATATAATTAATTTTCAGGTATATATTATGAGAGTATTAGTTTATGATTCATCTTTACAAATAAGGGACAGTTTTATCAGTATTCTTATTACGGCAGGATATGAAGTTGTGGCTGTGAAAGATAAAAATAATATTTTAAGTATGTTCGGTAAACTTCCTTTTTCTATTGCTATTATAGAGGTTGAGGAAAATGATACGGAAATGGAGAGTATACTTGAAAAAATTTATTTAGATGATAGGTATCATGGAGTTCATGTTATAGTTCATGTTGCTGATCCTACTAGAGAGTTTTTTACTAAGATGATGAGGATTGGAGTTTCAGGATTTTTATTAAAGCCATTCAATGAAAAAGATTTTTTGAATAGATTCAATGTTTTAATAGATAAGGCTGGGGTAAAACCTAAAAAACTAAAACATATAGTAATAAACAATTTAGATAATTTTAAATTGGTATTTAGACATGATGGTGTAAGGCAAATTCTTCATGGTATGATAATAGAAATGTCGCCTGTAGGCTTAAAATTTATTATGCCTCCTGAAGAAGCTAGTTTGGAAGTTGGACATGTTATAAAAAATGCTTCTATGTCCATAAGTTCTTATAAAATAAGTTTTTCTATTAATATATTAGAAAAAATAGGAAATGAATATATAGGAGAGTTCGCTGATTTGTCTGTATTTAATTCAAAATTGATATGTAAATTTATATATGATAAATATATAGAAAAATTAAAATAATCTTAATTCATAATAAATTATAGGAGTTTTTGATAATGGTAAAGGCTTTAACAATAGCTGGATTTGATGGTTCCGGAGGTGCCGGCATACAGGCAGATTTGAAAACTTTTTCTGCTTTGGGATGTTATGGAATGTGCGTACTTACTGCATTACCTGTGCAGAATACTCAAGGTGTAAGAAGCTGTTATGAAATAGAATTAAAAGCTATAAAAGAACAATTAGAATGCATATTTGATGATATTATACCTGATGCTATAAAGATAGGAATGCTTTTTAATAGCGATATAATAAAATTAGTTGCAGATTTTTTGAGTAATAATGCTAAGAACATACCTATAATAGTTGATCCTGTAATGGTGGCAAAGAGCGGAGACAGACTTCTTCTTGAAGAGGCAGTTGACAGTTTAAAAAAATATATACTTCCTATTTCTACTGTTGTAACTCCGAATATACCTGAAGCTGAGGATTTAACTTCAAAAAAAATAAAAACCGATGATGATATGATAGATGCCGCTAATGATATACTCAATATGGGGGCAAAAAATGTTATGCTTAAAGGCGGACATTTAGAAGGTGAATTGTCAAGAGATTTATTTATTAATAAAGAAAGCAAAGAGTTTTTAGATGCTTTAAGAATAGATACTAAAAATACGCATGGTACAGGATGCACACTTTCAGCAGCAATATGCAGTTATATAGCACATGGTAAAACTCCTCTTGAGGCTTCAAAATTAGGAAAAGAGTATTTATTTAATGCCTTACAGGCTGCCAAAGTTGACAGTGTAGGTAAAGGTCATGGCCCTGTTCATCATTTTTATGAGGCATGGAAGCATTTAAATATATAATTAATTATTATAGATATATTATTGTGCATTTAAAATAAAAAAATAATTTTTTACAAAATATAGTTGTTTAGGTATATACTGAAAATTTTTAAGTTTGTAATTTTTTTATTCAACTTTTTCCCGCCGCACACCTGCCGTAGGCACGCACAGCGGGGCGGACAGCGTCAAAGTTGCTGCCGACACCTGCCAAAGGCACGCTTCGCGAGGTGGACTTCGTCGGCACGCTTCGCTAAAGTGCAAGGATAAAATTAGTATTAAATAATACTAACTTTGTTTTATATGTAATATAAATTATTAACTTTTGTATATTAATAAGTAATCAGCCGCACGTATAGTTGACTATACATAATAATTTGCGGTACCGTGCGGAAAGCCCATATGGCTAATATTTGACAAAATATAGTTGTTTAGTCATATAGTAGAATACCTTTTAATAAAAATTGTTAAAAATAAAAAAGCGAAACTGTAAAAACAGTCCCGCTTATAAATATGAAAAATATAATTATTTATTCAATATATCTAATACATCAGCAGGGAAATACCATTTAGACTCATTATAAACTACAACTCCC